>JABCZO010000023.1 GCA_013289615.1 Gammaproteobacteria bacterium
CGAACACTGAAGCGTATTTTGTCGCGATGAGCTATGCGTACCGCAACGATCATGATCTCGCACTCCAATGGCTGGATCGGGCGTACAAACAGAAGGACGACAGCCTCGTCGAGATCGTCGGCGAGCCACTGTTCAAGAACCTGGCGGACGACGCTCGGTACAAAGCGTTCCTGCGCAAGATGAATCTGCCGGAGTAGTGCTGCCGGCAGTGTTATTGGCCTGCGCAAGAGCAGCTAGTCGCGACCGTCTCAAAGGGGTCACCCGGACGATCCATGGTTGTATTCCGTGAAGGTCTACGGAAAGTCTGCCGGTCGAGTGACCACGAGGAAAATTAATCGCTGATCTTCGTAGAGCCCGTGTCCGTGCCGCAAGTGAATGAGCAAGTAGACCGGCGGATTCATCTTGGTCGATTCGCCGGATACTATTCTGAATAATCCTCGGGGAAGTTGAAAAAGATGGTAGAAACAGTCGATTGGCGTCGCTCGAATTGTGAGCGGTAGAGATTCGGTAGAGGTGCGTAAAAATATCTGAAGGCTCCAGGTGGAGCGGCTGATGTGGTTCGGAACGTCTGGGCCAAGAGCTGCCCGTCAAGAATTTCCCCAAAAGCAGACACTCGCTCGAAGTCTCCACGACAACCTCTTAGTACCTATCCATACTAATGTTTGCCCCGTCTTTGTTTCTGGAATATTACATCCTGGTAGCTCGCGCTTAATTCCAACACGCCAAAGGATTAAGGAAAACGCTCACGGATTGGGAAATGAATAAGCCACTCGGGTGGCAGTATCGGTCTTGCAGGGCTTGGACGGAGGTATACATGTATCACGCGATTGTCAAACGGATTGCCCTACAAAACTTTCTACGAGTGAATCAGAATGACTATGCTGCCATCCTGAAGGGCTGTTCCTCAGATGTTCATCACCGGTTTGCAGGGCATCACGCACTGGGCGGCGAGCGGCACGATCGTGAAGCGCTGGGACGATGGTTCGAACGCCTGGGCCGGTTGGCGCCTACTTTGCAACTCACAGTTCATGATGTATGGGTGAAGGGTGGCCCCTGGAATACGACCGTCATCATGCGATGGTCCGCAGCCCAGGATCTCCCGGATGGCTCGCCCTATAACAACCACGGTGTTCACATCATTCGCATGCGCTGGGGCAAGGTGTTCGATATCGATGCAATCGAGGACTCTCAACTTGTTGCCGCATCCTTGCAGATATGGGCCGCACATGGAGTGAACGAAGCTCTTGCCGCTCCCATCCTGAGTTAGTGAAAAGCGCGGCAAAACACAAGGTCGAAAGACGACAAGGACTTATGATGCAGACGAAGAATGCTACAGGCGTAATTAAAACGGGCAGCACTGCGATGCGTGCACAGGCGGTCGGAGCATTCGCTCTTGGCGCAGCGACGATCGGGGCGATCGCGGTGGGTGCAATGGCGATCGGGCGTCTGCGAGTCCTGGAAGCTCGCATTGAGAAGCTCTCCATTGGCACACTCACAGTGGACCATCTGAACGTGCGCTCCCGATAAGTCCTTGCTCGCCTGCCGCAGTGGGGCGTCCGCTTTCTAAAGACCGCTACGACTGCTCAGGGTCAAACTCGGACGTGGCTTCCCATCGGGCTGATGGCTTGTTCTTCCGTTGGATCGACGTCGAGGTCTGCAGGAGGTTTACCGGCCGAATGACTGCGACGCCAGAACTCCGTCCTTGAATTTCTTCAGCGCCGACTATATTCGATAATCTCAGGGTAAGCCGGAAACGCTCATAGAAACAGTCGCTTGGCGTCGATCGAATCTCTGTCGGTAGAGATTCGGTAGAGGTGCGCAAAAATATCTGAAGGCTCCAGCTGGAGCTGCCGATGTAGTTCGGAACGTCTGAGATCGGCCGAGGGTGTGTAAAAACTCAAGACGCGATTCGCATACGCCCGATTCTTTTGGTTTTTTAGAAGAAGTCGTCTCAGAACTGTACGTACGTGCGCCAAAAACGCGACGTTACATCGCTCCAAACTAAGCAACGAGGTTTTTACACACCCTCGGCCAGAAGCGGAAAGTCTGACCTTGATACCTCAATCACGCCAAAGCTGTCGTTCAGCGAATTATTTATAATCCGGCACCTGTGGTTTGCTCGAATCGAAATTTGGCTACGGAACCGCTGGAGAATAAATTGAAATGGATCGTCAGCCCGATCGTCGCCTCGGCTGTCCTGGCATCGTTCCCGGTAACCGGCGCATCGCTATCGCCGATCAATCCGGCTCGGATGTCGGCGACGGTCAAGACGCTGGCCTCGAATGCGTTCCAGGGTCGTGCGCCCGGCACACCTGGCGAAGCGAAGACGGTGGCCTACCTTGTCGATCGGTTCCGCGCTCTCGGCCTGCGGCCGGGTGGTGAGAACGGCGGCTGGCTGCAGCAGGTGCCCTTGGTACACAACATCGCAGACACGCCCACGCGGCTTGAGGTAGGGGTTGGCGGGTCCACTCTGCCGCTGCTCGCAGGGCGCGACATCAGCCCGCAGACGATCCGCCCGATTTCTCGCGTCACAATCATCGATGCACCGATGGTGTTCGTCGGTTATGGCGTCGCGGCGCCGGAACGAAATTGGGACGACTTCAAGGGCGTCGACCTGCACGGCAAGGTTGCAATCTTCCTCGTCAATGATCCCGATTTCGAAGCCGGGCCGGACGAACCCGTAGCGGGTAAGTTTGGCGGCCGCGCGATGACGTATTACGGGCGCTGGACCTACAAATTCGAGGAAGCGGCGCGGCGAGGTGCGATCGCCGCATTCGTTGTGCATGAAACCGCCGCTGCAGGCTATGGATGGAACGTCGTCTCCCACGCAGTGGGGGGCACTTATGACATCGTCCGGGCCGCCGACCAACCGCAACCCGTGCTTCTGCAGGCGTGGATGTCGCGCGAGGCCACCGTCGGCCTGTTCGCCAGGGCGGGACTCGACTTTGAGGTGCTCAAGCGCCAGGCGCGCGACCCAAGCTTCCGGCCGGTCCAGCTTGGCGACGCACGCTTCAGCATCGATATGGCGATCAAGACCGAGCGCGTTGAGAGTCGCAACGTCCTCGCCAAGCTTCCCGGTACAACACATCCCGATGAAACCATTCTTTTCGCCGCACACTGGGACACGTTTGGGATCGGCGACCCTGATTCCCAGGGACGAACGATGAGGCCGGGGGCGAACGATGATGCGCTGGGCATTGCCGGAGTGCTTGAACTTGCCCGCGCCTTCGCGCAGGCACCCCGTACTCAGCGTACGCTCGTGTTTGCGGCTTGGACGGCGGAAGAACGCGGGCTACTTGGTTCGGAAAGCTTTGGCGTCCATCCGCTCTACCGCCCTGAAAAGACGGTTGCGGACATGACGCTCGACATCCTGCAGACGGCCGGGCCGTCGCGCGACGTCGTTCTGGTCGGAGCCGGCCAGAATGAACTGGAGGACGATCTCGCGCGCGCCGCTGCTGCGCAGGGCCGCACCGTCACACCCGACGCCAAGCCGGAGCGCGGACTTTTCTATCGCGCCGACCACTTCTCGCTCGCCAAGCGCGGTGTTCCCACGCTGCTGTTGATGGGGATCGGCGGGGGCGTAGATCTGGTCAGCGGCGGCCGTAATGCTGGTGACGCCTGGGTCAGCGACTATACGGCTCATTGCTATCACCAGACCTGCGACACCTGGAGCCGAAGCTGGGACCTTCGTGGCGCGGCGGAGGACGTCGACCTGTTCTACCGCGTCGGGCTGGAGCTGGGGAATTCGCGACGATGGCCTGAGTGGCGTGCCACGTCAGAATTCAAGGCGATCCGCGACACCAGTGCCTCGGCACGGCCCTAGACGCGCCTCGGGGCAAATTGTCAAAAAGTTGCACTTGCAAGGCGATTGCCGGTCCAACATTTCGGCCATTCCGGCAGACGCAGAGGCGCCAGGCGGATGGCCCCTGTCCAGATCCTGAATGACCGCTGTCGCGGTGTCGCCAACGGCGGCTCAGGGTCCAGGAAGCGACCGATGAATCAGGGTTGAGCGTCGCTGACCGGCCGAGGTGCTGTGAAAGCGTTAGGCGGTGCGATACGAGATGAGCTGTTCACATCGCCGTCACCGTCGCTCCGAAGCAGTATCCGACGATCGCCCAGCGCCGAGCCCCGAGCATCCAAACTCAAGGTGCCCAGAATGCTCCCGCCCCGCCCGGAAAAACCACCGGGCTCTCGTAGCCCTCCGCGGAAACGCTCGCGACGCCAAAAGCAAAGTCGTCGATCGACATATTCATCAGCGTGAGCATCTCGGTCTTTCCGGCATCTCGCGAATGCGTCCAGACCGGCGAAGTGGTCTCGCGCCAATGAACGCGGTAGGCTGCCGCCGGCGAACCCGGCGCGGTAGTCCATGAAAGCTGCGCGTCCGGCGTCACCGCGCCGGCAATCTTGACGTTTACGGGCGGCGGTGGCGCTGAGGCCATCGAAGCGGCGGCGAGCGCATTCGTGGCGGTGACCTTGGCGAGATAGGCGAAATCGATATGGGCGATGGTGTCGCCGTATTCCACGCCGCCTTCCGTGCGCACGTCCTGATGCTGGTGCCGGTAGTCTTCGGCATTTTCGGTGAAACGCACGGCGGGAAATCCAAGCGCGTTGAATGCAGCATGGTCGCCGCCGCGGCCGAAGCGGTCGAGACGATAGACTAGCGCAACAGTCCAGTTTGGAAGATAGGTTTCCGCCAGAGTCTTGGCGTAACGCGCGACATTGCGCGAGGCGGAATCGTCCTCGCCGCCCTCGAAACGCCGCTGTTTGGCATCCTGCGCAGTTTCGGTGTCGCGGGTGCCTTCGGAAAACACACGTAGGCGCGTGTTATCGGCGACGCCATTCTGCCCACGCGTAGCGCCGACAATATCGTTGTTTAGATCGGCTTCGACCCGCCACCCCTGTGCCTTTGCATATTCGGCGAGCAGCTTGCCGCCAAACAGACCCTGCTCCTCGCCCGACAGCACGCCGTAGACGATCGTGGCTGGAAACTTGTAGCGACTCAGGATCCGTGCGGCCTCGATCACGACGGCAACCCCCGAGGCATCATCGTCGGCGCCGGGCGCATCGGCGCTGGCATTCATGACGTCGGTGACTCGCGAATCGATATGCCCGCTCAAGACGATGACCCGCTCAGGATCGCCGCTGCCTCTCTGAATCGCGACGACGTCGACGATCTCGGCCGGTTCGGGCAGTCGCGCGCCGGTGACGGTTTGCGACGGCGTGACGATCGCCAGACAGCCGCCGCAGTCACGCCCGATTTGCTCAAAACGCGACTGCGCCCAGCGCCGCGCAGCACCGATGCCGCGCATTGGCGAAGCGGTGTCCGATAGCGTGTGGCGCGTGCCGAAGCCGACCAGCGCCTGAACCGTAGCCTGCAACTGCACCGGATCAGGCGCGACGGCGATTCCGCGCAGACGCGCCTGCTCGACGGCCGCAGCGCCTTCGACCATCGGGCAGAGCATCGCGATAACCAGAGCCATCGTGCCGTGCGCGCACGAGCGCACGAACCGGCGCAAGTTCTGGCAATCCAGCCCTTGCATCCCAATTCCCATTTCTAATTCCTTGTCGCGGCGCAAGTGAACCGTCATTGCACACGTCATGGGCCCGCAATTGCCGAGGCGGTCGGCTCCCTCCGCCTTGTTGACTAGCTGTCCGACTCGCATTTCAACCATTGTCCGTTCTGGGGTCAACCAGCATCGAAGCAAGAATGACTGGAACTGAGTCAAGAAGCGACCTTGGACCGCTCGGTCGAGGCCGAGGGTCGCTGGCCGGGTCACAACCTGCCAGTCAGGATGCAATTATTGCTGCCGGTTAGTGGTCATTCGCTCTTTCCAGTAGGCTATTGAGTCGCACGGTCCTCTGGAAAGATCATGGGCGCCTCGTGATATTAGAATCTTGTGAATCGTGGCGTCTGTGTCAGGATGCTCTGAGAAACGAACCATGTCCCTGCACAGGAAAGTGCCTGCTGCGTTGCTTTCGTTTGCGCTGAGCCTGAGCATCTGCGTTCGGTGCCGACGCAAGGATACGCAGGAAATATATGAAAACTACCATCCGCGCCGCATTGCTTGCCGCCACGTCGCTCGTGATTTCCGGAGGGTTTGCGGCAGCCAGTCCCCCGTCCCCCGGGCCCATGCCCCCGCTGGATAATCAGAAACTCGCCCATGACATCTTCAAGGAGATCGTTGAGATCCGCTCCGTACACGATGCAGGCACCAAGGGAGTGGCTGACATACTGGTGCGTTATCTCAAGGTCGCTGGGTTTACCGATGCCGACATCCATGTGCTAGCCGATGAAAAGTATCCCAACCAGGTAAACGTCGTCGTGCGGCTCACGGGAAAGGGCAAAGGTAAGGCGGTTCTTTGGAACGGCCATATGGATGTAGTCGAAGCGAAGTCCAAGGACTGGTCACTCCCACCGTTTCAGTTCACCGAGAAGGATGGCTATTTTTACGGCCGCGGAACGTCCGACATGAAGGATGAGGTCGCAGCCGTAGCTGCCTCGTTCATCCGCTTGAAGAAGGAAGGGTTTATTCCCGACCACGACATCGTCGTCGCATTCACCGCCGACGAGGAAGTCGGCGAAGAACAGGACGGCATGTGGTATCTGGTGCGTGAGCACAAGCCCTTGGTTGACGCCGAGATGGCGATTAACCCGGACGGCGGATCAGGGGAAATCGACAATGGCAACCGCCTCGATTTTGAGATCGAGACATCCCAGAAAACCTACGTCACCTTTACGCTCGAAACAACCAACAAGGGCGGTCATTCATCCGAACCCAGGCCGGATAACGCGATCTATCGGCTCGCCAATGGACTTGTGCGGCTTGAGCACTATGAATTTCCGTTCAAGACTAATGCGACTACGCGTGTCTATTTTGCCAAGACTGCCCTGACGCAAACTGGCCAGATGCGCACGGACATGCGGGCGCTTGCGGGGCCGAAGATCGATCTGGACGCGGCCAAGCGCGTCGCAGCTGATCCGCCCTTCAACGCCATTCTGCATTCGACCTGCGTGGCGACAATGCTCTCGGCCGGTCATCAGGAAAACGCGCTCGCCCAAAGCGCCACGGCGACCGTTCAATGCCGCATCATGCCGGACGAAACGGTGGACGGCACGAAGGCTGCGATCGAAGCAGCGATCGCCGATCCTGAAATTGCTGTGACCCCGCTCGGCATTGTGGTTAGCGCCGGCGAATCTCCACCCAATCCTAGTCTCATGGCCAAGGTGCAACAGGTCGTGCAGTCGATGTGGCCGGGCGTGACGGCGATCCCCTATATGGCAGCCGGAGCCAGCGATTCCATTTTCACTCGCCAAGTCGGAATACCGAGCTACGGAATCGGCGGCGGTTGGAATGACATTCACGATATCCGGATGCACGGTCGCGATGAGCGCCACGAGATCGGCGATTTCTACTCCAGCGTCGAATTCACGTACCGGCTGATGAAGGAACTGAGCCGGGCGAAGTGAGGCAAGCGGTGTGTATACGCGTGGAAAGGGTACTCGGGTCGGTAAAAAAAGACGATACAAACCCCGGTAGGCCATAGCGTCAGCTTGGAACTCACCATCGTTCCGAACAACAGAGTTTGTGGTGGATTGGGCTTCTCGGAAGCCGCCGGTCACCGCCGGCTCCTTGGGGTCAAACTCGGACATTGCTCCGACCGGATTGAGGTTTGGTCTACCGGTGGATCGACGGCAACGTCTACCGCAAGTCTACCGTCGTCGTGACCACGACGGCGTAACTGCGCAGTTTCCGTGTGGAAAATCGCTTCAGCGCCGACTATCACCAGCAGTACCTGGCGAAGAATCCGGGTGGCTATTGCCCGGACCATTCCTGCGGAATTCCCTATAAATCGCCGGTGTTAGCGGTGAGGGAGAAGGCGTAACGACTTGGTTCGCTTGGTATCCATCGGGAAGCCACGGGGTTACCAAAAAGATCTGCGTTTCTCTGCAGGAAAACGCCGTGTGATTTCGGCGTAGAGGTCTACCCGAAGTCTACCGGTGTCTTGGACCCAGGAAAGTCCGCTGCGAAGGACTGACAACATCTTGATGTGAGTTCGGTCCTTCGCTGTTCCTCTGCTGATTCGAATATTGATAGTCGAGGCGGTGCGGCCAAGTCCGGCATCACTACTGGTGCGTATTCCGCTGGGAGCTGAAAATCATATTAGAAACAGTTGGTTGGAGTCTCGCGGATTTCGCGCGGTAGAGATTCGGTAGAGGCGGCAGAGAACAATGGTCACGCGCCGATGGGAGCCGGGCGATTCCAAGTGGTCATCTCAGATCGGCCCAATTCTTGTTGGTTGCCGTGTCGAAATGGCCGCCCGGAAGCTGACGCTGAGCCACGCCACTGCCGGTTTGTTGCCAAGGTGAAGCGCGTACACGACCATAGGCTGATAATAAGAAAAGCGGAGATGCCATGGCCAAAGGGATGCTTGGCGGAATACTCGGGGATGAGGACGAGAAGCCTGAGGCCGAAGCGCCGGAACCTCTGGCGGCGGTCGAGGCGTTCGCGGCGGCCGTAGCCGCAAAGTTAGCGGGAAATGATCCAGGAGTCGCGCGGAAGACTGAGGAGTTTCTCAGCGACCAGTCACACCTGCTGAAAATCCAGGCAAGGCACCTTGAAGACGAACACGCGCTCCGCGTCGCTCATCTGCGTAATCAGCTTCGTGAGGAAAAAGTTCGCCGGTTCGGCCTGCGTCTGCGCGTCGGCTTCCAGCTTTTTATCGCTCTGGTCGCAACCATTATCGGAATTGGCACCGCGATCATGATCCGCGATGCCGTTACCTCACGCCGCGTCGTGATCGAGCCGTTCCACTCAGCTCCTGCGCTCGCCGCGCGGGGTATCGACGGCGAGGTCGTCGCGGGCGCACTCCTCGACCAACTCAGCCATCTGCAGGATGCTACACGCAGCAGCTTCGCTGCCCGCAACCTTTCCAGCGCCTGGGCGAGCAACATCAGGCTCGACGTGCCGGAGACCGGGATTTCCATCAGTGAGATCTCGCGCCTACTCAGGGAGCGGTTCGGCCATGACGTGCACATCGACGGGAGCCTGATCGAGACCCCGACAGGAGGCCTCGCGCTCACGGTCCGTGGCAACGGCGTGCCGCCAACAACCTTCGGCGGGTCGTCCACGGAGCTTCAGAAGCTTACGGTCGAGGCGGCCGAGTACGTCTACTCGAAATCCCAGCCCGCACGGTGGACCAGCTACCTTACTGAGGTGGAGCGCAACGCGGAAGCGATTGCGTTCTCCCGGGCAGCGCTCGCGAGCGCCGATCCTTCGGAGCGCCCAGGAATCCTCAACAGTTGGGCCATCGCGGTCGAAAACTCCGGCGGCTCGGCGCGCGAGGCGCTCGCGCTTTTCCGCGCGGCCGTGAAGCTCCAGCCGGATTCTTGGGTCGCGTACAGCAACATTCAAAACTCTCTCATGATGTCGGGCGACGAGGAGGGCGCGTGGCGGGCCGGCGAGGACATGCGCGCGGCCGCCGGCGGCCGACCGGGCCGAGCGCCAGAGACGTACTACGTAAACTGGGACACGCTCACCTGGAACCTGCAGGCGTGGTTGTATGCGACCGTAGCCAACGCCGAAGCAAACGCAGGGGTGGGAACGAGTGTTGGCTCGGCTGGGCCAACCGTCGCTGACATCCAAGCTCGACTGCACGATTCGGAAGCTGCCGACCTGGCGCTCAAGACGACGAAGGAAGACCCGCACGATCCGACCATCGCCGCGATGACCCACTTCGTGCGCGGCAGGTTGGCGGCCGAGGCCGATGATCTGGCCGTGGCTGCGACGGAAATGGAAGCGTACGGTAGGGCGTATGCCGATCCCGCCGTGTCCTCCAATAACCCCGGCTACAACTGCTGGATTGCGACCGCGGAGGAAGCGGCGGGACATCCGGATAAGGCAGATGCGCTGCTCAAGACCGCCGGCACATTCGTGGACTGCTATCGATTCCGCGGCGACATCCTCGACGGTCGGGACGATTGGCCAGGCGCACAGAAGGCCTACGCGGATGCAGTCGCGCTCGCCCCTGATCTGCCCGCCGCGTACTTCTCCTGGGGCGTCGCGCTCGCAAAGCACGGAGATCTCGCCGCAGCCCAGGCAAAGCTCAAGGACGCGAACCAACGCGGTCCGCACTGGGCCGATCCGCTCAAGGCGTGGGGCGATATGCTCGCGAAGCAGGGGCACGCGAAGGAAGCGCTCGCGAATTACAAGGAGGCACTTAAGTACGCGCCGAACTGGAAGCAGCTCAAGAAAGCGCGCGAGGCGGTAGCGAAGCAATAGCATTGAATTGAGCTTCCCGTGAGCCGATTATCACGAACTTCTGCAAGGGGTCGGACCCGGTCATGATGGCGCCGGAGCCGTGCGGGTCTAACGGCTGATCGATTGGCGCGTCTACTGAAAGTCTATCGGCCACGTGAGCACGGCTAGATAAATCGCTGATTTCCGTGGAGGAAGACGCTTCAGCGCCGACTTCCACCAGCGGTACCTGGCGAAGAACTCGGACGGATATTGCCCGGATCATTCGTGCGGGGTCAGCTTCAAATCCGCGGAGTTACAGATCGGTGAGAAGGCGTAGTCGCTGGATTGATGATGGTTCTCGCGTACAGACCGAGCAAGGGGCGAGCAAAAGAGCAAAAGGGCTGGTGCGCGTATTTCTGCAGGAAAACGCCAGCTGATTTCGGACGCCGACGTCTACCGGAAGTCTAGCGGACAGATCGTCCTAGGAAAGTATCTGGCGAAGTGCTTGCCTATCGTCAGGCTGCCCGACCAGTGGACGCGAACGAGGGCTGACTGGTTCGCAGCGTCGCGCTTGATGTAGCTACGTTGTGTAGCTTCAATATCCCATGTTATCCCATGTTCACGTGGGACGAAGCCAAGTGACGGGCAAATCTCCGCAAGCACGGCATCGATTTCGTGGACGCGCCGAAAATCTTTGAGGGACTTACGTTCACGGCGCAAATCGCAAGGCTACGAAACATGAAGCCCGCTACTACTTCTCGCAAATCACGAACTAACCTGCGCCGGGTGCGTCAGATGACCGACGCGACAATGGTAAAGGGTGGCGACGTACCCGAGTGGACGCCCGCAATGTTTGCCGTGCGGTGGCGCGGAAGGGCTTGCAACCCGTTCCAAATAAGGCGCTCCTCTCGCTCCGCATTGACGCCGACGTGATTGAATGGTTCAAGGCCCACGGAGCCGGGTATCAGTCACGAATGAACGCGCTGCTGCGAGCCTATATGGAGGCCCACAACTTAGGTCGCGCAACCCGAAACATGAGCGGTCAGAAGCGAGAGCGCGATTTGGGCATGAAACACGATCAGTTGTCCCCGTCGTCCCCTCCCTCGGCCAATGCCCACACGAACTTGACCGCATCGATCGTGCCGAGCCCGCTGGCGAGGTCGTATCCCGGGCCGGCCGGGTATCCAACCACGGTGTAAGTGTTTCCGTCGCTGTTGGTGAACGGACCGAACGTGTTATTACCCATGGTGATGTCCACGATGCTGTGCCTGCCGAGCTGATAGAGCGAATCTCCCAGCGCGCCCAGTCGCCTGCCGGCTACCTGATCGGCCATGGCGACGATGCCTGCGAACTCGGGAGTCGCCTCGCTGGTGCCGCACACGAGGCCGAAACCGGCCGTCGGTGGGTTGGATGGGTAGGAGGAATAGACCCACACGGCGCCATCGCATGCCGCACTGAGGCTGATATCCGGAGTGCCGCGGCTGCTGCCCACGACGGCACGCACGCTGTCCTGAAAGTCCGGTCGCGAGAAGACCGCGGACACACCACCACCGCCGGCGGCGAAGCCGTCGTTCCAGACGACGTCGGGCGCCAGGCGATTGCCCGCGTCGTCGAGCGTGAGGTGTGAGCCTCCCACCGAGGTCACGAGCGGGTCCGATGAGGGCCACGAGTTCACGCGCATGGGATAGAGGTCGATCAGATTGAGCTCATAATCCGTGGCCCCAGTGTCGCCCGATGCCCCTAGCACGGTGACCCTGTGAGCTGCCGCGTTTTCGAAGGCACTGCGGAGCGCGAAGATGGACTGGTGATTGGGAAAGGTCTCTTCGGTCGCGCCGAAGCTCTGGCTTATGACATCGCCGATGCCATGGTCGATGACGTAATTCTCCGCCTCCACGATCTCCGGGAAGCCCTGTACGCCCTCGGTCTCCGACACCGGCGTCTCTACCAGAATGATGGCGGCGCCTGGAGCGAACACGTGCGCCCATTCGACGTCGAGCGTGGTCTCGCCGGCCCAGCCGGTCATGTCGGAGTTCGTCGGATCAAAAGGTGGAACGGCGCCGGCGGGCTGAATGATCTTGAAGCTCGGGGGATCGGGCAAGCCGAACTGCTGGTCGAACACACGCAGATCGTGCTTGATAGTCGGTGAGCCAAAGCTGTCCACGATGACGATCGTCCTGCCGCTGCCGTCGATTCCGGACTCGTGCAGTCCGACGAGGTTGTAGGCTTTGGCAAGCTGCGCCGGGTCATAGCAGCGAAAGCCGTAGTTTTTGAGGCAGTACGACGTTGGCTCTGGCTGCGTAGTGGTCACGCCGAGATCGATACGAAGCGGATGCACGGCCGCGCGCGCGGCTTGCACGTCGCCTGCGGCTTGCGCGCCGATACCAGCGCTCAAGAGGACTGTGAGGAAAATAGCGCTCGCCACCAACGGGCCACGACTACGGTGTTCGATCATTTTGTTCTCCCTGTCGTCGGTCGATGGTGACGCGACGATTCTTAGCGTGGGGAGATTATAGCTCCACTTTCTTACGCAGCGGTTGCAGGCTTGCGACCAAGAGTCGCGGCCGAGCGCTCCTCGCCCCCTGAACGGACAGAATGCCTGCGAACGCCAGGGGCTGACGACTCGTCGGCGTGGCTCGCGAGCCGATTTCAACAGCGGCTCCTCGATCACGGTGAGCCTTCTCCTCGTCGATGGATCCACCTCTGCGCCAAAGTGTGTCAAACGTGACGGGACGACTGGAGAGAGTAATAATTTGAAGTTGGGCACCTGTACGGCTTCTACTATTTTTTTGATTTTTGGGATTTATCCTTATATTGAGTTCACCGAATCGAACTGAAGCGCTCGGCGTCAGCTCTGGTCAATTTGTGGGTGCGACAGGACAGCTGAAGGGAAGACCCTCAGCTGTTGTGTTATGTGCCTTGCCGGGCGCAAGCTAATTCCACCGCCGCCGGTTGCTGTCGAAAATCGCGTTATTGCAGCGACTTGTTGGGGCGCTTGAGTGCTTACCGACCCTCGCGCATGCGTATTTGCAGCTCGTGCCTGCGGTAGTCGATGATCAGTGTATCGAGCAGCCCCAACGCGTCCATGCCGACTAACATCGCCGGCTCGCGCGTCATGTGCCAGTGCTCGAATATACGCATGTCGCCAAAGGTGACGTCGTTGTAGTGGATTTCGACGACGCTGCCCCGATCGGACGCGTAAATCAAAAGCGGCGGGGTATGAGCGGCGTTGCCGTCCTGGACATCGGTGGTCACGCCCGTGATCGTATCGGGCCGACTGCTGAGCGGTGCAGATCGCCGCTCCAGTGCTTGGCGCAACGCCAGGTTGGCGATCGTCGCCTGGCCGCCGGTGTCGATGATGGCCCTGGTGCGAACGCCGCCCACCGAGGCGTCGACCTGCAACAGGTTGCCCTGTACCAGTTGGAAAGGAATGGTGCGAAAGCCGGCTTCCGCGCGCTGATCGTGCGAGCGTTGGATGGTAATCAGATCGTGCCGGAAGTCGATCACTATGCGCCGGCCGGACATGCCGTCCGTGCCCAGGATGCCGTCGGCGCCACCGAGCGGGTCGGTGACTATCGGCAATTGCGACGCGCCGAATAAGATATCCCCGACCAGAAAGCTCTCGACACGCACTGTGGACACGGTGGCCGAACCGGTGACACCGCGCAGTAGCACCGGGCGCGACTGATCCGGCGGAAGTCCCAGCACTTCCGCGACATGGGTGTTGATGCCGGAGTGGTTGGCCCCGGAATCGAGCACCAGGCGAAACGGCCCCCGATCGTTGATATAGACCGGCGCCCAGATGCGTCCGATACGATCGCGCCGCGTCGGGGCAACGAGGCGCGGCTCAGCCGCCTGGACGATGACCTCGGAGAGCTGCTCTGCGGTTTGCTCGATCGGCGGCGAGATCTGCGACTCGATGGCCGCTTGCGCCCCGTTGCACCACAAAACAATCAGCAGCGCCGGCAGGCGATGTCGGCCATGGAGCTTAGCGATGAGCGCGGCCACCGGTAGATGATAGTGCCAACCGGCGGCGCGTGCTGATCAATGCAGCCAACTAATTGCTGATTATCCGGCCGCCGCCCACGGATCGCGGGCGCGCGCCCAATTTGCAGTTAAGCTGTTGACATATATAATAAAACTGGCGGAGCAGGTAATCCTGGGACGCCGCCATTCGGTTCTACGAGTTTGTTCTTGGCTGGTCCGTTGTGCACCGCGATAGGGGCATGGTGGGCTTTGAAACGGGCTCGTTTTGCCTTTTCGTCGAGAACGGAAAGGCGCACGGACCGGTATTTGAGTTTCTCGTGGCTGACGTACAACGCGCCAAGGCTCATTTGCTCGCTTCCGGTGTCGTGCTGGAAGAGGAGCTGGGCATGCCACGCTGCTATCTACACGATCCCCAGGGCGTGGTATTCAATATCGGCCAGGCGCGCGTGTAACAGGATTTAAGGCGGACCGATGCAGTACATGACACTGCCTCTTGAGCAGCGAGCGGCGCTGCTTGAGGCGCTCGAACAGATGCCGCAATACCTTGAGCAGCAGTTGTGTTCGCTGACTCCCGAGTTGACGCGTCAGCAGGGCGCGGACGGAAGCTTCTCGCCGGTGGAGCAGGTGTGGCACCTCGCGGATCTCGAGCGGGAAGGATTCGGATTGCGGATCGACCGGTTGTTGTCCGAAACCGATCCCCAACTGCCGGACTTTGACGGCGTGGCGATCGCCGTGACACGTCGCTATCGTTCGCTGTCGTTGAGCGCGGGACTGGCGGCATTTCGTGAAGCGCGCCAGCGAAATCTCGCCACGCTGCGAACGATTACAGCGCAGGACTGGACCCGCAGCGGGCAACAGCAGGGAGTGGGCCGGGTGTCATTGTGCGACATGCCGGCCTTCATGGCGCAACACGACAGCGCGCATCGCGGCGAAATTACCGCATGGAAAGCGCAGATCGCGCGCTAGCTCCGATCATCCTGTCTCGGGCGATCGACGGCCCCGGCTGCCTCTCAACCTTAGCTTGCCAGGGCTGAGAAACTCGACCAGCGGTTGCCCACGAGCGCTGTGTTCGGCGGCCACTTTCAAGGCCACCAGCATTGGCACTGCAATGGTGATGCCGGCGATGCCCCACATCCAGCCTCCAAACCACACAGCGAGAAACACCAGCAGCGGATTGAGTTCGAGTCGATGACCAACGAACAAGGGCTGCACGATCTGGCCCTCGATGGTCGCCAGCGCCAGATAGCTGGCCATCACCGCCGCGATTTGGCCAAAACTGTCGAAGCACACCAGCGCCACCACCGATAGCACCACCAACGTGGTCGCCGAACCGACGTATGGTATGAAGTTGAGGACGGCGGCCATCGTTCCCCACAGAAACGGATTCGGCAGCCCGAGCAACATCATCGTCAGGCCGGTCGCGACTCCCAAGGCCAGATTGATCAGCGCGATGGTTCCATAATAGCGACCGAGCTCGCTGCGGATCGCCTCGATGACCTTGAGCGCATGCGTGGCATGCACGTCGGTCGCCACCGCGGCCACCATCCGCGCCAGCATCGGTGCGCCGCCAGACAACAGGAACAGCGTCAGAATAATGACGGTGATGGTACTGACGATGCCGGAGCGGGTTTCGATCAGAACGTCGGCCGCGCTGACCGGAGCGGCAGCCGTTGGCACTGCGGGGGGAGAATTGTGCTGGGCCTCCGTGCTCGCGGAGGCCAGCGCGTCGGCGCGGCTGGTTAGCTGCTCGATTCGACTCAGCGCCTTTCGCAGCGGACGCACCTTGCGCTCGATGGTCTGAAGCGTCTGCGGCAGGCCGGCGAACCACTGCTGTGCCGGTCCTGCCACGGCGCTCAGGGTCATACCGACGATGGTCAACAACGTCACCAGCATCAGGACTGCGCTCAGGCTGCGCGGCAATCCCCGACGATGCAGCGCCTCGACTGCGCTCGAGAGTACCAGCGCGAACAGCAATGCCAGCGCGACCGGCACGAACACTTCGTGGCACAGCCACAGCAGTGCGATCACGGCACACGCCGCAAGGGCGACCAGCGCGCGCGCCTGCAGCTTCAGGTACCTGGTGCTTCTGTCGCCGACCCTGCCGCCAGCGGCCTCTTCTTCTTTCATGCGTGCTCTGAGGGTGAGACCAGATGCTGTTGCCAGGACAGTCGCGAATTCGCCGCATAATAGTAGTGGCTGATATCGGCAATCGCCACCGGTGTCGGAGTCGCCTTACCGCTCGCGGTCATCGTTGTCTCTTTCGGCCGCGCGGCGGAATAGGGCACACTGCCGGGCCGCGCCGATGCGAGCGACCGTTCCACCAATACCATGAAAGCGTTCCATTGCGATCACTGCCAGAACCTGGCGTTCTTTGAGAATACCCAGTGCACCAGATGCCATCGCCTGTTGGCGTATCTGCCTGATCTGAAGGCCATGGCCTCCCTGGACCAGGCCGCGGACGGCACGTGGACATCGCCATGGGCGCGGGCCAAAGGCCGAGCCTACCACCTGTGTCAGAATTACAATCCCCAGGGAATATGCAATTGGGCCGTTCCGGTCGACGACCCCAATCCGTTGTGTTCGTCCTGTCGGCTCACCCAGGTCATCCCCAATCTCAGCCGACCCGGTTCCATCGCGCATTGGCAGAGACTCGAAGCGCCGAAACGCCGACTGCTGTACGGCCTTACGCAGCTGGGCCTGGCCGCAAAGAGCAAGGCTGAAGATCCCGAGCAGGGAATGGCGTTCCAATTCTGTTCGGACGAAGACACTGCGGACGACAAGCCAGCACTGACCGGTCATGATGCGGGCATCATCACCGTCAATATCGCGGAAGCCGACGACTCTGAGCGCGAGCGGCGCCGGGTGCAGCTGCACGAGCCGTATCGCACCCTATTGGGCCACTTCCGGCACGAGGTCGGACATTTTTACTGGGATCGCCTGATCCGCGGCAGCGCGCAGCTCGAACCATTCCGCGCGCTGTTCGGGGATGAGCGCGTCGATTACGCGCAGGCGCTCAAGCATCATTACGGCGACGGCGGCCCCCCGCCCGACTGGCAGCAGCGCTTCGTCAGCGCCTATGCGACTACGCACCCGTGGGAAGACTGGGCGGAGACGTGGGCACACTACCTGCACATCACGGATACCCTGGAGACCGCTGCTGCCTGCGGATTATCGCTTCGGCCGCAGCACGACAATGAACCCGCGCTGGAGCAGATCGCCTTGCGGAGCGCGGATCGTTCGGTCGATTTCGATCAGCTGATCGCCGACTGGTTCCCGGTCGCGTACGTGCTCAACAATCTGAATCGTGGCATGGGGCTGCCCGATGCGTATCCTTTCGTGCTGTCCCGGCCGGCGATCGAAAAGCTGCGCTTCGTGCACGACGTGATTGCCACAGCGCCAGTCGAGGCCGCACCGCCGTCGCCATCGTAGCGTCGCCGCCGCGCGACCTAATTGCTCTTCCCTTCATCCAGAAGCTCGTCATACTCGGCGTGGCTGCGCGATCTCATCGGCACGCTGCTGCTCGTCGTGCGCGTGCTCGAGAAACGCGGCGGCCGCCACCTTGGCGCGAATCCCCTTAGTGGCGTAGTAGTGGCCGCTTATAGCGCAGCGCGCGTACCAGCTCGGTGGCCAGTGCTTGGTTGAGCAGCTGTATGGCCTTCGGTACCGCCTTTGCTGACCTGTTCGCCATTGGAAAATCCTGGGTTGTTGCCCGGCGGGTCGCCTATGGGGGCCGGAGTTGGATCATGCGGCGGCGAAGGTGTCGGCTGCGGCGTGGGCGTTTCCATCGGCAAATTCCATCCTCCGGATCGGTGCGCCAGTGTCGCCTGCGAGCCGATCCATGCCTGTCTGACATGGGCGAGTGGCTTCGCTCACAACAGCGCAATCGGCGGTAACGACTGTCCTACACGCCGGCCGGCGGCCCATCTGACGACGTCACGGGCCAGATAAGGAAAGGCCGTCTGGGAACTGGGGCGCCAGACCGTGCTGGAATGGACCCGGCACAAAGCCACCAGGCCGTGTGGTTCGGCAGATGGCTATGGGGCATCGCGGGCATTGTGGTCGCGGAACACCACGCGTTGGCGCGCAGAATCTGGCAGTGAAATGACGGCCTGATCGATGCGGCTCATTCCTCAAGGCGCCGCCAGGTTTGAGAGCGCCCGAATAACGACAGTCCGATGTAGCCGCGCATGACGAGTTTTCGTCCGCCGTCGGTGAGGCGGAATTTGCAGCCATAGATTCGACCGCTGTCCGGATCCAGTATATCGCCTCCCACATACTCATCGCCTTGCAGCCGCATATTGCGTATCAGCACCAGCCCGATGATCGGCTGATTGCGGCGTTCATCGGTGCATTTCGAGCATCTGCGCGAGGTGTCGTCGCTCGTCGAGCTCGGCTCGATGCGTCCGAAGAACAGTGCTCCCTGCTGGTAGATTCTGATGAGCCCCAGCGGCTGCCCGGTCTTTTCGTCGATCGGTTGCCAGCGGCCGGCGGGCGACTTTAGATCGGAGGCGCCCGATGCACACAGCGGGCACGCGAACCCCAGGGCGAAGATCATCAGGTACTGGAACTGTCGTAGTATCGTGATCGGCATGGCGGTCCGAATGTAGTCCGATCGCTGGGTGAGGGTCACGGCATGATAAAATGCACCGCGGTTGCGATGATAGCTGCCGTTGTCGGCGCGGCTGTGCCGATGTCCGCGCTGGCGGAGGCGCCATTTTCCTTCGATGCGGCTCCGGGTCGCCTGCCGAAGAACGTGGTGCCTCTCAGCTATTTGATCGCCATCGTGCCGGATATCGACTCGCTCACGATCGCCGGGACCGAGTCGGTGACGCTGCAATTCCGGGCGGCGACCGCGACCATCGTGTTCAACTCTCTTAACGAGACGCTGAGCGACGTGCGCCTGGACCGCAAGACGGTCGCGGGCGTGGTCTCGAACGACGAGCAGCAGTTGACGACGATAACGCTGCCCGAACCGGTGGCGCCTGGGCGTCACACCTTGACGTTCTCGTACACGGGAAAGATCGAGAGCCAGCCGCACGGGCTGTTTGTGCAGTCGTATACCCTTAGCGGCGGCGGCCAGGGGCGGCTGCTGTCGACAAAAATGGAGAGCACGGATGCCCGGCGAATGTTCCCGTGCTGGGACGAGCCCGCCTTTCGATCCACCTACCAGCTGACCGTCACCACACCGCGCGGCTGGCAGGCGGTATCCAACATGCCGGCCGATAGGCAGGTCGTCAATGGAGCGGTTGCCACCACGACATTCCGGCGCTCGCCGAGCATGCCTTCCTATCTGGTCGAGTTTTCCGCCGGTGAGTTCGGCCGCATCGCTGCCCACAGCGACGGCATTGAGCTCGGCGTCTGGGCGGCGCGTGGCCGGGAGCGGGACGGCAACACCGCGCTCGCCAATGCGCGGCAGATCCTGGCCGACTATGACGACTACTTCGGCTATCGCTATCCATTGCCCAAGCTCGATTCGATCGCCGTCCCCGGCGGTTTCGGCGGTGCGATGGAGAATTGGGGCGCGATCACCTACAACGACCAGCTACTGCTGCTGTCGACGACCAGTACGGTAGAGGACCAGCAGGTGGTGTTCAGCGTCGAGGCGCACGAAATGGCTCATCAGTGGAACGGCGATCTGGTCACGATGGGGTGGTGGGACGACCTGTGGCTCAATGAGAGCTTTGCGTCGTGGCGCGCTGCCAAGGAGACCGACCAGCGCAATCCCAGCTGGAAATGGTGGCAGCGCCAGGATGCAGATAAAGAGGTCGCCATGGCTGCCGATGCACGGCTGTCGTCGCATGCGATCCAACAGCACGTCACCGACGAGCTGCAGGCAGCCAATGCCTTCGACCCGGACATCACCTATAGCAAGGGGCAGGCGGTGCTGCGCATGTTCGAAGCGTATCTGGGCGCCGATGCGTTTCGCGGCGGCGTTCGCCGTTACATCAAGGCGCGAGCGTTTTCAAATGCCACCAGCGCGGATCTGTGGAATGCGCTCGGCGCTGCCAGCGGCGTGGCTGTCGGCGACATTGCCTCTGATTGGACCGAACAGCCGGGTTTCCCGCTGGTTAGCGTGGCAGCCAGCTGCGATGCGGCTGGCCAGCGCACCGTCGCGCTTGCGCAACGGCGCTTCCTGCTGCGCGGCGCCGATACCGGCCCGTCGCGCTGGAGCGTACCGCTGCAGATACGATCCGGCGCCCACGGCACGCCGCGCGCGGTGCTGCTCACTGAGGATGGGCAGAAAGTAGTGGCCGGCCGATGCGACGAACCCCTGAGCATCAATGCCGAGGCGATCGGTTTTTATCGCGCCAGCTACGATGACACGACGTCCCGGACGAACGCGGAGAATTTCGGTGCCCTGCAAGACGGCGACAAAATCGCCTTGCTGGACGATCAATGGGCCCTGGTCGAATCGGGCGCCGGCGACCTGCGCAACTACCTCGCACTGGCGTCGTCAATGGGTTCCGACCTGGACACCCGCGCCTGGCAGCAGATCGCTGCGGCACTCGGAACGATCGAATATGCCGAGCGCGGGACTGCCGGCTATGCGGCGTTCAGCGCCTATGCGCGCTCGATAATCAGGCCCGTGGTTGCCCGTCTCGGGTGGGATTCGCGGCCCGGCGAAACGCCGGACGTACAGCAGCTGCGCCGATTGCTGATTGGCGATCTGGGCGCCTGGGGCGAACCGGAGGTCATCGATGAGGCACGCCGGCGCTTCAGCGCGTTTGTCACGGATCACAGCGTCATTCGATCCGATGATCAGCCGTTCATCCTCTCTATTGTCGCCCGCACTGCTGACGCGGCGGCATTCGAACAGCTGCACGCCATCGCCAGGCAGGGGAGGGATGAGACCGAGCAGCAGCGCTATTACCTCGCGCTGATGGACGTAACGGACCCGCAACTCGCGGCACAGGCGGCGCAGATTGCGCTGTCACCTGAACTTCCGCCGCAGGCGGCCCGATGGCGCGTGCGTCTGGTGGTGCACCTGGCGAGCCAGCACCACGAATTGTCGTGGAAAACATTCACCGATAACGTCGAGACTCTGTTGTCACCAAACCCCAAGTACCGACCGCTGATCACCGCGCAGTATGTACCGGTGTATTTCTGGGACAGTGTGCCGCTCGATCAGCTCGAGAGCTGGGTGCGCGCGCAGGTCCCGGAGCAGATGTCGTCCAATGTCGCGCGCGGCATGGAGACGGCGCGCTTCAAGCTGTCGGAGAAATCCGCGCTGGTAGCGGCGGCCGATGCCTATGTGAGCTCGCAGTCCGCTCGTCCACGGCCGTCCACCTATTGACCCCGGGCGCCGCTGATTCGGCCAGTCCTATCCGGCGCTGGTCCTTGGATCGCCGCCGGTAATGAGGCGAATACCCCCGCCGAAGGTCAGATACGCCCAGAACCAGTTGATCATCGTCGCGACGCGGTTGCGCATGCCGACCAGAAATCCCAGGTGCACGAAGCCCCACAACCACCACGCCGGCGCGCCCCAGAGCCTGATGCGCCCGAAATCGGCTACCGCAGCCTTGCGGCCGATGGTCGCCAGGCTGCCCCGATGGCGGTAAATGAAAGGCGCGGCCGGCGCCTGGTTTCGCAGTCGGCTGCGGATTGCGCGCGCGACGTAGGCGCCGCCCTGCTTGGCGGCCGGCGCCAACCCCGGCACCGCCTGACCGTTCCACGCCATGCTCAGCGCGGTGTCGCCGATGACGTAGACATCCGGCAGCCCGGGAACGCTCAGATCCGGTGCGACCCTGACACGCCCCGCGCCATCAGCGCCGGCGCCCAGCCATTTTGCCGCCGGCGATGCGGTCACGCCGGCCGCCCAAAGCACCGTGCGCGCCGCGATATGATTGCCGTCAACGACCACGCCGTGTGCGTCGATGGTCTCGACGCGGCTGCCGACCATTACTTCAACGCCCAGCCGCTCGAGTGCGCGCCGTGCGTGCGCCGACATCCTGGCGTCAAAGGTCGGCAACACGCGCGGCGCGGACTGCACCAGGATGATACGTGCCGTGGCGGGATCGAAATTGCGGAAGTCCTGCTCCATGCCGAAGCGCGCCAGCTCGGCGATGGCGCCGGCCAGCTCGACACCGGTCGGCCCGCCCCCGACAATCAGGAACGTCAGCAGTTCGCGGCGCTCGTTGCCGTCGTCGGTGGCTTCCGCGTGTTCGAACGCGGTCAACAACCGCCGGCGAATCTCAGTGGCGTCCTCGATGCGTTTCAGTCCGGGTGCGAACGGCTGCCACGCGTCCTTGCCGAAGTAGCTGTGCGCGGCGCCGGTGGCAAGCACCAGATAATCGTAGGGGATCACACGCTGCCCCACTAACACCTGCCGCCGCGACCGATCGATACCGGTCACTTCGCCAAACAGCACCGTGGTGTTGAACGAGTCGCGAAAAATCGGCCTTATCGGCGCCGCGATGTCGCCGGGCGACAGCGCGGCAGTGGCCACCTGATACAACAGGGGCTGGAACAGATGATGATTGCCACGATCGATCAGCGTCACCGCCGCGCGCGCGCGCCGCAGGGCCGTGGCGCACGCAAGACCGCCGAAACCGGCGCCGACCACGACCACACGCGGCAGCCCATCCAGGCTGAACGCGGGCTTGCCCAGGAGCTGCGGGTAACGGCGAATCAGCACGCTCCGGGCGGCGGCGTCCACCGACACCCGACCGGCGCCGTGGATTGCCAGCAGCCCCAGCGTGGCGATCAGATAGATCTGATCCGCCGAGACGCCCCGCATCATCGCGCTGCCGGAGCCGAATGCGATCAGCGCTATGGCGGTATAGCGCGAGGCGAGACCGGCACACAGCAACAGGGCGCTCACCCACGCCATGGCCGGCGACCACATTGATGCGGTGGCGAGTGGCAGCCACAGCGACAGTACAGCGGCCGCCGCGCCTGGATTCCACTGTGGCCGCAGGCAGATCACCAGCAGCGCACCACCAAGCCATAGCCGCATCAGCGACAGATAAACCGGCGTGCCTCGATTGCGCAGCCACGACGTCAGAGCGCCAAGGCTGGCGGCGAGCGGCAATGCGCTGTCCCTGAACCCACGGCTCAACACGGCATCCAGGGACAGCCGGTCGGCACCGTGCACCAGGTACCAACCGAACAGCACCGCGTTGAACAGCTGCGTATCGAGCGCCAGATAATTGGTCTGCTCGACCACGACCAGGATCAGCAGCGCCAGTGCGGCCGGCCTCGTCAGCAGTCCCAACAGCAGCAGCGTCGCGCCCAGCAATTCGATCGTGACCCCGGTGTAGGCGGCGCTAACCGGACTCATCCACGGGACCGGATACTCATAGGCGGCCAGATACAGCGCGGTAGACCAGTTGGTCAACTTGACCAATCCAGAAGCAAAAAGCGAGCGCGCCAGCACGCAGCGGATCACCACATCGAGCAGCGGCCAGCCGTACATTCGCAGCAGCCGAAACAGCTCGGCATGGGCTTCAACCAGGCGCGTCAGCCATATGCTTGCCTGCGCCCGATCACGCGTCGTTCTCAGACCGGATGCGTTACTCATGGGCGCGTATCGGGCGAGTAGCGCGGCATCAGCAGCCGTGCGACCAGTCCCGTCCAGCCGGTCTGGTGCGAGGCGCCGACGCCGCGGCCGTTGTCGCCATCGAAATACTCGTAGAACAGCAGGTGATCGCGAAAGTACGGATCCTGTTGCGTGCGCGCATGCTGCGCATGCACCGGCCGCAAACCGTGCTCGTCGCGCAGGAATATCCGCGTCAGCCGGCGGGCGAGCTCGTTGGCGACTTGTCGAATGTTGATGAAGCGACCGGATCCGGTCGGACATTCGATCTTAAAATCGTCGCCGTAATAATGATGGAATTTCTGCAGCGACTCGATGATCAGGAAGTTGACCGGGAACCAGACCGGGCCGCGCCAGTTGGAGTTGCCGCCAAACAGTCCGCTGTCCGCTTCCGCCGATTGGTAGCGCACCGACAGCTCCATGTCTTGATGTCGGTAGATGTAGGGCGTATCGGCATGCACGCGCGACAGCGCGCGGATGCCGAAAGGCGACAGAAATTCGCTCTCATCCAGCATGCGCTTCAGAATGCGTTTCATCCGGTGGCCGCGCAGCAATGACAGCAGTCGCCGATGGCCTCGGCCTTCCTGGTTCCAGTGCGACACCAGCCCTGCCAGATCCGGGCGGTAGTCCAGAAACCATTCCAGGCGACGCTTGAAGTCCGGCAGGCGATCGAGCAGCTCCGGTTCCAGCGTCTCCACGGCGAACAGCGGAATCAGCCCGACCATCGAGCGCACCTTGAGCGCTCGCATGCTGCCGTCTGGCAGGTGCAGCACGTCGTAATAGAACTGATCGTGCTCATCCCACAGGCCGACGCCGGCGTTGCAGCCGTCCTCTCCGCCGATGTGGTTCATGGCCTCGGCGACGTGCAGGAAGTGCTCCAGGAACTTGGTGGCGATGTCCTCGTACACCCGATTGTGCTGCGCCAGCTCGAGCGCAATGCGCATCAGGTTCAGGGCATACATGGCCATCCAGCTGGTGCCATCGGATTGATCGATGTGACCGCCGGTGGGCAATTCCCGGCTGCGATCGAAGACGCCGATGTTGTCGAGACCCAGAAAGCCACCCTGGAACACATTGCGGCCCTCGGCGTCCTTGCGATTGACCCACCAGGTGAAATTGAGCATTAGCTTGTGAAACACACGCTCGAGGAATTCCAGGTCGCCGCGGTCAGCGCGCTGCCTGCGGTCAATCTGAAAGACGCGCCAGGTCGCCCAGGCGTGCACCGGCGGATTCACGTCGCCGAACGCCCACTCGTAGGCCGGCATCTGGCCGTTGGGGTGCATGTACCATTCGCGTGTCAGCAGCAGCAGCTGCTCTTTGGCGAAATCGGCGTCCAGATCCGCCAACGCGATGCAGTGAAACGCCAGATCCCAGGCCGCGTACCACGGATACTCCCACTTGTCCGGCATCGACACGATGTCGGCATTGTTCAGATGCATCCATTCGCGATTGCGCCCGTGCCGACGCTGTGGCGGGGGAGGCGGCTGGGTAGGATCGCCGCGCAGCCATAGCGGGATATCGAGGTAGAAGAATTGCTTGCTCCAGATCATGCCGGCGTAGGCCTGGCGCTGCACCGCACGGGCATCGCCGCTTTCGATGCCCTGCTGCAGTTCCTGATAAAAGCCGTCGGCCTCCTGAATGCGGGCGGCAAATGTTGAGTCGAAGTCCGCAAACGCCGCGGCCGTACTAGCATTGCCGGGGTTCTCCGCCCGGCGGCGCAGCCGCAGGCGCAGCTGCAGCTGACCTCCGGCGGGCAGCTGCCGGCGGTACCAGAGCGCGGCCTTGGTGCCTTGGGCGTTCGGATTGACGGCATCCTCGCGGCCGTGCACGAGACGCTCATGGAATGCGTCCTTCCAGTAGCCACGGCGGGTGCGGTCGTTCCAGAGCCGCACCGGATTGGATTCGTTGTCGCAGAATAATGGTATGGCGGACGCGGCGTCGCCGTGCAGGTTGTAGCAGCCAAGCTCGGGATGCTGCGCCTCGATGATCCCAGGCGATGCAAGTCTCAGGCCTGGTTTTGGCGCCTGCCCGCCCCAGCTCCAGGTGTTGCGAAACCAGAGCTGCGGCAGGATATCGATCGATGCGGCTTCGGCGCCGCGATTGTCGACGCTCACTCGCATCAGCACGTCGTCCGGTGCCGCCTGCGCGTATTCGACGGCGACATCAAAGTAGCGGTCGTTATCGAAAACGCCGGTGTCGATCAGTTCGTACTCGGGCGCCCCGATGCCACGCCGGCGATTCTCATCCGTAAGCAGGGCGTAGGGAAACTCGGCCTGCGGGTACTTGTACAGCATTTTCAGATAGGAATGGCTGGGAGTCGCATCGAGATAGTAGTAGAGCTCCTTGACGTCCTCGCCGTGATTGCCTTGGCTGTTGGTCAGGCCGAACATGCGCTCCTTCAGAATCGGATCGCGCCGGTTCCACAGCGCAAGTCCGAGGCACAGGCGCTGTTGTGCGTCGGAGAATCCGGCCAGCCCGTCTTCGCCCCAGCGGTAGGCGCGACTACGCGCGTGGTCGTGGGGAAAGTAATCCCAGGCAGCACCGTCGGCACTGTAGTCTTCGCGCACGGTGCCCCACTGTCGCTCCGACAGATACGGACCCCACTTTTTCCAGCCTTGTCCCGGCGCAGACCGGCCCTGAAGCCGTTGTCGCTCGGCGCCGTGCTCGCTCACCTGGATTCCCCGCCAGGCGGTGTTCGCCCATTGCGCCGATTCGCCTCGACCTCGGTCTCGCTGATCGAGTACCAGGCGCGCAGCGTTTCCGCGACACTCCAGGCCTGAGCAACGCAGCCGCGCGGCGTGTGCGGTGCCTGGCCATCGAAAATCTCGCTGATCGTGCCCAGACAGGCCTCGCGCAGGTGCGGCGCAAGGCCGGCCAGCAGCGCCTGCGCCTGCGCTGCATCGCCGTAGACTCGGTAGTGCGCCAGTACGAACGGCCCGAGCAGCCAGCTCCACACCGTGCCCTGGTGATAGGCGGCGTCGCGCTCTCGTGCTCCGCCCGCGTAGGTCGCAGCGTAGTCGGGGTGGCGCGGCGACAGGCTGCGCAGGCCGACCGGCGTCAGCAGTTCGCGCCCGCAGATGTCTACCACGGCACGTGCCCGCCACGCATCGAGCAACCCCGGCGCCAGTGATACCGCGAAGATCTGATTGGGGCGCAGGCTCAGGTCCACGCCGCCCGGGCCGTCGATCACATCGTAGAGATACCCGGCCTCCTCGGACCAGAACGAGACGTTGAACGACTCACGCACACGTTGCGCCTCGCTTGCATGGCGAGCGCCGTCCTCTACCTGGCCGAGGATCTGCGCCCACATGGCCATGTGCTCGAGCGCAAAGTGCCATAGCGCATTGACCTCGACCGCCTTGCCGGTCCGCGGTGTCACCACCCAGTCGCCGAACTTCGCGTCCATCCAGCTCAGCTGCACACCGGCGCCGCCGGCGCGCAACAGTCCATCGTTCGGATCGACGGCAATTCCGTAGCGGGTACCGCGTCGATGCCAGTTGATGATGTCGCGCAATGTGGGATACAGATCGCGCAGCAGCGCGTGATCCGCGCTCGCATGCAGATAGGCATCGATGGCGTGGAAGTACCACAGCGTGGCGTCCACGCTGTTGTATTCCGGCGGATCGCCGTCGTCCGGAAAGCGATTCGGCAACATGCCCTCGCTGACGTGATTCGCAAAGGTGCGCAGGATCGATGCGGCGTCGGCAGCGCGCCCGGTCGCCAGGGTCAGGCCCGGCAGCGCAATCATGGTGTCGCGACCCCAGTCGCCGAACCATGGATAGCCTGCAATGATCGTAGTGCCGCTGCCGGTCGAGCCCCTGTCAGCGCGGGCCACGATGAACTGATCCGCCGCCAATGTCAGCTGTGCAATCCAGTCCGGAGCATCACGGGGAAGCGCGCGAAGCAGCGCGCGCCGCCGTGCCGTTTCACGATCCAGCGCGCCCTTCGACGGCCCAGCAACGAATGGGTGCGCGCTGGCACTGACTGTGACGCTCTGTCCGGCGGCAAGCCTTACGTGAAACGCACCCGGCCGGTAGAGATCCTCGATGGCATCCAGCCCGCGCCGCGCTTCCGCGCGATGCCGGAATCCCCAATACCAGTCGCTACCCGCGACCACCTCGCCGCGATCGATCGACAGGCGGTAGGGGCGTGCTTCGGGAAAAGCGTTGATGACCAGGCTGTGGTGTGCGAGCGTGACATCCATCTGCCAGCCGCCGTGCGCATGCGAATGGTAGTCGCGGTAAGTGCACAGCGGCAGCAGCTCAAGCTGCACCGCCCGCGTCGCTGCCAGCAGCGTGAACGACAGGTAGGTGGTGTTGCTGGCGTGGTCCATCCAGACGCGCTGGCGCAGCAGCGCGTCGCTGAAGGCGTAGGTCCAGGTCGGGATTCCGAGCTCGACGCCGAACGCGCTCAGGTGTTCGTAGCCGCGTGGTGTCAGCGTGCCGTCAGCGAATTCATTGCAACCCAGCGCCCATTCGGCTTCGCCGTAGCGCACCGTCGCGTCGAGCTTGGACAGCATCAGGACGCGTTCGAGCGGCGGCCGCAATGTCGCCACCAGAAGCCCGTGATAACGACGGGTATTGGCCAGCGCCACGGTCCCACTGGCAAAACCTCCCAGGCCGTTGGTCACCAGCCATTCTGTTTCCAATGCGTTGTGTGACTGGCAGAAGCCACTGCGCCCCAGAGCTATCCCCGCGTCTGGCCTTACGCCGCCTGAATGATCCGCCGCCGACGGGTCGGTGCGTACGCCTGGAACGTGGTTCACGGTGTTTTCCGCCATACGCCGCGCCGCGGCCCTGCTGTCCGGTGCCCGGTGTGCGGCACATGGGTATATTCGCTCGCGCCTGGCAGAAGTTACGCCCGCGGCGCCACATTGCCTTCAGGCGACGAACAGATCCGGGAGCAGGGCGCCGGTGCCTGGCAGCGTGCGATAGTGCTCAAGATCGGTGACGCCAATGCCGAGCAGCACTTCCTCGTCGATGCAGTGCCGGCCGGTGAACTCGCGGCTGTTACTGGTCAGAATCGCGTGTGCCGCATCGGCAACGATCTGCGGTGTGCGGCTGCGGCTGATGGCCTCCTCGCCACCGAGCAGGTTGCGTACCGCCGCGGTGGCGATGATGGTTCGGGGCCACAGGCTGTTGAAAGCGATACCGTCGGCACGAAATTCCTCCGCCATCGCCATCGCGTAGATGCTCATCGAGTATTTGGACAGTGCGTACGCCGGATAGGGTGCGAACCAGGCCGGTACCAGATTCAACGGCGGCGACAGCATCAGCACGTGCGGGTTCACCGCGCCTCGAAGATGCGCAATGCAGGCGCGCGATACCAGAAACGTGCCGCGCCCGTTGATCTGGTGCATCAGATCGTAGCGCTTGGGGTCGGTCTTCAACGTCGGCGTGAGGCTGATGGCACTGGCGTTGTTGACGCAGATATCGATGCCGCCAAATTCGTCCACGGTACGGGCGACCGCCGCTTCGATCTGCTGCTCGAAGCGAATGTCGCACTCAAGCGCCAGTGCCCGGCCGCCAGCCTGTCGTATCTGTTCGGCCGCGGTGTGAATTGTTCCCGGCAGCTTTGGGTGCGGTGCGCTGGTCTTGGCGGCCACCGCAACGTTGGCGCCATCGCGTGCCGCACGCAGAGCAATCGCCAGTCCGATGCCGCGTGAGGCACCGGTGATGAAGACAGTCTTGCCCGCTAATGTGGTCATGGTCCGCTCCTTCATGGCATATGGCCGGCGACAGGATGTCAGCGCCGCGGCGTACGCGCTAGCATCGGCCGCAGGACCGGGTACGCAATGATGCAATATGCCGTTCGCGGCGAAGGTGGGCGCAATGAACACTTCGACACAGGTGCGGACCGAACGCGGTTCCGGCCTGCTTTCAATAACGCTGGCGCGGCCTGACAAGAAGAACGCGCTCACCAGCGAGATGTACCGGGCGCTGGTCGCGGCGCTGGAGCTTGCCGGCAGCGAGCCGTCCATTCATGCCGTACTGCTGGACGCGGACGGTGCTGATTTCTGCGCCGGCAACGACATCGTTGATTTTGTCGCACTGGCAGGGTCGGGGCAGGGTGTCGAGAGCTCGGATGTGTTTCGCTTCCTGCGCGCGCTCGCGCAGTTCGACAAGCCACTGGTGGCGGCGGTCCGGGGCCGCGCCGTCGGCATCGGAACCACGATGCTGCTGCACTGCGATCTGGTCTATGTCGCCGGCAACGCAAGGCTCTCCACGCCGTTTGTCGATCTGGCGCTGGTGCCGGAAGCCGCCTCCAGCCTGTTGCTGCCGGCGCGCATCGGGCACGTGCGCGCCTTTGCGCTGTTCGCGCTCGGAGAGACTCTCGACGGCCATGCCGCGGTCGACTGCGGCCTGGCCAATGCGGCGCTATCGGCCGAGGAGGTCGCTGCGCACGCGCGTGCCGCTGCGCTTACGCTGGCCGGCAAACCGGCGCTGGCGCTTCAGGCCACAAAAAAGCTGATGCGCGAACAGCAGCGGATGCTGAACGCGATCGAGTCGGAAGGCCGTGAATTCGCGCAGCGGCTGGTCAGCGCGGAAGCACAGGCCGCATTTAGGGCGTTCATGACGCGGCGCGGACCGGGCCCCTGATAGCAGGCGCCAGCCGCGCATCTGCCGGTTAGTGGCAGGTCGTGTTGCCCGCATTCCGGGAAATACTGACCTCGGAGAAGCTCACGGTAAATTTGCCGCTGCTGGCGACGGCAAACGGTGCCGAGACGTGCGAAAGATCGGCGCCGTTGCTGGCGAAACAGGCCAGCGGAATGGATAGGGTCTGCCAGACGCCGATTGGCGCCGACGCGAATCGCGCCGTCATGTCGAGCAAGGCCCCGGTAGCAGACCCGCAACGACCCCAGTCGATCGGCGCTGTAGCGGCGTCGGCCGGCGGATGTGTCCCGTACGGGGCTTCGCACAACATGCCGACACCTACCGGCTGCTGTGGATGCGAGCCGACACGATAGCGCACATCGATGCTGGCGCCGGCGCGGGCGAGTGCACTGTAGTCGGCCGCACGACCGCCGATAGTAACTACACCGGCCGACAGTCCTGACCAACTTGTGCGTACGGCCGGCGGGTCGAGCTGCACGGTGACCGCGCCGCCCGGACTCGGCTGCGCCGCCGTGGTCAATCGAACGCTGGCGGTCGGATCACTGACGTATAGCGACCACGGCGCAGTGACGTGGCCGGCGTGAAACAGCGTATCGCGCGCGCGCAGCGGCGGCGGTACCTTCGGATCCTCGGACAGGCGCCGCAGGTAGGCTTGCCGCGTGACCGACAAACCGAAGCCGCGCGCAAACAGCGCGCCCTTGACGCTGCCGGAATCGGTGAAGGTGACGGGCATCGCGCTCTCCGGCCAGGAGAAGCCAAGGCGACCGGTGAAGTCCTGGCGGATCGAGCCATCGGCTCGCCGGAATAGCAGGTCGGCAACGCCTGCGCCCTCGCTGCCCGGCAGCCATGCCGCTACGAAGGCGTCAGAGGCGTTGAGTTCGCGGTTGACCCACAGCGGACGACCGGAAATGAACACGCTCACGACCGGGACATGTGCGGCGCGCAGCCGGCGCAGCAGTTGCAGATGACTGCGATCATCCGGGGAGAATTCCAGGGTTTCCCGATCGCCCTCGAATTCCGCGTACGGCGTTTCGCCATAGACCACGATCGCGGCTGCCGGCCACTCCTTGAAGGAGCCATCGGGGCTCAGGACCGCCGTGCCGCCCGCCGCCTCCACAGCGGCCTTGATGCCGCCGAAGATCGAGGTCGCGCCGGGGAAATCGGCGTTGGAGTTGTGATCGCCCTGCCAGTCGATGGTCCAGCCACCGCACTGAATGCCGATGTCGTCGGCCGCTGCACCCGCGACCAGGATGCGCGCGCGCGGATTGAGCGGCAGCAGCTGCAGATCATTCTTGAGCAGCACCAGCGATTTGCGCACCGCCTCGCGCGCCAGCGCGCGATGCTCCGGGCTGCCCAGCTGATCGAACCTGCCGGCGCCTGCCCGCTCCTTCGGAGCCGGCTTCTCGAACAGGCCCGCCATCGCCTTGACGCGCACGATCCGACGCACCGCGTCGTCGAGCCGTGACTGGGGAATCCGCCCGGACTGGACCTGGTCGAGCAGGTTTGCATACACCCGCCGCCAACTGTCCGGTGCCATGTACATGTCGACTCCGGCCATCAGCATCTCGAGGCAATCGAACTTGGTGCAGCCGGGGATCTCCTCCTGTGCATTCCAGTCGCTGACCACGAAGCCGGGGAACTGCCATCGGCCTTTGAGCACGTCGGTCAGCAGCGCGTGGTTGACGTGCATCTTGGTGCCTTGCCAGCTGCTGTACGACGCCATCACGGTCAGCGCTCCGGCGGCGATGCCGGCCGGGTAGCCGGCAGCGTGCACCTCGCGCAGCGTGCGCTCGTCCGAGAGGTTGTTGAACTGATCGCGGCCAGCGAACGTGCCGCCGTCACCGAGAAAATGCTTGATAGTCGCCAGTGTACGACCGGGTCCCATGAACTGGCTGCTGCCGGCAGCGCCCTGCAGTCCCGCTACCATCGCGTGCGCGTAGGCCGCGACCAACGCCGGGTCTTCGGAATAACTCTCATACGAGCGGCCCCAGCGCACATCCCTGACCACCGCGATCATGGGCGCAAAGGTCCAGTCCATGCCGGTGGCGGCGACCTCCTCGGCCGTCGCGTGCCCAATCTTCTCGATCAGCGCCGCATCGTTGGCCGCGCCGAGGCCGACGTTGTGCGGAAACACCGTCGCCCCGGGGATGTGCGTGTGGCCGTGAACGGCATCGATGGCGAACAGAATCGGTATCGCCGGATGCGCCGGGGAGCCATCCGCCACCGACGCGCGGTAGAACGCATCCACCAGATCAAGCCAGTGCCCGGCGCTGGTGCGGGCATTGTCACCTGGTGCCGAATTGCCCCCGGCCAGGATCGAACCGAGCTTGTACTTGTGCAGATCCTCCGGCTTGATCGAGCCGATATCGGCCTGGATCAGCTGGCCAACCTTCTCCTCGTTGCTCATCCTGCCGACCAGTTGATCGACCAGCTGCTCGGTTTTCGCATCCCGCGCGATGAGCGGGCCGGATTGCTGCCACTCGAGCGGATGGATCAGCGCGGCGGCGTCCGCGCCACAATCCGCGCCTGCGCTCAGGGCCGCCAGCGCTGTCAGAAGCACCCGGAATCGGTGGTGCCGCATCACCTCTTCGCCTGAAAGCCAACATTGACGCTGGCCGGTGTGCCGTTTCATCCCCGCAACGCGATCGCCGAGCAGGTCGTGCCGGCGGCGTCGAGTGAGCGTCATGGGGTGTGCGCGTTCAGCAGGCCGGCGCCCAGCAGCAATAATGCACTCGATGCGCCGCGCGATACCACCTACGCGCATGTGCCCCCGCGTTCACGAGCTACCCCCGTAAGTGCTCAGCCGTGTTGCCACAATAAACCAATTTTTTTGATTTATGGAAGAGGGTAGATCAATCTCACGCAGCCGACCAACGTATGCGCGCGATAGTGGGGGAGCGAGATGCTGGCGCGATCACAACTGCGAATCATCATCGTCGCGAGTGTTGCAGGCGAGCTGCTCGAGCCGGCGCCCTACGAGCCAGGTGCAGTGCGGCTGGCCGGCTCCGGTCACTAGCGCGACAACGGAATACGCGCGCAATGCCAACAGCCACCTACGCGGGCGTCGAAATGGGGGGTACCAAGTGCGTCTGTATCCTGGGTACCGGCCCCGAAGACATCCGTGCCCAGGAGGTGCTGCCGACCGGCGATCCCGCAACGACACTCGGCGCGATCGCGCAGGTGCTGGAGCGCTGGCAGGCAGCGCTCGGAAAATTCGAAGCGATCGGCGTGGCCGCCTTCGGTCCGCTCGATCTGCGCCGCGATTCGCGCACCTACGGGCGCATTGGCACCACGCCCAAAGAGCGCTGGACGGGCACTGATCTGGCCGGATTCTTCTCCGAGCGCTTCAGCGTGCCGGTCGGCCTTACCACCGATGTGATCGGCGCGGCACTGGCCGAAGGCAGCTGGGGCAGTGCGCGTGGCCTGACCGACTATGCCTATATCACGGTGGGCACCGGCGTCGGCGTCGGCATGGTCGCCGGCGGCAGCGCCGTGCTCGGTTGCCACCATCCGGAACTGGGCCATGTGCGAGTGGTGCGCTTCGCCGGAGATGACTGGCCTGGTAGTTGCCGATTTCATGGCGATTGCGTCGAGGGGCTTGCCTCAGGGCCCGCGATCGAGGCCCGCAGCGGCGGCTCGACGGTCAATCTGTCCGAGAATAGCCCGATCTGGGACACGGTTGCCCACGCGCTCGGCCAACTTGCCCACATCCTGGTGGTCTCGCTTGCCCCGCAGCGAATCCTGATCGGCGGCGGTGTGCTCAGCGCCCAGCCGCACCTGTTTCCTCGTATCCGCTCCTGTCTCGCGACCAGCCTGAATGGTTACCTCGATATCCCTCAGGTGACCTCCGGGCTGGAACTCTACATCGGGCCACCCGGACTCGGCACGCGCGCCGGTCCGCTCGGAGCGCTCGCAGTCGCGGTGGATACCGATGCTGAGCGCAGCGCCGCCGGCCGCCCGGTGACCATTAAACCGGTGCGTCAGGTCTGATCTGTTGGCCCCGACGGTCCGACCCGATTCGCGCTGGAAAAAAATCGGGCGAGTCCTGAATCCGTCCCTGAGTACCATGAATGCGATGGCAGGCCGATTCATCGGCAGCGCGCTGCTGACCCGTGTGCGCGCCGCATTGCTGCTCGCGGCCGCCGCCGCCGTGGCGCCGATCCTGTGCTTGACAGTGACCCGGGCGCCGGGAGAACTTGCCGGCTGGGCGGCACTGTCGGTCGGGCTAATCAATTCCATCATGTTTCCGGTGATTTTCACGCTTACGCTCGAGCGCTCGACCGCCTCCGGTGCTGCTACCTCGGGGCTGCTGTGCATCGCGATCGTCGGCGGCGCGGTCATGCCGCCGCTGGTGGGAGGACTGGCCGATGTCGCAGGACTTCGGGCCGCCTACCTGGTGCCGCTGATTGCCGGCGCGTGCATCAGCGCCTTCGCCGTTGCCGCATCCAGGGCAACGGTCGCAGGCCAGCTGGCCGCGGCAAGCAATGCCGCCCACTGAGGCCGCGAGCTCAGCCAGTGCCGCGGAAGTGCTCGCGACGCTGAAGCGCGAGCATCAATTGCTGCGCCGCTGGCTGCTGAACGACGCCTATCCGCTGTGGGCGACACAGGGATATGACCGGCTCCGCGGTGGCTTTGAAGAGAGCCTGACCGGTGCCGGCCCGAGCGCCCACCAGCCGCGCCGTGCCCGGGTTCAGGCGCGGCAGATCTACTCATTCGCACGCGGCGCGAGCCTTGGCTGGAATTCTGATGAGGCGCGCCGCCTGGCGACGCAGGGGCTAAAGTATTTTCTGGCGTATTACCGCCGATCCGACGGCCTGTTCCGCACCCTGGTCGCGCCCGACGGCAAGCCGCTAGACGAACGCGCGTTCCTGTACGACCAGGCGTTCGTGCTGCTCGCTCTGGCCGAGAGCGAGCGATTGCTGCGGCCCGGGCCCGAGCTCGTCGACGCGGCGCGCGCCCTGCGCTCGGCGCTGTACCGGCACCTGAAGCGCCCCGGGGCCGGGTTCAGCTCCGGTGTGCCGGATGCGCTGCCGTTGCTGTCGAATCCGCACATGCATCTGCTCGAGGCGGCGCTGAGCTGGATGTCGGTTGGCAACGATGCGGAGTGGCGCACGCTCGCCGATGAAATCGTTACGCTCGCACTTGGCCGTTTCATCGACGCCGGCAGCGGGGCGTTGCGCGAAAACTTTGACGAGCACTGGGTGCCGCTGGCCGGCAGCGCGGGGCGGATCGTGGAGCCCGGCCATCAATTCGAGTGGGCGTGGCTGTTGCTGTGCTGGGCCCGCGCCGGCGGCGCAGGCAGCTCGCAAGCTGCCGCGACACTGGTGCAGATCGGCGAGACGCACGGCATCCGCGACGGCGTCGCAGTCAATGCACTGCTCGACGACTTCAGCATTCACGATGCCGAGGCGCGCCTGTGGCCGCAGACCGAGCGGCTGAAGGCTGCCGCGCTGATGGCTGCAACGACGCAGGACCCGCGCTACTGGTCGATGGCGGCGCGCGCGGCGCAGGGGCTGCGACGCTACCTCGATACCGAGGTTCCCGGCCTATGGCACGACCGGCTAAAGCCCGACGGCCAGTTCGTGCAGCAGAGTGCGCCTGCGAGCAGCTTCTATCACATCGTCTGCGCGATCGCAGAGCTCGGCGCCGCCCTCGAGCACGCCTGAGCGGCTACGCAGGCAGACGAAGCGTTGGCAGTGCTGCCAGCGCGCGCCGATAACTGGCCACCGCGTCGTCGAGTCGTGCGCACTGTCCCAGAGCATTACCCAGTTCATTCACTCACGATGATCATTCACTCACGATGGGTTGGTGCGCTAGTTTAAACTGCTGCCGGGTGATTCTCGCCGTCGATCGGTGTGCGCGAACTCGTATCGGGCGCCTGGGGCTGTAACTTTAAATAGGGGCATCGGCGCATGTGGCGGCTACGCGGCTGGGTTGGCATCGTGATGGCGGGGGCCCTGGCAGCCGGGCCGGCTGCCCGCGCCGAACCGATCCGGTCCGCCGCGCAGTTCAGCCCCGGGCGTGCCCCGGCGCATCTGCAGGTGTTCGGCGGCGCGCCAGCGCGGCAGGCGGGGCATGCCAGCAGCGCCAGGCTCGACGGCGCGCTGGCGGAGATTTCCCGGCGCTACCCGGGCATTGCCGCCGGGCTTGCGCTCGGCGGCCTGCACGCGCTCAATCCGGCGGCGCGGTTTCGGCTGGCCGCACCACTGGCGGTTCCCGAGGTGCTGATCGATGCGATCACCATCGGCGATCCCCAGGCGCTCAAAAGCGCGCTGCAGAATCTGGGCCTGCGCGATGGCGCCGTGTTTGCCAATGACGTCGGCGGTTGGCTGCCGGTGGATCAGATCGCGCGCACCGCAATGGTTACCGAACTGGCATTTGCCCGCGCATCGATGCCCAGGACCCGCGCCGGCCCGGTGGCCACGCAGGGCGATTTCGCGCAAGGCAGCGCGGCGATCCGCGCGAGCTACCCCAGCCTGAGCGGCGCGGGCATCACTGTCGGCGTACTGTCCGACAGTTTCAACTGCTACCAGAGCTACGCCACCGATGGCGTGCCTGCCTCCGGCTTCAATGGCTATGCGTCGAATGGCTTCACCGCCAGCTATGCCCAGGATCAGATGACGGGCGCATTGCCGCCCGCCATCACCGTGCTCAAGGAGGCCGACTGCACCAGCTATGGCGCTCCCGAGCACCTGCCGTTCACCGATGAAGGTCGGGCGCTGTTGCAGATCGTGCATGCGGTGGCGCCGGACGCCGGCCTGGCCTTCTACACCGCCGACAACAGCGAGGCCGACTTCGCCAGCGGCATTGTCCGGCTGGCGCAGGCCGGAGCAAAAATCATCGACGACGATGTCGGCTACACGAACGAGCCGTTCTTCCAGGACGGCCTGATAGCGCAGGCGATCGACCAGGTGTCGGCCCTGGGGGTGGCGTACTTCTCATCGGCCGGCAACAACGCTCGCAACTCCTATGAAAACTCCGCGCCCGCGTTCCCTATCACTTCCGTGACCGCGCCCACCGAAGGCGAGCAGCTGCTCAATTTCGATACCTCCGGTGCAAGCACCGCCGCCATGTTGCCGGTTACGATTCCGTCGTTGTTCCCGGGCGAATTCGTGGTGCTGATCCTCGAATGGGACCAGCCTTACGTCACCGGGGCGCCCAGCAGCGGTGGCGCCACCAGCGCGCTCGATCTTTGCGTGATCGGTGCTCCCGGCGACGATCAGATCGACTTTGAGCCGACGACCAGTGCCATCACCTGCACCGGGCCGAACGCCATCGGGGGGGATCCGGTGCAGCTTCTGATCGTTGGCAATTCGGCCGCCGCGAGCGGGTCGACGCCCGCAGTATCCCTGAACCTGTCTATCGGTCTTGCGAACGGCACGCACCCGCCGGGCAGGATCAAGTTGCTTCTCGATGGCGACGGCGCCGCGGTCACGATCGACAACTTTGCCACCAGCAGCGCTACCATTCAGGGCCATCCGAATGCTGCCGGCGCCATGGCGATCGGGGCGGCGTACTTCTCCCAGACCCCGCGATGTGGGACCACGCCGGCGGTGCTGGAAGGCTTTTCATCGGCGGGCGGAGATCCGATCCTGTTCGATGCGTCCGGCGCCCGTCTGAGCCCGCCGGGACAGATGCGCCAGAAGCCGCAGCTCGTCGGGCCTGACGGCGTGAACGATACCTTCCTCGGGTATTCCGTGGCGCTGCACTCGTCGATTTCCGGATGTGAGAACGATGCGTCGCTGCCGAATTTCTTCGGTACCTCGGCGGCGGCACCGCACGTGGCGGGGGCGGCCGCCCTGATGATGCAAGCCAACCCGGCGGTGAGCGCGCGGCAGATCAACGCCGCGCTACAGGCCAGTGCCCTGATGATGGGCAGTGCGCTGAACTATGACAGCGGCTATGGCTTCATCCAGGCGGATGCCGCGCTGGCGTTGCTGCCACCGGCGCCGCCCTCGCTGTCGCTGAGCACGGCTATGGTGACAATCGGTACTGCAGCAACCCTCAGCTGGTCGTCGATCAGCACCACGAGCTGCAGCGCCTCAGGCAGCTGGTCGGGCGCGCAGGCCACCAGTGGCAACCGCAGCGTCACACCAGCCGGCGTCGGTGCGAATACCTACACGCTCACCTGCAGCGGTGCCGGCGGCAGTAACGCAAGCTCAGTGGTGCTGACTGCAATCGCTGACAGTGCCGGATCCGGCGGCGGGGGCGGCGGCAGTCTCGATGCGTTCGCTCTGCTGGCACTTGCCGGTGCGCTGCTGCTGCGCCGGTGCACGGCTGCGCGCGCCGGCACATGATGGCTGCCAACCCTCAGCACGCAGCCGCGATCCAGCCGGGGCTCAAGCTCAGGCTGGTCGGAAAATCCAACGGCGTCGGTCTGTCGCGCGATCTCGAACTTCTGGGTGCCGCACTCATCGCCAGCGGCTGCCACGTCACGCAGCATCCCTGCGAGCGGCGCGATCGCAAGCGTCGCCGTTCACTGCTGGCGCGCCTGGCAATGCGTGTGGGCAGGCTGCGTGGCGCGCCGCCACATCCGCCGTTCGACGTCAATGTCATGCTCGAGCACATCTGGCCGCAGTTCGTGCGGCAGGCTCGCTGCAACGTGCTGGTGCCCAATCCGGAATGGACCGACCGTCGCGACGTTGCGATGCTGGGCATCGCCGATCGGGTCTGGGCCAAGACCGTCGTGGCCGAGGAACTGTTCGCGGCGCGCGGCAGCCGCGTGCTCAGAATAGGTTTCGACAGCGAGGATCGCTTCGAGCACACCGTAGAACGGCTGCCGCAGTTTCTGCACCTGGCTGGTCGCAGTCCGCTCAAGGGTACCGAGCGCCTGCTGGCGCTGTGGCAGCGGCATCCGGAATGGCCGCGGCTCACACTGCTGCAGGATACGCCCGCCGGCGATGCCAGCCGCCCGGCCTTGGCGGCGAACATCGTCCATCGGCATGGCTTTGAGAGCAACCAGGACCTGCGCACGCTGCAGAATGCGCATCGCTTTCACCTGTGCCTGTCCGAGGCCGAGGGCTGGGGCCACTACATCGCCGAGGCACTGAGCGTCGGTGCGGTGACATTCACCTGCGACGCGCCGCCGATGAATGAGCTGGTCGGCGCCGGGCGTGGTGTGCTGGTTGGCGCACACCTTGGCGAGCAGCACAATCTGGCGCGCATGGCGCGATTCGACGAGAGCGCGCTGGAGGCGGCAATCGCGGGCGCGCTGCTGCTGAGCACGACGCAACTGGATGCGATCGGAGCGGCAGCGCGCGGCTGGTTCCTCGCTAACAAGCAGGGTTTCCTGGCGCGCGTACAGGGCGCCGTCGACGACATCGGCCGCGCCGTGCGTGACGGCGCGCTGCTGGATCGGCGTTGAATCCACGGCCGCTGGCGGTGCGTTTCGGCGCCCTGGGCGACATGGTGATGCTCACGGTGGCCATTCGTCACCTGCATGCGCGCCTCGGCCAGCCGGTGGATATCCTGGCCGCTGCCGGCTGGACCCGACCGCTGCTGCACGGACAACCGGGGGTGGGCGACATCTTCCTGCTCGCCAGCCGCAAGCCTCCCTACTGGCTCAGTCCGGGACAGCGGCGGCTGGTAGGCGAGCTGCGCGCACGCGGCCCCGGACCGACCTGGTTATTCGATCACGACAATCGCAAGGTCTGCCGCTTGCTGCTGCGCGCGGGCTGGACAGCGCAACACTGGTGTCACCACGAGGATCTGCCGGGGTTGTCCGGCTCGCATTTCTGCGATCGATGGCTGCGCTTTGCCTGGCGCAATCCGCAGGTGCTCGGCGGCGAGGACCTGCCGCCGCAGTTCGACGATGCGTTTGGAGAGCTGATCGTGACCGACCAACAGCGCCTGGAGGTCGACGCCTGGTCGCAGGCGCGTCCATGGGCAGGCGCGCCATTGATCCTGATTCAGGCGGGCAACAAGCGCACCATGCGCCGTGGCCTGCGCCGTCGCCGCAGCAATTCCAAGTACTGGCCGGAGAACAACTGGGCCGCCGTGTTGCGCGGACTGCGGGCACTGCATCCCGGGCATGCGATTTTGCTGCTCGGAGTGCCGCAGGAATCCGGACTCAACCAGGACATCCTGCGCATCGCCGGCATCAGCGGCGCATACAACGTCGTGCATGAACTCTCAATTTCAAGGCTCCTCGGCCTGGCCGGGCGTGCCACGGGGATGATTTCGGTGGACACCGGGCCGGCGCACCTGGCGGCCGCCGTGGGCTGTACCGTGGTCGCCATTTTCGGCAAGACCGAACCTTTCATGTATGCGCCGCGGGGCCGGCGGGCGGCGGTTCAATGCGTGATCGGAGAGCACGAAGGCGAACGCTCGATGCTGTACATTAAGCCCGAGCAGGTTCTGGCCGCGTGGCAGGCAGCGCTCGGCAGCGGCCCGGACCGCAGGTGAATCAGCAGTGACGTCATCCATGCTTCCCATCAGCCTGATCGTCATCACCTATAACGAGGCGGCCAATATCGCGCGCTGCCTCGACAGCGTGGGCTTTGCCGTCGAAAAGATAGTGGTCGACTGCGGCAGCGACGACGACACCAGGGCGATCGCGGCGGCCCATGGAGCGCGGGTGATCGATCAGCCCTGGCTTGGGTTCGGTGCACAACGCAACTTCGCCAGCGGCCTGGCGAACCAAGACTGGATACTGTCGCTCGATGCCGATGAGGCGCTGACTCCGGAGCTGACACGGGCGCTGCAACAGGGCCTGCCGGATCTGCTGGCTTCGAACGCGGCGGCAGGCGTGCTGTTCCGGACCGCCTGGTTCATGGGCAGGCCACTGCGCTGGTATAGATTGATGGTGCGCGAAAGAAAGCCGCGCATCTATCACCGCCAGCGCGCGCGCTGGAGCGAGGCTCGGGTGCATGAATCGCTGCAGTACCGCGGCGAGGAAGTGAGCTTCGAGCCGCCATTCATGCACTATCTGAATCCCACACTGGTGCACCATCAGCTCAAGTACCTGCGCTATGCGGAACTCAAGGCGCTCGACTGGCGCGAGCGCGGGCGCGCCAGCCGACCGTACCAATGGCCGTTGGTCTTCATCCTGACTTTCCTCAAGGACTACCTGTTACGCCTGGCGGTGCTGGACGGCGCTCGTGGCTGGGTCGCGGCCTACATGGCGGCGGACTATGCGGTCTATAAGCGCATGCGCTATTACGAGATGCGCTCTTTCGAGCCCTCGGTCGAGCTCGCCGCCGCCGAATTGCGCGCGCACAAGCTGCAGCGCTAGGCCTGCAAGCCGTGCCTGCCGTGTTCGTTCCGTACCTCGCGATCGCGCTGTCGATCGCGCATTTTGTGCTGGCCGCCGGCGTCACCCTGCACGTGCTCGCGCACAATCGCAATCCCGGATCGGCAGTATCATGGATCGGACTGGCGTGGCTGTCGCCGGTGGTCGGCAGCCTGTTGTACCTGTTCCTGGGAATCAACCGCGTGCGCCGCCGCGCCCGCAGCCGCAGCGTCGCCGCACTCGAGGACCCGGTAATCGATGCTTCGCCGGCGCCCGCGAGCTGCGAGCACCTGGCTGGTCTGGAACTGGCGGCGCGCCGTATCAGCCGGCGCGAGGTCCAGCCCGGCAACGCGGTTAGCCTGCTGGCCAACGGCGACGCTGCCTATCCGCAGATGATCGCGGCAATCAAGGGCGCCGCGACCAGCATCGCGCTGTCGAGTTATATCTTTCGCGCCGATGAGGTCGGGCATGAGTTCATCGCGGCGCTGATCGGTGCGCGCCGGCGCGGTGTGGAAATACGAGTGCTTATCGATGGCTACGGCGGCGGCTATCTGCGCTCCGCCACCTATCGGAGGCTGCATCACGCGCGCGTCCCGGTCGCCCGGTTCATGCACTCGGTGCTGCCCTGGCGCATGCCGTTTCTCAATCTGCGCACGCACCGCAAAATCCTGTGCGTCGATGGCTGCGTTGCGTTCACCGGAGGATTGAACATCGGCGCCGAAAATGTCGTGGCGCGCCATCCCCGGCACGCGGTGCTCGATACCCATTTCCGCTTCGAAGGGCCGGTCGTGGCGCAGCTGTGCGAGGCATTTGCGGCACAGTGGTTCTTCACCACCGGTGAAACGCTGGCGGGGCCGGCATGGTTTCCGCGGCTCGAGGCGCTCGGCGACAGCCTGGTGCGTGCGATCACCTCGGGTCCTGATCAGGATCTGGAGAAAATCGAGATGCTGGTGCTGGAAGCGCTCGCCTGCGCGCGCACCTCGATCCGGATCATGACGCCATATTTTCTACCCGACGATCGAATCATTACCGCGCTGGCGCTGGCGGCGATGCGCAATGTCGAGGTCGATATCGTGCTGCCGGAGCACAGCAACCACCCGACCGTCGATTGGGCGATGCGCGCCCACATCGGGCCGCTGCTGGCTGCCGGCTGCCGCATCTGGACCCACAAGCCGCCTTTCGATCATTCGAAGCTGATGGCGGTGGACGGCATCTGGTGCCTGGTCGGCAGCGCCAACTGGGACATGCGCAGTTTCAGGCTGAATTTCGAGATCAACCTCGAGGTCTATCAATCCTTGATCGTCGACCAGGTGAGCGCAAGGATCGTCGCCAAGCAGACCACCCGCCTGCTGCAGGCCGATCTGGACCGGCGCTCGTTACCGACCCGGCTGCGCGATAACGCCGCACACCTGATGTTGCCCTACCTGTGAGCATGGCGCCGGGCGGTGAGCGCAGCGCCGCGACGCTAGGTCTTCGGTTTAGGCGGTTGCAGCGCCTCGATCTGGTCCATGATCCGGTTCATGCGCGCGATCAAAGCCCGATACGGCGCGGGCGTAGCCATGTCGATGCCGGCGCGCTTGTACAGCTCGTACGGGTATTCGGAACTGCCGGCTCGCAACATGGCCAGGAACCGGTCGCGCGCGGGCGCGCCTTCCTTCAATATCGCGTCGGTCATGTACGCCGCCCCGGCCATTGAAGTCGCGTACTGGTAGACATAGAAGTCCAGGTAGAAATGGGGCACGTAGCTCCACTCGACGCAATACTCCGGGTCGATCTTCATGACCCCTTCGGCCTCGCCGTAGTACTTGCGCAGCAGGCTGCAGTACATCGCGCTCATGCGCGCGCCCGAAAGCGCATGCCCCTGTTCGAGCTCCTCATGTATGCGCAGCTCGAACTCGGCAAATTGGACCTGGCGAAAAAAGGTTCCACGGATCTCATCCAGGCCCAGCCCCAGGTAATAGAGCTTCTCCGCGTTCGAGCCGGCATGCTCGACCATGTAGTCGTTGAGCAGCATCTCATTTCCGATCGAGGCCGACTCGGCGATGAAGGTCGAATAGCCGGACTTGTCGAACGGCTGCGCGCTGTTGGACAGTAGCGTGTGGACCGCGTGACCCCACTCATGCGCGATGGTCGTCAGCGATTGATAGTCGCCATTGTGATTGAGCAGCAGGTACGGGTGTACGTCGTACGCCGAGCCATTCATGTAGGCACCCTGGGCCTTGCCCGGATGCGGATCGACATTCATCCAGCGTCCGGCGAAGCCGCGGCGAAGCAGGCCGAGGTAATCCTCGCCCAGCGGCTGCAACGCCTCGAGCGTGATGCGCTTGGAGTCCGCGACGCTGAATACCGGCAGCGGCTTGAGCGCGACTATCGGCGGGTAGTTGTCGTAGTAGCGCAGCGGACCGTGAATACCAAGCAATCGCTGGCGCAGCCGCAGGTAGCGATGAAGGGTCGGCAGTGCCGCATTGGTCTCATCGACCAACGTCCGATACACCGCGGCCGGCATGTTGTCGCCGAACTGCGCGGCCTGCAGCGAATTCTGGAAGTGACGTGCCCGCGCGGTGAACGAGTCGCCCATCACCTGCGCGCTCAGCAGCCCACCGAGGGTTCCCTGGTAGTGGCTCCAGGCGCCCCAGAACGCGTCGAACACCAGCTTGCGATCGGCGCGGTTGGCCGCCTGGCGATACTTGTCGTAGGCCGGCGGATCGAGCCGCACTTTCTTTCCGCCGGACAGTGTGACTGTCGGCATCGGCAGTTCGCCGTTGGCGAGCAGTGCGCGTACCGTGCCGGGCTGCTGCAGGAAGGTACCGGCGGTGGCCATGACATTCTCGGCCTGATCGCCCAGGGTATGGGGTTCGCCACGCAGCGTGTCATTGAGGAAGAAATCAAAGCGCTGTGCCAGCAGCGCGTTTTCGGACAGGAAGCGGTGCACGGTATCGGCACCCAGCGCGATGATCTCCGGCGCGACCCACGAGATGTTCTCCGCGACCAGCGTGCCCAGGGCCTGGCTTTGCTGACGACGCTCCTGGTTGCTTGCGACGCGCACATCCTCATCGGCCTTCAGGCTTGCATAGACGTCCAGGCGCTGCCATTCGCGCCGTACGGCACTGATGCCATCGAGTGCGGTGAACATCGCGCTGGCACTTCCACCCAGGGTGCCCTTGTAGCTGGCGAGCGCGGTCGCTGCCGCCTGCGCCCGCGCCAGGGCCTCGCTCCAGGCCTCGGGCGTTGCATACAGCTCGGACAGATCCCACATCGAGCCTGCAGCAGCGGGATCGGCAGCGGCGGGTGGCTGGCCGGGTGCGGCGGTCGCGTTGGCCGGCAACCCGAGCTGTAGCCACGCGCTCATAGCCAGCGTCGCGGCGCGCGGCAGCAATCGGTACCAGGGCGGGGTCATCTTTATCCTTTCAATGCAGCGCGCGGATCCGGAATGAGTGCCGCGGCAGCGCCATGATAACAAAGCGAAGCGGCGAAATGACGCGGGCAATGGCCTGGTTGGTCGGCTATATTGCGGCACCGGACCCACGAGGACTGCATGGCTTCCCCGGACAGCGATGACCCCCGTCCGCCCTGCGCGCATGCGCAATTCGACGTTGGTTCCACCGACGATTCGCTGTCGCGGATGGTGCAGGATGGCGCCGAGTTCGGCGACATCTATCGCGTGCATGCGCCAGGGCGCAACAGTGATACCTGGGTCATTGCCGATCCCGACACCATCAAGCGCGTCCTGGTATCCAATTACCGCAACTACACCATCGGGGTGGGTCTGGATCGCGTCCGGATCCTGGTCGGCGACGGCATCATCGTCAGCGAAGGCGAGGTCTGGAAGCGCCAGCATCGGATGATGCAGCCGATGTTTCAGCGCTCGCGCGTCGAGCGGTTCGGCCAACTGATCGCCGATATCAACCGCCGCCGGCTCGCGAGCTGGGCGGAAAAAGCCGCCAGCGGCGAAATGCTGAACGTCACCCGCGAGACCAGCGAGAGCGCGCTGGAAGTCGTGCTGCGCGCCACCCTCGGCGCCGATTTCGATCGCCTGCTGGGCGATCTTGGCGCCAATCCGTTCGCCATGCTGACCGAGGAGGCGGCCCGCGATCTGCGCTTCGCGTTCCGCTTCCGGCAACTGGGTAAGCACATCGAGAGCGTCATCGCTCGGCGCGAAGCCTCGGCCACGGCCGATGCGCCGAGGGCAGCCGACGCGGCCGGCGACGGCGACGACGACTGGCTGGCGATGATGATGGCGGCACGCGATCGCCGCGACGGCTCGTCGATGTCGCACCGGGAACTGATCGACGAAGTGATGTCGATCATTGTCGCCGGACACGAAACCACCGCCGCGGTGCTCAATTCGGTCTGGTACCTGCTATCGCAGCATCCCGAGGTGGAAGCCAAGCTGCATGCCGAAGTCGATGCGGTCGAGCTGGCAGATCTGCGGCTGTCGTCGCTCGAATCGCTGCACTACACGCATCAGGTTATCCTGGAGGCGCTGCGATTGTACCCGCCGGTGTGGGTGCTGACGCGCCGCTGCATCCACGCGGACCGCCTTGCCGGCTACCAGGCTCCGGCAGGGACCGATGTTTTCATGAGTCCGTATGTCGTGCAACGCGATCCGCAGCACTGGCCCGAGCCGGACGAGTTTCGACCCGATCGCTTCGGCGCCGGCGCGGAATCCGCGGCGCATCGCTTTGCCTTCATCCCATTTTCGGCCGGTCCGCGCCACTGCGTCGGCGAGACTTTCGCGACCTACGAAATGGCCATTCACATCTACCAGGCGGCACGTCAGTTCAGGCTGCGCTGTGCGCATTCGGGCCCAAGGGAGATGGAAGCGCGTATCAATCTGCGCATGCGCGACGACGTGCTGATGAGTGTCGAGCGGCGCGGCTGATCCGTCGCCGCTACCAGCTGCCGACGCTGGGCATCGATAGCCACGGTTCCTGCGGCGCCAGCGCAGCGCCTTTCTGCAGCAGCTCGATCGATATCAGGTCGGGTGAGCGCACGAAGGCCATTTTGCCGTCGCGCGGCGGACGGTTGATGGTCACGCCGTGCTGCATCAGCAGGCGGCAGGTGGCATAGATATCGTCCACCTGGTAGGCCACGTGACCGAAATTGCGCCCGCCGCTGTAGCTTTCGGGATCCCAGTTGTGGGTCAGCTCGATCTGGGCGTCCTCGTCGCCGGGCGCGGCCAGGTACACCAGCGTATAGCGCCCCTTGTCGCTGTCCATGCGCTTTATTTCATGCAACCCGAGCGCGTCGCAGTAGAACTTGCAGGAAGCTTCCAGATCGGTCACGCGGACCATGGTGTGCAGGTATTTCATGGCTGCATTCTACGCCCAGGTTCAGAGCGAGCCGAGTACTTCGGCAAGCGTCTGCCGGATCTATTCATCGTCACCGCGTAATGCCCTAACCGACATCGAAAAAGCTGGCGTCTACCGGTTTGTGATCGAGGATTTCCTGGCGAGTCAGTCCCTGCAGTTCGTGCGGGAACACCAGCCAGTCATTGGTCTCGCGTACGTAATAGTCGGGCTTCAAGCTGCTGCGATTGCGCTGCGGCTTGTAGTAGGCAGTCGCGATCCGCACCTGGGCCGGCAGGTTGCGGCGGCAGCGGCCGGTAAGTTCGCGCATGATCGCCTCGATGCTCAGCCCCGAATCGAACACGTCATCGACCAGCAGCAACTGGTCCTCGGCCGACAGGCGAGAGACCAGATAGTCGAGCGCGTGCACCCGCACCGTCTTGGCCTGATGGTCGATACCGGTGTACGACGAGGTCCGGATCGCGATGTGGTCGGCGTGGATACCGTGGTATTCGAGTACCTCCTGCACCATGATGCCGATCGGCGCGCCGCCGCGCCATACGGCGACCAGGAAGCTCGGGCGAAAGCCGCTGCGAACGATTCGGATGGCGAGTTCCATCGAATCGTGCAACAGCGACTCAGCCGAAATGAACACCTTTTCCATCTGTCCCCACCGGATTGCGGTTCGATCGAGTGTTTGTTGATACAGAATATGCCCGATTTGCCGGACCGGCGCGCCGCGTGACTTCAACTAGGGGTAAGATTGTGGCGGGAGTAGCTTAAAATTGCGCATAATTCGCAGACTCGGAGGGAAGCGAAAATGTCTAACAAGGGTTCCCGGTACTACCTTAGCTTGATATTGGCGGCGACGGGGGCGGTGGGAGCGGGCGCTGGGCAGTCCGCCGCCGCGGCCGACGCCAACGCGCAACCGCAGATTCCGGTGTGCGACAAGAAGATCGGTACGCTGGCGGTAACCGAGCCGGAAAATCCGTGGTGGACCGCGATGCAACTGGATTCGCCCGCCGCGTTGATCAAGGTGTATGTCTCGCAGTCCAAGTGCTTCACGCTGGTGGATCGTGGCAAGGGGCTGGCAGCGGCGAAAGCCGAGCGCGAGCTGGCGTCGAGCGGCGAGGAGCGCGTGGGATCCAATATCGGCAAGGGGCAGATGAAGGCCGCCGACTACGTGCTGGTCCCGGACATCGCCAACCGTAACGGCAATGCGCAGGGCACGAATGTCGGTGCCGCCCTGGGTAGCCTGCTGGGGCGCGGAGTCGGCGCGGTGGCCGGAGGCATCAGTCTCAAGAGCAAGACCGCGGATGTGGTGCTGACGATGACCGACGTGCGCTCGACCGAGCAGGTGGCGCTCGAGCAGGGTCATGCAAAGAAGACCGACCTAGGTTGGATGGGCGGCGGTGGCCTGGGATTCTTCGGCGGATTCGCCGCCGCGGGCGCCAGCAGCTACGCCAACACCGAAATCGGACAGGTGGTCGCGATGGCGTACCTGGATGCGTACACCAAGCTGGTGAACGACGTTAGGAGTTCGGCGCCGGACGCCAAGGCCGACAACGTCCAGCAGGCGGTCACGATGGCCAAACCCAGCAAGCTGTACACCAGCCCGGACCTGAAATCCAAAGTGGTGCGCGACCTGGATGCCGGAATGCAGCTCTATCCGACCGGCGACAAGCAGGGCGTCTGGTGGAAGGTCAACGACGAACTCGGCAATGAGGGCTGGGTGGTGTCGACGATGGTGCAGCTGGCCAAATAGGGGTGGCTGCTGCTGCGCCGCAATCCATTGCGGCGCAGTTCAGTTGGGCTGCACGCCCTGGTTCTTGAGTGCCGCGAGTCCGGCCAGATCGATGCTGGCGACGGCGGCCTTTAATTCATCGATGCTCGCCGCGCTGCCGGACACATCGACGGCGAATCGATCCCCGACGACGACGCCGTATTCGCCGGAGTTGCCGCGGCTGTCCCATTTCTCGTGTACCAGTTGCCCGCCGCTCTTGTAGGTCTTGTCGTAGCCGGTATCGGTTTCAGTGTCCTTCTCCACGCCCGCCCAGCCGGAGGCAAATCCCACCAGGCCTTTGAGCGATCCGGTATCGGTGATCTGCAGATTCAGCCGGCGCTGGCCGTCATCGGAATAGGTCGCGGTGGCCTTGGAGATCTGCACGCCCAGCGCGCCGCTTCGGTCGACCGAGAGTTGCGTGCGCTTCAGTCCCTGCAGCGTGTCGGGCACGAACGGCTTGATCTGATCGGGTGCCAGCGATTCGACCTTGCCGCCGCTGCCGACCGCGGCGCCGATCATCTGCCCGACGGCATTCGCCTGGGCGCCGGGATCGCCGGATTTCTGCGCCGCGTCGACCTGCTTGCTGGCGTCCGCCATCTTCTTGGACCAGGCCTGCAGCGCCGCGCCGGTGGTACCGGCGGCGAAGTCACCGCCCTGGTGCGTATAACCCGGGGCCGAATAACCGCTAATACCGCGGCCGATGCCGAGCCCCAGCCCCGCCATCGAGCCGACGACCAGGGCGAGTACCCACCAAATGATGATTGCCACGATCGCCGAGACAGCGGTATAGCCGATGGCCTTTTCCGGCGGACATTTCATCGTGAAAGGCAGGCCCATGTTAAGCAGATAGATGCTGTAGATGCCGCCGGCCAGCGCCGCAAGCAGGCCGAGGCCCGGAATGATGCCGATGATGGATGCTACCCAGGCGGCGGTGGAGGCATAGGCGACGGTCTTGAGGGCCTGTACACGATTTTTTTCCGCGCCAAAGGAAGGTGCGAGTGCGTCTACGATCAGCGCCACCACAAAAGTCCCAATCAGCGACAGCACGTACCTGAGTACCGCAGCGGTGATTCCGGCGGCCAGTGGGACACGAAACGCGCCCAGGAACGGCACCGACACGCCGATCAGAGTCGAGGACAGGAAGTGCGCGATCGCGGGTATGGCGGCCACCACGGCGATGTAACCGGAGTACAGGCCGCCGACGGTGTCGGGCTCGGCGGCAACCAGCGGCCATTCCGCGCGCGGTGACAGCAACATTGACTTGGCACGTGTGATGATCTTGTTGATGTCCACAGCCGATCTCCCTGATCCAAACGCCTTATTAGTAGAATTTCGCGGCCCGTGTCCGGCGAATCTTGCTTATACGGACCGAATCCTAGTCCTCGCCCGGGCCCGGCCGCAAATGTGCCCGCCGCGCCCGGCCGGCGCGACCGAAGGGGCGCCTGGGAACGATGCCATCAGGGCAGGCCGGTTCCCGGTCTCCGGGCATCCAGGAACCGCCGGAGCCAGGGGCCCGGCGCGGCGGCGCGGCATTGGAAATCCCCCCGGTTGGGGATGGGCGGCCTGGCTCGCACCGGCTGCCGGCGCGCTCGGTCTGCCACCGGGGATAATCGACGCTATGACCGGGCAGATGAAATTCGCCATCCGGGCACACCGATGGCAAAGTAGCGCCCGGCCGCGGGGCGCCGAGCGCTGTGGTGACAGCGACACGCGGATGCCAGATCGGCTGACAGCCCATTATGGGGATGGAGGACGGCAGATGAGGACGAAGCACATTCGCGCGCCGAGCATTGCCGCAGGCGCCGTGTCGCTCGCGGTGGCGGTAGCCGTACCCGCGGGTGAGTCGCCGAACGCGCCCGCACCAGCACCATTCTCATTCGATGCGGCGCCCGGCCGGTTACCGAAGAATGTCGTGCCCCTCAGCTACAGCGTCAGTCTGGTGCCCGCCCCCGCCCGCTCAACGTTCAGCGGTACCGAAACGGTGCAGCTGCAATTCCGCTCGGCGAGCACAACCCTGGTGTTCAACTCCGTCAACGAGACCTTGCGCAATGTGCGCCTGGACGGCAAGCCGGTGAAGGCGGTGGCAACCGACGATACCCGGCAACTGACCACCGTGACGCTGCCAGCCGAGGCACCGATCGGGGTGCATACGCTGTCTTTCTCGTACCGCGGGAAGATCGAACAGCAGCCGCACGGCCTGTTCGCGCAGCCCTACGAAGTGCCCGGCGGCGGCCAGCAGCTGATGCTGTCGACGCAGATGGAGGCGACTGATGCGCGCCGCATGTTTCCGTGCTGGGATGAGCCGGCGTTTCGCGCGCACTTCCAATTGACCGTGACGGTTCCGGCCAAATGGACCGCGCTGTCCAACATGCCGGTCGCGAGCCGCGTGGTGCATGGCACGACGGCGACCGTTACTTTCCAGCCCTCGCCGAGGATGCCGTCCTACCTGGTGGAGTTCTCCGCCGGCGATCTGGCGCAGATCAAAGCCACCGCTGGCGGCATCGATTTCGGCGTCTGGGCGCTGCGCGGGCAGGAACAGAGCGGCAAGATAGCGCTCGCCAACGCGCAACAGATCCTGTCGGACTATAACGATTACTTCGGCTATCCCTTTCCGCTGCCCAAGCTCGACTCGATCGCGATTCCGGGCGGTTTCAGCGGCGCGATGGAGAACTGGGGTGCCATCACCTATTTCGATCAGCTGCTGCTGGTCACGCCCGCCAGTACCATCGGCGACCGGCAGCAGGTCTACAGCGTCCAGGCGCATGAGATGGCGCACCAGTGGTTCGGCGACCTGGTCACGATGGGCTGGTGGGATGACATCTGGCTCAACGAAAGCTTCGCCTCCTGGCGGGCGGCGAAGCAGACCGACCTGCGCAACCCGAGCTGGAAATGGTGGGAGAGCGAGGATGACACCAAAGAGGTCGCGATGCGCGCCGATGCGCGCGGGTCCTCGCATGCGATCCAGCAGCACGTCACCGACGAACTGCAGGTGGACAACTCCTTTGATCCGGAGATCACCTACAACAAGGGTCAGTCGGTGCTGCGCATGTTCGAGGCCTTTATGGGTGCCGACACCTTCCGCGACGGCATACGCGCCTACATGAAGGCGCATGCATTTTCCAATGCGACCACGGTGGACCTGTGGAACGCGCTGGGTGCCGCCAGCCATCGCAACATTGGCGAGATCGCGGCCGACTGGACCGAGCAGGGTGGCTTTCCACTGGTCAGCGTGACGGCGGCGTGCGACGCCGCCGGCGCGCGCAGCATTGCGCTGTCGCAACAGCGATTTCTGCTCAGCGGCAGCGATCCACATGCGTCGAAGTGGCGCATACCGCTGCAGGTCCGATCCGGTGCGACCGGGGCAGTGCAGTCGGTGCTGCTGAGCGAGGATGGACAGAAGCTAGCCGCCGGCCGCTGCGATGAGCCGCTGAGCGTCAATGCCGATGCGATCGGTTTCTATCGTAGCCGCTACGATGCCGCCACCTTCGGCCTCAATGCAAAGAATTTTGCCAGCCTGTCGGATGGCGACCGCATTGCGCTGCTGGATGACCAGTGGGCGCTGGTCGAATCGGGCAGGGATAAGCTGGCAAGCTACCTGACGCTCGCGGCGGCGATGGGTAGCAGCGTGGATGCGAGGCAGTGGGAGCAGATCGTCGAGGCCCTGGGGACGATCGAGTATGACGAGCGCGGGACCAGTGGACATGGTGCTTACACCGCGTTCGCCCGCTCGATCATCAAGCCACTCGCCAATCAGCTCGGCTGGGATGCAAAGCCCGATGAGACCCCCAACGTGCAGAAACTGCGCCGTACGCTGCTCGGCGATCTGGGCGCCTGGGGCGATCAGGAAGTGATCGCTGAGGCGCGCCGGCGCTTCGACGCGTTCATGAAGGATCACAGCCGACTTGGGCCGGACGATCAGGAGGTGATACTTTCCGTCGTGATGCGCGGTGCCGACGCTGCGACCTTCGAGCAGGTGCACGCGCTGGCAAAGGGGGCGAAGGACGAAGCCGAGCTGCGGCGCTATTTCATGGCGCTGGTGGATGTGCGCGACCCGCAACTGGCCGCGCACGTCGCGCAAATCGCGCTGTCGAGCGAGCTGCCGCCGCAGGCGGCGCAACTGCGCGTGGCGATGGTGTACGGTCTGGCCAAGGACCACCACCAACTGGCCTGGTCTACCTTCACCAATAATGCGGACAGTCTGCTGGCTCCGTTTCCGAGCTTCGCGCCGCTGATGGTCGCACAGTACGTGCCCGCCGGTTTCTGGGACAGCGTGCCGCTGGATCAGCTGGAGGCCTGGGTACGCGCGCACGTGCCGGCCGAGATGTCGGATAACGTCGACCGTGGCATGGAGAGCGCGCATTTCAAGCTGTCGGAGAAGCAGGCACTGGTGCCGGCCGCGGATGCGTACGTCCGGTCGGCCAGCAGCTGAGCGAAGCCTAACGAGGCCACGCACACCCGATAACTGGCGCCGCCGTGGCGCCGATTTCGTCAATCGTTGACGTCCGTGCCCGCAGTGAGCACAGTAGCTGCGCTACCTTGAGGAACCGCAAATGCATCGCGTCATCGGATCGATTGCCGCCGCCGTACTGGCATTCGGCGCGGCGGCGGCCGAGCTGCCGTACAACGAGAGTGCCAACGCGAGCGCCGACCTGCAAAGGGCGCTGGCGGCCGCACGCGCCGATCACAACGACGTGCTGCTGGTGTTTGGCGCCAACTGGTGTCCCGACTGCCGTGAACTCGACAAGGCCCTCAACGGCAGCAGTCACGCGCTGATTTCAGGGCGCTTCCAGCTGGTGAAGGTCGATGTCGGCAGGTTCGACAAGAATCTGGATCTGGCCAATCAATACGGCAATCCGATCAGGATGGGCATTCCAGCGGTGGTAGTGCTCAGCGCCGACAACAGGATTGTCTATTCGAGCAAGGGTGGCGAGCTGGCCAATGCGCGCAAGATGGGCGACACCGGCATATACGATTTCCTGTCGAGCCATGTCGCGCAGGCGCACTGACGCCGCGCCGGCGATGAATGTCTATGACTTCAGCGTCAAGACCATCGATGGTGGCGAGCAGACTCTCGCATCGTTTCGCGAACAGGTGATGTTGATCGTCAACGTGGCGAGTCAGTGCGGCTTTACGCCGCAATACACCGGACTGGAAGGGCTCTACCGAAAGCTGCATGATCGCGGTTTCAGCGTGCTCGGCTTTCCGTGCAATCAGTTCGGACAGCAGGAACCCGGCGGCGAGGACGAAATCAGGCGCTTCTGTACCCAGAGCTACGGCGTGACATTCCCGATGTTCGCTAAGATCGAAGTCAACGGGCCGCGTACCCATCCGCTCTACCGGTATCTCAAGCAGCAGCAGCCCGGGATCCTGGGCAGCGAAGCCATCAAGTGGAATTTCACCAAGTTCCTGGTCGACCGCCAGGGCCAGGTGCGCAAGCGCTACGGCTCGGTGGACAAGCCCGATTCGATCGAACCCGGCGTCGCAGCCCTGCTCGGCTGACTTCCAGGGCACCAAGGAGCTGCCATCATGAAGCTGGGATTCATCGGGCTGGGGCGCATGGGTGCAGGGATGGCGACCAATCTGCTCAAGGCGGGGCACGAGGTGACCGTGTACAACCGCTCGTCCGGGAAGGCTCAGGCGCTGTCGGCTCTGGGCGCCAGCGTGGCCACGCGCGTGTCAGATGCCTGTCGCGCCGAGACTGTCATCACCATGCTCGCGAACGATGACGCCGTGCAAAGCGTCGTGTTCGATGACGGCGGCATCCTCGCCAGCGCCGGCACCGGTACGGTGCACATCAGCATGAGCACCATCGGTGTCGGCCTGTCGGCGCGGCTCGCCGTTGCCCATGCCGGGGCCAGGCAGCGCTTCATCGCCGCGCCGGTCTTCGGGCGGCCGGAAGCCGCCGCCAGCGCTCAACTGTACATCGTCAGTGCGGGTGAGCGCGCTGCGGTCGATGGCTGTGCGCCGCTGTTCAGTGCCATGGGGCAGAAAATGTTCTACCTCGGTGTCGAACCGCCGGCCGCCAATCTGGTCAAGCTCAGCGGCAACTTTCTGATCGCGTCGGTGATCGAATCGCTGGGCGAGGCGATGGCACTGATCGGCAAGGCCGGCATCGACCAGAGGACATACCTCGACTTGTTGACCTCGACGCTGTTCAACGTGCCGCTCTACAAGAATTACGGCGGCCTGATCGTGGAGCGCAAGTTCGAGCCGGCGGGATTCGCCGCACCACTGGGACTGAAGGACATCGGCCTGACGCTGGCGGCCGCCGGGGAGCTGCGGGTTCCGATGCCGGTGGCCAGCCTGCTGCACGATCGGCTGCTGACGCTCGTGGCTCGTGGTGGTGAGGCGCTGGACTGGTCGGCGATCTCGAGCTTATCGGCCGCCGACGCAGGTCTGTAGATTCTGCCGACATAGTACCCGTCCTCAGGCACGCCGCTATCGCCGCAGGCCGCAATCTGCCGCCTCGATGCCATCCGATGCATCCGATCCGTTGATGCCTTCGTATACATAAGCGAGCAACCCACAAGCACGGCGGGTGCCACAATTTTCTTGTTACCGGGAGGTACACGCTTATGAATTTCAATGTCCGGCGTCGCATCGTGGCGGGGGCGATTGCCTGCGCCGTGGCGGGCGCGGCCCTGGCTTCCAGCCACCGGGAGGCGCCGTTTATCACTACCCGTCCAAAAGTGGACGGTACCGATTTCTACATGTTCAACAGCTATGAGGCGGGCCGCACCGGCTACGTCACGCTGATCGCGAGCTACCAGCCGTTCGAGGAACCGCAGGGCGGTCCGAACTACTACACGATGGATCCGAACGCGCTGTACGAGATCATGATCGACAACAACGGCGACGGCGTCGAGGAACTCACCTTTCAGTTCCGTTTTACCACCGTTGATCAGGGGCTCAGTGTGATGGCGGGCACGAAGTCGGTCCCGGTGCCGTTAACCAACATCGGTAGCATCGGACCGATCACCACCAGCGCCAATAGCGGGCAGAATGTCGCCGAGACTTACTCGCTGACGCTGGTGCGCGGCGATCGGCGCAGCGGCACGGCGCAGCCGATTACCGATGCCGACACCGGCAACACGAGTTTTCCCAAACCACTGGATAATATCGGCGCCAAGTCGATTCCCGATTACGCGAGCTATGCCGCCGGGTTCATTCGCAACATCACGATTCCGGGCTGCGGCAAGCCCGGGCGGGTGTTCGTTGGCCAGCGTCAGGACGGCTTTGTGGTGAACCTGGGCGAGACCTTCGACCTGGTAAACATCAAGTATCCGGTGGAAGAGCTGGCACCGATGGGCATGAACGCCCGACAGCTGGCGCCGAATTCGCTCGCCGGCTACAACGTCACCTCGATCGCTCTGGAAGTGCCGGCCTCGTGCCTGACAGCCGGCGGTGATCCGGTCATCGGCGGCTGGACCACGGCAAGCCTGCGGCAGGCGACGGTGCTGAACCCGCAACCAGAGAGTGCCAAGAGCGTGGCAAGTGTCGGCCCAATCACAACTAGTCCAACCGGCGCCGCGGTTCAGGGCGGCGCCTGGAGCCAGGTGTCGCGCCTGGGGATGCCGCTGGTGAACGAGCTCGTGATCGGTCTGCCCGACAAGGATCGCTTCAATGCTTCGCCGCCGAAGAGTGACGCGCAGTTTGCCGACTATGTGACCAATCCGTCGCTGCCGGTATTGCTGCAGGTGCTGTTCGGCGCGGCCGGGGTGAAGGCACCCAATGTCTACCCGCGCACTGATCTTGAGGCTGCCTTTCTAACCGGTGTCGCCGGACTGAACCAGCCGGTCAAGGCCACGCCGGCCGAGGAACTGCGGCTGAATACCAGCACCGCGATCACGCCAATTGCGTCGCAGAATGATCTCGGCGTTCTGGGCGGCGACCTGTCGGGCTTTCCTAACGGCCGTCGTCCGATCGACGATGTGGTCGATATCACGCTGCGGGTAGCGATGGGCGTGCTGCTGTCACCGTTCGATGGCAGTGCAAAGGACCCGGATCCTGCGTCGGATGCGTCGCGCCAGCTGCACTACACCGATGGTGCGGAACCGAGTCCGGCCAACTATCTGGCAGTGTTTCCTTATCTGAACACCGCGCTCGCTGGTTCTCCGACCAGCGCCAATGACTAAGGGGCAACATCATGAAACTCAAGATTGCCCTCATTGGGGCCGCCGCAATCGCGGCGGCGGCCCTGAGCGCCTGTGGCGACCACAACTCGGAAGCCTCCATGCCGACGCCGCCGCCGAGCATGCCGACGAGCCAGCAGCTGGACACCGCGCAGGTGCTGGCCCTGGCACAGAAGAGCTCGGAGGTCAGCACACCGTTCGAGGTTGACGCTGGCATGCTGACGCTCACTGATACCAGTGACAGCGCCGAAGCGATCAGTGTCAACGGGATGTGAGTGGTGCTGATGTTGTCGACGACCCTGAGCAGTCCTCGAATGATTCGGGGACGGCTGTCGGGTCGCGCACTGCTGGGCTCGATGCTGCTCGTCATCGCGCCGCTGGGTGTGGCCTGGTCGACGCCGCACATGCCCGGCAGCGATGCGCAGGTGCTGGCGGAGCTGCCGGTCGGGGCGCGGCACGAGAGCGCTCCGGCGCGCGAGCTGACGCGCTCACGGCTTGACATCGCACTGCCGCTGGCGCAGTTCTATGTGTCACGTTCGCGTGCCAGCGGCGACCTGCGCTATCTGGGCTACGCCGAAGCGATGCTGCAACCATGGCTGCGGAACGCGCCGGCGCCGCCCGCGGTGCTGGTGCTCGAGGCGACGATACTGCAGAGCCGGCATGTCTTCGGTGCCGCGCTGGAACAGCTCGACCTGGCGCTGCAGGCGCAACCCGATAACGCGCAGGCGTGGCTGACGCGTGCCACGGTGCTGCGGGTCCAGGGACGCTACCGCGAAGCGATGGCATCGTGTGCACACCTGGCGGCGCAGGCCGATGCCGCGATTACCGACCTGTGCCGGCAGAGCCTTGCCGGGTTGAGCGGGAATCTGCGGCCGGCGTACGCGGCGCTGGTAGCAATCCCGCAGCAGGGGCTCGCCAATGAAGCGCGGGCCTGGCGCTATTCGGAGCTCGGCGAGATGGCGGAACGCCTGGGCGACGATGCGGCCGCGGAGCATTGGTTCACCGAAGGGCTGCGGCTCGCGCCGGAGGATTTTTACGTGCGCGCGGCCTGCGCCGACCTGCTGCTACGCCACGGGCGCGCGGCCGAGACGCTGCAGCTACTGGCGGGTTACGAATCGATGGAGCCGATGCTGCTGCGCATCGTGATCGCACAACAACTGCTGGGCGACAGCCACAGCGCCGAGCATCGCGCCATGCTTTCTGGCGCCTTCGAGGTCGAGCAGCAGCGCGGCGAGGCGGTGCATCGACGCGAGCAGGCGCGCTTCCTGCTCGATGTCGAGCAGCTGCCCGCGGCCGCTCTGATCGCCGCGCAGGAGAATTGGCGCGTGCAGCGCGAACCGGACGATGTGCTGATACTGCTGCGCTCGGCGCAGGCGGCTCATCACCCCGAAGCAGCAGCACCGGCGCTGCTGTTCCTGCAACAGCAGAATCTCGAGGACGTTCGGCTCGCGCCGTACCAGCGGGCGCTGCGATGAGAAGCTGGAAGACAGCCGCCGTGTCGCTGGCGCTGATGCTGATGGCGAGCACGGCGGCATTCGCCCATGTCGCCAGCAACGGCTTCCTGGTGGTGCAGGTAAAGGGCCAGCAGCTCAGCGGCTCGATCGAGCTGGCGGTGCGTGACGTTGAACTGGCGATCGGGGTGGATGCCAATCGCGATGGCAAGGTGACCTGGGGCGAGTTACGCGCCGGCGAACCGCTGCTGATGCAGTACGTCGCTCAACGTCTGTCCCTCGGCGCGCAGAACGGCGACTGCCCGATCAATTTTCAGGCGCTGCAGGTCAATGAACGGGTCGATGGCAATTACGCCTGGTTGCCGTTCACTGCCCTTTGCCCGCTCGCTGTGCGCCAGCTTCGCATCCGCTACAGCCTGATGGATGATATCGACCCGTCGCATCGCGGGCTGCTGACGCTGATCGACGGTGCCATCTCGCAGACCGGGGTGCTGGGCGGCAAAGACGCGCCGGCGCTGTTCACGGTCGATGCACCGTCGCGCGCGCGCGCGTTCGTCGAGTATCTGCAGGCCGGCATCTGGCATATCTGGAGCGGCATCGATCATCTGTTGTTCCTATTCTCGCTGTTGCTGCCGGCGGTGCTGCTGCGGCAAGACGGCCGCTGGGAGCCGGTGCCGCGGGCGCGCCCGGCATTCTTGAGCATACTCAAGGTAGTGACGGCATTTACGCTGGCGCATTCGATCACGCTGTCATTGGCGGCGCTGGACGTGGTACGGCTGCCGAGTCGACTGACCGAGTCGGTGATTGCGGCATCGATCGTCGTGGCGGCGCTCAATAATATCTTTCCGGTGGTGACCGAGAGTCGCGCGCGCATCGCGTTCGCATTTGGCCTGCTGCACGGTTTCGGCTTCGCCTCGGTGCTGGCCGACATGGGATTGCCGCACACGGCGCGACTGATCAGCCTGCTGGCATTCAATCTTGGCATCGAGACCGGTCAGCTGGCGGTGGTGCTGGCGGTGATGCCGATCGTCTACGGATTACGCAGCGGTGCGATCTACCGGCGGGCCCTCCTGCCGTGGGGGTCGGCGGCGATCGCCGCAGTGGCGCTGCTGTGGCTGGTGCAGCGCGCGTTTCTGCCGACCGGATAGCCGCCGCTATCGGCCGCCTGCCGCCTTGTGCATCGGCACGAATTCGATCGTGACGCCAGGAGCGACCGGGTAGTGCATGAGCTCGCCCGGCACGTACCCCAGGGCCTGATACAGGCGCACGCCGGGCAAGGTTCCCATCAGCTCAAAGCGCGTGAAGCCACGCTCCCGCGCCTCGGCCTCGCAGCGCTGCAGCAGCGCACGGCCGATCCCGCGGCGCGCGTAGTCGGGGTCGATGAAAAATGCGCGGATCTTGGCAGCATCGGTGCGCGGGTCCAGCTCGCTGGCATTGCGCGCGCTATGGCTATCACCGCCAAACAGCGTGCGCCGCCAACTCCAGCCCCCACAACCCACCAGACGGCCAGCCGCCTCGGCCACGAAATAAGTGCCGTCATCGATCAACTGTGTGTCGACGCCGAACGCACCCTGAAGTGCGCCCTCGATCTGTTCGGGGCGGTAATCGGCGGCGCCGAGTTCGCGTGCCGAGCGCTCGATCAGCGTCCGCAGCGCCGCTCGGTCGGCATGGGTCGCGGTACGCAGCTGGTATTGCACCAAGATAACTATAGCGAATCTTTGGTTCACCGGCCAAAATGCGCCCCCTCGGTAATGTGCGCTCGCCATGCCGCGCCCATGGAGTTCCTCGGACATGATTCCTGCGTTCACGCGCCGCCGATTCCTGAACCTGGTCGGCGCCGCCGGCGGCTCGGCCGCCGTCTACCAGATGGCCATGGGCCTGGGCCTGGTGCCGGTGGTGGCGCGCGCGGATCGCCCGGATCTGGCGCCGCTCAGGGCCAATCAGCGACGCACCGTGGTCATTCTGGGCGCGGGAATTTCCGGGCTGACGTCGGCCTACGAGCTGGGGCGCAAGGGCTATCAGGTGATCATCCTGGAAGCCTCGCATCGCGCCGGCGGGCGCAATCTGACGCTGCGTCACGGCGATCTGATCGACGAGATCGGCAACCCGCGCCGCTGCGAGTTCGACCCGGATCCGGACCTGTATTTCAATGCCGGGCCGGCCCGGATACCCGGGCATCATACAGCGCTGCTGGGCTATTGCCGCGAGCTCGGGGTGGCGCTTGAGCCATTCATCAACGACAACCGCGATGCCTGGGTGCACGACCAGGCGCTGTTTGGCGGCCGGCGCGTGCGCAATCGCGATTACATTACCGATACGCGCGGCTTCATCGCCGAGCTGGCGGCGAAGTCGATCAAGCCGCAGGACCTGGAGGCGCCGCTGACCCGCGCCGACTACGAGCAGGTGCTCGCCTACCTGCGTCAACTCGGCGACCTGGACCAGAACTTCAAGTACCGCGGTTCGCTGCGCGCCGGCATGGCGGTGCACGACCCTTCCGCGCCCGATGTGCTGAAGCAGCCGCTCGATATTCATGAGCTGCTGCAGTCGAAATTCATGAATCTGATGAGCTTCGGGGAAATGGACGACCAGGCCGCGATGATGATGCAGCCGGTCGGCGGCATGGACCAGGTGCCCGCGGGTTTCCTGCGCAAGGTAGGCCACAACCTACGCCTGCACGCTCAGGTGGAAGCGGTGCAGCTCAGGGAGCGTGGCGTTCGTATCGTCTACCATATGAACGGGACGCGCAGCGTCATCGACGCGGACTACTGCCTGAACTGCATTCCGATGCACCTGATGAGCGGCATCGAGCATAACTTCCCGGCCGATTATGCCGCCGGCCTGTCCGCGGTACCGCGCGGCAGGCTGTTCAAGATCGGCTTTCAGATGAAGGAGCGATTCTGGGAGCGCGAGCACATCTATGGCGGCATCTCCTGGACTACGCAGGACATCCAGCAGATCTGGTATCCACCGCATGGCATCCACCGCCAGAAGGGCGTGATGCTGGGCGCCTATACGTTCGGTGAGGCGACCGGCGAGATGTTTGCCCGCCTGACGCACCCGCAGCGGCTGCAGCTTGCAATCCAGCAGGCCGAGAAGCTGCACCCGGGCTACGGCAGCTATGTCGAAAACGGTGTCAGCATCCCCTGGGTACGCATGAACAACATGCTCGGCTGTGCTGCGGCCTGGAGCGTCGAGCTGCGCAACCAGTGGTACCGGCTGCTGCAGGCGCCGACCGGCAATCACTACATCATTGGAGATCAGATGAGCTACCTCCCAGGCTGGCAGGAGGGGGCGATGTATTCGGCGTTCCACGCCCTGGCCGATATCGACCTGCGCGAGCGCCAGACTGCGCCGTCCGCGGCGGCCTGAGCGCGGCAGGAGACTACGATGTCAATGCGATCAACTGCTGTAGCGCTGTTGTCGATCAGCGCGCTTCCGGCGGTGGGCGCCCAGACCAGCTTCGAGTACTGCACCGTATGCCACGGCGCCAACGGCAACGGCAATGTCGCGATCCATGCGCCGAAAATTGCCGGCATTGAGCCGTGGTACCTGAAGAACCAGTTCGCGGCATTCAGGGCCGGCTGGCGCGGCGCGCATGCCGATGATGCGCCCGGCAACGAGATGCGACCGGTGGCTGCGATCCTGACCGACGCCGAGATCGAGCGCGCGCTCGGCTACGTTGCCAGCTTCTCGCCCAGGTCGCCGGCTATCACGGTGAGCGGCGACGTCGCGCATGGCAAGGAACTCTACAGCGCTTGTGCCGCCTGTCACGGTGCCGCGGCGCAAGGCAACGCAGCGCTGCATGCGCCGGCGCTGTCGGGGCGCACCGACTGGTACCTGGTGACACAACTGCGCAACTATCGCGCCGGCCTGCGCGGCGCCAATGCCGCCGACAGCAACGGGCAGCAGATGCGGGCGATGGCCGCGACACTGACCGACGATGCGGCGCTGAACGATGTCGTGGCCTACATCAACACCCTGCGCTGATGCGGCCGTTGCCTACTTTGGCTTTCTGAAAGGGGAAGAGATCTATGAAAACACGCGTTGGAATGGCTCTGTTGCTGGCGGCGCTGCCGCTATCGTCGCTGCACGCAGACGATGTGGTGCGCTATCCGTTAATGGGGGGGAGCAAGTTCCCGATTGCGCGCGCGGTGGAGATCCCCGCGGGTACTACCCTGGTTTTCCATAGCGGCATGACGCCCACGCCGAAGGATGCCAATGCGCCCAAGGGTACGCCGGAGTATTGGGGCGATACCACGACCCAGGCGCTGAGCGCTTTCGGCAATCTCAAGGCGTCGCTCGATGACCTGGGGTTGAATTTCGGCGACGTGGTCAAGATGCTGGTGTTCCTGGTGGCGGATCCTGCGGACAAGGACGGGCACATGGATTTCCAGGGCTTCATGAAGGCCTATACGCAGTACTTCGGCACCTCCGAGCAGCCCAATCTGCCGGCGCGCTCGGCAGTGCAGGTCGCAGGTCTTGCGGCGCCCGGCATGCTGGTGGAAATCGAAGTGATCCTGGCGAAGAAAACCCCGTCCAAGGGTGCTAAGCACGCGGCACCCAACAGCAAATAAACGTCCACCGGGCGGCGAGCATCGGCTCGTCGCAAGCGAAAGAAAAAGAGCGGCGGTCTTATGACCGCCGCTCTTTGAGCGCTGCCTTGGCGTGGAAAATTAGAAGCTCAGAGTGGCCTTGGCGAAGTAGAAGCCACCGTTGATACCGAACGGTGAGAAACCTGGGTACTGAGTAACGCCCAAGTTGTCCTGGTACGCGAAGTTGTCTGCGTGCGCCAGCAGCGTGCTGTTCAGTTTGTTTGGAAAGCGATTGAACACATTGCTCGCTCCGACAGTGACTTTCAGGTACTTGGTGAAGTGATACGCAATGTCGAGATCGGTGATCGGGGTCGCGCCGATGGTCGTCTTGAAATATTCGTTGTTATTCGTCGGGTTGTCACCGTCATCCAGCTCGTAATCCGATGACGGGCCATAGATGTGCTCGACCAGATTGACCGACGCGTTGCCGGCAGACCAGACGGCGGCGAGATTGATGACGTATTTGGGGCTCGCCGTGGTCAGCTCGGACTTTGCTGTCGCATCAAACAGCGGCGTCGTGCCCAATTGCGGAGGGGTCGCCCGGATGGCGGTGATGACAGTCTCGTTGTAGGTTGCTCCGATCGAGTAGTTGACGTGGCCTAAATCGTAGTCGACCGGGAAGTTGAAGGTGAAATCGCCGCCGCGGGTGCGGGTATCAATGCCGTTGGTGAAGAAGGTGACGCCGGTCGTGCCGGTTGCCACGACACCGGGGTCGAGCTGATTGCCGTTGGCCGCGATGGCCTCGTTGATGATCGGTGACAGGATCACACCATGGTTCGCACCGTCCAGCTGCCCGCTGCCGACGATGCGATTGGTGACCGTGATCTGGTACAGATCCAGAGTCATGTTCATGCGTTCAATCGGGCGCAATACGAAGCCGACGCTGTAGTTGACAGACTTTTCAGCCTGCAGCCCATCGCCGAGTCCCAGCAACTTACCGCCCGGCGAGTTGGGGGGTAACTGGACGATTGCGGTGGTCGGTCCGACGTTGGTCGAGGAGTAAAATTCTTCGGCCAGCGTCGGGGCACGAAAGCCGTTGCTGACCGTGCCGCGCAGCGCGAACTGCGGCGTGAAGTCCCAGCGTGCAGTGAGCTTGCCGACCGTCGCATTGCCGAAGTCGCTGTAGTGCTCGTAGCGGCCCGCGAGGTCGACCCGCAGCGGCTCCAGCGGTTTGCCGGCGAAGTCGAGATAGCCGGCATAGTTCTTGCGATCGTTGACGCCGGCGTCGGTCGGCGTGAAGCCGGGGTAGGACTGGGCGCCGCCGTTGGTGTAGGAGGACGGAATACCCGCGCCGATGGTGTAGGTTTCGCGCCTCGACTCGGCGCCGAACGCCACGTTCAGGGGCCCGGCCATGCCAACGTCAAAGTCACGATTCAAGTCCACCGTCGTGGTCCACTGGGTCGCTTTCAAGAAGCCATCGTAGAAGTTCTGCAGGCTGAGGGGGCCGCCAGCGTACAGAGCCGCGTTGGCAGAATCGTCGGTGTGGATGATCACCTTGTCGGCGCCATAGGTGCTGCTCACGTCCCAGTGCCAATCGACGATGTTGCCCTTGAAGCCGCCCGTGAAGGACCAGTCGGTCTCCGCGGCGGCCTCCAGCGGGTCGAAGCCGAAGGGGAACGGATACGTGGTGATGTGCGTGGTGGGATCGGTGAACCCGACCTTGCTGGGCAAGCGGTAATTTTCATACGACGCCGCGTGTTTGTCGCCGTAAGTGGCAAAGGCGTAGAACTCGGCAGCCTCGCCCAGGTTAAATCCGGAGTTGACGGTGACGAGCTTGAGGTGCTGTTCGCCATCGCCAGAGATCATGTTCAGGTACGGGTATCCGCCGACCTGGGGCATGTTCGAGTTCGGATAGGTTGCCAGAATGGCAGGATTGATCACCCGCTCGTCGATCGCGCTTTGGTTACTGTGACCGTGGTTGCGTATTTCCGCGGTGACATTGAAAAAGGCGCCGTCATAGGGCTCCAGGCCGACGTTGCCGCTGACATCGCCGGTACGGCCACCGCCGTTGTAGTAGCCGCCGTAGGTGCCGTTCAGGGTGGCACCGGAGGATTTCTTCTTCAGGATGATGTTGATGACGCCGGCGATGGCATCGGTACCGTATTGGGCTGCGGCGCCCTCGGTCAACACTTCGATGTGATCGATGGCGTCGACGGGAATGAAGTTGAGGTCGACGCCGGCACCGCCCTGGTAGGCGGAGGGCTGATCGATCGCCAGGTTGGAGGTCGTATGCCGACGCTTGCCGTCGATTAGCACCAGCACGTGATTGGGGCTCATGCCCCGCAACTTGGCCAGCAGGGTCTGCCCCGCCATATCAAAGCCGAATGCCTGCATCGTCAGCGACGGCACCACCTGCGCCAGGGTGGCCATGAGGTCTGGACTGGAAGCGACTTGCTCCAGCGCCTCGCTGCTGAGAATCTGAATCGGTGCCGGGCTGTCGGCAGCTTCGAGGCCGCCCTGGCGCGTGCCG
>JABCZO010000024.1 GCA_013289615.1 Gammaproteobacteria bacterium
GGCAATCAGCGCGTTCAGAATGCCCATCACGGTGCCAAACAGGCCGACGAACGGCGCCACCGAGCCGACCGTCGCGAGGAAGGTCAGGCCGCCGGAGATCTGGCTGTTGACCGCGTCCACCGAGCGCTGCAGCGCCATCGTGATCCACTCGTGCAGATCGATGCGGTCGGTCAGGCGGCCTTCATGGTGCGAGGCTGCGCGCAGGCCGCTCTCGGCGATGAAGCGGTATTCGTCACCCTTCTTCAGGCGCTCGACCCCATCCTTGAGCGACGGGGCGGTCCAGAACTGTTTCTCCACGATCTTGCCCGAGCGCTTCAGGGCGCGCTGGTCCCAGAGCTTGGTGAACATGATGAACCAGGATCCCAGGGACATGATCACCAGGACCGTCAGGGTTGCACGGCTGACAATGTTGCCGTTTACCCAGAGCGGGATCAGACCATAGGGGCTGGCGGTGCTTGTTGCTGCAACTGCTGCGGTGGCTGCGGTATCCATATTTTTCCTCGTTTAAGTCCTTCCCGCCCGGCACGACACCGGCGGCCCAAATGCTAATCCTATCGAACCATTGATCAATCGCGCCGGCGGCTCACCGCCGTCACTCGCCATGAAGTACAAACTTTACCGGCAACGTCGGGCAGCTCAGAACCGCTTTGCCCTCCGACGTGGCCGGTTTGAACTTCATCGCCTTGGCGACCTTGAGCGCAGCCTCGTCCAGCAGCGGATGCCCGGTACCGGTCGCCACCTCAACCGAGTCGATTTTGCCGGCGGCATTGACGCACACCTTGACGACCGCCCGGCCTTCCTCGCCGTTGCGGCGCGAGACTTCCGGATAGTAGTCCTGTACGTCGGGGGAGAAGGTGACCTTGACCGATGTCCCAGGCACGATCGCCCGCGGCGGCGGCGGGGCCGGCTGCGTCGTCACATTCGTAATCGGCGGCGGCGGAGCCTCCACCGGTATCGTGATATTGATTTCGGGCGCGATCATCTGGACCGGTGGCCGCTCCTTGAGGTCCACGGGCGGCGGCGGCGGCGGCAGTTCCTTGGGTTTCTCGGTCTGGATGATGTTGGTCTCCAGGATGGTCTGCACGTAGCGCGCCCCCTGGTTGGCGAAGCCGCTGACGAACCCCCAGATCACGATGGCGTGCACGATGATGATCGCCACGAAGGCGACCAGACGCCGCGACAAATGGCCGGAATCGGTCGGGTAGTAGCTCATAGTGTTATGACGCTTGCTGGTCGAGGAATCTCAGACGACCCAGACGCCGTCCACCGGAAGGCTGTGCGAACCGTACTTATTATCATACTGATGCGGCGCTACCCCGAACAACAACGTCGAATGCGACCCCTGCGATCGAGCCCTGTAGCGGACTGTTCTGCAGCGGCGCTGCCCTCCCCGTGCGTTACCCGGTCGATCACTCTACCCCGATCGCACAGATGCATTTTACAGATGCGTGTGCGGATCGACACAAGCGCAAGAACTTTAACTGCTCGTGACACCCGTTACAACCCTTGCGCTGGCGGTTGAGTCGTTGCAGGCGAAAGCACGGATCGAATCATGATTTTACATCGACCAGATCGGTCACCGCGCCCAGCGATGCGCTGCTGACCGCACGCGCATATTTACCCAGCACGCCGCGGGTCGCATACGGGCGCGGCGGCTTCCAGGCGGCGCGACGACGCTTGAATTCTGCGGCCGACAGATCGACCTCGATGCGCCGACGTTGTGCATCGATGCTGATTTGCTCCCCATTGCGAAGCAACGCCATCGGCCCGCCGAGCGCGGCTTCGGGGGCGACATGACCGACGACGAAACCATGGCTGCCACCCGAAAATCGCCCATCGGTGATCAGGGCCACCTTGTCGCCAAGTCCACGACCGGTCAGGGCGCCGGTCGGACTGAGCATTTCGCGCATTCCGGGGCCGCCTTTGGGGCCTTCATACCGAATCACGATCACGTCGCCCGCGCGCACTTTGTCGCCCAGAATAGCGGCGGTCGCCGCCTCTTCGCCGTCGTAGATGCGAGCTGGTCCGCGAAAATGCAGGCCTTCTTTGCCGGTGATCTTCGCGACCGCGCCTTCAGGAGCAACGTTTCCATAGAGAACAACAAGATGGCTGTCTTTCTTTATCGGATTTGAAATGTCGCGCACGATGTCCTGCGTCGCCGGATAGTCCGCGACTCCTTGCAGGTTTTGGGCCGTCGTCCTCCCGGTCACGGTCAGGCAGTCGCCATGCAGCAGGCCGGCATCGAGCAGCCGTTTCATCAGCGGCAGGATGCCGCCGATCGCTATCAGTTCCGACATCAGGTAGCGCCCGCTGGGTCGCAGGTCCGAGAGCACCGGGACACGCCGACCGATACGCGTGAAGTCATCGAGCCTGAGCCGCACGCGCGCGGCCTGGGCAATCGCCAACAGGTGCAACACCGCGTTGGTGGAGCCGCCGAGCGCGATCACCACCGTGATCGCATTCTCGAACGCGCGCCGGGTCAGGATGTCGCTCGGCCGGATGCCCTGCTGCAGCAGCGCCACCACGGCGGCTCCGGCGCGCCGGCAGTCCTCGCGCTTGGGCTGACCGACCGCCTCCTGCGCCGAGCTGCCCGGCAAACTCAGGCCCAGCGCCTCGATCGCCGAGGCCATGGTGTTGGCGGTGTACATGCCACCACAACTGCCCGGTCCCGGAATGGCAGTGCGCTCGACATCGAGCAGCTGCGCATCGCTGATCTTTCCAGCGGCGTTTCCGCCGACGGCCTCGAACACCGAGACGATATCGCGGCGCTGCAGTCCCGGACGTATCGTGCCACCGTAGACGAACACCGCCGGGCGATTGAGCCGGGCCATCGCCATCGCACAGCCGGGCATGTTCTTGTCGCAGCCACCGATCGCGACCAGAGCATCGAAGCCCTCGGCGCCAGCCACAGTCTCGATCGAATCGGCGATGACCTCACGCGACACCAGCGAATAACGCATGCCCGGTGAACCCATCGAGATACCGTCCGAGACGGTGATGGTGTTGAACAACACGCTCTTGCCGCCGGCCGCATCGGCGCCCGCGGCCGCCTCGCGCGCCAGCACGTCGATATGCATGTTGCAGGGCGTAAGGTCGGCCCAGGTGGAGGCGATGCCGATCTGCGGCCTGGCAAAATCCTCGTCCCTGAATCCGACCGCCCGCAGCATCGCACGTGCGGGCGCCTGCTTGACCCCATCCACCACCTGGCGCGAGTAGGCGCGCGGATCGGGCGGCCGCTTGCGCGCGGGCTTGCCCCGAGTGCGGTTTTTGTTACCGGTGATCATTGGATTGCCTCGATCCGATCATACGTGTGCGCTAGCCGTAGCGGCGGCGGATCAGCTGGTAGAGCGCCCGCACGCACTGCGCCTCCGCACCCAGCGGCCGACCGGGGCGATCCTTGGGATTCCAGGCGTACAGGTCCAGGTGCAGCCAGGCCGGGGTCGCGGTGACGAAGCGCTTGAGGAACAGCGCCGCGATGAGCGCGCCGGCAAATGGGGAGGCCGATACATTATTAAGATCGGCGATACGGCTGCTGAGCTCATCGTCATATCCATGCCAGAGGGGCAGCGGCCAGACCGGGTCCGAGTGCTCGCGGCCAAGGTCGGTGAGCTGCCGCGACAGCGCGTCGTCAGGACTGAATACCGCCGGCAGATCGGGCCCGAGCGCAGTGCGCGCAGCGCCGGTCAGTGTCGCCAGGTCGATCAGCAGATCGGGTATTTCCTCATCGGCGTCTGCCAGCGCGTCCGCGAGCACCAGGCGTCCCTCCGCGTCGGTGTTGCCAATCTCGACCGTGAGGCCCTTGCGCGATCGCCAGACATCGCCCGGGCGATAGGCATTGCCGCTGACGCTGTTTTCAACCGCGGCGATCAGCAGCCTCAGTTCGATCGGTGCGGCAAGTTCGAGCAGCAGCTGCGCCAGTGCGAGTGCGCAGGCGGCACCGCCCATGTCCTTTTTCATCAGCAACATCGCCGCCGAGGATTTCAGATCCAGCCCGCCGCTGTCGAAGCATACCCCCTTGCCTACCAGCGTCACGCGCGGCGCGCCAGCCCGGCGCCAGCGGCAGTCGATCAGCCGCGGCGCGCGGCTGCTGCCGGCCCCGACCGCGGCGATCAGCGGGTAATGCTGCGTCAGCGACTCCCCAGCGTGCACCAGGCTCTGCCCGCCGTAGCGGGCGGCGAGCGCGACGCTGGTCGCAGCGAGTTCATCCGGCCCGAGCTGGTTCGCCGGGGCGTTGATCAGGTCGCGGGCAAAGCCCATGGCCTGCGCGCTCGCCTGTGCATAGGCGAGATCGGCGCCAGGCGGGGCGATGAGCGCATTGGCCGTCGCCGCCTTGGGAGGCGTGCCGCGGTAGCGGCTCAGGCGATAGCCGCCCAGCAGCCAGCCGAGCGCGAATTGCGTGGCTGCGGCCGGCGCCAACGCGTCGGCGAGACGGAAGTTGCCGGCCGGCAACCGTTCGGGAAGCGCCGCGGCGTCCCACAACGAGAGCTCATCGGCGCCGGCCAGCGCCCCCAGGCCCCAGAGCGCGCCCGCGATGCCGCCATCAGCGTCGGGCAGCAGCAGCAGGCGGTGGCGTTCACCGGCATACCCCTGCGCGCGCACCCAGGCGCCGTGCGACGGCGGCAGCGACTGCAGCAGCGCAGCAAAGCCGGCGTCGGTGACCAGCCGGAGCGGGATGGCGGCGACAGCGCTGTCGCTGGGCAACAAGGTCTGCATCGGGTCAGCTTAGCGAAATTGACAACCGCTTGATCGTTGTGCTGATATCAGCCGCTGCACTTGAGGTATTTTTGCAACGAACAATGCACGCGCCCCGCATTATCCTACTGTCGCTAGACCTGCTGCTCGTCAAGAGCGGTCGGGGCGGGTATTGCCGACGTTTCTAATACCAGGAAACGAACATACACCGAAACCCCGCACCGGCCGCCGATGCGGGGTTTTTTGTTTATCCACCTTGGAGCTTTGAATGATCCAGCTGTACTCAAAAAAGGAAGTCGACAAGAAGGCGCTCAAAGGCGCACGCATCGCCGTGCTCGGCTATGGCAGCCAGGGCCGAGCGCATGCGCTGAATCTGAAGGACAGCGGCTTCAATGTCGTGGTCGGCGTGCGCAAGGCCGGCAAGAGCTGGAAGCTGGCCAAGCGCGACGGGCTCGCAGTGGCCGAACCGGCCGCGGCGGTCGACGGCGCCGATCTGGTGGCGATGCTGGTGCCCGACATGGCGCAGGCAGCGCTTTACGCCGCCATCAAGGCATCGCTCAAGCCGGGCGCGACGCTGCTGTTTGCCCATGGATTCAACGTGCATTTCAAGCAGATCAAGCCGCGCAAGGACCTCGACGTGGTACTGATCGCCCCCAAGGGGCCCGGCAGCCTGGTGCGCCGGCAATACCAGCAGGGCCGCGGCGTACCCTGCCTGATCGCGGTCGCCCAGGATGCCACCGGCAAGGCGCACGCCAAGGCGCTCGCCTATGCCGATGGCATCGGCGGAACGCGCGGCGGCGTGGTCGCCACCAGCTTTGCCGAGGAGACCGAGACCGATCTGTTCGGCGAGCAGGCGGTGCTGTGCGGCGGAGCTACCGAGCTGGTCGTTGCCGGTTACGAGACACTGGTCGAGGCCGGCTATCAGCCCGAAGTCGCCTACTACGAGTGCCTGCACGAGCTGAAGCTGATCGTCGACCTGCTGCACGAGGGCGGGCTGGCGAAGATGCACCGCTACGTCAGCGATACCGCCAAGTACGGCGACCTGACGCGCGGGCCGCGCATCGTGAATGATCGCACCCGCAAGGAGATGCGCAAGATCCTGAAGGAGATCCAGAGCGGCAAGTTCGCCCGCCAGTGGATCAGCGAACATCAGAGCGGCGCCGGAACCTATAAGCGTCTGCTCAAGCAGGACCTGCAGCATCCGATCGAGAAGGTAGGCGCGAGGCTGCGTGAGCGCATGCCGTGGCTGAAGGAAACGCGCTGAACTTGGGGAATAACGGAGAGCGCCATGACACCGACTGCTGATCGCGTCCTGATCTTCGATACCACCCTGCGCGACGGCGAACAGGCGCCGGGCTGCAGCATGACGCAGCCGGAGAAGCTACGGGTCGCGCGCGCGCTGGCGGAGCTGGACGTGGACATCATCGAGGCCGGCTTTCCCGCCGCCTCGCGCGGCGACTGGGAGGCGGTCAACGCCGTGGCGCGTGAGGTGTCCGGCCCGGTGATCTGCGGCCTGGCACGCTGCTCGCGCGAGGACATCGAGCTGGCGGCGCGCGCGCTCACCGACGCGCCGCGTCATCGGCTGCATGTGTTTCTCGCTACCAGCGCGATTCATCGCCAGCACAAGCTGCACATGGCGCAGGAGGAGATCCTGAGGCTCGCGGTCGAGGGCGTGTCGATCGCGCGCGAGTACTGCGATGACGTCGAGTTTTCCCCCGAGGACGCCTCGCGTACCGAGCTCGACTTCCTGGCACAGGTGGTGGAAGCGGTGGTGGCGGCCGGCGCCACCACCATCAACATTCCCGACACCGTGGGCTATACCGTGCCGGATGAATTCGGCGAACTGTTCCGCTACCTGCGCCAGCACGTGCGCGGCATCGACAAGGTCACGCTGTCGGTGCACTGCCATGACGATCTGGGCATGGCGGTGGCGAACAGCCTGACGGCAGTGGTGGCCGGGGTACGCCAGATCGAGTGCACCATCAACGGCATCGGCGAACGCGCCGGCAACTGCTCGCTCGAAGAGGTGGTGATGGCGCTGGCGACGCGCGCCGCATTCTTCAACCTGAAGACCAACGTCAATACCTCGCGGCTGTATCCGACCAGCCGCCTGGTGTCGAGCATCACCGGCATGCCGATCCCGCGCAACAAGGCGGTGATCGGTGAGAATGCGTTCGCGCACGAGGCCGGCATCCATCAGCACGGCATGCTGCAGCATCGCTCGACCTACGAAATTATGCGGCCCGAGGACGTCGGCCTGCCGCGCAGCAACCTGGTGCTCGGCAAGCACAGCGGCCGGCACGCGTTTCGCGAGCGCGTCAAGGAACTCGGATTCGAACTCGACGACCTGGAGCTCAACCGGGTGTTCGAGGAGTTCAAGGCCCTGGCCGATCGCAAGAAGGAACTGTTCGACGGCGACATCGAGGCGATCGTGCTGCGCGCCGGCAGCGCTGCGCACGGTCCATGGAACCTCGAGCACCTGGACGTCGAGGCGCACAGTGGCGCCGGGGCTAAGGCCACCGTGCGGCTCAAGCATACCGATGGCCGGGTGATCGAGCGCCAGGCCGCGGGCGACGGTCCGGTGGATGCGGCCTACAAGGCGATCGTGCTGGCGACCGGGGTGGCGGTCACGGTACGCAAGTTCGAAGTGCATGCCGTGACCATCGGCGAGGATGCCCAGGGCGAGGCGATCCTGTACGTGGACAACAACGGCCGCAGCTACCGTGGCTCGAGCGTCAGCACCAACATCATCGAGGCCGCCGGCCGTGCGCTGCTGGAAGTGATCAATCGCATCGAGCTGTCGCAGAAGAGCGTGCGCCAGGGCGCCGGGCAGCGCGAGAAGACCACGCCGCTGGCACACAACGTCATCTAGGAGCAAGCACCATGCCGATTCCTGCAACCCCCTACATCTGGTTCAACGGCAAGCTGGTGGCCTGGGAAAAGGCCACGGTGCACGTGCTGGCGCACGCGCTGCACTACGGCTCCTCGGTATTCGAGGGCATACGCGCTTACGAGACGCCCAAGGGCGTCGCGATTTTTCGTCTGCTCGAGCACACCCGCCGGCTGTTCGATTCGGCGAAGATCTATCGTATACAGCTGCCGTTCTCCGCCGATCAGATCAACGACGCCTGCCGCCAGGTAGTCGCGGTAAACAGCCTGGCGCAGGGCGCCTACATCCGCCCGATCGCGTTTCGCGGCTACGGGGAGATCGGCGTGGCGCCGAAGATCGACCCGCCGGTGGATGTGGCGATTGCCGCCTGGGAATGGGGCAAATATCTGGGCCATGAGAGCGAGGAAGCCGGCGTCGATGTGTGCGTGTCGTCGTGGCAGCGCGTGGCGCCGAACACACTGCCGGCGCTCGCCAAGGCCGGCGGCAACTACCTGTCGAGCCAGCTGATCAGCCAGGAAGCCAAGCGCCTGGGCTTTGCCGAAGGCATCGGGCTGTCCCCCGACGGCCTGGTCAGCGAGGGCGCAGGCGAGAACCTGTTCATGGTGCGCGACGGGGTGCTGCTGACCCCGGGGCTGGCGCATTCGGCGCTCGCCGGTATCACTCGCGATACGGTGATCAAGCTGGCGCGCGAGGCCGGCATCGAGGTGCGCGAGACCTCGATTCCGCGCGAGCTGCTGTACCTGGCCGATGAGCTGTTTTTCACCGGCACCGCGGTCGAAGTCACCCCGATCCGCTCGGTGGATCGCATCCCGATCGGCGCCGGCCGGCGCGGCCCGGTCACCGAACGGCTGCAGCAGGCGTTCTTTGGCCTGTTTTCGGGTGCGACGGCGGACAAGTGGGGCTGGCTGAACTACGTGGACATGCAGGCCAAGCCGCGCGTGGCCGCGGCGAGCTAGATCCATCGACACCGATACGTCATCAGGTGCAAATGGGGCGATAGGCGTCATGAGTTTGTTTTTGATAATTAAAAACAAACTCATGACGCCTGTCACCCCGCTTAGGCCGGTTGATGTATTGACGGCGCTGTCTCGAATGCGCTGCGGGCGCTCGCGGTCAGCGGGGTTGGCAATTTGAAGACGATGTTTCAGAAGATCTGGGAGCAGCACGAGGTGGTGGCGGAGACGCCCGACACGCCGGCGGTGCTGTACGTCGACCGTCACCTGATTCACGAAGTCACCTCGCCGCAGGCCTTCACGGTGCTGCGCGAGCGGGGCCTTGCGATGCGGCGTCCGGAGCGCACGCTCGCCACCATCGATCACTCCAGTCCAACCCGCAGCGATCAGATCTTCGGCGGCGTGCCGATCGCGATCGAATCGGCCGCGCTGCAGATCGCGCAGCTGCAGAGGAACTGCGCCGATTTCGGCGTCGAACTGCTGGATCTCAAGAGCGATCAGCGCGGCATCGTGCATATCATCGGACCGGAGTTCGGCTTCACCCAGCCCGGGCAGACCATCGTCTGCGGCGACAGCCATACCAGCACCCACGGCGCTTTCGGCGCCCTCGCCTTCGGTATCGGCACCACCGAGGTCGGCCATGTGCTGGCGACTCAGTGCCTGCTGCAGCGCCGGCCGCGTACCTTTGCCATCACGGTCGATGGGGCGCTGGCCGCGGGCGTTACTGCGAAGGACCTGATCCTGTCGATCATCGGCGAGATCGGGATCGGCGGGGGCACCGGCTACGTGCTCGAGTACCGCGGCACGGTGATGCGCTCGCTCAGCATGGAAGAGCGCATGACGGTGTGCAACATGTCGATCGAGGCGGGGGCGCGTGCCGGCATGATTGCACCCGATGAAACCACCTACAGGTATCTGAAGTCCCGGCCGCGCTCACCGCAGGGAGCCGCCTGGGAGCGAGCGCTGAGCCGCTGGCGCTGCCTGCCGAGCGATACCGACGCCGCATTCGATCGCGAACTCAGGCTCGATGGCGGCAAGCTCGAACCGATGATCACCTACGGCACCAACCCGGGCATGGTGATTGCGGTGAGCGGCACTATCCCGGAACGGCGCAACGATCCCGTGTTCGACAAAGCGCTGGCCTACATGGGCCTTACGGCCGGTGCGCCGATCGGCGGCCAACCGGTCAACGTCGTGTTCATCGGCAGCTGTACCAATGGCCGGCTGTCGGATCTGCGCAGCGCCGCGCAGCTGCTGCGCGGCCACAAGATCGCCCGCGGCGTGCGTGCCCTGGTGGTGCCCGGCTCGCAGCAGGTCAAGAAGGCCGCCGAGGCGGAAGGGCTGGACCGCATCTTCATCGACGCGGGTGCCGAATGGCGCGAGTCGGGCTGCTCGATGTGCATCGGCATGAATGGCGATACGGTCGGCAGCGGTCAGTATTCGATCAGCACCAGCAACCGCAACTTCGAGGGCCGCCAGGGCCCCGGCGCGCGCACGCTGCTCGCCAGTCCACTGACCGCCGCGGCCAGTGCGGTACGCGGCCGGGTCACCGATCCGCGCGACTTCCTCAACGGCTGACGGCACCATGGAACCGATACGGGAAATTCATTCGCGCACGGTGGTATTACCGTTCACCAATATCGATACCGACCAGATCATCCCGGCACGATTTCTGCGCACCACCGCCAGGGACGGGCTGGGCAGGCAGCTATTCGCCGACTGGCGCTACGGCGCCGATGGCTCGATCAAACCCGAGTTTGCGTTGAACCGCGCGGAGGCCGCCGGCTGCGCGGTGCTGGTCGCCGGCCGCAATTTCGGCTGCGGTTCCTCGCGCGAGCACGCCCCCTGGGCGCTGCTCGATTACGGCTTTCGCGCCGTGATCAGCACCGAAATCGCGGACATCTTCCGCAGCAACTCGCTCAAGAACGGGCTGCTGCCGATCGAAGTGGATGAACCCACGGGCCGCTGGCTGCTCGAGCATCCGGGCGCCGAGGTCGCGATCGACCTCGACACGACGACGTTGCGGCTGCCCGATGGCCGCGCGGTCAGATTCCCGATCGAAGGTTTCGCGCGCTATTGCCTGCTGAATGGCGTGGACGAACTCGGCTTCCTGCTTGCAAGGCAAGCCGAGATCGCCGCCTACGAACAAGGCGCTGCGCCGTGAAGGCGAAAATCGCCGTGCTGGCGGGCGATGGCATCGGACCGGAAGTCATCGCCGAGGCCGTGCCGGTGCTGCAGGCAGTCGCCCGCCGCTTCGGGCACGAGTTCACGCTGTCGGCAGCGCCGTTCGGGGGCATCGCGATCGACCGGCACGGCGAGCCGCTGCCGGCCGCAACGCTCGAGCGCTGCCTTGCGTCCGATGCGATTCTGCTCGGCGCCATAGGCGGTCCGAAATGGTCCTCGCCGCAGGCCAAGGTCCGGCCCGAGACCGGCCTGCTGCGGCTGCGCCGCGAACTGGGCGTGTATGCCAATCTGCGCCCGGTCAGCGTGCATCCGGAACTGCGCCATGCCTCATCGCTCAAGCCCGAGATCATCGAAGGCGTCGACCTGATTTTCGTGCGCGAACTGACCGGCGGCATCTACTTTGGCGCCAAGACCCGCGATGCGTTCCAGGCCACGGACCTGTGCACCTACACGGCGCCCGAGATCGAGCGCATCGTACGCGTGGCGGCGCAGATCGCCCGCACGCGCCGCCGGCGCCTGTTGTCGATCGACAAGTCCAACGTGCTGGAGACCTCGCGACTGTGGCGCGAAGTGTGCGAGCGCGTCATGCACAACGAATTCCCCGATGTGCAGCTCGAACACATGCTGGTGGATTCGGCCGCGATGCACCTGATCCGCCGGCCGCGCGATATCGATGTCGCGGTCACGGAGAACATGTTCGGCGACATCCTCACCGATGAGGCCTCGATGCTGTGCGGTTCCCTGGGTCTGCTGCCGTCCGCCTCGCTCGGCGACGGGACTCGCGGGCTGTACGAGCCGATCCACGGCTCGGCTCCGGATATCGCCGGCCAGGGCATCGCCAACCCCTATGGCGCGATCCTGAGCGTCGCGCTGCTGCTGCGGCATTCACTGCGGCTTGAGCAGGAGGCGCGTGCGGTGGAGCTCGCGGTGCACCGCGCGATCGGCGACGGCGTGCGCACCGCCGATATCGCCGCGTCCAACCAGCGGCCGGCGACCACCCAGGAAGCCGGCGCCGCGGTGCTGGCCGCGCTGGCCTGAAAGCTCAGTCCCGGCGGCGCGCCGCCCGGCGCGGCGCCCGCGCGGCGTCGATCAGCTGATCGGCGACCCGGCCGATCGCGCGCGCCGGTCCGTCGCCGCGAAACAGCTGGCTGCTGGCGAACGCGCCCTCGAACAGCAGCGCCAGCCCGTCGCCCAGCAGGCGCGGCTGCCTGGCGCCCATCGCCGCCGCCATCTGCGTCAGGCGCCGACGCAGCTTGCGCTTATTGCTCACCGCCACGCGCCGCGCCGGATGCCCGGCCTCGGGGTACTCGATCGCCGCGTTGGTCAGCGCGCAGCCGCGGTAGCCGGGTAGGCGCATGCGCCGGCTCAGCCGCGACAGGAACAGATGCAGCTGTGCGCGCGGATCATCCGGGTGCGCGGCCACCGCGGCCTCAAAGCGCTGCCAGAACGCCCGGTCCCAGTCGCGCAGGTAGGCCGCCGCCAGCTCATCCTTCGACGGAAAACTGCGGTACAGGCTCGGTTTGGTGGCGCCCGCCCGCTGGACGATCTCTTCCACGCCGACCGCACGGATACCTTCGCGGTAGAACAGCCGCTTTGCCGTCTCACGGATGCGATCGCCAGCCGTTGTACCGCCAATCGTCCTATTCGGCTTCAGGTTCACCGCCGTCCCCTTGACTATGTTACCGATCGGTACGTAGCATGCACGCTCATGGTACGTACCGGTAAGTAACATGATTTTATCACTACGCCAGCGCCTCGGCCATAACTACGTCTTCGTGGTGGTGGTGGTGGTATTTCTTGCATTGATGGTGAGCGCCGGACTGCGCGCCACGCCCGGCGTGCTGATCCTGCCGCTGGAGGCGGCGTTCGGCTGGGACCGGGCCTCGATCTCACTGGCCGCGGCGATCGGCATCTTTCTGTACGGCCTGATCGGGCCGTTCAGCGCCGCACTGATGCTGCGATTCGGCATCCGGCACACGGTGCTGGGTGCGCTGGCGGTCATGGCCGCGTCGAGCGCGGCCAGCGCGCTGATGACCAGGCGCTGGGAACTGGTGCTGTGCTGGGGCGTGCTGTCGGGATTGAGCACCGGCTGCGTGGCGGTGGTGCTCGGCGCCACCATCGTCAATCGCTGGTTCGTCAAGCAGCGCGGTGTCGTCATGGGAGCGATGACTGCCAGTGCCGCGACCGGCACCCTCATCTTCCTGCCGGCGCTCGCGGCCATCGCCCAGCAGCACGGCTGGCGGCCGGTGGTGCTGACAGTCGCGGCGTGCGTGCTGGCACTGTTTCCGCTGGTGTGGTGGCTGCTGCCCGAGCGCCCAGCCGACATCGGCCTGACGCGCTATGGTGCAGCCGGGGCCGAACCGGCGGCCGACAGCACCGGCAACCCGCTCGCGGCCGCCCTCGGGGCGCTCGCCACAGCGGTTCGGCGCCGCGACTTCTGGTACCTGTTCGCGACCTTCTTCATCTGCGGTTTCACCACCAACGGCCTCGTCGGCACCCACCTGATCGCGCTCTGCGGTGATCATGGCATCGCCGAAGTACGCGCCGCGGGACTACTGGCGATGATGGGAGTGTTCGACCTGCTGGGCACCACCGCGTCGGGCTGGCTGACCGATCGCATCGATCCGCGAAAGCTGCTGTTCGTGTACTACAGCCTGCGCGGTGCCGCGCTGGTCTACCTGCCCTATTCCAACTTCTCGATCATCAGCCTGTCGATGTTCGCGGTGTTCTATGGGCTGGACTGGATCGCCACGGTGCCGCCGACCTTGCGTCTTACCACCGAGGCCTTCGGCGACACCGCCGCCGCGATGGTGTTCGGGTGGATCCTCGCCGGGCATCAGCTCGGCGCGGCCTGCGCGGCGTTCATTGCCGGGTATCTGCGCACCTTGCAGGGCGACTATGTCGATGCGTTTGTGTTTGCCGGCTCCGCCGGCGTCATTGCCGCGGCGATTGCGCTGCTGATCGGCCGTCAGGGCACAGTAAGCGCGCGTGCACTCCCGGCCTGAATCGGCCCCGGCGCACGGCAGCGGCGTCGGGGCAGCATCCTTCGGGCCACAAACAGGCCGCTGATCGGAATATCCACTAACGCCTCGCGCAGCCGGCGCTCGCAGCACTTGTAGTGCTTGCCGGTAGTCAGCACATCGTCGAACAGCACGATCCGTTCGCGCAGCGGTGCGCGTGCGAGCAGTGCGCGGTCGAGTCCGATCACGCGATACAGCGCCTCGGCGCTGATGCGCCGCGCACTGGCATGATCCGACGCGGTGGCTGTGCTCTGATACAGGACCGTTCGCAGATCCAGCGCGTAGTCGCCGAACGCCGCCAGCAGAATGCGCTGCAGGCGGTCGTCGTAGTCCGCATCGCGCCGCGGCCGCGAGGTGGGTATCGGAATCCATGTGGCGCACTCGACCGCCGATCGGCACAGGGCGGCACGCAGAGCGCGCGCGATCTGGCCGATGGCTTCGCGTTTGTAGTGCCTGCGGCGCGGGTCGATCGCCTCGATCGACGGCGGGCATTTGAGATTGACGATCAGCTGGTTGACCTCGTTGGCGCGATAGCCGCGTCCCGGCAGGTAGTCGGCCAGGCAGTGGCAGCGATCGGCCGCGCCCAGGAACCAGTGATCGGCGCGCAGCCGCTCATCGAGCGCGACCAGCCCCCCGAGCAGCCCCTTCACAGCGCGAAGTCCCGGTCGGCGGCGTCGCGTTCGAGCGCGCTGGCCGCGCGCAGCCGCTCGGCCGTCGATTTGTGAGCGCGCGGGTGCGCCGCCTGATCCTGCGGTGTCGGGCTCGGAGTCGACGACGACGCCTCTCTATGGGGCCGGGGCTGAGCTGCCTCCGGCACCGCGGCCGCCTGCTCGCGCAGCTGCTGCCAGGCCTCACGGGCCTGGCGCCGCAGCGTCTCCAGATCAAGCCCCTGCGAGCGTGACTGCCGCGCTTGCACGCGAGCGCGGTAGCGCTCGCGAATGCGCTCGGCGATCTCACTGCGCAGGCCGCGGCGCTCCATCTGGAACGCCGCAAAAGGAATTTTCGGGACCGGTTCGCGGTCGATGCCCCGTGAGCGCAGACTGCCATGGTGAATCCGCAACTCAACTCCGGCATCCGCCAGTGCCTCGTTGCTCAGCAACGCCCAGCGCTCGCGGATCGACTTCATTTCGGCAATGCCGGCGGGTAACCCACGGCGCCGTCGCTCGTCGCTCTGCATGTCCAGTCCGGCCTTGGGACCAAAACCGGTAGCGGTGAGCTCCCTTGAGGTCACCAGCAGATGCGCGTGATGATTGCGCGGATCCCCCGCCGCGCGCGGCGCGTGCACCGCCAGGTCGACCGCGACCTTATAGCGGTTCGCCAGCTCGCGCGCGAAGCAGCGCGCGAGCTGCACGCGTTGCCCTTCGTTCAATTCCGCCGGCAGCGCAACCTGGTACTCGCGCGCCAGCCGGGCGTTGCGTCTTGATTCCACCGCCTCGGCCGCGTTCCACAAGCGCTCACGATCCATCGCCCAGGCAACGTCGGCGGTGTCCAGCCCCGATGGCAGCAGGATTTCCTTATGATGGACATCGGTGCGCCGTGAATAGTTGTGAAGCACGCCGGTGCGCTCATCGCGGATGCGCTCGCCGGCCCGATAGGCCGCGGCGGCCGTGGCACTGCGCCCGGCACCACGTGAGATCGACTTGATCTGCAGATGGAAGATTGCCAAGGCTAGCGATCCGCAGGCAGCCGCAAACCGATGCGCACCCAGCCGCGTGCAGACGCGGTCTTGAGGTAGCCGCTCAGGTCCGGCAGCTGCTCGAGCTCGGAGGCCAGGACCGCGCTCTCGATCACCTGCTGCTCGCTGACCTGGGTCGAGCGGCGTGTGCCCTTCGATGGGAACAGCCCATCACGGTCGCGGCCGCGCGACCTCTGGCGCCGGATGACCTCGCGCTCGCCAATCAGGCGCGAGGCGAACTGCGAGGTACCGCCCTGCTCGCTACCCGAGCAGCGCAAGATCAGCGTGTTGCTGCAGTTCTCGACGAGACGATTCGCCATCGCCATCGCCCCGAGCGCCATCACCAGAATGACCGCGATCGGAGTCAGCCAGCCCAAGATGTTGTTCTGCAGCGCCGTAGCTCCAGTCAGAAACGGCGATCCCTGCGCGGCGGCGAGCGCCGGCAGCATCAATGCCGGTAGCAGCAGCGCCATGGTCACGCGGCAGCGACGTTGTCCGCCAACGTGATGATTTCTACTGGCTTCGTTCAACAACATGTCGCTCTCTTGCGGTGACGTGTGCGTAAAAGTAAGCGGCAACGGCGCGGCACAACTGCCTGCGCCGCCCGCCGTCAGGCAGCGCTGGAGACGGCCGCTCGGGGTGCTTCCCCGTCTCGGCGCAGCTCAAGCTCGTCGCGTTTGGCCTTCCCCGGTGCCCCGAAGCGAAACCCCTCGACCACAAATGAATAGTCGTACTGCTTCTCGCCCTGCTGATCGATCCAGTTGTTGGAACGAATCCTCGCGTCGAGAATCAGTTGATCTCCCTTGAGGGCGTTAGCTGCAATCGCCTCCCCGAGGCCGCCAAAGGCGACAAACCACACACTGGTGACGATCTCGCGCGCGGCGCCGTCCTCGTCCTTGCCGACGTAGTCATTGCCGATCAGGCAGAAACGCGTATAGCTGACGTCGCCCTTGGCGACCAGCTCCGGATTCTTGGCGAGATTTCCGATCGCGGTGAGTTGGAAACTGTTCATTGATCATTCCCCTTGTCTGTCCGACATCGCCTGATTCACCAGGCGGGGACGAGTCTAGCGACTAGGGGCCAATCCGCCTGGGGCGCAAACCTGTGCATTCGTGCAGAAATTCCGCCACTCGGAGCAAATGCGCAGTCATGCGCAATTCGGCATATTCGTGTTAGAAATCGCGCTCGAACTTCTACGCCAATAGCTGTCCGCGGCGGCACATTGAGGTATCGTGCGCCTATTGAGCGATCGGAGAGCCGTCATGCCGGATCACTTCGGAACTGCCACCGCAGCCGCACTTGAGCAGTGCGTGGACGAGATCGACGATTTCATCGAGACACTGGGCCGCTATCCGGAGTCGGTGATTGCGATGGCGCTTCGAATTCATCTCGGCGCGCTGCTGCGCGCAATGGTCGACGAACAACTGTGCAGCCGCGAGGAGGCACGCGAGCTTGTGGTTGCGCTCGAGCGGGAGGCAATAGGAGTCGAGAGCCCGTAAAGGTAGCCGGCTGTCGGTACGAGCCTCTTGTTAAAGCAGCGCAACCCCTGAAAGTCCGAGCCGGATCGAAAGCTCGCTCCGAATACGCGATCGAGCGGAGCCGGCCGGGGTATCAAACGGGCGACGGGTTGCGCTCGGCAAACTGCCGCTGATGCCAATACGGATAGGCTGGCGTCACTTCGCTGGCCACGTTCAGTCGCTGCATCTGATCTGTCGTCAGATTCCAACCGACGGCCCCCAAATTCTGCTTCAACTGCTCTTCGTTTCGGGCACCGATAATCACTGTAGATACCGTCGGACGTTGTAGCAGCCAGTTCAACGCGATTTGCGGCACGCTCTTTCCTGTCTCGGCGGCGATCTTGTCAATGGCGTCGACGACCCGATAGAGATAATCCTCGCCAACCGGCGGTCCGAATTCGGCTGTCTTTGGCAGGCGGCTGACCTGCGGTAAGGGCTGACCGCGGCGAATCTTGCCGGTCAGGCGCCCCCAGCCGAGCGGACTCCACACGACGGCCCCCACGCCCTGATCCAGGGCGAGCGGCATCAGCTCCCACTCATAGTCTCGGCCTACCAGGGAGTAAAATGTCTGATTGGCGACATAGCGCGGATAGCCATAGCGGGCGGCCGTCGCCAAGGACTTCATGAGGTGCCAGCCAGAAAAGTTGGAGACGCCCACGTAGCGGATCTTTCCCGCACGTACGAGAGTGTCCAGCGTTGAGAGCACTTCCTCCGTCGGCGTTCGCGCGTCGAATCCGTGCAACTGGAACAGGTCGATGTAGTCCGTTCCAAGTCGTAGCAGAGCCTTTTCTACCGCCTGTATCAGGTGATAGCGCGACGAGCCAACGTCATTAAGCCTGGAGCCGCTGCGGAAAGTAGCCTTGGTCGAGAGGATGAGGTCATCGCGTGGGCGACCCTTGATCGCACTGCCGAGCACCTCCTCCGAACCACCGGCGGAGTAGATGTCGGCTGTATCGAACATATTGATTCCGGCCTCAAGACAGATATCGACCAGATGACGCGCTTCGACCGCATCGCTGCCACCCCAAGCCTTGAAGAATTCCCCTCTTCCGCCAAATGTGCCGGCGCCGAAGCTGAGGACAGGGACATTGAAGCCGGATGCTCCGAGTCTGCGGAATTCCACTTTATTGCTCCTTAAATTGGTGAATTGTACCGTTTGGTCGGTCCGTGATTGAGACGCTCAATGATCAAACTCTACGGAACGCTGAGGCGAATGGCGATCATATGCACCGCTCCTCTAGTCGGAGTCCGCCTTATAGTGTTGACCACGGGCGTGCCTTGGGCCAGCAATTTCACGGTCTTTCGCATTCGGCGGCACAGTTCCGACATCCATGCCGCTGCGAGCGGCATTCAGAAATATGTTTTCCAGGCCAAGACGTCCGCAAAAGACGGCCTGCATTACATCGATTTACCGCAGTCCACGGACGCCGAGCTCGTGCAGGCTGCGATCGTTCTGCGCGTCTCCAGCGTTACCTACCGTCACTGCAGCACATCCTCGCCGTGCTCTCGGACCGCCGACTGAATGATGCGCCCGAAGAGCTTCAGGGAGTGCACCAGCTGGGCCGCCAGCAGCCCCTTCTCGTAGGAGAGGTAATACTCGGCTAGGAATAGATCGGGCTCAATCGCCCGAAAGCGCGCCGCTATGAAGGCGTCGTTCGTGCGCGCGGCGAGCCTTCGCCGGGCATCGGCGTCAGCTCCCTGCTTATACCGCCAGGCAGCTGCCAGCCGGAGCATTCGCCGCACGAGGTCCACGGTGATCATCACATTCGGCGCATCATAGTCCTGCGCCCAAAGATCCCCGTCCTTGTCGTAGGTCACGCGCATGAACGCGCGCGAGAGGAGATCGCCGAGCGTCGCGCGATCAACATCCTCTTCGGCAATATATTCATTCCCCGCCAGCGCGAGCGTCGAGAGCAGGACCGCAGGGCGCTCCCGGGCAGGCTGCGCCACCGCCGCCGAGACGCTCGCTTCCACCCGCGCGCCCACCGCCGCAGCCTCAGGCGCCCGCTGGCGCCGAGGCCAAAGCATCCTCCAGTTGTGTTTGAACATGTCAGCAATCTCCATGCGAAAAAAAACCCGATGGGCGAAGCCGACCGGGTTTCTGTTCCATGCGGAAGGCTCCTCGCCCTCCGCCACTTGCGCGGAGGGCCCTATGGCAGAGCGACGCCCGCTCCGAGGAGCGGGCGCGCGGTATTGGTCTGCCCTGGGGTGCAGGCACGAGCGAATACCCGTGGCCCGGCGGCAAGCCGGCACGCTTCGTGAGCGTTCTGCAAGATATGGGTAGTCGGATTCATAGGGCGCGTACTTTACTCAGTGATTTGCCGCTGTCAAGCACCCATCGGTCTCATCGCCCACGCAACGACGCCCGTAACCGAGTTCCGGCTCGCCTTGATCCAGGTCGCAGAGACCAATGGCGTGATAGCCGTTCGGATCGAACTTCGCGAACAGCCAGGTGGGGTTACCGTCGGAGGTAAAGAGCTTGACGACGGGTTCGACGTCGATGGCTCCGCTTCTACCAAATAGCAATGCTGCAATTATCGGGCAGGTCGGACTTTTTGGTGAGCGCCCTTAGTGATACAGATCCCGCACTTTACTGAGAAACGAACGAGAGCGCATATGCTTCAAAGTTCTGGCCCACCTATCTTCTGCGAGAAGCTTTCTTTCGTAATCAGCTTCCTCTTTTTTCATCAGTTCTAAGACTCTTGTGTCTTCGTCATCCCCCAACCAGTAGCCGTGTTGATTCTCGCAAAACTCCATTTCTAGATCGTAGAACCTGTACCTGAACCGCTTGAGAAAAGCGTCGCACTCAGGGCATTTAGCGGTGGTGGGTGTTGAACTGAAGACCAGGGTTCCCTTCGCGGCTTCGCCGAAGTCAAAAACCTCATCTTCCAGTTGCTCGAGCTCCTGATACTCCAGCCACATCCCCTTACAGGACTGACAGTAATTTACCTTGATCTTATGGCGAATTGTTGGCGTGAGGTCCGAATTGCATCTGGGACATTTCAACTTTGCCTCCGCTTCATTCAGTTTCTAACTTCAGCACACCTGCCATGGTTGTGACAATTATTACGACATCAAAACGTCTTCAAGTCAAAATGTTCCTTTAAGTCTCATCTAGAAGACTGGCGCTAGTTCGCCGCAGCGTATGCCTCGCGCAATACCATCCGGACGTTCCGATAGGCGAGTACGGAGAGAAAGCCTCGCACCTTCGCATTCGATTCCAGGTGGGCCAATTCACGCTCATACAGTTCTCTTATGTGCCCAGGCTCACTGCCAGTTTCCCGCGCGAGAGCTTCTATAGTGGATCCGTATTGCGCGGGTGCGGGAGCCTGTTGGTTGTGAGCTTGCATATCCGATATTCCTTCTGTGATTACCCGGTCGTCCCATGACACCCTCGCTTCCGGATAGGGTTCGCGTCACATGCCTGCTTTGTATTCTACTACGGCCACGAAGCTTGGTATGTTGCGATCCTTGCGCCGCTTGCGCTTGCATTGTGCTCGCTGGCTCTGCTGCAGGACAGTGAAAGCGTTTTAAATCGTCGCCTGTTGTGTGTTGATTGCAAGATAAAGCGAACAATTTGTAGAATTAACTATCTTTTGATCCTATACCGCACGCACTCGAGATGAGGTCCATACTCCGCTCGCTCAGCCGCATACGAGCTGAGTTGGCCAGTGAATTCTTGCTGACTATACGTCGAGGCCTAAATCTTATGAATGAGTCAAAGAACGCGTCTGCCAGCCAACAGGGCGGCACCAGCCACACGGCACCGTCGAAGAACATCGTCGATACGGCGATCGCAGCGGGCAATTTCACAACGCTGCTCGCTGCCATCAAAACAGCAGGTCTGACCGATAAGCTGACCGGGAAAGGCCCGTTCACGGTCTTTGCGCCAACTGACGAAGCGTTTAGAAAGCTTCCGCCTGGCGCGCTTGATGCGCTGCTCAAAGACTCCTCGAAGCTCAATGCGGTTCTGAGCTATCACGTGGTCGCCGGCTATGTCTGGGCTAGGGACATGAAGTCAGGGGAAATGACGACCCTTCAGGGTAGTCCACTGACCGCATCGGTATCGACCTCAGGCGTGCACGTCAATGGGACCCACGTCAAACAGAGCGATGTCGCTGCGACGAACGGCGTCCTCCATGCCATCGATGCAGTGATCATGCCCAAGAACTGGCAATTGCTGGCGGCTGCTGCCTGACGATCGCCTGTCGCTGAGCGTTTCGGTGTGAAGAAAGGCCCTGCTCGCAGGGCCTTTCATCTGGTGCGCCTTGCGGCAAGCAACGCGACCGCCGAAAAAGCGCACTGGCTGTCAAGCAGCCGGCATGGCCGCGGCTCGGGCTCTGTCAGGTGCCGGCACGAGCAGTAACAACCCGAAGTTGCGCGTCAGGCATTAGGCAGCCGCGACCACGCGGGCCACGCAGACCGCCACCGCCTAGAACACGAACGGGATCAGCGCCCAGCTCGAGCGCCGATAGCGCTCGTAGCGGTCCCCGAACTCTGCCGCCATCCAGTGCTCTTCGACGCGCAGCTTCCGAGCCAGGGCAAGCGCGATGAGGACGAAGGCGGCCATGCCATAGACGCGCCCGGCCGCCAGTCCCGATCCGAATACCGCGAGCAAGATACCCGTGTAGATCGGATGTCGGATCCGCCGATACGGCCCAGTTTCCACCAACTCGTGATCGACCTTGACGGTGACCGCGCCGCTCCAGTTACCCCCGAGCGTGTGTCGCGCCCACACACTGAACGACAATCCGGCGATCACCAGCGCCAGCGCGATCCCGTAGCGCGTCCAACCGCCGCCGATCCATCGAGCCTGGAGCCATTCCGGCCGACCATGCCCCGCCAGCAGGAGCATCGCGCCGATGAGCATTGGCACGACAAAGGTAAGCCGGGAAGTGATCCCCTCGCGCTGTTGGACCGGCTTCACGGACCGGGCGACCAGCAGCCAGTACAGCGCCCACAGCAACCACAGGGCGCCGATCAATCCAGCAGGCCAGCCGCGTGTCATGTCGCCCCTCCTCGTGCCGACTCGACGCCATCATCGGTCCGATGAGGTCCGGTCAAGCCCTGCGTGCTCGCGCTCATCATGCGACACTGCCGCGACAGCGCCCAACTTTCGCTGCGGGGAAAGATACGCGTCGTTCCGGCTCCGCGGCAAGTCCAAGGTACACGCTCTTTCTGGCGCGATCTGAGCAGCAGCATAAGCAGTCCGACGCGCGCCGGGGAGACCCGGTTGCGGCGGTTACTCTCACCAGGGTGAAACAGGGGTTACCTGCGCGACCCAGGTGCGAAGTCCCGTTCGATACGATGTTCCGAAACCCGACTTGTGACACGATTGAATGGAGACGTGACTTTAACTAACGCACTCCACATCAAAGGCGCAATGTTGAATACCTGGCGTGTGCTGTTTGCCAGCATGATCGGCACGACAATTGAGTTCTTCGATTTCTACATCTACGCGACCGCAGCGGTGCTGGTGTTTCCACGACTGTTCTTTGCCGGCGGCGATTCGGCATCGGCCACCCTGCAATCGCTCGCGACCTTTGCCCTTGCGTTCTTCGCGCGACCGGTAGGCTCGGCTCTGTTCGGGCATTTCGGCGACCGTATAGGACGCAAGGCGACGTTGGTTGCAGCGCTGCTGACCATGGGGCTCTCGACCATACTGATCGGCCTGCTGCCGACCTACGCGTCGATCGGTGTCGCTGCGCCGGTGCTGCTTGCACTGTGTCGTTTTGGTCAGGGTCTGGGACTGGGTGGCGAGTGGGGTGGGGCGGTGCTGTTGGCCACCGAGAATGCGCCCCCCGGCAAGCGCGCCTGGTATGGCATGTTTCCACAGCTCGGCGCGCCGGTCGGTTTTCTGTGCTCGAGCGGGATCTTTCTGGTCTTAGCCGATCGGTTGAGCGACTCCGAATTCTTCGCCTACGGATGGCGCATTCCGTTTCTGGCCAGCGCACCGCTCGTATTCGTCGGACTGTACGTGCGGCTGCGCCTTAGTGAAACACCGGAGTTTCAGCGCGCCATCGAGAACAATCAACGGGTGCGCGTGCCAATGCTGACCCTGTGGGCGCGGCATGCGCGGGTCGTGCTGCTAGGCACTTTTGCCGCGGTGGCTACCTTTGTCTTGTTCTACCTGATGACGGTGTTCTCGCTCAGCTGGGCCACGTCGGCACTCGGCTATACTCGTCGGGAGTTTCTGATCCTGCAGATGATCGGCGTGTTGTTCTTTGCATTGACCATTCCGATCTCAGCGGCGATCGCCGACCGGTGCGGGCGATACCTGATGCTGATCGCCGCCACGATGGGAATCATCGCGTACGGCTTAGCCTTCGCGCCGTTGTTCGTATCGGGCAGCACCCCGGCGGTGCTCGCCTTTCTTGCCGTGGGTCTCGCGCTGATGGGGCTTACCTACGGGCCGCTCGGCACCGCCCTTACGGAGCTCTATCCGACTGCGGTGCGCTACACGGGCGCGTCTCTGAGCTTCAACCTGGCGGGCATCGTCGGCGCGTCGCTCGCGCCCTACATCGCCACCTGGCTGGCGACTCACTACGGACTCGCCTACGTGGGCGACTACCTGTCTGCGGCGGGGCTGCTGAGCTTGATCGCGCTAATACTGCTGCGCAAATAGCTTTCGGAGATGTCTAATGGCGCCCCTCCCCTCCCTGACGGTATGTCGTCGATTGTTGCAAACGGCAAGGATTGAAGCGGCAGCGACTGCGGATCAGAATGTACGCTCACCGGCCGGAGCCGCATATGGATGAATCCAACATTGTTCGGATCGGCGGAACGGCGCCGCAAATCATGTCGCTGTTGGCACTAGCGATTTGCACGCTGGGATGGGCCGGCATTGTGCGTGATCCGCCCGGCGACGAGGAGCCGTTGGCGCATATTCCTCAGCTGATCATGGTGGCACAGATTCCATTGATATTGATTTTCCTTGCCACCGCGGTCCGCCGTGGACTTCGTCAGAGACTAGGCGTGCTCGGACTGCAAATTGCACTCTGGGTCACAGCGCTCGCTGCGGTGCCGTTACTTGGCCTGTAGTACCAACGGCAGCTCGAACTCAGCAATAAGTGTGCGGCGCAACGTGCGTCGAGTTACCTTGACGATAGCGCGCCGCCCAAAGCGCCGGTCACAGGATTCATTGATTCCACATAGTTGGCGAGCTCGACTCAGCCAGCTGGTGTCCAGCCGTCCGGCAACAGATCGAACGTGACCGTATCGCGATAGGCGAACTGATTGCCTTGCAGTGTCTCGATCGGCGACAGCATATGCCAGACGCGGTCGTCGTCGAAGACATAGCACTCACCGGCCTCACGCATTGTAAAGCGAGCGCGCTCCTGCCTGTCGTTGTCGGTGATGACCACCTCTCCGCCACTGGCTCCGCAGCGTGCCAGCAGGTGAGTGGCAAGGTACTTTTCCCCGTCCTTATGCAAGCCTGGGGGGCTGGTGTCGCATGGTCGAGTAGGGCTCGCCGCGAATCGAATCACATGCATGTTGACCGAATAGCTGCTGCCGGTCTGCGATAGCGGCAGGTACATCAGGTGGTGAGAAATGAGCTTGCGAATGCCGGCAGCGGCGGCTGGTGCAATTACCAGCGGCACATAGTGGCGCGGCTGGTCTCCCAGTGCAGCATTGTATTTCTTTGACTGCACATATGGTGTGATGTCATCGCATGGCAAGAACTCAACTCCGCCCTCGGCGATGCGCGCCCTGAGCCGATTCAATGTTCGAAACCTGGCGCCGCCCTCATAGTACTGATCCCTCGGCAGCGACCAGGCGGCATGCGCGAGTTCGCCGAGCGCGCGGGCGATATCGACATCGACAGGCAAATGCCGGCGAGTAAACCCGTGCTCACCGATCTCGTCCCGGGCACGGACGTTCACCACCGCCGGGACAAAACCATCATCGAGATCGGTGCGGTCGTCGGACATGCAGTTCCCCTTGCGGCAGCGGACGGGCTTTAGCGCCAGGGTTGATTATGCCTTGTCAGCCCGGCGGAGCTACCGTCTGCAGCGACGCCAGCGGCGCCAGGCAGCCGGCCCCGACGGGCATGGTGCCAGTCCCCTTTGCTTCTGGGTGATATCGGGACTTCTTTCGGCGCAGACAAGGCCCTTGAAACTCGACCTGCTGCCGATCTCGGCGGCTCAACAAATTCCTCGACCGTATACAGCTTGTTGGTAGACAGTAGGAACTCGCGCACGTCCGCTGCCGACTGGTCCGGCAGTTCCTCATGCGGAAAGTGGCCGTACCGCACGCCGTTGAATTGGACCCCGACGAGTTTCAGAAGGTGACGCTCGTCAATACCTACGCGCCGTTGCGCGTGGCGGGAGCATTTCTGGAGCAGAAATAGCGCATCAGGTCACAATCCATCCTGCCCTGCGGTCTTCATGCTGTCACCCTGGCGGCCTGCTGTGCGTTGTGTACAGCAGGGACAGTCATCAAAGGAGACGGACTATGAAGCGGCTGATTATGTTAGTGGTTCCACTAGGCGTCTTCGTTCTGACAGGATGCGTCGTCGCTCCAGCCCGCGGCTATTATTACCATCCGCGCGCCGTCGTGGTGGCACCGGCGCCCGTTGTAGTCGTCCGCCCGTAGGGTTCGCCCGAAAGCCGGCGGGCTAATAGGACGTGCAACACGTTATGCGGTAAATGTGAAGCTGCTGCCCGTACCGCAGAGCACCAGTTTCTCCGGTATCTCGCGCTTCGCCAGATCGATGAAATTCTGTCCGCTGCAGTGCATCGGCATGACATGGTCGAGCTCAAACTTCTTGAGCTCCGCCATCACCTGTGCCAGGTACTCATCCGGTGCTGGTGCCAGATGGAAACCGCCGACCAGCGCATAGATCCTGTCGACACCCGTGATCTCCTGAGCTCGTCTGAGGGTGTTGATGATGCCGGCGTGGCCACATGAGCTGATCACGACCAGGCCGCGATCACCCAGCCTGAAGCAGGTGGCATGCTCATGCCAATGCTGGTCGGGCACCGGCTTCCCGGCGAGTTCCTCGGCGGTGAAATGATGGTTCAGATAGGCGTTGGCGTCGCAGCCGTGCCCGTCCCGGACACCGTATGCCACCCAGGTGTTCGGCAATACGTGCTCGATGCTGCTGCGAGGGACGGCGCCAGTCGTGAACGCATGGCCCTCGATGATGATCGGCACCTCGGATTGCAGCGTCCGTATGCCCAGCATCTGCAGCCTGTGTCGGTCAAGGGGGGTGCCGAAATTCGTGAAGCTGCCGTCGGCAGCACGGTTGAAGCGCTCGCAGAAATTATCCTCGCCGCCCGAGTACAGCGATAAAGTTTTGCGCATGCGCGCGCGATTGGTCTCCAGGAATCCCATCAGGCCCCCGACATGGTCGAAATGGCCGTGGCTGATGATCAGCGCGTCCACCTGCGCGACATCGATCTTCAGAAGTTCCAGGTTGTTCGCGTAGACGTCCGGCGTGAATCCGAAGTCGAGCAGATAGCGGCGCGACTCCTTGTCCTTACGCGACTCGAGATACAACGCCAAGCCCCATTCGCTCTCCAGCGTCCTGCCCTGGGGCGCCTCAGGAAATCCCGTGCGCCGAACCAGCAACCCAGGCGCCTCCATGCCTCGTAGGAATATGTCGTGCGCGTTGTCGGTAATCTCCCGAACCGTCAGCTCGTCGATCACCGGCACATCGATCCGCACGGCAGCGGCGTTGGCAGACCGATCAAGCGGAATGCTCCCGGTCAGTAGTGAACCGCCCACGAGCACCGAACGTTGCAGGAAACGACGGCGGTCAAGCTTGTTTGGCATCAGCGCTCACCTTGCGTTGCCGCGCTGATCATAGGCTGCGGGGCCGCGGGGGCAGGTAGCTCGTCACGGCTGCGGTCTTACCAGTTGCAATGAAGTCCAATCGCCATTGATTTTTCCGTCTGGGTTGAAGTTGGGGCTTCTAGTTTCCTGCCCTTGTCGTTTTGGCGACGGCCCGTTTGCAGCCGTCCGACACTTGATCCTTATGCTGCTTGAGGCAGGCAAGGATTCGTCCGCCACCTGGCTGCACACCGGTGCATAATTTTTGTATGTCTGTCCCGCAGGCCGCGCGCGCGTCCGCCATGGCCTGCTGCGAGGGCGCCTGCGCGGGCGGCGATTGCACTGATGGTTGCGGGGACGACGGAGGCACCGGAAGCTGGTCATCGGCAAGTGCAGCTTGCGCTGCGATGACGGCGCAGAGAGTGAACGCCAGCAATGGCCTTGTCATGATCGACTCCTGTGTGGACGGACCGAGTACACCGCCTGAGGTGCATATTTTCCGGCCACAACGCAACCATTGATATACTCAGTAGCGGTCGGATTGGTATAAAAAGAATCGCTTTCTCCCCCCACGGGCAGCCGCAATTCCGGAGCGGCAGGCGAGAAGTGCCGGCGTTAGACACTCTCATCTGTGTGATGATATTCATTATAATCAGTGCGTTGGTCACAACATGTGCAGTAAATTCACTCGCGCTACGCTCCGTCGTGAAGACAGGATGTTGGCGAACGGCGTCATTCGCCTGCGAGTTGCACGACCGGGAAGTACACCCCCAGTAAGCGCCGCTCCCACCATTGGCCCTTGGCCTTTTCTTCCGTGCCGGTGTAGGTGTAGTCGTAGAACAGTGCGCGCACAAACACCGGCGGCTTGTCAGGAAAGGGATTCCTTTCCATCAGCGCTGTCACTGCGGGTTCATTTTCCAGCAGCCTTTTGAGGAAGCCAGCAAACCACCTCAGACGACGCGGATCCTCGAGCGCGGCGAACCACATCTGCCAGTCCAGGCGCGGCTGATGCGGGATGTTCCAGCGCGGGCGGTGCTCTACGTCGCCGGGTTTATAGCGGAACTGGTATTGGCGCCAGTCGACGCCATCGTACGAGCCCTCGATGATGATTTCGTCGCGCTCCGTGGTCATGACCGCGAACAGGCCGTACCCGCTGACGATGTGCAGCGGTTCAACAACGCGGTCGACAGCCTGGGCGAGCGCGGGCGGCCTGCCGCCGAAACGCGCATCCATCTGCACGAGGCTGCAAAATACGATCAGCAGCGCCAACGCACCGGTGACGATGGTAATCGACCTTGGTGGCACATTCTGCTCCGCAGATAGCGGCAGCATCCCGATCAGCCGGTGCGGCAATATGCTTTGCAGAGCCGCGTCGTCGAACAGCAGCAAGCACAGCAGCATGGTCTGAAGATTGAACCAGTTGTAATTGCCGGTCACCAAAATGCAGCTTTGCAGCACCAGGATGCCGAAGGCGGCAAAGAAGCGCAGCCGGCGCGGGCAGAAGATCAGGAACGGCAGCACCAGCTCGACAAAGAATGTGCCGCCGGTGAGAACCTTCAGCACGTTGAGCGGCAGATGCGCGGCGTGCCAGGCCACGGGCGTCGGCAGCGGCTGCGTGAGAAAATGATAGGACAGCGCCGACAGGTTCCACCAGCTGGGATCGCCACTCAGCAGCTTGACCATGCCCGACATGAACATGAAGCGGAACAGCAGCCAGCGCAGCAACCAGACGCCCGGCGTGGTAGCGAAGCTCAGCAGCAGCGCGAGAAATCCGCCCTCCAGCAGGAACGTGTCCCACTGATAGGTCATGAAGTCCTGGCCACCATACAGCAGCGAAAGATAGAGCACATAGAGCAGAAGCAGGCTCAGGCGCGGCAGCAGATTGAGGACCACTAGCACCGACAGCCCGGCACCTGCCCAGCACACCGCCTGAATAAAGAAATCGCTGGCGTTCCACCAGAACACCATCGGCATCAGATAGAAACGCTCCGGGCCGACACGGGCGCCAATGACATCGATCAGATCGGCCAGTGGCACGATGCCATGGCTGCCGATCAGCCCCATCGCCTGCACGCCGAAGGAGATGAAGGCCGAGAGGTAGATCAGCCCAAACAGCCGAAGGAACAGGAATGAGACCAGATCATATCGGGGTGGTCCGTAGTCCCTACCCCACAGAAACAAGCTGATGCGAAAGAAGGCCGAGCGATGCGCGGCCATGAAGGCGTAGGCCAGCTCCGAGACGGTCGCGAAACCGGGGAGCCGTCGATAGAGCGCGAGCCAGATTCCCTTGCCGCGCGCATGGCTCAGGGTTAGGAAGCTGGCCTCGGCGGCACTTGCATGGTACCCATCGGGCGCGATGTATTGCACCGCGCGCTGAAAGTCGGCGAGTGGAATCGCTTTATATTCCCCAGCCACGTCCTGATACGGCCTGTAGGAGACGCGCTCGCCCGTGAGTCTGTTCCAATAGCGCGCCCAGTAGCCGCAGAACGCGCAATCGCCGTCATACACCAGTAGCGGCCGTCGACTGGCAACAGACGTATCGATAGCACTGGCGGGCTGATTTCCGGATGTCTCTTCCACAGCATCAAATTAGACTGGCTGCCCGGCTGATTGGTGAGGGAAATCAGTTCGGCATGTTGAGCTTGCGTTCGATCTCCCGAAATCGCGGCTCGTGGCGTAGTGGGTCGAACAAATCATCGACCTTGAGTCCAGTGAGTCCCGGATCCCGGAGCCGGTACGCCGTCTCGAGCCAGTCCAGCGCCTTGGGAACGTCTCCCCACTGCGCGTAGATCTCGGCATATTGATACGCCGATGCATCGCCCAGGTCCGCCTTCATGCTGGTTACTTGCGCCTCCGCGTCTGACCGACGATGGAGCTTGTCATAGGCGATCGCCAGACACAGCCGACTCTCCCAGTCCAGCGGCGGCGTATCGCAGGACTGTCGCGCTGCTTCGACATCACCCAACTGCAGCAGCGCAAGACCCCGAATAGCTGTCTGTCGCACATCGCTGGGACTCAGGCTCAACGCGCGGTTCGCCGCCTCGATGGCCTCGCGATACAGGTGCGCGTCACCCAGCACAATGGCAAGCGTCCTGTATGCGCGCGGGTTGAGTTGGTCCAGGGATACTCCGCGCCGAGCCATCGCTGCCCCGGCTTCAGAGCGGCCGATATCGGCGACGAACCAACCGGCACGCAACAGCACACCCGGGTCGTTCGGTGACAGGGCCAGCGCTCGCTCATGTTCGGCAAGTGCTTGCTGGAAGTCGAAATATCCATGCGCCAGTACCAGCGCAAAGGCCGAGTGCGCCTCACCAAGTTCCGGTGCCAATACGAGAGCTCGCTCCGCTGCCGCGCGCGCGCGCTGGAAATGCTCCCGAATTTCGCTTCCCAGCCCGTAGTATTCGGCAAAGCCGTTTTCCGACAGCGCCTTGCTCGCGTACGCCTTCGCAAAGCTCGGGTCGAGCCGGATTGCCTCATCGAAAGCGGCGATACCGCTGAGTACGATGGCCCGGTCGGTCGAGTTATTGCTTGAATTCTTTCCGCGCAGATAGGCATCAAAAGCCTTCGGGTTCTGGGTTCCCCCCAGCTCGATCGTTGCCGCCGTGTCGGCCATCAGCGTTGCCTGCAAGGACGTGGTAACGGCGGTGGCAATCTCGGTCTGCAGTTTTAAAATGTCCTTGAGATCGCGGTCGTAGGTGTGTGACCAGAGGTGATATCCCGTCTCCGCGTTGATCAGCTGAGCCGTTATCCGGACGTGCTCACCGTCCTTACGCACGCTGCCCTCCAGTACCGCTCCCACATTGAGCTTATGGGCGACATCCGCCAGATCCACTTCCTTACCCTTGAAGAAGAACGAGGAAGTTCGCGCGGCTACGCGCAGATCGCGCACACTGGAAAGGGAATTCAGCAACTCCTCGGACAATCCGTCCGAAAAATAGTCCTGCTTGGGGTCACCGCTCATATTGACGAACGGCAATACCGCGATCGAGTGCGGCGGTGGAGCAAACGCTGTAGTCGCAGCGCCGGTACCGGCCGCGGCTGCGCCGGGTGCGGTCGGCGTTGACGGCGCGGGGACGGCCGTCGTGCCGTGCTTCATTTGCCCGAGCTTATCGACGACCAGGTAGCCGAGCGCCGCAACAACGATAACGCCGAGCACAATCAGTGAACGGGTCAGCCACGAACGGCGGACTACACCCGCGGCAGGCTGCGCGGTAGCGGTTGAATGCGCAACGGGCGGGGCGACACCGATGTGGCTGCCGTCGCGGCCACGCACCGACTCGATCAGCGCCGGGAACACGGACTCGATCGTTCCGCTGGAGGCTTCCAACCAGTGATTCGCGCTGAGGAAATATTCCAGCTCGGGCGGTAAATTGGCGGCGTCCAGGCGGATCGAGAGGACCGAGCGCTTCTTGGAACTCGCTCGCTCGACCTCACGAAGCACGTGCGGGGAGTCGATCGCACTCTGCGTGAGCACCAGCACCAGCATGCGGCAGGAATTGATTGCCTCAACGATCGCGGCGGCATAGGGTTCACCCGCCCGGACGTCGCGCGGTGCGATCCAGACCGGCAATCCCGCCGCTTCCAGAGCCGCGCATACCCTGTGCGCGACCACAACGTCCTGCGAGGCGTAACTGACAAACACCGGCCTCAGCGCATCCGCTGCCTCAGTGTTACGCTCCACACCGTCCTTACCTACCGACGCATTCCGTTGGTCCATGCGTCATACTTTACCCATATTGCGGCTGATGTTCCCGAATGCCGTATCCTTGACGACAAACCCTGTTGGCGGATCCTTCGTGGGGCGCCTTTATGGAGCTCCTAAGCCGCTGCTGGATAATGCGCCGACCCGGGCGGATGATCGGGCGTAGCTGGGGTTGGAGGGGCAATAGAGGTGCCATGGTTCTAACGAAGCTGGTCACAGGCGTGCACATTGGAATGAGTTTTGCGCTGCTCTCTTGTTACGCTTTGGGTTCGCCAGCAATTCCTGAGATTCAGCCTCGAGTGCCCGCCTTTGGCTGTCCCGCCAACGATCAACCGGGGCCGGCAAGGCTGCAGACCGGTGAAACCATGCCCGCCCCCGTGGAGCCGCGCATGGCCGAGCAGATCGCCTACTACGGGGCCGAGCACAGTCCCGGCGTCTATGCACCCAAGGGTTGGTACTGCCGGGCGTGGGACGGTTCGAACGGAAGCGTGCTCGTCGTGACGCCAAAGCGTATCGAGCCACCCTACTTTCCCCTACCCATGATCACCGGGCCCGCCGTCATGATCGAATCCTCGGACGGAGGATCCTCCGGTCGTTTTCACGTGGCCATCGTCGCGGCGCGGCTGTTTCCACTGCTAGGCAGCGATTTCATCACACGCGTCAGGCAGGAGCACTTGGTCTCGGATTCATTGTTCGACGTCGAGCCCTATCCGAACGACCGACTGGAATACCTGAGTGACCGGTTCGTGGAATACACCACTCCTGCGAATAGCACCGGGCTCGGTACCGATGGCATGTTGGAGATGTCTGAATTGCCCGTAATGGGGCTGACCATTGTGAATCTGGCGGCCGACGTGAATACACTGATCGAAGTTCGCGTCAGACTTCCGGCCGGTCTGATGCCTGTAAAGCAGGCAATCGTGCAACTGGAAACCGTCTGTGTACAACTGCCGCGAGGCTGTCAGGGCCTTCACTGACCGGCACCATGGTCCAGGCAAAGCTCGCAAGCAGCTCGCGAGATGAATAAAGGCGCAAGATCAGCCACTTGACGGGGGCGCCTTACGACGCGCTCTGCAACAGTATTTCCCTGCTCACCGCATATTCGGTGGTTGGAACTGTACCGCTGTAGGCGATCGAGATCTCCTGCTTCACAGAGATCAGCGTGTTGACGTCCCGCCAGTTCGTGATTGTCTGCGTCCGAGTCGTGCCCGCAAGATCGGTCCACGTTAGCGTGCTTTCCAATTTGAGCGCGGAATACATGCCTGCAGGTACGATCACTGACTCCACATCGACGACAGAACCTTTCTGAGTATATGACACCGGCGCTTGTGTCCCGCAGGCGAAGCTGAACTCAAGCGTCCACATTGCGCCTACCGACAAGGGGAAATCAGGACCGGCGCCGTGTGGATCATAGGTGCAGGTCACGACGCTGCCATCCGCCGCCGTTTAGATATAGCTGCTCTCCTGACCGGAGTTGTTGAAGTCTTCAGCCTCCGTCACGATCGAATAATTTGTGCCGTTCACGATGACCGTCTCGTGGCCTGGATCTTCAGACAGCACCACATACGATCCGTCCGGATTGACGGTCGTCACCGTATCGATAAAGCCTAGGGTAATGGCATTGTTGGAATTATCGACGATGGTTTCGCTGTAGGTTCTCGCGGAATTGAGCGGCGGCGTCACGAAACTATAGCTGGTGCCGGAGGGCGACGAATCCCCACTGCCACCACCGCAACCGGTAAGTGGCAGAATCAACAATACTGCCGTCGGCAGAGTTCGCCGTTTCATTTCCCGTCCTGATTGCTTTTTTTATCGGACGGTGAGAGGTCGCTACCTCACACTGTAACCGCGCCCTTCGAGGCACGCCGTCTGGGCCCGCACGTAGTCCTCACGTTTCGCTGGCGATGCGGCCGTTACGGATGCTGAAGCAGCGGCGCCCGGCGGCGTCGAAGCCGCGGCGGCTACACCACCGGGCTGTGTCGGGTCGAACCCGGTCTGGTCCCTGGCCCAGCGATGGCACTCGAATCGATCCCGCGTCTGCTGCTCGGCACTCTGACCGTTCTTCGGATACACGAAGAGATTAGTAACGCTGGACTGTTGCGCAGCGGCCGGGCTCTCCAAGCCAAGTGGCGGAGGCACGGTTTCATACTCACCGATGGCGGCGTTCCACCGATAGTAGTCGCCGGCCGCGTAATAGTACGGAACGCCACCCCACCACAATGTCGAGTAGTAAAACGGCAATGCTGCGAAGAACAGGCCGTAGCCCAAGCCGCCCCAGCCCCATCCGCCATGGTAGCCGTAGCCGCGCCAGCCGCCGCGATATCCGTAGCCGCCGCGAAACCCGTACCCGCCGCCTCCGCGAAATGCGCCAGCGTGGACGCCACCGCCCCCATAGCCAGGGCCAGCCGCGGTTGCAGGAAACGCAGCACATGCTGTGACCAGCACGACTGCGAGCACTCCAAGAACTCTGAGAGAACATCGTGTGTTCATGTGGTTGCCTCGCGGCGATGACGGGAGTTTCCTAAACTCGATATTACCTGCGGCGAATTAAGCTGAGCTGAAAGCAATATTAAATCGATTCCCCACTGCGTTATTTTGAACGCTGTGGCGCTTTTCGTCATCGGTCATTGTCCTCTGTGCCGACCCTTCCAACAGCAACGCTCTTCTATCGTCAGCTTCATTATTTTATTTATAAATCATTTAGTTATAAGATATATCTCTACCCCTCAGGAGGTCGTTGCTCGGCAGCTTAAGTTCAACGGCCACCGGCGACGTCGAGGACCGCGCCCGTTGTATAGGATGCGGCATCGCTCAGTAGCCACACAATGGCCTCTGCCACCTCGTCTGCACGCCCCGCACGTCCGATCGGGGTCGCAGCTCCCACACGCTGTGCACGATCAGGCTGTCCGCCAGTTGCATGAATGGCCGTCTCGATCACCCCCGGGCGTACGGCGTTGACCCGGACCCCCTGCGGTCCGAGCTCTTTGGCAAGTCCGATCGTCAAAGTATCCAGTGCCGCCTTCGATCCGGCATAGTCGACGTACTCAAAGGGCGAACCCAGCCGAGTCGCCGCGGAGGAGACCAGGACGATCGAACCACCGTTGCCGCCGCGATCCCGCGGCAGTCGGCGCGCGCTCTCACGGGCGCACAGATACGCACCAAACGTATTGACCTCGAACATGCGCTTCAGCCGCTCAGCGCCCATGTCAGCCAGCGCCAGTGAAGGGGCCACGATCCCGGCGTTGATCACCACCCCGTTGAGCCGCCCCAGCCGGCTTTCAGCCGTGTCGAACATTCCGACAGCATCCGCTTCGACGCTCACGTCGCCCCTGACAGTCAGCGCGCTGCCTCCGGCCCTCTGCACCGCCAGGGCGACCTGTTCGGCCGCCTGCTCGTCACGCACATAATTGATCGCCACAGACCAGCCTTTGACACCACAAAGAATCGCCGTCGCACGACCTATCCCGCGACTTGCTCCCGTTATCAGAATGATTTTCATCGGTGCGGTGAGGCCCCGATTTGAATTCGAAACGTCTTCGAAATGAGCTGTAATGCTTCAGGTCGGTCCCAGGCTCGGGCGCCGTAGATCTTGTCGAGCACCTGACCATTGGCGTCTACGAGGACGGTCAGAGGCAGTCGCGATGCACCGAGCATATTCTCCATCAGCAGCTTGCTGTCGATGAATTGACTGATTGTGGCATTGGCCTTTTTTAGCCAGGTCCTGGCTTGCTCCGGATAGTCATCGGTCGAGATGCCGATCACCGCGAATCTTCCCGATTCGTCCAACCAGGCGAGCCTTTCCAATGACGCCATCTCTTCCCTGCATGGAACGCACCAGCTCGCCCAGACATTGATGATCAGAGGTTTGCCACGAAACTCTGAAAGCCTTCTGGGTGGTCCATTCAGGCCCTGAATCGTCGCCTCGCGAAGGGTAGCGCCAATCGCGACCTCCCCGGGCGTGCCGGCGTAGCTTGCCGTGATCGGCAAACCGCCAATAACGGCGCAGACCGTCACCAGGAAAGCCGGCGCCAGAATTGCGGCTCCAATTTTGCTAATCATTTCACGGATCTTTCCACACCGGCGTCCGACGACAACAGGTCGAGTCGCCGCCGGCACTATTTTGCACCCAGATCGCAGCAGGCGAACACGCCGGCGACAGCGATCCAGTTACGGCCGCTGCCTAGCCCCTATATGCGGCCTAGCCCCTATATATAGAGAGCGCGTTGAACATAAGCGTCCCGGGCAGCTGTTAACCCCGTTTCGCCTGATGCTGCGTTTAAGTAGTCACCATACCTCTCATCATGGAGCTACCGTGAAACGCCTGTGCATTGCCGCCCTGCTCGCTGGAACCAGCCTGCACGCCCATGCCCTCGGTCGTCTGGCCGACGTATCCATTATCGACCGGGAGACTGGCGCCGTGATCCCCACCCACTACTACAAAGGAGAATACTGGATCGCCGGAAGACCGGGCGCGCAATACGCTATTGCGATACACAATCGTTCGGGCGAGCGCGTGCTGGCGGTGACTGCCGTCGATGGCGTCAATGTCATTTCCGGAGACACGGCAAGTTGGGAGCAGACCGGCTACGTGTTCGAGCCTCGACAGGGCTACCAGATCGATGGCTGGCGCAAAAGCAATGCGGAGATCGCCGCGTTTGTATTCACCGAGGCGTCAGGCTCCTACGCGGCGCGCACCGGTCGCGCCGCGAATGTCGGTGTGATCGGCATTGCATTATTCCGCGAGCGGCCGCCCCCGCCTACGGAAGCTCAGTCCCCGGCCGTGGAGCCTCCGCGGTCACGATGGAATGAATCCGATGCGGCCAATGCAACCAATCCGCTCAATGCACCCAATCCGCTCAATGCGCCCAATGCGTCCGGTTTGGCCGCGGCGCCAATGCTTCGGGCCGCGCGCCCGTCGGTGACCGAGAAGCTGGGCACCGGCCACGGTCAGCGCGAATCGTCCTACGTCACCCAGACCGATTTCGAGCGGCTTCAGGCCACACCGAACGAACTGATACGGCTTCGCTACGACAGTCTAGAGAACCTGCTCGCCATGGGAGTCATCCGTGCGGCGCCGGCGCCTTCGCCCGCACCGGATCCATTCCCGGCGTCGCCGCTGGCGCGCTACGTGCCGGATCCACCCGAGCTCAGGTAAAGATCTGCGACAATGCTTCGCATGACCGAAGCGCTCGACTCGGACGAAGCGCTGATGCTGCGTTACTCAGCGGGCGATGTGCGGGCATTTGAGGCACTGTACCTGCGCCATGAAGTGAAAGTGTGGCGCTACATCTACCGAAGTGTGTGCAACCAGGCAACCGCCGATGAGTTGATGCAGGACGTGTGGTTCGCGGTGGCGCAGGCGGCGAGCCGCTACCAGCCAACGGCGCGCTTTACGACCTGGCTGTTCACTCTGGCACGCCATCGCATGATTGATCGCCATCGCAGGGCGGAGCCTCATCACAGCCCCGAGCTGATCCATGAGCACGGCGAGCGCTGCATCGATCAGTTGCCTGCCGAGGCGAGCTGCGAGCCGTCGCAGCAGGTGCAGTCGATTCAACACACCAACGCCCTGATCACGGCCGTGGAACAGCTTCCGGCCGAGCAGCGCGAAGCGTTTCTGATGCAGGCCGAAGGCGAGCTGAGTATCGAGGAAATCTCGGTTGCGACCGGTGTCAGCTTCGAGACGGTCAAGAGCCGCCTGCGTTATGCGCGCGGAAAGCTGAAGCAGATCCTGCAGGAATACGTATGAGCCTACCGCCGTCCCAGGAGAATCTGCCCGATGAGCTGATTGAGGCCTATCGTCGCGCGAGTGCCGCTGACGGTCAGCGCCCGGCTCAGCACGTCCGCGAGACCATCCTGGCGCGGGCAAGGCACCTAGCTCACGCGGCAGGCTCAGCGACCGAACACGCCACAGCTTCCGCGACGCCGGCGGCCAATGATTCGCAATGGAAGTGGAAGGCGGCAGCGGGCCTTGCGGCGGTGGGCCTGACGGGACTGCTTGCCGTGCAGACCTTTCGCACGGCGCCTCACGGGCCGACTTCGGCCGACGGCGCCTCCGTCACGGAGAATGCACAGCATGTCGCGCAGGCCACCTCCGGCACGTCTACCTCTGCGGCGGTCACGGCACCGGTGTCGGCACCGGCCCCGAATCGGCTGCCACGCGATCAATTCAGCCGCAGCTACAGCAATGCGGCCAGCCCTCACCCACATGAGGCCGCGACCGCCCCAACTGATGCGGCTGCCGCACCGCGCGAAGTCGCGCCGCCGGCACCGGCCGCTGCGGCGCCGTCGGTAGAGAACGCTGGCCACCAGGAGGCGTTTGCAGCGCGCGTCCAGTCATCGATCAGCGCGCTGGCCATGCGTGCCACTACACCGGCGCCCAACGCATCGCGCGACAAGGCCATCGCAGCCGTGCGTGCCAGCTTCCCGGAACTGTTCACCGAGTCAGCCATGACAGGTACGGTGCGCATCGCGATGGTGCTGAACAGCGACGGCACGGTTTATAGAACCGTCAGCGAAGAACCGGTGGCAGCCGGCCATATCGATGCCGCCTCGCAGCTCAGCCGGGCATTGGGCATCGGTCCTGATGAGCTCGACGGTCCGGCGGAATTGCTGACGCTGAATAGCACTGCGGACCAGCCGAATACCATCGTCGTGGCCTTTGGAATACGGCGACACAACCTGGGTACGAGCAGCGGGGCGCCTTGAGAGCCATCACCTTGAGCCATAGCATGCTTCGTGGCCGGCTCGAATATCGGACCAGGGCGCGCTTCAACTGCGGCCGGTGTTTCGAACCTGGCCCCGGCCTTTGACTTCCCGTCCGCCCGCCCCGCACACTCGGTACGTGACGATGAGTACCAATCCCAGCATTGAGGCCGTCGTCGTGCCGCCGACGCACGATCTTGGCGATGGTTTCCATGTGCGTCGTGCGCTGCCCAGCAGGGAGCGGCGCATGGTGGGGCCGTTCGTGTTCTTCGATCAGATGGGTCCTGCCGTGCTGCGGGCCGGCACCGGCCTCGATGTGCGCCCGCATCCGCATATCGGACTGGCGACGGTCACTTACCTGTTCGACGGCGAGATCATCCACCGCGACAGCCTCGGCAGCAACCAGCCCATTCGGCCAGGCGAGGTCAACTGGATGATCGCCGGTCGCGGTATCGTGCATTCGGAGCGCACCGCCGCCGACAAGCGCGCAGCCGGGTCGTCGCTGTTCGGTATTCAGACCTGGATCGCACTGCCGAAGGCAGAGGAAGAGCGCGCTCCGAGCTTTCGTCATCACGCCGCCAGCGAGCTGCCGGTGATCGAGGGCGAAGGCAAATCGCTACGACTGATCGCCGGCTCGCTGTATGGGGCACGCGCGCCTGTAGCCACGCTGTCGGACATGTTCTATGCCGACGTCACCCTGGCAGCCGATGCGCGCCTGCCGGTTGCGACCGATCACGAACAGCGCGCGCTGTTCATCATCCGCGGCCGTGTCGACATCGACGGCAGCGGCTTCGATGCCGGCCAGCTGGTGGTGCTGCGTCCGCAGCAGGCCATTGCCGTACGCGCGCTGGCGCCCTCGCAGTTGTTGCTGCTTGGTGGGGCGCCGATGGATGGTCCGCGGCACGTGTGGTGGAATTTTGTCTCCAGTTCCACCGAGCGCATCGAGCAGGCCAAGGCGGATTGGCGCGCGGGCCGCCTTGGCAGCGTGCCGGGTGATCCCGAATTTATTCCACTGCCCACCACCCCTGCGGTGCAGTCGCAGCCGGCTGAATACCCTTGACGCGACTCAAGGCCGCCTGAAGACCTCAGGCGGGTGGCGCACTGGCTAGCGGTCACGTGCCAACACATCCAAGTAACTGCTTTATATAGCTGAAGACAGGAGGCTAGAGCCGCCGTAGCAAAACTGTTGTCTTAAGACATATCTTAAGATATAGTGGCCGATATTAATCACGATTGGTACATCCTAATGAGACGACATCGCCACGAGGCTCCACATTTCGGTGACTACAGCCGCCACGGCCACTTTGGCCGCAAGCGCGGCTTCCTGGGCGGCTTTTCAGAAGGCTTCGGCGGTCGCGGAATGCGAGCCGGGAAGATGCTGGCGTCCGGCGATCTGCAACTCATCATTCTCGCGCTGCTCAGTGAAAAACCCCGGCATGGCTACGAGATCATCAAAGCCATCGAAGAGCACTGCAGCGGCATCTACACGCCAAGTCCGGGCGTGGTGTATCCCGCGCTCACGTATCTGGAAGAGACCGGCTTCACGGTCTCGGAAACCGAGGGCACCAAGAAGCTCTACCGCATTGCCGCTCCCGGCATCGAGCATCTGGCCAAGCACCGTGCCGATGCCGATGAAATGCTGGAACAGCTCGGACGCTTCGGCAAGAAGATGGCGCAGTTCCAGCGCCAGTTCGTCGAGGAGGAGGTAGCCGGCGAGGAGTGGGGCGGCAGCCCGCGCGATCAGGAAAAAACGGAATGGCGGCAGCTCAAAGCGGAATTCCACGAATTAAAGCATCAGTTCAAGGCCGCGCTGTTCGAGAAGCTGCACGCGTCGATGGAAGAGAAACAGCGCGTGCTCGAGATCCTGCGGCGCACCATCCACGACATCCGCGGTCGATGAGCTCCGCGGTGCCAGCACGCACAATGCCAGCCCTGACACCGGCAGCGTCTGCGTCGGCCGGCCTCTCCAGCTACCAGAAATGGGTAGTCGCCCTGCTCGCGTTCCTGCAGTTCACCGTCATCCTGGACTTCATGATCATCTCGCCACTGGGCGCTATCCTCATGCCGACGCTGAAGATCACTCCGGCGCAATTCGGCCTGGTGGTGTCGAGCTATGCCTTCAGCGCAGGAGCAGCCGGGCTGCTCACCGCCGGGTTTGCGGATCGGTTCGATCGCAAGAAGCTGTTGCTGTTCTTTTACGGCGGCTTCATCCTGGGCACGCTGCTGTGCGGCATTGCGCGCAGTTACCAGTTCCTGCTGATTGCCCGGATGATTACCGGTGTGTTCGCCGGAGTGATCGGCTCGATCGTATTTGCCATCACAACGGACCTGTTTGCCTATCAGCTGCGCGGCCGGGTCATGGGCGTCCTTCAGACCGCCTTTGCCGCCAGCAGCGTGGCAGGCATTCCGGCCGGGTTGTATCTGTCCAATCGATGGGGATGGAACGCGCCGTTTCTGCTGATCGTTGCGATCGGCGTACTGGTCGGAGCGGTGACCCTGCGCTACCTCCGACCGATCGATGCTCATCTGCGATTACATCCGGATCGCAGTCCGCTGCATCACCTGTTCCACACCCTGTCGACGCCGCGCTATCTGCAGGGCTTTGCCACCACCGGACTACTGTCGACCGGGGGATTCCTCCTCATGCCCTACATGAGCGCCTTCAGCGTTCACAATCTCGGAATCGCATTCAGCCGCCTGCCGCTGGTGTACCTGGTCACCGGTGCGTCAGCCATGATCGCGGGGCCCCTGATCGGCCGCGCCAGCGATGCAGTCGGAAAATTTCTCGTGTTCTGCTTCGGCTGTGTTGCGACGGTTATCATGGTGATGATCTACACGCATCTTGGCGTGACGCCGCTCAGTGTCGTGATCCTGGTCAACTGCCTGCTGTTTGTCGGAGTTTCCTCGAGGATGATTTCCGCCTCGGCCCTGATCTCGGCGATTCCCCATCCGGCCGATCGCGGCTCCTACATGTCGATCAGCAGCTCTATTCAGCAGATATCAGGCGGCATCGCGGCGGTCGTGGGTGGACTGATCGTGACCGAGAGCAGCACTGGCGCGCTGGAACACTTCGACACGGTCGGCTACGTGCTGGTCGGTTCCACCCTGATTACACTCGTCATGATGTATTTCATCAGCCGCCGGATCGCAGCGCCCGCCACACTGTCGTCGGCAGCTGCCTGATCTTGCAGTCCGGCTCAGCGCTGCTAGGCCAGCGCAGTCTTGAACAAGGCGAGCATGCGGCCCCAGGCCTTCTCTGCCTGTGCCTGGTTGTACACGCTGGAGTCCAGTGAACACCAGCCGTGCATGGTTTCGGCGTACACCTCGATTTCCGCCTTCAGCCTGGCTTTGGCGAACGCATCGCGCAGCAGATTCTTGGCCTGCGGATCCTTCTGATCGTCATTCGCGGCGATCGCGATCAAATACTGAGCCTTCATCTTCGACACCAGCAAGTGCGGACTATCGGCTTTATCGGTGGCAAGGTTGGCACCATGGAAGGAAGCGCCGGCGCCAATGCGATCGGGGAACGTGGCCGCGGTGCGCATGGTCATCGGGCCGCCCATGCAGTAACCCGCGGTACCCATTTTGCGCTTGCCGTCCACTGCCGCCTGGCTGCTCAGGTACCCGACGTAGGCCTTCGCATCCGTGACCTGGACTTCGGGGGTCAACGTGCCCATCAGCGACATCAGCTTCTGGCGCGTGGCATCATCCGCCATGCTTGCCCCTTCCGGCACGATGGGTGCCTTGCCGGCGCGGTAGAACGGATTGGGTACCAACACGGAATATCCGGACGTGGCGAGTCGCTTGCCCATGGTCCTGAAGGCCGGCCGCAAGCCGTTGATGTCCGGCCACATCAGGACCCCAGGGTGCGCACCGCTGGAGGGGTGCACGAAATAGGCGTCGGCGACACCGTCGGGCGTCTTGATTTCTACCTCGGTCTCGGTCACTTCAGCGGCGCCGGCAATTGCCGGCAGCATCATCGTAAGGCCGCCGGCCAGGGACAGCGCACCAAATCGCCGCCGCGTCAGCTCAGCGGAGCGGCGCGCATATTCAATCATGTCGTCAATGGAGTCCTTGTCACACATGGTCATTTCTCCATCGGTGAGGTCACGCAGGAGTTCCGTGCACCATAGTAGCCGGTGACCCGGGGATCTGGCGACCGTCTGTTGCTTTCGTTCAGGTCGCTCTGATCTGCCGCGATGTCGTATTTCGACGCGCAGCTCGCGGAACCAGAGCGTGTAATTGCTGCATCGATCGCAATCTTGACCGAGCACTGGCGCTAACCTATCGTCCTGCGAGCGCTCTGAAGGCTCGATGACGGATGCGGCGCTTAAGCCCGGCAGTTGCTCACCGAGCCGAAGGAAACGCCCTGATGACTTCGAATTCGATCTTGAATCGCCCGCCCGCCATGCAGATGGCGCGGCCGGATACCATCGGCGATCCTCCGGTGGCGATCGGCGATCTGTTCAAGATCGGCATCGGGCCCTCCTCGTCCCATACGATGGGGCCGATGAAAGCCGCCGCATTGTTCCTGCAGCATCTTGACGGCCGCTGGGACCAGGTTCATCGCCTGCTCGCCACGGTGTACGGCTCGCTGGCCTGGACCGGCAAGGGACACGCCACCGACACGGCACTAATCCTCGGCCTGGCCGGTGAGCGGGCCGAGAGCATCGATCCGGACCTGGTGGAGCAAAAACTGCTGACGATGCTCGCCAGTCGTCGCCTGACGTTGCCCGATGGCAGATCAATCCAGTTCGACCCGAAGACCGACATCGTGTTCGATACCGTACAGAGCTTCCCGCGCCATCCGAACGCCATGACCTTTGAGGCCTTCGATGCCGCGGACCGCAGTGTCGTGCGCGAACTGTGGTTTTCACTCGGTGGCGGATTCGTAGAACAAGCCGATGCCGACCGGCACGACGCCGGACAGCCGGCTGCCCGGTTTCACTTCGAGAACGCGCAAACCCTGCTCGATCTGGGCCGCTCGAACCGCCTGTCGATCGCCGCCATGGTGCTGGCCAACGAGACCGCACGCGGATCCGAAACTGACACCCGGGAGGCCATCGACAGGATCGCCAGCGCCATGCATGCCTGCATCGATCGCGGGCTGTCGCGTGAAGGGCCGCTGCCGGGTGGATTGAAGATCAGGCGGCGTGCCAAGGGTCTTTATGACAAGGCGCTAGCCTCCCGCCACAGCAGCAATCGCTCGGGGCTGGACGCCATGAACTTCGTGTCGGCATTCGCTATCGCCGTCAACGAGGAGAACGCCTGCGGTGGCCGCGTGGTGACAGCGCCCACCAACGGGGCCGCGGGTGTGGTGCCGGCGGTGCTGCGCTACTACCGCGACTTCTGCGCTGCCAGTGACCGCGAGGGGGTCGCCAATTACTTCCTGGCCGCGACTGCCATCGGCGGCATCATCAAGCGCAACGCGTCGATTTCCGGCGCCGAAATGGGCTGCCAGGGGGAAGTGGGCTCGGCAGCGGCGATGGCGGCCGCAGGCCTTGCCGCCGCGCTTGGCGGCAGCAACGAGCAGATCGAGAACGCAGCCGAGATCGCGCTGGAGCATCATTTGGGCATGACCTGCGATCCGATCGGCGGGCTGGTGCAGATACCCTGCATCGAACGCAACGCATTTGGCGCCGTCAAGGCGATCAACGCCGCCTCGATGGCGCTGCACGGCGACGGTACCCACCGCGTATCGCTCGATCAGGCGATCGAAACGCTGCGGCAGACTGGCACCGACATGCAGTCGAAATACCGCGAAACCTCGCGCGGCGGTCTGGCCGTCAATGTCCCGGAATGCTGATAAACCCGCGTCCGCACACCAGCTGAGGCGCCAGTGACCGCGCCCTCCCCTGCGGTGCGCGGCGAGCGCGAACTACTGGAAGTCAATCGCCGCTTTTATAACCAGCTGTGGTCCGGCGCACGCCTGGTCGAACCGCAGCGCTTCAATACCTGGCCACTGGTGAACTCCGTGCTACCGCGCTCACGGCGGCAATTGGAGGTCGCACCGGGTCTGCGGCCCCGGCTGCCGATCGAGAACACGCAATTTGTCGACATCAGCGCGCCGGCACTGGCGGTGCTGCGTGCACACGGGGCGAGCGTCATGCTCGGCCTGGTGTCCTCGCTGCCTTTCGCGGCCGCCTCGTTTGATCTGGTATGCACACTCGACATCGTCGAGCATGTGGACGACGATGATGCGGCGTTGTCGGAGATCGCGCGCGTTGCCGCCCCGGGCGCGGTGCTGCTGCTGTCTGCGCCGCTGCATGCGTCGCGCTGGACGGCGTTCGATGATTTCGTGGGCCACCGCCGACGCTACGAACCGCAGGATCTGCTGGTGAAACTGGCGCGCCACGGCCTGTCGGTGGAACGCAGTGGCGTCTATGGGATGCAGCCGCGCTCATCGAAGCTGCTCGATTTGGGCATGTGGTGGCTGATCCACCATCGTGAGCGGGCGATGTGGTGGTACAACCGGGCGCTGATGCCGCTCGGGGTTCGCTTCCAGAAAAAACTCGCGCTCGCAGCGGGCATGATCGACGCCACAGCGGTGGACGAGGTGCTGCTGGTATGCCGCAAGCAGGGCGTCGCCTCGACGGCGCCGGCCCGCTGATTGGCATCAGGCGCGGGGCGCCGCTGACGGCAGCGCTGCCACTGCAGCGCCGCCGCAACCATTCAACCCGCCGAATGCTGACTATTCGTGGAACGTGGCCGTGATGCCGAAGGTGCGTGGCCTGAAGGTGTAGTTGTTGTACTGCGGGCCCGGCGGCGGATAGGTTGGATTATTGCTGTCGATGAAGGTTCGCTCGTAATTCGTCGTGGTGTGCGAATTCAGCAGGTTGTCGACGAAGAATGAGGTCTCCCACGGGCCAAACGTGGTGCCGGTGCGAAACTGCAGGAAGTTGGTCGACGGCAGCGTGTACGACAGCGCGGTCGGGAACTGCGAGTACTGCGATGAACGCGGATCCTGAATCGCCGCGGACCACGGGTTGCGGCTGGCGAATTCATCGTCGAAGCGCGCAAAGCTCTTGTGGTCGGCAAGCACGAAATTGTACTGGGCTCCGACCGACAGGTTCCACGGCGGGTTAGTGCCGGGGCTGCCATTGATCGCGGCCTGCCCGGAGATGGCGTCGCCATCGAACGCCAGATCGTGCTTGGAATCGGCGATGTAGCGCGCGGAGGTGTAACCGAGCGCTACCTCGAGCGTGACCGGACCCAGTGCGGCGTCCGCCTGCAGGTCGAAGCCCTTGGCCGCAGCCGTGCCCAGATTATCCGTGAATTGCAGTCCGCAGGAGCCGGCCACATAGACGTTCTGCTGAATGTCATTCCAGCGGATGTAGTAGACGCTGCTGGCGAGCTTGAGGACGTTGTTGAAGTTGTCCTTGGCGCCGATCTCGTAGCTTTGCGTCGTATCCGACTTGTAGGTCAGCGGCGCCTGGCCGCTGGTGTAGCCCTCGGCGATCAGGTCGGTCATGCAGTACGAGGGCAGCGGCGCATTCGCCCCGCCGACCCGAAAGCCCTTGGCGTAGGTTGCATAGAACAGGTGACTCTGATTGAGCTGATAGGCCACGCCGACCTTGGGCGTGAATGGGGTTTCCTTCTGGTAGCCGTAGTTCGGGCCGATCGGGCCGTAATTCTGCGGTCCATCGCTGTAGTTGTAGATATCGAACGACGTTCTGGCCACGCGCCCGCCAACGGTCAGTTTCCATTGTTCGGTGATGGCGTAACTGACTTCGCCGAAGCCGGCCAGTTGATGATCGTGGGAAACGTTGAGGTTGTAGTAGGAATCGCCATTCGGCAGCAGCGGGAAGCCCACGCCGCTGTTGTTGACGAAGATCTGCTCTACGTTCAGCCCGTACAGGGCCTCGAGCAGGGCATTGGCCATCGGATCATTGATCTGCTCGAGGCTGAGCTCGCGGTTCGCCTGGAAGAACGCGCCGACGGTCCAGGTCCAGGGACTGCTGGCATCGTTGGACTGCAGGCGCAGCTCCTCGGCGAAGCTGCGCTGCTGGTTCTTCACCGTGGCCGGGGCGCGATAATTGGTCAGCCCCGGCGGCAGATGCACGCCGGCCGAGTCGATCAGCGGGTAGTACGCCGGAGGCACCAGGATTGCCTCCGGAGAATTCGGCCAGCCGATCCCCTGGTAGTAGCTCAGGTTGTAGTCAGTGCCCTCATAGCCGGTCAGTTCATCGCGCACGTAGTACGAGGTATTCGACACCAGCCGTGTGTTGCCCAGGTCAGCCTCGATCTTCAGCGCCGGCAGGTAGAAGCGATCGGGCACGGCCGTTCGATCGGGGTTGCCGTTTTTGAACACACCCGATGAGGGATTGGAAAGCGCCGGCCAGTAGGTCGATACATCGTGCTCCTGCTTGTCCTGATAGAAAATACTCGGTGTGACGGTGACGGCATCGAGCGGCTTCCAGATCCCCGCCAGGCGCAGCACCAGTGTCTGCTGGTGATTGGCGTTGCCGTCGACCACCGCACCGCTGGTTGGGTCCACGCGATCGATCCAGCCGCCGTCGCGCCGGAACCAGGCGCTGACGCGAAACCCGAGCGTGCCATCGACGATCGGGCCGCCGTGGGCCACGCCGGCCTCGTAGCTGGGCTCGCCGTACTGCGTATAGGAGACCTCGCTGCGCACGTAGGTACTGTCCTTGGTCAGGCTCGGCTGGGTGAGGATGTAGCGCACCGTGCCGCCCTCCGAGCCGGCGCCAAACAGCGTGCCCTGCGGTCCGCGCAGCACTTCGACCCGATCCAGATCGAAGGTCTTCGGCAGCGTGTCGTCCGGGTTGAAACCCAGCGAGCGCATCTGGATCGGCGTGTCGTCGATGTAGATACCGGTGGTGCCGGCGCCGCCCGAAGAGGAGATGCCGCGTATCGATATCGCATTGGTGCCGGTCTGATCGATCGACACACCGGGGGTGTAGCGCACGATGTCGGTGAAGTCCTTCATCCCCTTCTGATCCATATCCTCCTGGGTATAGGCGCTGACGCTCACCGGCACCTTGCTCATCGATTCCTCGTGGCGGGTCGCCGTGACCACAATCTCCTTCAGCGCACCGGCAGTTTCCGCGGTGGCAGCATCCTCCGAGGCGGGTGCATTCTGGGCGCCGACGGCGCCGCAGGCACACAGCGCCAGCACACCCGCCAGCAGGACTCGCTCCGACCTGCGCGTCGCTGCGAAATTATTCGGTGTCATGACTGGCTCTCTCATAAAATCAATCCCCCCGTTTGCAACCCGGGCGCAGCACCCGGCCCCTGGCTCGCGATCCCCGCCGATCGAATTCATTTATGAATTCAGCAGCACCGCCGCATCGGCACCCCAGCTGACGTACACTTCATCGCTCCAATCGATCGACCATTCCGAGGTGCGCCGTTCGTTCTGGGAAAATACTGTAACCACTTTTCCGCTCGCCGTCTTGATGCGGTAGGTCGAGCGATTACCGAGGTAGCCGAGCTCCCGCACCGTGCCGCGCAGCTGATTGACGCGCGCGGTGCCGACCGGCTGCTTGCTCAGGCGGATCTTCTCCGGCCGCAATGCCACCCACACCCGCTGGCCGATGCTGAATCGCCCGACGTCATCGACCAGCAGATCGCACCCGGTCTCGGCGCATTGCACGGTGATCAGGCCAGGCTCGGACGCGCTGACGGTGCCTTCGAAAAGATTGGTGGTGCCGACGAAATCCGCCACGAAGCGGGTACTCGGGAATTCATAGATCTGCGACGGCGTGCCGACCTGCAGCACCTGTCCGCGCTCCATCACCGCGATGCGGGTGGCAAGCGCCATCGCCTCGTCCTGATCGTGCGTGACTACGATGAAGGTGATGCCCAGCTGATACTGCAGATCCATCAGTTCGAACTGGGTCTGTTCGCGCAGTTTCTTGTCGAGCGCCGACAGCGGCTCGTCCAGCAGCAGCAGCTTGGGCCGGCGGATCAGCGCACGAGCCAGGGCGACGCGCTGTCGCTGGCCGCCCGAGAGTTGGTGCGGTTTTCGCTGCGCCAGCGCGCCGAGCTGAACCATCTCGAGCGCTTCCTCGATGCGCCTGCGCCGGGTGGCACTATCGATCGCCAGGCGCCTGACCCCGTAGCCGACATTGGCCTCCACACTCATGTGCGGAAACAGCGCGTAGGACTGGAACATCATATTGACCGGCCGCTCGTGCGGCGGCACGTCGCTCATCTCCACACCGTCGATCGAGATTCTGCCGCTGCTCTGGCGGGCGAAGCCTGCCAGCATCCGCAGCAGGGTAGTCTTGCCGCAGCCGGAGGCGCCGACCAGCGCGAACATCTCCCCTTTGTAGATCGTCAGATGCACATTATCCACGGCGGTGTATGCGCCGTAGGTCTTGCTGACACCTTCGATGACGATCTGCGGCGTGGCGTTGGGATCCAGCCAGGGACGATCGACCAGCGCTTTGAGTTGGTTGGCGATCATGCCGGGCGCGTGCTCAGTAATCCGCCGGCGGCGAGGCGCGGCGCCGTTCCGGTGCAAAGAACGGCCGCTCCACCACCTGTGCGCGCGCCATGCGCCGCTCCCACACCAGTTCGCGATTGAGATAGATCTCGGCCCAGACAGTGCTACCGGTCCGCATGTGCGGCGCATCGACCATCGCCAGCGCGATATTGCGCTTGCAGGTGGGAGACCAGGTGGCGGAAGTGACGCTGCCGACCTGGTGCTTGCCGGCCTTGTCCGCATACAGCAACGCATTGTGCGCCGGCTTGTTGCCTTCGATGTCGAGCCCCACCAGCCGGCGGCGCGGCGCGCGCCGCTGCTCGTCGAACAGCGCACGCCGTCCGGTAAAGTGGCCCTTGTTGAAGTCGACCAGCCATCCCAGCCCGAGCTCAATCGGCGTGCGCTCGGTGCCGAACCTCAAGCTGCGCTCGCTGGAGACGAAATCGACGTTGGGCAGCACGAACCCCGCCTCGATCCTTGCCATGTTCAAGGCACGCGAACCGATCGGGCGAATGGCGCACTCGCGCCCCGCGTCCATCAGCGCATCCCATACGCTCTCGGCATCCTCCGGTCGCATCCATAACTCGTAGCCCAGATCCCCGGTAAAGCCGGTGCGCGACACCATGATCTGGCTACCGGCACCCAGCGCCGGCGGCAGCGCGAACCAGGCCAGCTCGAAGGGCTTGAGCTGCGCGATCCCGGACAGGCCAAAGGCCGTGAGCACGGCGCACGAGGTCGGACCCTGCACGGCCAGGGCTGCGGTCTCGTCGGTCACTTCGGTTATCTGCACGTCGAAGCCTAGACCGGAGTCGAGCAGCCAGTCGAGCTGTCTTTCACCGCTACACAGCCGGAACTCGGTGTCGCTCAGGCGAAACACCGTGCCGTCGTCGATCAGGTGGCCGTCGTCGTTGCACCACACGCTGTAGGCCACCCGGCTATGCTTGAGCTTGCCGATATCGCGCGTCATCAGGCGATTCAGATAGGGCAGTGCGTCGTGCCCGGCAATCCGGTATTTCACCATCGGTGTCAGATCGTAGAGCGTGGTGGCGTTTCGGATCGCAAAGTACTCCTGCTCCACGAACGTGAACACGTCCACCGTGGTGTAGCCCGCCCAGGCGATGAAACTGTCCACCTGGCTGAGTGCGCGTGCACGTTCGTGAAACGGCGTCTTCAGCAGCGGCTGACGATAGTGCGGTTCGCTCTCGCTGAGCATCGTCAGGCCGCCTCGCGAATGAGAGCGCGCGCGGCATTGCGGCCCGCGATGCCCATGACGCCGCCGCCGGGGTGACAACCGGCCCCGCACAGGTACAGCCCGCCTAGTGGCGTGCGATACTGGGACGCACCTGGCACCGGTCGCACGATGAAGAACTGATCGAGCGCCAGCTCGGCGTGATGCCAGTGTCCGCCGCTGATGCGAAACTGCCGCTCGATGTCGGGCGGAGTCAGCAGCTCCGCGGATTCGACGCTGGCGCGCAACCCGGGTGCACAGCGCTCGAGCGCATCGATGATCAGATCCGCGAAGCGCGCGCGCTCGTGCTGCCAGCCGGCGGCAAGCTCATAAGGCGCGTACTGCACCACCGCCGAGAGCACATGCCCGCCGGCCGGCGCCAGGCTCGCGTCGCTGGCGGTCGGCACGGTAATTTCGATGATTGGCTGCGAGGAGAACTCCCGATACTTGGCGTGATTGAAGGCACGCTCGATGTAATCCAGCGACGGCGCCAACAGCAACCGCCCGATCAGGGCGCTGTGCGGCAAACCGGTGAACTGCGGCAGCCGATTCAATGCCAGATGCAGCTTGGCAGTCACGCCGTGCGCGCGCAGATGCGCGATGCGGCGGACGAAGCCGGTGTCGAGGTACTCCACACCCAGCAGCTGCAGAAAAGTCGTCTTCGGGTCGGCGTTCGAGATGACATTGGCGGCACTGATCTGCTCGCCGGACTCGAGCACGACGCCAGCAGCGCGATCGTTTTGCACCAGGATTCGCCGCACCACGGTAGCGGTGCGGATCGCGCCCCCGGCCGCCAGCACGGCTCTGGCCAAGGCATCAGACAACGCCCCGAGGCCGCCCACCGGTTGCGCCAGCGCGCTGCCGCCCTGCACTTCGGCGGCCATCCGGTACAGCAGCGGAAACACGCTTCCCGGGGATCGGGGACCGGCGCGGGTACCCAGCACCGCATCGAATCCGAGCGCGCCCTTGAGCAGCGGCGTCTCGAAGTGTTCGTCCAGCAGATCCTGGACGCACATGCCGCCGATGCGCAGCAGTTCGCGCATGTCGCGGCGTCCGAGCCGGCGTATGCGCCAACCGATGCGCAGCCATGACAGTCGGGCCTGCCAGGAGTCGGTCCCCAGTCGCGGCGGCACGCGGTCGAGCACCGGATGCAGCGCTTCGGCCAACCGCCGCAACCGCGCGTGATAGGCCGGAAACGCCGCGGCGTCGGCGCCCGATCGCCCCGCGAGCACCGCCGGGTTATCCGGGTTGATCGGTAGTGGCGACTGGTCGGGTGCGATCGCAGTGGTCGGCATGCCGGTCGCGGCCATCTGCAGTCCGCGGCTGTCGAGCCCGAGGTCCCTGATCATGGATCCGGGCATCAGATGCAACAGGTGCGCACAGGCGGAAACCTTGAAGCCCGGTGCGAATTCGCGCGTGACCGCGGCGCCGCCGACCTGGTTCGCCGCCTCCAGCACCAGCACGGAACGCCCGCTGCGCGCCAGATAGGCGGCACACACCAGCCCATTGTGACCCCCGCCGATGACGATGCAATCGTAGTCCGGAGCCCCGACTGCAGCGCCCGCCATGATCAATGCGTCCGGCCGAGGTCGCGCAGAATGGCGCCGGCGGCGTTGGCGCCGGGCGCGCCCATCACGCCGCCGCCCGGATGAGTGCTCGAGCCGCACATGTACATGCCGCGCACCGGCGCGCGGTACTGGGCGTAACCCGGAATCGGCCGATTGAACAGCAGTTGATCGAAGGTCAGCTCACCCTGGAAGATATTGCCCTCCGTCAGCCCGACCTCTTTCTCCAGATCCCAGGGCGTGCGGATCTCAGCATGCAGGATCAGGTCCTTGAAGTCCGGGCTGTGCTCGGCGATGGTGTCGATGACGGTGCGGCCAAAGGCCGCTCGTTTGGCCGCATCCCACTCGCCGTCGGCCAGTTTGTAGGGACAGTACTGCACGAACACCGACATGTAGTGCTTGCCGCTTGGCGCCAGGGTCGGATCGATCTGCGAGGGCATCAGCATATCGATGTACGGCGCGCGCGACCAGCGGCCTTCCTTCCAGTCATCGTAGGCGCGCTCGAGCATCTCGATGCTGTCGGTCACGTGCAGGTCACCGCGGATGCTGGGCGAGCCGTGCGGGATGGCGGGAAAGTGCGGTAGTGCGTCGAGCGCGATATTGAGTTTACCCGACGAGCCGCGGATCTTGAAGTTACGCACCTGCGACACGAACTCGTCGGGCAGGTCGCCGGCGTCCATGATGTCGAGAAAAGTGCGGCGCACGTCGAGATTGGACACCACGATGCCGGCCTGAATCTCCTCGCCATCGGCCAGCACCACACCGCCTGCCCGCCCAGCCCGCACCAGGATCTGATCGACCGGCGCGCTGCTGCGGATCTTGCCGCCACTGGCCTGGAACGAGGCGGCGAGCGCCTGCGTGACGGCGCCCATGCCGCCGCGGGCGAATCCCCAGGCGCCGACCGCGCCGTCGATATTGCCCATGTAGTGATGCAGCAGTACATAGGCCGTTCCCGGTGAGCGCGGACCGAGCGCGGTGCCGATGATCGAGCTGCCTGCCAGGTGCGCCTTGATGATCTCGCTGTCGAAATATTCGTCCAGGAAGTCGGCGCAGCTCATGGTCCAGAAGCGCACCGTCTCGTACATGCGCTGCTCGCCGAGGCGGTGAAAATGCTTGCCAAGGTACAGCAGTTCCATGATGTCACGCGGCTTGAACGAGGTCGGATCGGGCGGCTCGCGCAGCAGCAACGGCTTGATGAAGCGGCATTGGCGCAGCATGTCGCGCAGGTAGCGCTCGTAACTCTCGGCATCGCGCCTGGAGTGCCGGGCGATCTCGCGGCGCAGGGCATCGTGGTTGTCGTACAGTGCCAGGTGCCCACCATCGCGCATCATGGTACAGCCGCCCTCGTACGGAATGATCTGCAGGCCATAACCGGGCAGGTTCAGCTCGCGAATGATCTCGGTGCGCAGCAGGCTGCACACGTACGAGCAGTTGGAGTAGGTAAAGCCGTCGTACAGGCTGCGGCTGACCGCCGCGCCGCCGACGTACGGGTTACGCTCGAGCACCAGCACGTCCAGTCCGGCGCGCGCCAGATAGCAGGCCGCGACCAGGCCGTTGTGGCCGGCACCGACGATGATCGCATCATGGCGCGCGCTGCCGCCGCTGCCCATTCCCCTACCCCTCATTCAATGGCGACTATTCAATGGCGACCGATCAGTGCCGCTCAATCAGGCCGGCATCCTGCGCGACTTTCCCAGCGCGTCGAGCGTCGTGTCCATCGCCACCTCGAACGCCGCCAGCGTGTCACGCAGGCACGAGTCATCGTGCGCCGCCGAAACGAACCACGGCTCGCGCGAATCCGGTTCGCACAGGATACGTTCATCGTGCAGCACCCTGGCGGCCGCATCGTAGAACGTATAGTCGCTGCCCTTCCAGTCGCGGTAGGTACGCGGCGGCTCGTGCGCAAAGTACAGCCCGCTCATCGACGCATGGCCAACAAAGCTGTGCGCGATGCCGCGCGCCTTGAGTATCGTGCTCATTCCGGTGCGCAGCCGGGTGCCATAGGCAGCAATGCGCTCCAGCGCATCGGTTTCGTCCAGAATCTGCAGCGTCTTCTCCGCCGCGGCCAGCGATACCGGGTGAGCCGTGTAGGTGCCCCCGTGCGCGACGCCGCGACCGATCTTGCGCATGATGTCCTCGCGCCCGGCCAGCACCGAGATCGGGTAGCCATTGGCGATCGCCTTGGCGAAGGTGCACAGGTCGGCCTGCACCCCGTACAGCTCCTGCACCCCGCCACGGGCGACGCGAAAGCCGGTCTTCACCTCGTCGATGATCAGCACCACGCCGTGCCGGTCGCACAACTCGCGCGCCGCGCGGATGTAGGCCGGATCGGCCGCGATCCCCAGGCAGTTGCCCATGATCGGCTCGATCAGCAGGCAGGCAATCGAGCCGGCATGGCGCTTGAGCACGTCCTCGAGCTGATTGGCGTCGTTGGCCTGGACAAAATGGGCGAAATTGCGCGAACTGAGCGGCACTCCCTCGCTGTAGGGAACCACGTCGGGCTCTCCGACCTGGGCCCATTTGTCCATCGGCGTGTACCACATGGCGGCATCGAACAGCCCGTGATAGCTGCCCTCCAGAATGACGTAGTCGTCCTTGCCGGTATAGGCACGCGCCAGCCGCAGTGCCGCCATGACCGCCTCGGTGCCGGAGTTGGAGAAACGCACCAGCTGCGCGGCCGGCACCATCTTCGCAATACGTTCCGCGACGCGGTATTCGCATTCGGTGGACAGCGCGAATACACCGCCGATCTGCATGCCCTCGCGCGCCGCCTGATCGACGCGCGCATCGGCGTAGCCCAGGATGGCCGGGCCATAGCCCATGCGGTAGTCGACGTAGACGTTGTCGTCGAGGTCGGTCACCCGGGCGCCGCGACCGGATTTCACGTAGATCGTGCGCTCCTCGCCCCAGTAGCGGAAATTGGAGGCGACGCCCAGCGGCATGCGCTTGACGGCGCGCTGGAAATGTTCGTGGTTTTTGGTCAGGGTTCGGGGCATGGCTGCGCTCCGCTCTACAGGGGGTGCCTGTACGGCACGGTAGCACTACTTGCGCAACGCGTCTATATGAACGTATAAATTTAGTGTAGAATTGAACAGTCGTATAAATCGTCCCCGGACTCGCCGGAGGTCTTTCGATGAATAGCTCAGCCGCCCCGTCGGCCCCGCCCTCCGTCGCTGCACTGCCGCGGGCGCTGCCGGCGTGGGCCTACAGCCACCCGGAAATGACCCGCCTGGAATACGAGCGCATCCTGAAGCCGAGCTGGCAGATCGTGTGTCACATCAGCTCGATCCCCAAGCCGGGCGACTACATGACGCTCGATCTGGGCGCCGACAGCGTGGTGGCCGTGCGTGGCGCCGACGGGTCGATCCAGACGTTCCATAACGTCTGCCGCCATCGCGGCTCGCGGCTGCTCGAGGGCGCGGGCAACTGCCGCGCCCATATCACCTGTCTGTATCACGGCTGGTCGTACCGGCTGTCGGGCGAACTGGTAGGGGTGCCCGCGCGCGATACCTTCCCGGGCCTCGATCGCACCCAGTTCAGCCTCAAGCCGGTGCGCTCGCAGGTGCTGCTGGGCTTCGTGTTCGTCTGCGTGGCCGGCAATCCGCCGCCGCTGGAGCAGACCTGGGGCAGTTTCCTGGCTGAATTTGCCCCGCATCGATTCGAGGACATGGTGCCGCTCGGCTCGTTCTACATCGAGCACTGGGATTGCGACTGGAAAATCGCGATGGACAACTACCTCGAGTCCTACCACGTTCCGATCGGACATCCCGGACTGAACCGGATGTTCACGCCCGACTACGACGATCAGGTCAATCTGCCGACCGGCGTAGCCCGCGGCATCAGCTGGATGCGCGAGCGCGAGTCGTCGCAGTGGAGCGAGCGCATGTACCAGCGCCTGGTCGCAGGGGTCAGCCAGGACCTGCCGGAAGCCCATCGTAAGCGCTGGAGCTTCTACAGCATGCTGCCGAACCTGGGCATCGACGTGTTTCCCGACCAGATGGATTTCTTCCAGGTGCTGCCGCGCGGTCCGGGCAAATGCACCATCCGCGGCAGCTCGTTTGCGCTGCCGGATGAGCGGCGGGAGATGCGTCTGGTGCGTTACCTGAGCGCACGCATCAACCGCCAGGTGCAGCGTGAGGACGAGTTTCTGTGCCGCCGAGTACAGCTCGGCCTGGCATCGGGCAGCTATGAGCCGGGGCCTTTGTCGCGGCTGGAGAACTGCATGTTCGAGTTTCACCAGCTGCTGCGCGAGCGCATTCCGGAAGTGCGCCTGGCCAGCGCGCCGGCGCGCTTCGCCTGAATCGGCCCTCTAGACGACCCGCTCCGGCAGCGTCGGGATGGCGGGCAATAACGCCGTGATCGACTGGCGAAACTGCGCCAGCGGCCCGGTGCCCGGTGCGCCGTCGTCGAACTCATCGGCTGCACCGGCCAGCCCGGTCTGGGTGGACTCGGCCAGCGCGATTTCCTGTTGCAGCCAGGCGTTGAGCAGGCGCTGCCAGCCCACGAGCGCGGTGCGCGCTTGCGCGCCGCGGCTGTTTGGTGCGCGCGCACGCTGCGCGGCTGCGGCCAGCAGGTAGTCGAAGCGCTGGATGCGGCAACGCCCGGGTGCCACCGGGATGACCTGAAGAATCAGTGCCGCGTCACGCCGCAGCTCGAGCAACTGATTCGGCGGCAGGAACTGGCGCTGCGGCGCGGGCGCTTCCAGCCAGCGCTCGACGATCAGCTTCCAGTCGGCCGCCACCTCGATCTGCTGCGCGCCGGCGGGCAACATGCGATCGAAGGCGCTCCAGTCGAATTCGGGGTCCGCCCCGTACCCCAGCGCCGCAGCCGCGCCGGCCGCGCGCACCAGAATCAGCCGTCCGAATTGCTTCAGCTCGAGCGAACTCAGGTCGCCGGGGGTGTCGCCATCGACCAGCCGTCCGTCGAGCCGGTAAGTAAGACTGTGGGAGGCGCAGTGAATGGCGCCCTCGAAATGACCGCTGCGCGCGATGACCAGCGCGTGTGGCCGCCGGCGACAGGCATTGCGAAATGCGCGTAGCCGGCCGCGCTCATCGCGCACCACCAGCACCCGCTCGCCGGCCAGATCCCCGCTGAGAAAGTCCCCCGCCGCGGGGACTTCCGCATCGTGTCCGATGAACTGCCAGGCCGGTCGCAGCAGCCGATCGCGTTCGGCTGCCAGCAGCGCGGCGTGCGCGTAGGCCCACGCCGGCAGACGTGCGCTCGGCGCGGCCGCTTGATCCGCGGCGGCCGCGAGTGTGGTGGTGGGCCGCGGCGTCGGCAACGCAAGCGCTTCGCCGTTCGTCCGATCGGGCGGCGCGGCGGTGCGCGGCGCCGGAGCCGCCGGCTCGAACTGGCCTGGGAACACCGAGCGCAGGTAGGCCAGCGAGCGGCGCCTTGCGGCCGCGCGGTCGATGCTCGATTCGCTTTGGAAGGCGAATGTCTGCCACAGGATTTCCAGCACGCCGATCAGCCCGAGAGCGATGCCGTCGCAATCCAGGTGCGCAGCGCCGCTCTGGGCGATCAACCGCTCGATCAGTTCGCGCACCAGTGCGGCAAAATCCTCGTCTTTCTTGCCGCAGATGTCGTAGTACTCCTGGCGCGAGCTGGCCTCGCCCCAGAACGAATACCACACCGATACCTTGCGCGGACTGGCGATCTGCGGATCAAGATACAGCTCCACCAGCAACTCCAGCGCCTGCACCGGCGCGTGCCTGAGCTGGGACACCGGCAGCAGCACCCGCTGCTCGAATTCGGCTGCCAGGTACTCCAGTGATGCCACCAGCATCGCCGCCTTGGAGTCGAAGTAGAAGCGCACGATGCCGGGTGACAGGTCGGCGATCGCGACCACCTTCGCCACCGTGGTGCGCGATGGCCCGTGAATGTGCAGCGCCGAAATACAGGCGTCGATCAGGCGCTGGCGCTGGCGGCTGCGTCCGGTCCGGCCGGGTGTCGCCTCGGCGCTGGCACGCTCGGCAGCGGCTGGCGGATTGGTTGGTCTGGCGCGTGACACGATCGTACCGGGGCTCACCGGTGCGAGCCGGCGAAAGTTGTACACCGGGCTAAGTTTATCGCGCACAATAGCGCCGAGGGGCTTATTCCTGCGCGACTGATGAAACCGATCGAGCGTCCGGGCCGCTGGCTCATCATTCTGCCGCCGTTGCTGTTCCTGCTGATTTTCTTTCTCATTCCGTTCGTCTTCGCCTTCAAGATCAGCTTCGCCGACACCGCCGCGCGCGTGCCGCCGTTCACCGACATTCTGTCGACCACCCCCGATCATCACCTGCAATTCAGCCTGAGCCTGGGAAACTATCAGTACCTGTTTACCGACGAAGTCTACGGCGTAGCGTATCTGTACTCGCTCAAGACGGCATTCTTCTCGACATTGATCTGCCTGGTGCTTGGCTACCCGATGGCCTATGCGATCGCCCGGGCATCCAAGTCGACCCAGAACATCCTGCTGCTGATCATCATTCTGCCATTCTGGACCTCCTTTCTGCTGCGCGTTTATGCGCTCGAGGGCATCATCCGCGACAACGGCATACTCAACACCGTCTTGCTGCACCTCGGACTCATTCACGAACCGCTCCGGATCATGCGCACCACGCTGGCGGTCTACCTCGGCATCATCTACTCCTATCTGCCATTCATGGTATTGCCGCTGTTCGCCACGCTGGAAAAGCTCGACCGCTCGTTGCTCGAGGCAGCCTCCGACCTTGGCAGCCCGCCGTGGCGGGTGTTTCTGGACGTCACTCTGCCATTGTCGATCCCGGGTATCATCGCCGGCTCGCTGCTGGTGTTCATCCCCGCGGTCGGCGAGTTTGTCATACCGTCGCTGCTGGGCGGGCCAGACAGTCTGATGATCGGCCGCGTGCTATGGGATGAATTCTTCGGCAATCACGACTGGCCGGTGGCCTCGGCGGTCGCCATCGCGTTTCTGTTTCTGCTCGCCGGCCCGATCGCGATCTATCAGTACTACAACGTCAAGCAGCTCGAGGCCTGAGCGGAATGGAAAGGCGCTTTTCCCCGACACTACTCACCATCCTTTGCCTGGGCATCACGGTACTCTATCTGCCGATCCTGGTGCTGATCGCGTTCTCATTCAACGCCTCCCCACTGGTCAATGTGTGGGGCGGGTTCTCGACCGCCTGGTATTTTCAGCTGCTGCACAACCGCCAGCTGCTGCAGGCGGCGCTGCTGTCGCTGGAGGTCGCCGTCACCGCCTCGACCGCCGCGGTAGTGCTGGGGACCATGGCGGCGATTGCGCTGGTGCGCTTTGCCCGGTTTCGCGGCAGGTTGCTGTTGACCGGCATGGTGAACGCGCCGTTGGTGATGCCGGAGATCATCACCGGCATCACGCAGCTACTACTGTTCGTGTCGATGTTGCAGATGTTTGGCTGGCCGCACCGCGGCTTCACCACCATCGTGCTCTCGCACGTGGCCTTTTGCTCCGCGTATGTGACCATCACCGTGCAATCGCGCCTGCAAACGGCCGATCGCTCGCTGGAGGAGGCGGCGATGGATCTTGGCTCCGGCCCGGCGCGCGCCTTCCTGGAAATCACACTGCCGATTCTGATGCCGGCTATCCTCTCGAGCTGGTTGCTGAGCTTCACCCTGTCGCTCGACGATCTGGTGATCTCGAGCTTCGTTTCAGGGCCGGGGGCCAGCACGCTGCCGATGGTGATCTATTCCAAGGTCAAGCTAGGCGTCAGCCCCGATGTCAATGCGCTCGCCAGCCTGATCATCTGCGCCGTCGGCGCCTGTGTGATCAGCGCCGGCTACTTCATGCGTCGCGCCGATCAGCGACGGGCGCTGGAGATGCAGATGGCCGAGCGCTGACGCTCAGGCCATCGGGCCGGATAGGTAGCGCGGATCGTGAGGCGTCCGACCGAGGATCTTGCGTACCAGCGGCTCGAACGCCTCCAGTGGCCGTACCGGATAGTCCGGATCGAATGACGCCTGATCCCAGCGCTCGCAGAACGCCGCGCAGGCCGCATACCACTGATGGCCCTTGAAGCGATCCCGGCCGTTGCGATTGCCACCCAGATGGTGCACGTAATAGTAATTCTGGAATAGTCCGTGCTGCTCGACGATCCAGCTAACCTCGGCTCGCACGTAGGGCCTGATGATGGCCGCCGCGAATTCCGCATGATTGTACGGTGCCAATTCATCGCCGATATCGTGGATGAGTGCCGCGAGAATCAGCTCGTCGTCGGCGCCATCGGCCAGTGCGCGCGTCGCCACCTGCAGCGAATGTCCCAGCCGGCTGACCGGATAGCCCGCGAGCGAATGATCGAGCCGGCGCAAGGCCTCAAGCACGCGATCGGGCAGGCCGACGGCGTAGTCGCGCTCCGATTGGTCGAGCAGCAGGTAATCCGCGCGGGTTCCGTCCTGCATCCTGCGAAAACTGACCCTCTGGCTCATCGCACGGTCTCCTTCACGCCCGCCTGCCGCCGTCGCAGTACCCGATACAGGCTGCGCGGCCCGTCGATGTCGATGTAGCAGCCCTGGAGGTGCCGCAACCCTTGAGCCGGATCGAAACCGGTGCGCCCGTGCAGCAGCCGCCGATTATCCATCATCACGAGCTCGCCGGCATCCAGCAGGAAGCGGATCTCGAACTCCGGTGAGCGCAGCAGATGATCGAATGCGCGCCGCGCACGATAGTACTGCGCCAGCTCCGCCGGCGGCTGCAGCGGCACGAAATCCAGCCGCGGACTGAAGTGCACCGCCTGCACCCGGCCGGTCACGTCGAGCTCGATCGGCGGTGCGCTCGCCACGAGGTCGGTCGCGGCGTCCCGATAGCGAAAACGCACCGCAGTCTGCGACAGCAGCCGGAACGCCTCGCCGTCGCGCGCCCGCAGCGCCTCGGCGGCCGCAAAGCCATCCACCAGTGTCGACAAGCCGCCCGACGTCTGGTTGACGAGGCAGTGCAGCAGTTGCACGCCGGGCACCGGCCAGCGGTACGGATTATCGGTGTGTGGATCCAGCGGCACGGCGGTGTATGCCAGGTCGCTGGCCTCGGGTGTCGAGCGCACGTCGAACAGCGCACCAAAATTCGTCTCGCGGATAAATCCGAACAACGCTGCGACGCGAAGTATGTCGCCGGGCTGCGTCGGCACGCCCGCGAAGATGATAAACCCAAGTTCCAGGAACTGCGCCAGCCAGTCGGCGCGCTCGGCATCACCTGGCTCGCCGTTCCAGCGGCAGCGCGCGCCGAACTGGAGCGAGGAATTCCACAGCCTGGGCGCGGGCAGGTCGTGGTCGCCAGGGCGCAGCGCCGCCTCGGCCAGGATGTCGCGCTCCAGCAAATCGGCCTGATGCCCGTCGCTGAACAGCAGGCGAAACTTCCCGGGCTCCAGTTGTGTCACCGCACGCAGTGCCAGCCGCGGATCCAGGTCCGATGGGTCCTGCAGCCGCTGTCCGGTGCGCAGGTCGAGCGTACTCGCGTCCTGGCAGCGCTCGCGCAGCCACAGCGGGTGGATCGAATAGCGCTGTCCATCCGCCTGCTCAATCGTCAGTTCATTGCCGGCGCTCGCGCGCACGCGCGCGGTCGGCTCAGCGGCGGCAGCAGGGCTTGGGGTTGGCGAGGGCATCGGATCAGCGCGCCGTCTTGATCCGGGTCCAGGTACGGGTGCGGATGCGCTCCAGTGCCGGGTTGACTTCGGCGGATTCATACAGCCGCGCTGCCGTTTCCGCCGTCGGGTAGATCGCCGGATCATTCAGGATCTTCGGATCAACGTACGGGGTCGACGCCAGATTGTCGTTGCCGTAGTGAATCTCGTTGGTGATCTCGGCGATCACGGTCGGCTCCAGTATGAAATCAAGGAACCGGTGCGCAGCGTCCGGATGCGGCGCGTCGATCGGAATCAGCAGCGCGTCGAACGAGGCATTGGCGCCCTCCTTGGGAACGGTAAAGGCCAGGTTGACGTCGACGCCGGCGGCCTTGGCGCGCGCCCGGGCCGCCGCATAGTCGCCGGACCAGGACATCGAGATGCAGAACTCCTTGTTGCCCAGGCCGTTCATATACTCGCTCGAGTCGAAGGCGCGAATATAGGGACGCACCGCGAGCAGCAACTTCTCGGCGCGCTTGTAGTCATCGGGATCAGTGGTATTCGGATCAAGGTGCAGGTAGTTCAGCGCAAGTTGCAGCACGTCCTCTGCCTGATCCAGAAACGACACGCCGCAATCGGCGAAACGCGCGATGATCTGCGGCTTGAAGATCATGTCGAGGCTGTCGAGCGGTGCATCGGGCATGCGGGCCTTGATCATGTCGACATTGTAGGCAAAGCCGTTGACGTGGCGCAGGTACGGCATCGCGTACTGGTTGCCCGGATCAGCCCCGGCTTCGATCTTGAGCACCTGCGGATCAAGGTTCTTCCAGTTCGGCAGTTTGCTGCGATCCAGCTTCTGGTAGATGCCGGCCTTGATCTGCCGGCTGAAGAAATCGGTCGAGGTACTCACGACATCGTAGCCCGAGTCGCCCGCCATCATCTTGGCTTCCAGGGTTTCGTCGGCGTCGTAGGTGTCGTAGACGACCTTGATGCCGGTGCGGTTTTCAAACTTGGTCAGCGTGTTCTTGCCGATGTAGTCGGACCAGTTATAGATGTTCACCACCTTGGCCTCGCCACCCCCGTGACCGGAACCGCAACCGCTCAGCGCCGCGCCGATCAGCAGCAGCGCCGCGGGCAAGCCAGGGCGTGCAGCCACGCTCTATAACCTCACCATCACATGCCGCGGCACGCTGTAGTCCTCGAGTGCATACACCGACAGGTCCTTGCCATAGCCCGAACGCTTGAAGCCACCGTGCGGCATCTCGCTGACGCCCGCAAAGTGGGTATTGATCCAGGTGCAGCCGTACTGCAGCCGGGCAGCCACCTGCATGCCGCGGGCGATGTCGCCGGTCCACACCGACGAGGCCAGTCCGTACTCGGAGTCGTTCGCCCAGCGCACCGCATCGTCCGCTTCGGTGAATCGGGTGATCGACACCACCGGCCCGAACACTTCGCGCTGCACGATCTCGTCGGTCTGCAGCGCGCCGGCGACAATCGTCGGCTCGTAGAAAAACCCCGCGCCGGCGCGCGCCTTGCCGCCGGTGGTGATCTGCATGTGCGGTTCGGCGGCCGCGCGCGTTACGAACGCGGCCACGCGCTCGCGTTGCGCGTGCGAGACCAGCGGCCCCATTTCGACGCCGGGCTCCTGCTGCCGACCGACCTTGATGGTGCGCACCGCCTGCGTCAGGTCGGCAACGAGACGGTCGTAGACGCGCTCGCCGACATACATGCGACAGGCGGCGGTGCAGTCCTGGCCGGCGTTGTAGAAGCCAAAGCCGCGGATGCCCGAGATCACCTCGGCAATATCGGCGTCATCGAATACGATCACCGGCGCCTTGCCGCCCAGCTCCAGATGGGTGCGCTTGAGGTTGCCGGCAGCCGCCGCCAGCACCTTCTGGCCGGTCGCGACGGACCCGGTCAGCGACACCATGCGCACCCGCGGGTGCGCCACCATGGTCGTGCCGACCGGATCGCCGAGCCCGCAGACCACATTGACCACGCCGGCCGGCAGCAGCTCGGCGAACAGCCCCGCCAGCATCAACGCGGTCAGCGGCGTCTGCTCGGAGGGCTTGAGCACCATCGTGTTGCCGGCAGCGATCGCAGGCGCAATCTTCCAGGCCGCCATCATCAGCGGATAATTCCAGGGCGCGATCGAGGCCACGACGCCGATCGGGTCGCGCCGCACGAAGCTGGTGTGGCCCGGCAGGTACTCGCCCGCGAGCGGACCGTGCTGGGTGCGCGCCGCGCCGGCAAAAAACCGGAACACGTCGGCGATCGCCGGCATTTCATCGTTCAGCGCCGCGTTCAGCGGCTTGCCGGTGTTGTGCGACTCCAGCGCCGCATAAGCCTGCGCCTCGGCCTCGAGGCGATCGGCGATTTTCAACAGCAGCGCGGCGCGATCCTTAGGCGAGGTTTGCGCCCAGCCCTCGAACGCCTGCTCCGCCGCCGCCACTGCGGCATTGACCTGCGCGGTACTGGCCGAGGCGACCGCCGCGATCGCGGCCCCGCTGGCCGCATCCAGCACCTGCTCGACCGGCCCCTCGCCGGCAACCAGCCGGCCGCCGATCAACATCTGTGTCTGCATGTAGTGTCCTCCGAGCCGCCCGGTGTGGCGTCGTGCGCACCGCCATGCGCGCCCGCGCCGCACCGCACGACTTGCCGCAGTGTCGCTCATTATTATATTATCGACTGCATAATATTTACCAGCCGCGGGCTTGCACGCCCGTGAAACCCAATCGAGGGCCGTCATGAACCAGGACGTCTTCATCACCTGCGCCATTACCGGCGACGACACCAACGTCACCAAGAGCCCGCACTGCCCCATCACCCCGGAACAGATCGCGGCCGCGGCGGTGGATGCGGCCACCGCCGGTGCGGCCATCGTGCACATTCATGTGCGTGAGCCAGAGACCGGCGCCTTCAGCATGGAGACCCGCCACTACCGCGAGGTGGTGAAGCGGATTCGCGACAGCAAGGTCGACGTGATCGTCAACCTGACCTGCGGCATGGGTGGCTATATCGTCGTTGGCGATCGCGGACTGGAAAACACGCCGGCGCCGGGCAGCGACTTCTGCAGCCAGGAACAGCGCATGCGCCATGTCATCGAGTTATGCAACGAAGGGCGGTACCGGCCCGATATCGCCACTCTCGACTGCGGCAGCCTCAATTTCGGCGACGGCAATCGCGCTTATGTATCGACGCCGAATTACCTGCGGCGCGGCGCTGAGATCCTGCGCGAACTCGGCGTCAAGCCGGAACTGGAGATATTCGACACCGGCAACCTGTGGTTCGTGAAGCAGATGATCAAGGAAAAACTGTTGCCGGCGCCAGTGCTGATCCAGCTTTGCACCGGCATTCCCTACGGCGCACCGGCCGATGTCGGCCATCTGCTGGCGATGGTCAACTCGCTGCCGCCCGACTGCGTATTCAGTTCGTTCGCGATCAGCCGCATGCAGATGCCCTGGGTGGCGCAGTCGGTGCTGCTCGGCGGCAACGTGCGCGTCGGGCTGGAGGACAATCTGTACCTGAGCCGCGGGGTGTACGCCAGCAATGCGCAGTTGGTGGCCAAGGCGCGCACTATTATCGAGGCCATGGGAGCTCGGATTCTGAGCCCGGCGCAAACGCGCGAGCGGCTGCAGCTGCACTGAGTGCGCTCATCGTGCCGGCTACCCCGATCTATCGGACGGCGATCCTGCCTGCGTGGATCGACTACAACGGCCATTTGCGCGACGCCTACTACGCGCTGATCTTGAGCTACGCCAGCGATGCGCTGATGGACCTTGTGGGGATGGATGCAGCCTATCGTGCCGCTACCGGCAATACACTGTATACGGTCGAGATGCACATTCACTATCTGCACGAGATCCATCACAGCGACATCGTCATGGTCGCTGCCAGGGTGCTCGGCGCGGACCACAAGCGTATCCACACTGCCTTCGACCTCAGCTGCGAGGGACAAGCTGCCGTGGCGGCGACCGCCGAGTTCATGCTGTTGCACGTGCACCAGGGAGATACCGTATCGACCACGCCGTTTGGGCCGCCGATCGCCGCCGCGATCGGCGCGCTGGCTGCCGCCGGTACGGACGCGCCCTGGCCCGGTCCCGGCTCCAGGCGCATGCAATTGCGCGGTCGCTAAATGATTCAAAGGGCAATGCAGCGACTGCTGGCGCCGCGCAGTATCGCCATGATCGGCGGCGCCTGGGCCGACGCGGCGGTCGCGGCCAGCCGCGCGATCGGCTATGACGGCAAGCTGTGGCGCATTCATCCGCAACGG
>JABCZO010000025.1 GCA_013289615.1 Gammaproteobacteria bacterium
CGAGCACCCAATCAATCGCATCGATGAACTATTGCCGTGGAATATAGCAGCATCGCTCACACCCCGGGTGCAGCAAGCCGCCTAGCCAGCGCACCAGGTGTCAATGCGGTACGCGCCGGACGCTTACGGTCAAGTAGCCATGCGCGGCGGAACTGTGTTGCACAAGGGGCATCTCGCACCGGCCGGCCGCTATTCGGAGGACATAGATCTTGTTCTGGTGGGATCGCGACCTAAAGGTCATATCAGGCGGGCGTTGACTCGCGTACTGAGCCCAATCTTGGGAAGCCCCTCTGAATCCATCTACACCAAAATAAAACTTGTTGTCAGAAATCTAAATGCTCGGTCCGAGATAATCAGAAACACTCATACCTATAGCCCTTCCAGCGAAGACACCGCTATCGGGCACCTCAAGGTGGAAGTCAACGTCAACGAACAGAAGAGCTGTTTTCCTCTGGTAAAAATCGGCGTCGATGTTCCTGGCGACCACGGAGGCATCAGACAAGTTATCGTCGAATCCTACGATGTCGATGAAATGCTTGGAACAAAAATGCGGGCGCTTTTGCAGCGCGAGCATGGACGCGATTTATTTGATTTATGGTGGGCCGTCGAACGCGCGAAGACTCACGCCACTCTTCGGGTCAACCCCGCCCGCGTCGGTGCCGCATTTCGCTTCTACATGGCACAAGAAGGTAAGCCTTTCAAGGCTTCCGATTTTGAGAGCGAACTCGCTCGCCGGATGCACTCTCGAAAATTCCTCAAGGATATGGACGGATACCTGCCGAAAGGCGCGACGTACGATCCCGCCCTGGCGCATCAGCAATTCCTCGAATTCTTCCTGCCACATCTCGATCCAGCTAGCATCTGATCGACATTGCGTCTCTGCTCGCGGCCGCTCGAACTGGTTAGGACGTCTCCGCTTCGGCGTCGACAACTGCGGAAATCTGCGGTTCTTGCAAATTCAAAAGGGTCATTTGCGTAGTAACCCCCAGCGGGCAAAAAAAACCCCGCATTGCGGGGTTTTAATTTCCTCACACGACACAGGTCTGTCCGGGTGCGCAATCCAAATCTTGGCAGACTTCAGTGCCTGGCCAATGGGCCCGTCCCGAAAGTGCGGGACCTGCGCGTCAATTCGCGCCGAGGACACCTGCGACAGGCGCAAATAAAGTGGCTTGCCGCAGTCTGTGCACACCCCGACAGCCTGGGTTTCTAACATGAAAGACGGTGGTAGAAACTCTGGCTGTCCGATTTTTGCTGCAACCGATGCGGTTGAAGCAACTGAGTGAGATTGTACTGCGCTATCGCGGGCAAGACCATAAGGAATCACAGGATTATTTTTGATTTGTCGCCAAGTTGCGACAGCTGCAACGATACATATTTAGTCAAATGTGGTATCGATCACACGCGTTGTGGTGTCAGAACGCGCTGATACCGGTGACCGCGCGCCCGATGCTGAGCTGATGAATGGTCTCGGTGCCCTCGTAGGTGACCACGCTTTCCAGATTCAGCATATGGCGAATCGCGACATGTTCGACGCTGATGCCGGCACCACCGAGCAGATCACGGCAATCGCGCGCGATCTCCAGCGCAATGCGGCAGTTGTTCCATTTCCCGAGCGAGATCTGCGCGGCGCTCAACGCCTGACGCTCCTTGAGTCGTCCGAGCTGCAGCGCCAGCAGCTGCGCGCCGCTCAGCTTGCGCACCATCTCCGCCAACCTGAGCTGCACCGCCTGGGTGTGACTTAACGGCCGGCCAAACAGCACGCGCTCGCCGGCGTGAGCCAGTGCCTCGGCCAGACACGCCTGCGCGGCGCCGATGACGCCCCAGCAGATGCCGTAGCGGGCCTGTGACAGGCACGACAGTGCTGTCTTGATGCCGGTCGCGCCAGGCAGTGCCGCCTCGGCGGGGAGGCGCACATCATCGAAGAACAGTGCCCCGGTGTTCGAGGCGCGCAGACTGAATTTGTGTTTGATCGGCTCGGAGCTGAAGCCACGGGTGCCGCGCTCGATCAGAAAAGCGCGCATGCCGTCCGGCGTCTGCGCCCACACCACGGCCAGATCGGCGATGTCGCCGTTGGTGATCCACATCTTTGAGCCCGACAGCACCCAGCCGTCGCCGTCGCGGCGCGCTGTGGTGCGCATCGTGGCGGGGTCGGAACCGCCCTGCGGCTCGGTCAGCCCGAAGCAGCCGATGACTTCAGCGCGCGCCATGCGCGGCAGCCACTGCAGCTTCTGCTGCTCGCTGCCAAAAGCATGGATCGGGTACATGCACAGGCTCGACTGCACCGACACAAAGCTGCGCAGCGCGCTGTCGCCGCGCTCGAGTTCGCGACAGATCAGCCCGTAGCCGATGCCACTGAGGCCGGCGCAGCCGTAGCCCTGCAAGGTGGCGCCGAACACGCCCAGCTCGGCTAAGCCCGGCAGCAGCTCGCGGGCAAATCGGCCGCTTTCAAAACACTCGCCGATGATCGGCAGCACGCGCTCATCGACCAGGCGCGCGACCGCGTCGCGCACCAGCCGGTCCTCCTCGCCAAGCTCGTCATCGAGCCGCAGGTAGTCGAGCGCGCTTTCACTTGGCGCTGCGGCCGCTACCGGTGTGGTGGATGAGCTCATGTTGGCAACCCCGCATTCCCCTAGAATCCGCGCATGATGCCCGAAGTGGTGAACCGATGAGCGGCGGCCGGCCAGCGGTGTTGCTGGCAGTCGGGCTCGGCGTCGGGCTGGCGGCGCTGGCTGCGGCTGCCGTCGCGGCCAGCGGCACGCAGGCGACGCGGCCGAGCGCGGCCAGCCGCGAGCTGGATCGCGCCCAGACGCTGCTGCTGGTGCGACTGGCGACCCTGCCCGAGGGCAGCGGCGTACTGGTCCTGCGCGATGCAGAAGGTCTGACGCTGCGCATCCCGGCACGGCTATTGTTCGGCAACGACAGCCCGGTCCTGAAGCGAGATCCGCAGGCCGCAGCGCCGCTGGCCGCGACCGAGCAGCTGCTCAGGAAGCACCGGGCACTGCAAGCCGAGATCGTGGTCTACACCGACAGCATCGGCGGCGTCAGTGCCAATCAGAGCCTGTCCGAGCAGCGCGCGCGCGCGGTCTACGACGCGCTCAGGTCTGCCGGCATCGCCGCCCGTCGCCTGCAGCAGCACGGCGCCGGGGCCGCCACCATGGTGGCCAGCAACCAGACCCCTGCCGGGCGGATCGAGAATCGACGGGTCGAGATCGAGTTCCGGCGCCCGGCGCGCTAGCCCGGGCGGCCGCTTTCCGGCCTTAGGCCGGAGCCGGCAACAGCGCCTTGAGGCGCGTCATCGCGCCGGCCTCGATCTGTCGGATGCGCTCGGCCGACACCCCGTACTCGGTGGCGAGCTGGTGCAGCGTGGCCTTGTCGTCACTCATCCAGCGGCGTTGCAGGATGGCACGACTGCGCTCATCGAGTCGCTGCATCGCCGCCGACAGCTGCTGGTGCGATGAGCTGCTCCACTGTTCGGCCTCGACCTGTTCGGCAGGATCGGCATCGGCCGCCGGCAGGTAGGCCGCCGGGCCGTAGCCTTCCTCTTCGTCGTTCTCCGGGCCGACATCGAACGACAGATCGCGCGCCGACAAGCGCCGCTCCATCTCGGTGACCTCGGCCGGCGTCACACCCAGATCGCTGGCCACCGCACGGGTTTCGTCCGCGCTGAGCCAGGCCAGATTCGGCTTCATTCGACGCAGATTAAAGAACAGCTTGCGCTGCGCCTTGGTCGTGGCGACCTTCACCAGCCGCCAGTTACGCAGCACATACTCGTGAATCTCGGCGCGGATCCAGTGCACGGCGAACGACACCAGGCGCACGCCGACGCTCGGATCGAAGCGCTTGACGGCTTTCATCAGGCCAATGTTGCCCTCCTGCACCAGATCGTTCATCGGCAGGCCATAGCCCGAGTAGCCGCGGGCAATGTGCACCACGAAGCGCAGGTGCGAGAGCACCAGCTCGCGCGCAGCCGACAGATCGTCGTCGCGGCGAAAGCGCAGCGCGAGCTCCTGTTCCTGCTCGCGGCTGAGCACGGGAATGCGGCTCACCCGCTCCAGGTAAGCATCGAAACTGCCAATGGGACCGGCCAGTCCGAAGGCGGCGGGTTGGGCGATCAGCGCAGTCCGGGCACTAGTCACTGGGTGATCCTCCTCAGCTGATAAACACCTATAGTAGGGGCCTATATTAGCACTCTCGGCGCCAGAGTGCTAAGCCCCTGATTCTACAATATGCCATTGCTGTTCAATGGCTTAGAGCGAGTTCAAAGCTCGCCCCGGCACCCCATTGGACCGCGGATCGGGAAGCTAAGTTCAGGCCGTGCGCGGCTCGATGCGCGCCAGCTGGCGGGCGGCCGCGATCCAGGCGCCGAGCCAGCCCAGAGCCATTCCGGTCAGCAGCAGCGCGCCCAGTTCGGTCAGGTCCGGACCGCGCAGCTCGAATGCACTGCCGTAGGCTGCCGCCAGCCGCAAAGCCGCCGGCGCCAGGCTGGCACGTGCGATCGCCACCAGACCCCAGCCGATCAAGCCCGCCAGCAGGCCATACAGCGTACCGGCATACAGAAGCGGCCGCCGGACGAACGCGTTGGTGCCGCCGACCAGCTTGGTGACCTCGATTTCATTGCGGCGATTCAGGATCTCAAGCCGGATGGTGTTGCCGACGACGGCGATAACGCCGGCCCCCAACAGCAGCGCCGTGATCAGCACCACCCGGCGCAGCAGCTCTAGCAGCGCGCTGAAGCGCAGCACCCAGTCGCGATCGAGCTGCACCGAATCGACTTCGGGCCACGCGAGCAGGTAGCTGCGCAGCGCCTCGAGCTGCGAGGGCGAGGCGGCGTCGGGCGCTGGGCGGATCGTCAGCACATTGGGCAGCGGATTATCCGGCAGTGAATCGAGTGCCGTGCCGAGGCCGGACTGGGTGCGAAACTCCGCCAGCGCCTCGCTGGCGGTAATCAGCGTTGCGCTGGCGACCCCGGTGCGCTCAGCGGCGATCTTGGTCAGCTGGCGCGCCTTCTGTTCGGAGACCTCGGGCTTCAGGTAGACCGACAGTCCCACGGCCTCGGAAAAATCCCCGGTGGCATCGCGCACGTTGCGCACCAGTACATTGAGTGCCAGCGGCAGCGCGAGCGCCAGCCCCATCACCACCTCCGTCAGCACGGTGGCCAGGCCATGGCGTCCGAGATGGCCCGCCGTGGACACCAGCGCATGGCCATGGCGCGCCACCCAGGTGGAGAGGCTAGCCACTGCTGCCAAGCCGTCCGTCATCGAGCACGATCTGGCGCAGCCCCGAGTCGCGCACCAGGTGCAGATCGTGGGTCGCCACCACCACCGTGACGCCGACCTCGTTGAAGCGGCGAAACAGACCCATGACTTCCGCGGCCAGCGTGGCATCAAGATTGCCGGTTGGCTCATCGGCCAGCAGCAACGGCGGCTTGCTGACGATCGCGCGCGCGATGCACACGCGCTGCTGCTCGCCGACGGAAAGTTCCAGCGGTGCCACGCGCTCCTTGCCGAGCAGGCCCACCTGGTCGAGCGCGGCGCGTACCCGCTTTTCGATTTCGCGAAACGCGGTGTCGGTGACGATCAGCGGCAGCGCCACGTTGTCGAACACCGGACGATCCATCAGCAACCGGTGGTCCTGGAACACCACCCCCAGTGCGCGGCGGAACATCGGCACGCGCCGCAGCGGCAGTTTGCCGGTGTTATCGCCATTGACGATCACCTGGCCGCGCGTCGGGCGCTCGATCAGCGCGATCAGCTTGAGCACGCTGCTTTTGCCGGCGCCCGAGCGGCCGGTCAGGAACACCATCTCGCCGTCGTGGACCTCGAAGCTCAGCTCGGTGAGCGCCTCGCGCCCGTTGGGGTAGCGCTTGCTGACGCGCTCGAAGCTGATCACGAAGCCCGGGCCTCGCGCGCCGCCCCGCCGGCGCCGCCGCGCTCATCGGCAGCCCCGTCTACCAGCGCGCCGGCAAACGCGCGCGCATCGAAAAGCCCGAAATCCTCGAGCTTCTCGCCGACGCCGATAAAGCGGATCGGCAGCCCGAGCGCTCGCGCGATCGCCACCACGATGCCGCCGCGCGCGGTGCCGTCCAGCTTGGTGAGCACCAGGCCGGTGACGCCCAGCGCGGCATGGAACTGCTGCGCCTGCGCCAGCGCGTTCTGCCCCTGGTTGGCATCGAGCACCAGCAGCACCTCGTGCGGTGCCGCCGGCATGATGCGCGCAATGACGCGCTTGACCTTCTTGAGCTCTTCCATCAGGTGCGTCTGGCTGTGCAGTCGGCCGGCCGTGTCGGCCAGTAGCACGTCCACGCCGCGCGCCTGGGCGGATTTGAGCGCATCGAACATCACCGCGCCCGGATCGGCTCCGGGCTGCTGCGCGCTGAATAGCGATCCGCTACGCTCGGCCCAGATATGCAGCTGTTCGATGGCAGCGGCGCGAAAGGTATCACCGGCGGCGAGCATGACGCTCAGGCCCTGCCCGCGCAATTCGTGCGCCAGCTTGCCGATGCTGGTGGTCTTGCCCGATCCATTGACGCCGACCACCAGCACCACGAACGGCCGTGCAGCTCCGATCAAGAGCGGCTGCTCGCAGGGTGCGAGCAATTCGCTCAGCCGATCGCGCAGCGCGTTGAGCAGTGCGTCAACGTCGTCAAGCTCGTGGCGTGCGACCCGGCGATTCAGATCGGCCAGGATCTCGCCGGTGGCCTCGACCCCGACATCCGCGCTCAGCAGCCGTGTCTCCAGGTCCTCCAGCACGGCCTCGTCGATCTTGCGTCCACGCAGCAGCGTGCGCAGGTCACGGGCGATCGAAGCGCTACCACGATTGAGTCGCGCCTTGAGTCGGGCTAGAAACTTAAGCGGTTCATCCGGGATCGACATCGCCGCTCATTGTCGCATGTCGCGCACGCCGCGACAGCGCTGGGGTAGGCTTGTCGTCCATGGCAGCCAAGCGCAGTGCGCCACCGCAGATTTCCACGCATCAGGGCCGCGGGCGGCAACAGCGGCTGTTGCGCATCATTGCCGGTCAGTGGCGCGGCAAGAAATTTCGTTTCCCGCAGCTCGAGCTACGGCCGACACCCGATCGGGTGCGTGAAACCCTGTTCAACTGGCTGCAGGACCGGATCGAAGGCGCGCACTGCCTTGATCTGTACGCCGGCTCCGGGGCGCTCGGGCTGGAGGCGCTGTCGCGCGGTGCGGCCTCGGTGGTGTTCGTCGAGCAGCAGCGCGTCGCGGTCAATGCGCTGCGGCAACTGCTGCGCGACTGGCAGGTGAGCAATGCCAGCGTGCTGTGCGATCAGGCGCAGCACTACCTGGCCGCTAACCTGCGCCCCGGCATGCAGGCCGCAGCTGCCGGCCGCGGTTTTGACCTGGTGTTCATCGACCCGCCGTATGCATCGGGAGAACTGCCGGCGGCCGCGGCAGCACTGGCGCGCGGCGGGCTCGCACCCGACGCCCGCATCTATGTCGAGCGACACGCCGATGATCCGCCGCCAGTGCTACCGGCCGCGTGGCGCGAACTGCGTAGCGGTAAGGCAGGCGAGGTCAGGTATCATCTGTTCGCGGCATAAGTATTCGCACCAAGGGTAGGGGCACTATCAGCATGAGATCCACCGCGGTGTATCCGGGCACCTTCGACCCGCTCACACGCGGCCACGAAGACATCGCGCGCCGTGCGGCGAGCATTTTCGGCCGGGTGGTGATCGCGGTGGCCGCAAATCCCAACAAGGCGCCGCTGTTCAATCTAGGCGAACGCGTCGAGCTGGCGCGCGCCGTACTGGCGGACCTCACCAACGTGGAGATCACCGGCTATTCCGGATTGACGGTCGACTTTGCGCGCGAGCACGACCTGGCGGTGATCGTGCGCGGGCTGCGCGCGGTGTCGGATTTCGAATTCGAATTTCAGCTGGCGAGCATGGGCCGGCACCTGCAGCCCGATGTGGAAACCGTGTTCATGGTGCCGAAGGAGAAATTCACCTTCATTTCCTCGACCCTGGTGCGCGAGGTGGCGACACTGGGCGGCAATGTCGGCGCCTTCGTGCACCCGCTGGTCGAGGCGGCGTTCAAGCGCAAGCTGGCCGGCAAAGCCTAAGCGGCTGCCTGGCCGGCGGCAGCGGCGGCCTAGTAACTGAGCGCGACGCCCTCGCGGCGCGGATCGGCGCCGCCTTCATAGCTGCCGTCGGCGCGTACCAGCACGCCCTGCAAACCCGACTCCTCGTATTGGCCCGGCTGCGGATTCAGTCCACGCTGAATCATGCCGTTCAACAGCTCGGGGGCAAACTTGGCGGTCTCGGCGGTGAAGTGATCGCCATGCGCGACCAGATTCGGCAGGCTGATGGCGGCCTGCATCGTCAGGTGCCAATCGAGCGTAGCGATCAGCGTCTTGAGGACGTAGGCGATGATTGCCGGTCCGCCGGCCGACCCGGTAGCGGCGACGAAGCGGCCGTCGCGATCGAACACGATGGTCGGGGACATGGCCGAGCGCGGCTGCTTGCCGGGCCCGACCGCGTTGGCAGCCGGTCGGCCATCGGCATCCTGCGGCGAGAAACTGAAGTCGGTCAGCTGGTTGTTGAGAAAGAAGCCATCCACCATGCGCCCGGAGCCGAAGATGCTCTCGACCGTGGTGGTCATCGACAGCACGTTGCCGTCCTCATCGACGATCACCAGGTGCGTGGTACCGGCAGGCGCGGCGGTGTGATCGGCGCCGTAGAGCTTTGCGCCCGGTGGCTGGCCGGGTGGCGGCGGTGAGTCGGCAATTCGTTTGCCGATCAGCGCCGAGCGCGTCTGCAGGTAGGCCGGGTCGAGCATGCCGGCGACCGGCACGTCGATGAGGGCCGGATCACCCACATAGCGGTCGCGGTCGGCGTACATCAGGCGCTGGGCTTCACCCAGCTCGACCCAGGCCTGCGCATCATCCGGTGCGCGCGCTGCGATGTCGGTGTTCGCGAGCAGCAGCAGGGCCTGCAGCACGCCGATGCCGCCGGAGGGCACCGGTGGCGTACAGACACGATACTGCTGCCAGTCGCGGCACAGCGCCGCCGATTCAATCGGCCGGTAGCGCGCGAAGTCGGCCAGTGACAGCGTGCCGGGCAGCTCGCCCTGATGCACCCGGTTGACGATGTCGCGCGCGATACGGCCCTTGTACAGCGCGGCTGGCCCTTCCTCCGCCAGGCGTCGCAGCGTCGCCGCGTAAGCGGGGTTCATCAGCAGATCGCCGCTCTTGTAGCGCGATCCATCGCCCTTGGTGAAGTAGCGTACGACATCGGGCGCGGCGCTCTGCGGCGCCCGGCTGCTGATCATGCCTGCCAGGCGCGGGCTGACCTTGAAGCCCTCGGACGCGAGCCGTTCGGCATCGCCGAACAGCGCTCGCCAGGCGAGCTTGCCGTGCTTGTGCTGCAGTAAGGCCAATGCCGCGATCGCGCCGGGCACACCGGTCGAGCGTCCGCTCAGCACCGCGCTCGCGTACGACAGCGGCCGCCCATCGCTGCCGAGGAACATATCGACGCTCGCGCCCGCCGGCGCGGTCTCGCGACCGTTGTAGGCCAGCACCTGATTCCTCTTTGCATCGTAGTAGGTGATGAAGGCACCGCCGCCGAGGCCGGAGCTTTGCGGTTCCACCAGCCCGAGGACCGCCTGCATGGCGACCGCTGCATCCGCGGCCGAGCCTCCGGCCTGCAGCACCCGCATGCCGGCCTGCGCCGCCAGCGGATTGGCGGCGACGACGATGGCATGGCGCGCCGGCCCGGCGGCGGCAGGCACGCCGCCGGGTGCAGACGCGGGCGCGGGCGCGTTGCTGCGGCAGCCAGACACCGCCAGCAGCAGCGACAGCGCGGCAGTGGCGGCGGACAGGACGCGGACAGATTTCATCATGGGTAGCGCAAAGCGGCCGCGCTCGGGCGACTGCATCAGTCAGGGATAGAAAAATCATAACACCCTCGGCGGCAACGGCGCCGTAAACTCTCTCCGCCATGCGCTGTGCTCTAGCTGCAACGCTGACCGGCACATGGGCGCCGGTGGCGGCGGACGTCTCGGGCCGCCCGCTCGCGGTAGCGCAGTTGCGGGTAGCGCGGCTGATCATCGAGCGGGACCGCTATCGGATCGTCGATCACGCCGCTGAAGTGGTGGACAGCGGCGAGCTGCAGCTCGATCAGGCGGCATTTCCGTGCGCGCTCGACATCACCGGTCTGCACGGGCCCCATGCCGGCAAGCGCATGCTGGCGATCATCGAGCTTGACGGCGATCGGCTGTGCGTGTGCTACGACCTGGAGCAGCGCGAGCGGCCCGCGAGCATGCGGCCCAAAGCTGATCAGCTGCTGCTGTCGATCACCTACGTGCGCGTCGCAGGCCTGCCTGTCGTCTGACGCGCTGTGCGCACCGGCGCCGGTGACTGCCGGCGGCATCATTTTTTTGCCGCCGCTTTTTTCCGCGCGCTGCGGCGGGGTTTCTTTTGGGAGGATTTCTTCGCCGCCTTCCTGGGCGCAGGCTGCAGCGCGACGCGTGGCGGCCGGCCGCCGTGCGGCAGCAGCTTGCGGCGTGCCAGGTCGTTCGCGCGCCACAGGTACCAGGCGGCCAGGCTGCGGTACGGCTTCCAGCGCTCGCCGAATTGCGCCAGCGCGCGCGGCCTGGGCATGCCGGAGAGCCGGTAAGCGAGCCGAAAGCCGTTGCGAACGCCGAAGTCGTCGACCGGCAATACATCGGGCCGCTGCAGCTGGAACAGCAGCATCATCTCCACGGTCCAGCGGCCGATGCCGCGCACCGCGGTCAACCGTTCGATGATCGCAAGGTCGGTCAGCGTGTCGAGCTCGGTGCGCGCCGGCACGACGCCGCTGATGGTCTTGGCCGCCAGGTCCTTGAGCGCGGCGATCTTGGCGTACGAAAAACCGGTCGCGCGCAAGCGCGCCGGTTCGGCATCCAGCACCTGCTGCGGCAACGGAAAGCCGCCCTGGCCGCAGGCATCGACGAAGCGCGACAGGATGCGCTCGGCCGCAATCCCGTGCAGCTGCTGGTGAGCGATGGCGCGCGCCAGCGTTTCGAACGGCGGGTGATCCGGCGGTGGGGCGGGATGGTAGCGGCCGGCCGCCTTGATCAGGCCGGCCATGACCGGATCGGTCCTGAGGAGGCGATAGGCGGCGCGAGTCGATTTGCTGTGCATGGCGCCTGGTTCAAACCTGGCAGCTCGGGCAGTAATAAGTGGATCGCTGGCCCTGCCGGATTTGGCGTACCAGGGTTGCGCACACGCGGCACGGCCGCCCAGCACGTTCGTAGACATAAAGTCGCTGGCGAAAATATCCGGGATTGCCGTCGGTGCCGACGTAATTACGCAGCGTGGTGCCGCCGGCGCGAATGGCCGCAGTCAGCGCCGCGCGTACCGAGCGCACCAGGCGAACGCAATCGGCCCGCGAGACGCGCCGCGCCGCGCGCCGCGGACTGATGCGGGCGCGAAACAGCGCTTCGCTGGCGTAGATGTTGCCAACGCCGGTGACCAGCCGCCCGTTCATCAGCACCTGCTTGATGGCGGCGCGGCGCTTGCGCGTGATGCGATGCAGATAATCGGCATCGAACTTGGATTCGAGCGGTTCGGGTGCCAGCAGGCGCAGCAGCCGGTGCTGCGCCGGATCCTCGCTGGTGTAGTGCAGGCTACCGAAGCGGCGCGGATCGTTGAACCTCAGGCTGACGCCGGACTCGAGCAGCAGGTCGAATTGATCGTGCTTCAGCCGCGCCGACTGCGCCGGCAGGATGCACAGGCTGCCGGACATGCCGAGGTGCAGGATCAGGGTGCCGCGCTCGAGCCGCAGCAGCAGGTACTTGGCACGCCGCTCGACCGAGACGATGCGCTGGCCGGCCACCTGTGTCGGCATGTGCCTGTCGATCGGCCAGCGCAGCCGATAGTCGTGCACGCGCAGCGCCTGGATACGCTGTCCGCCAGCCCCGCGTTCGATGCCGCGGCGGGTGGATTCGACCTCGGGTAACTCGGGCATGCATGGATGTTACCAGCGGCCGTTTCGAAAAGGCCCGGCTTGCCGGCTCGATCCAGCGCCCGGCCCGACATCAGGGGGCGGCAGCACTTTCGGCTAGCATGTCGCCAGCGTAAAAGGGTGTTACTACGCAAATGGCCCTCGCGCTGACTGGCGTTATGTGACAGCCGCTGTCCGGGCCTACCAAATAGTTTTCAGATGCTCCGTCTTTCGCAGTTTCTCGTCGTAGGTCACAAGTGGAACATCACGAAGGAGTGCGGTTGCTGCGATCATCCGGTCGGCGGGGTCTCCCGGGAACGCATCTCCGAACTGACCCGCGCGCTCGGCGATGTCATCCGTGAGGGGTTCGATGCGGTATTCCGGCAGCCGCCGCAGCTGGGCGAGCCATTCTGATGCGGAAATTTTGAAGCTCAAGCGGCCGCGGCGCTCCAGGGTAGTGATCTCGAAGATGGAAATGCTGGCAACTAAAAGCTCGTTCCGTTTGCCGTGCTGCTTGAGCGCCTGACGCGCCTTAGGTGAGAGTTTCTTGGTGTCTCCGTCAACCCACCACACCAGGACGTGAGTATCGAGGATGATCATCGATTGACTGCCCACTCCTCCTCGATATGCGCCGGCTCTGCAGGTAATTCGTAATTAATCACCACACCGCGCAGTCGTTTGCGAATGATCTCGGCTTCCTCTTCAGCAGCCTTCGGCCCTGAGATCTCTGCGATCACCTCGCCCCGGGAAGTTACTCGAATACGCTCGCCACGCCGCGCGCGCTCCAAGTAGGAGGGAAGATTTTGCCGAAGATCTGTCACATTCACATGGCTCACTGGCGTACATATCCTCTGTACATATGGCCGTACAGTTGCACTGTACGCTTGACAGGGGGAACCGTCAAATGCGGGATTTTGTCTGCCGAGCCTGGCCGGCAAGGGCATCCCGAGTCCTTGATTCAGAAGACAAAGGGGCATCTGCGTAGTGACACCCGCGTAAAAATAAAAACCCGCCACGCGGGCGGGTTTCGTGCAGCGGGTGCGGGCGGCTTGCGCGGCCCTATTTGATCTTGGTCTCTTTGTAGGCGACGTGCTTGCGCACCACCGGATCGAACTTGCGTACTTCCATCTTGTCCGGATGCAGCCGCTTGTTCTTCATCGCGACGTAGAAATGCCCGGTTCCGGCCGACGACAGCAGTTTGACTTTCTCACGCATGGCTGGCCCCTTTAGATCTTCTCGCCGCGCTTTCGCAGCTCGGCGAGCACGGCTTCCAGGCCCTTCTTCTCGATGGTGCGCATGCCGTTGGTGGACACGCGCAGCCTGACCCAGCGCTTCTCGGCCTCGAGCCAGAAACGCTGCGTATGCAGATTCGGCAGAAAGCGCCGCCGCCGCTTATTGTTGGCGTGCGAGACGGTATTGCCCGTGATGGGGCGCTTGCCGGTGATCTGACAGACGCGGGACATGGGCTTCACCTTGAAAATCAAATATTTACGTGCGCATCGCCCGGGCTCGGAATGGGCGAAAGGGGCGCTTTATAGCAGTCCGTGGGCCCCCAAGGCAAGCCAGCCGTCAGTTATCCAGCTCCGCCGCCGCTCGCAGCGCTGCCGGTGCCGGGCGCTGCCCGGCCGCTGGCCGCTGAAACAGCACCAACGCCACCCCGACCAGCACCAGTACGGCCGAGAGGATCGCGGCCGGGGTGATCTTCTCGCCGAGCACGATGGCGCCCAGAGCCAAGGCGATCACCGGATTTACCAGCGCGTAGGTGGTCACTTTCTGGGCCGGCACGTGCGCCACCAGGAACGAATAGCAATTGACCGCCACCAGGCTGCCGAACACCACCAGGTAGGCCACCGCAATGATTGACTGCAGCGAGATGCGCGCGGGTTCGAAGCCGATCCATTCCCGATCGAGGCATCCCATCAGCAGCTGGAACATGGCGCCAGCCAGCATCTGCAGGCACACGAAGTTCATCACGCGCGCCGGGCTGACGTAGCGTCGCTGCAGCAGCGTACCGGCACCCCAGGCCAGCTCTGCGGTGAGCACCGCGACCACATGCACCGGTCGAATCGTGCCTGAGAACGAATGGGTGTGCGTCGTCAGTACCACGAGGCCGGCCAGACCGATCGCGACGCCGAGTGCCGACTGTGAGCTCGGTGCGCGCCTGGAGAAGAACATCCAGTCGAGTATCAGCGTCGACACCGGCAGCGCGCCGACGAACAGCGCGGCGATGCCCGATGGCAATCCCTGCTGGGCCCACAACACAAAACCATTGCCGATGCCGGTCATCAGCACGCCCACGAGGATGCTGCCGCCGATGCTGAGGCCCGAAAACGGCCGCGGCTCGCGCGTGCGCAGCCAGGCGTACATCAGGCCGCCGGCGATCAGGAATCGCACGCCGCCGCTGAAAAACGGCGGTATGGTGCGGATCGCGAGCGCGATCGCAAGAAAAGTAGTCCCCCAGATAATGTAGATGCCGGCGAAAGCCAGCAGCACCGGCACCAGCGCCGGCGGCAGGGATTCAGGTTTCATGCCGCCATTATCGACGAACTGATGCCCCGGATTAAATCAAACCGCGCCCGGCAAACGGACTGGGGGCTGTTACCAATGTCTGGTCAGTAAGCGAGCCAAGTGCAGAAAGCAGATAGCGTGCGTCACATCTTCATGCCCGGCATGTCTGCTCTCTCGGCATGTGAACGCAGGCCCGGGACGCTCGCGGGATCAATGACGATCCACACACCCAAAGCGATGAGGATGATCCCGAACACCGGCGCCAGCCGAGGCCCGTGGTGCAACACCTTTTCGGCAAAGATCAACACCGCGATGATGGCCATCCAGAAAAGGCTCATCACGCCTACGGCAAACAGTACCAACATCAGGCCCCAGCAGCAGCCGACGCAGTACAGACCGTGATGCATGCCCATGCGCAATGCGCCACCTGGGCCTTCATGCCAGCTTTCCAGGAAGAAATCCAAGGGTGAACGGCAGTGCGTGAGGCACACGCGCTTGAATGGCGTGAACTGATAGAGACCCGCCACCGCGATGGCTATTCCGGCGACAATCGTGCCTCCTCGATCCGGCGCGAGCCACGCAAGGTTCAGCAATCGAATGAGGTGGTCGATCAGATATGCCGCGAGACCAAAGGCGGTCCACGCCACAAAGTAGCCGAGGATGAAAATCCAGGTCGGCACCAGGACGGCCTGGCTTTTCCTGGCACGCTCGCCGGTGACACGCGCGTAGGTCAGCGCCATGGGTGCCACCGAGGGCAGCATCATCGCCGCCATCATCAGGGTCCACGCGCCGACAAACCAACCCAGTTGGCCGAGCTCGGCACCCGGTCCGGAGATCATGCCACCCATTAAATAAATGGTAGCCGCGAGGCTGACCAGCCCGACGCCCAGAAGCGATGCGGGTAGCGCTAGCGCCCCGACCGATCGCGAGTCAGGCAACCGTCTTTGCGCCCACGTGACTGCCGCGTTTCACGTGCGTCATGCTCGCGTGGCAGTTCTTGAGATCGAATGCGATTGGCCCTGAGGACTTGATTCTCACCGCCATCGCCGTCTCGGCGCCGTGCGTATCGCCGGTGTACTCAAAGCCCTTCGGAATCGTAACGACGATGCGGTAAGGCTGCGGATTATCGCCCATCGTCATGAGCGTATTGACCTCGGTGACCAGTGCCGCGCCGGCCTTTAAGTGGCCTTTGCGCGCGTCGAGATCAAAGGTGAATTCAAATGGCGCGAAAATCGGGGGGTGCACGTTCGGGCAGACCGCCGCGATAATTTCCAACAGCGTATCGCCGTGTTTGCCGCTCAGCGCCTCAAAGATTGCCGCTCGCTGTTCGTCGGTGGCTTTGACGTCAACAATCGGCTGCAACTCGCCGTTGCCTTCGTGCATCGCGCCCGGCCAGCGCACAACGCCAGCCCAGTGGAGCCCACTCAGATCCACCGCGCCAAACTTACCCTTGGTGATTCGCATGCCGACCATGCCTTCGCAATGGTCATGGGTCGGAAATTGATTGAAATCGCAGGGGCAACCCGGGTCGCAGTTGCAGTTCTTGAACCATGGGCCTTCCATGAACCATTGGGTTGCCATACAGCCTCCTTGCCTTCGGGTAGGGCCGAATCATGCGCGCCCGGGTCTGGCAAGGTCAAACGCTTCGGTTCCCAGGGAGGTCCGTTTCATGGGGCACACCCGGATAGCAGCCCTATACCGGTGGTTAGCGACGTATCGATCGTGTCGACGGCCTACTATCTGCGATTCATGCCCGAGGTGGTCCAGCTTCCGAACCCCAAGGATTTATTCCGCCCCGATTCCGAACGCTCGGCCCTGGTTCGGCCGGTAGGAGCTACTCTGCGCAGATCGTCAAGCGACGCATCACCAAACCGCAAACACCAACAAGATCGCTCCGGCACCGATCAACGCCAGCACCCACACCAGATCGAGATTGATCCAGCCACGCCGCAGGAACGCAAGTCCCACCCACTCGTAGACGGCAATCGCGATGACACCGGCAACTGCCAACATGGCAGCGGTATGAACGGCGACGGCGGCGAGCGCGGTAACGGCAGAGCTGCCAACCGCGGTCGCAACCGCCATATGCGCATGGTCGTGATGCAGGATGCCGATCGGCATGCCCATCAGCACCGGCAGGAGCATGAGGCCCGCACCATGCGCCGTTGCCATCAGAAATGACCATAGCATCAGGTCAGCGGCGCCGACCTGCATGCCGACTCGTACGCGGTGGCGAGCGAGCAGACGATACAGACCAAAGGCGATGAGTGTGAGCGCTGCGCCGACCTGCAGCACTGCGGAGTCGACGAAGGCGCGCAGCGCGCCGACCGCAGTGATGATGAGCGCAACGGATAACGCGTGGCCAGCGGCGATCGGCAACAGCGACCATAGCACGGCCGCACGGCTCTTGCGTTGCAGACCGAGCGCCACGGCGAACAGCCAGCCCATCGCCGGATTGATGCCGTGAAAGGCACCCAGCCCGGCGAGTGCCAGCCACATCCAAGTGGCCGTCACGGCCGGCGACGCGGGTCAACGTCCGGAATACACCGCGGCTCTCCGCCGGTCACGGATAGCAGAATGTGTCGGACGACGAATCGCCCCCTTCGAGCCGGATTTGATGCGTGCGATAGCCCTCTTCGGCTGGCAGGAAGAAGTTCGGATCGAGCTTTAAGCCACCGTTTGGCTCCACGTCGCACTTCACCATCCAGCCTTTGATGCCGGCGGGATAGAACTGACCGTCCCAGGCGCGATAGAGTCCGTTGGTGAAATAGACACGCCGACCATCGCGGCTCACCTCCACCATCTGCGGTCCGCCGTTGACCGGTCCGGCGGCCGGGTGCGGCGAGCGCTTGACGATGCCGCCGAGGCGCACAGAGCCGGTAAGCTTCGGGTTGTGCGGGTCCGATACGTCATACTGACGCATCTCGCCCGTACCCCAGCAGGAAACATAGAGGAAGCGGTCGTCGAGCGAGAGGTTGATGTCGGCGATCAGCGGCGGCACCGCCTTGAAGCCCTGCAACAGCGGCGGGAGCTGCTCCGCCTCGGCCGGCTCTGCCGGGATCTCGATCACCTTCTTGACCGCCCACTGGCCGTTGGGGCGGTGCCACAGCCACACCGACGCGGACAAGTCCTTCAGGCTGATCACCACGCCGACGAAGCCATATGTCTTGGTCGGATCGCGCGCCTGCCGCAGCTCCAGAATCAACTGCTGCTCGGCGCCGAGGTCGATCGCCTGCAGATGTTTACGCCGCCGCAAGTCCCACACGTGCAACTGATGCCCGTACTTCGAGTTGAGCAGCAGTTCCGGCAGCAGCCCGTTCTCGATCATGTTGGGCGTGCCCCATTCGCTGGTGATCTGTATGTCATGGCCCAGATGCCAGGCGAAGTCGTAGGCCAGGTACTGTGGCCCGCGTTCCACCTCCCAGCGGCCGAGCACGTCAAATGCATCGTGGTCGAGCATAAAAATTCCACCCGGCCCTTCGCCGTTGGGTGCACCCAGCGCGCTCACATAGATACCTTCTGGTCCGCAGTGCAGCGTATGCGGACGCGAGTATTCCGCGCGCTTGTGCACCTCAGCGGGCTCGATCACTTTGACGATCTTCGGGGCGCGCGGATCGGGCTTGGTGTCGAGCACATGGATGCGCGAGGAGCGTAGGCCGGGCACGATCAGATAGCGCCGCTCGACGTGCGGATGCGGCGCGTACGGGCAGAGCGCTGTGCTGCAGGCGTTCCAGCCAAAGTGATGTAGCTCGTCGCCGGCATTAGGCATAGGGGTCCGGCCGATGAGCTTGCCGTAGCTCGATGAGCTGGGATCGAGATCGACCACGCCAAGCGCATCGGGCTTGTCGCCGGCCACATGCAAGATGGCGACATAGGCGAGCTTCTCCGGCTTGGCCTGCATCGCCATGCGTGCTGAGGGATAGAACGTCGGGTCGGGCTTCCAGGTTGCCATGGTCCCCTCCTGCGTGAATGCATCCAGATCCGGCAAGCGATCGCATACTGGCTTTGAGTAACCAGCTTTGTTTCGACATCCAACTCTAGCCATCTGGTGCACGCAGCGTGGCCACGCAATAATCCGTGCAACCAGCGCTCGTGCCGATCAATAGTGAGTCTATGCCGGGATCGCCGCGACCGCAAAGCGTGGGGAAACCTAGCGACAGGCGGTCATGGCCTCGCTCCACAGCGTCAGACCAATCTCAAACGCGTCGTTCCGCGAACGTCAAAGTCTAATGGCCGGGTGGCGCCGGCGGCTGGGTCTTCTGCTGCAGCACGATAGTCCCAAATTAGAAATTTCGTGAGTTTCAGGGGCTTTCCAGCACCACGCCCCAATGCCAGGGGGCTCCAGGCAATTCCGCGCGGCAAATCCTCTGCAAGCTCGCCTGTTCGGCCCAAGCCCGGCATTGCTCGGGCCGCGGCCGGATGGATAGCGGCGGCCCGCGCGGTGTGCGCACGTCGTAGATCCAGTGATTCACGCCGATCCGTCCTCCTGGACGGACTACACGGTGCGCCTCCGTAAAGAGGCTGACCGGATCGTCGATGTGCAGAATGTTGAAGAGCATGGCGACGCCGCATGGAGATACAATTTCAGCGCGAACCGTCGGCGGCCGCTACTGCGGCAGCTTCACAAGCCACGATCGTCGCGCCTCAGCCGCCTTCCTTGAGCTTTCCATAGCCGATCTTTTTGATCATTTCGTTGAAGCGCGGCTCCCGGAACAGCGGTTTAAACAGCGGGTCTGACGCCACCCAAAGAATTCCAGCCATCCGACGCGCGTAATCGCGCTCAAGGCAATTCAAAGCCGAGGCGTTATCTCCAAGTGCCATATAAACTTGCGCTATGTCCTCGGGACTGTCCTCCGAATGATTCGCCACGAGTTCATGAAGTTCTGCTTCAGCGTCCGCACGTCGCCCTAACGCCTGGTAGGACAGCGCCATCGCCACCCTGCGATAAACGGCGTTATCTTCTGCTCTTGCAGCAGCCAGCGCTTCTGTAAATTTCTTACGGGCAATCAGAATGCGTGCAAGTTCATAATATCCCGCATTTCTCTGCGGGCTCACCTCCACCACGCGACGTATATCGAGCTCCGATAAGTCCAGCTCCCCGGCATAGAAGCGCATGTTGCCACGATCATACAACGCGTCGGCATTCAGTGGATCGTGGTCAATTTCTTGCGAGACTTCGCGAATGTATTGCTCATAGCAAGGTCCAGAAGTGCAACCCGCAGCGTATAGAAATTCGGGCGGCTCCGTGAACTTTGGATCAGCGCGTCGGGCAGCGTCTATCTCGGCGGCGGCACCTTCCCAATCGTGTTCAAGCTGAAGTTTCAGCCTGGCCGCAACGCCATGTGCCAGTACGTTCTCAGGATCAAGCTTCAACGCTTTAGACACTGCGATGCGCGCCTGCGCATAATCGCGTTGCTCATCGACATCTTGGAAGTACGCCGCCAGCTGATAATAGGCATACGACATTTCAGCCCACGCCGGTGCATAGGCTGGATCTAACTTTACTGCTCGCTGCAACACCTTTGCTGCCTCATGCATATCCGCGTTCGTTTGTCGCGCAATCAGATATCGTCCGTGCAACAGCAACGGGTAGGCATCCACGTTGGTCGTGCGGTCGCTAGGCGCCGTGCTCGCAAGCAGCGTCGCCTTGAGCGCCCGGACGACGGCGGCGGCGATCTCGTCCTGAACCTGGAAAATGTCCTTCATATCCCGGTCGTAGCTCTGGGACCAGACATCGTAGCCGCTGTCCGTGCGCACTAGGTGGGCGGTAATGCGCACGGCGCTTCCGGACCTCCGCACACTGCCTTCGAGCACATTGGCTACGTTCAAAGCTTTGGCGATCTCGGCTACCTGCGTCGGCTTTCCCTTGAAGTAAAACGAGGACGTGCGCGCTGGGACTCGCAAATCCGGAACCTTTGCCAACATATCAATGAGTTCCTCGGACAATCCGTCCGAGAAATATTCCTGATCGTGCTTTTCGCTCATGTCCACAAAAGGCAGTACTGCAATCGACTTCTCTGGAATCGTGCTCTGCGGTGGCGAGGTGGGTTGCGCCACCGGTGACGAAACCCGACCGGTCTCGGCGGGATGTTTCGACAGCACGAACCGAGAGATAAGAAAGTAAACCAAAGCAAAGGCGACACACGCCGCGATAAGTAGCAGCGCCGGCTGCAAGCGCCGTAATGCCGCAGGATTATTCCCTAACGCCTCGGATCCCGCGTCAGCATCAGATCTTACCCTCCTTGCCATCCGGGCAGAGTTCGGCGCGACGTGTACGTCCGGCGACAGCAACCGTAATAACCGTTCGGTGAAAGCGGCCGGCGTCACCCCGTCAGGTAGACGCGTCCATTGCACTTCTCTGAATTTATCGGGGACACGTGCAGTGGCGTCAGGCGTGTTATCGATGACGACGGGTATCAGAAATGACGCATCGTCAGCCATATCCTGCGTGCGGTCGGCCGCCAGTCTCCACTCCCGACGAAAGTAGCCCTCCTTGCGGGCATCGGTGTGCTCGGAGATGACGGGAATGAATAACGCGCAGTCGTGGATCTGTTTCTTGATCTGCCGATCCCAAGCGTCCCCGCCTCGTAGCTCGCTTTGGTCGAACCAGACATCGATCCCGGCGGCGCGAAGCGCGCCAGCGATACGGTCCGCCGCCGAGGCGTCCTTTGAGGCGTAACTGATGAATACGGCGCCGGCGGGGCTTGGGTCCAACCCGGCCTGTGGCGCAGCGGGTCCCGCGCCATTGCCCTGGTCCGATGCGCCGCCTCCAGTCACGCCTCTCCCTCTCCCCGACCGAGCGTCAGCGATGTTCGCGGATGCCGTCTGCGTTGGCAACAAACCTTCAGCGGGTTGCCGGAATTTCGGCTTTCAGGCCGTCAATTCACCGGATTGGAGGTCCGGTTCTGGGCCGGCTGCTGCCGGTCAGGTGGCTCGGCGAGCCACGGCACCTTGGCTCAGAAAATGTGGAGTCGGTAGTAGGCATTTACCTCGACCATAGGCGCCGCTATTTGGCACGCCACATATCAAATAAGTCCACGTTCGGCAAATGAGATGGCTTCCCCGCCTGCGACGATGATGTGATCGAGCACGCGGATGTCGACCAGCGCCAGCGCCTCGCGTTATGAGCAGGACGCCGTAATGCGCAGGAGAAGGTCCGGATCTCGGGTTTGGCCGAGAACCGGGGCTGGGGTGCTGAGCATTATTTGCGGGTTAGCCTCAGAGTGAGTCTAACCAGGCGAGCAGGTTCGGATTGCGCCTCCAACGCGGTGGGCCGCCGGGCCGTTTCGAGCGGTCCACAAGTTCGATGGCGTGCCGTTTTGTCTCGATATTGGCCCGGGCATAGTGGTTCGTGGTGTCGAGACTGACGTGCCCGAGCCAGCTGCGGATGACGGTGATATCGACGCCGGCGCTGACCAGTTGGACCCCCGCTGTGTGCCGGAACGTGTGCGGGTGCACGCGTTTAGAGCGCAGCGATGGCATCTCGGCGGCTGCAGCTCGCACGTAGCGGGCGAGCTTGAAGCGCACGCCGCCCGCGCCGAGCGGCTGACCGTAGCGATTGACGAACAGAGGCTCGTGATCAGGCCGCGGGCGGCGCTTGAGAAGCGCCGCGAGCAGCTGCGCGGTCTCGGACCACAGCGGGCCGAGGCGTTCCTTGCGGCCTTTGCCGTAGAGCTTCACATGCGCCGGGGATGTGAGCCGCACAGCGCTCGGGCACAGGCCCAGGGCCTCCTGGATGCGCGCACCCGTGTTGTACAGGAGCGCGAGCAGCGCATGATCGCGCTGTCCTTCGAACGTAGATCGGTCGGGTTGGCGCAGGATCGCTGTCACCTCCTCGCTGTCGAGATAGCCGACCGCCGCTCGTGCCGTCTTTTTCATCGGGATGCGCAAGACCGCGGCGCACTGCGCTGCCACCAGCGGCTCGCGATCGGCCACGAAGCGGTATAACGAGCGGATCGCCGCCAGTCGGCAGTTGCGCGTGCCGATCGTGTCGTGACGTTCGGTCTCGATATGCTTCAGGAACGCGAGCACCTGATCGTCGGTCAGGTCGGCCAGCGATATCACGCTCACCGATTTTCCACGCCGCGCCGCCACATAGCGCAGATACAACCGCCAGGTGTCGCGGTAGGAGAGGATCGTGTGTCGCGAGCAGTTGCGCTGCTGCCCGAGCCACTCGTGGAAGAACCCGTGGAGCCAGTAGGTCAGCGGTGCTGCGTTCATGGGCGGCCTCCGGCGGCGCCCAGCGCCTGTGCCCCTCGGAGCCGATATCGCTCACTCGCCTGCTGCAACAGCTCCGGGGTGATGTTCAGATACACGAGCGTCGAGACGATGTCCTTATGCCCGAGATAGGTAGCCAGATGAGGGAGCCTGGATTGCGGCTCCACGCCCTCGCGGTACCACTGGAGTAAGCGATGCGCCACGAACGCGTGACGCAGATCGTGAACGCGCGGTCCCTTGCAGCCGCGCTCGGGCTTAAGCCCCGCACGGCGGATGACTCGGGTCAGGAGGCCATCGAGCTCACCGTAGCTGTAACCCTTGCGCCGCCGCGGCGTCCACCACAGGGGAGCGTCAGGCCCGCTCGGAGCGCCCACGGCGTGTCGCGCCGTCAGATAGCGCGAGACTACCGCGACGACCGTGGGCGCCAGCGGCAAGCGCCTTGTTTTGAAGAACTTCGTGTCACGGATCTCAATGATCCCGTGCTCGGTATCCACGTCGCGCAGCGTGAGGGCGGCGATCTCGCCGATCCGAAGGCCCGCGCAGTACGCGAGCGCGAGCATCGTGTAGGTCAGGATCGGTCGCAGCGGCGCGTTGCGCGCCCGGAAGGTGCGCGCCGCTTCGAAGAGGCGCACGATTTCAGCCTCTGTGTAGACATGGGGCTTGCGCTCCTCGCGCACCACGCGCCGCTGCAACCCCATCTCGATCGGCAGGATCGGTACCGTCTCGTCCCGCCGTCGCATGGCCTGACTTAAGACTCGCCCGGACCGCTGGACGAGCAACCGATGGCGCAGTCCCCGGCGCGAGTTCTGCCAGGCCTCGAGCAGCAGCGGGAAGGCCTTCCCGCTCAGCTCGGGCCGGCGCTGCAGGAAGCGATCGAAGCGCTGGAGCTCGCGTGTGCGCACCTCATAGCGATAGCCAAGGGATTGCATGCGCGCGATGTGCTCGCGCATGAGCGGGCCGAGCGAGCTGCCCCATTCCGGCAGCGGGCGCAGGGGCTCGAGCGCACTCCGATAATCCTCTTGGAGTAGCGCCCGCACGATCGTCATCAGGCGGCCGCCGTAGTGCTGTTTCAGCGCGGCCAGGGGATGAGGGGCAACGCCGGCCGCAGCTTGCCAGTCGAGGTAGCGCACGATGATGCCCGCGCGATGAACGACGTTCCCGAACGGCGATCTTGCCGCATCGCGCTTGAGCCAGGCGCGTACGGTCCGGATCGAGAGTGCTTCACCGGCGCGCGTGCGCTCCAGTGCGAACGCGCGGAACGCACGCAGCGGGGTGACGTAGCTGTAGCGGGATTTGGCGGCGAGGCCGAGCGTCTCCAGGAAGCGATCGATGTCATCGGATCTCATGGCGCCACCTCGACCGGCAAGTCCAGCGCCACGGAGCGTAGATCTTCGGTGGCGAGTTTGAGGTAGGCGGCCGTGGATTGCGCTGAGCGGTGACCGAGCACATCACCGATCACCTTGAGCGATACACCGCCGCGCAAGAGACTCACCGCCCGGGCGTGCCGCAAGGCGTGTGAGCCATGCTTGCCGGTCGGCACCACGCCTACTGCCGCCAGGCGGCGGCTCACCACACCATGCAACTCTGTGCCGTAAGACAGTGGCCGGTAAGGCGCTTGTGCCCGCAGGAACACGGTGCGGGCCGTGGTTGCCTTCCGCCCGTGGCGCAGGTAATCGAGCAACGCATTGGCAGGTGCGCGCAGCAGCGGTAGCTCCGAGTACGCCCCGGTCTTGCCATGCCGGATCCGCAGCCGCTCATGCCGCCAGTCGATATCCGACAGCTGCAGGGCTTTGATCTCCCCGCCACGCAAGCCGTACGTCGTGAGCAGCATCCAGATGGCGTAGTCGCGCCGTCCGGCCGGGGAACGATCCTGCTTGAGCGCGGCGAGCGCGCGTTGCACATCCTCCGGACGGATGGTCGAGGGGATGCCCTCCAGCGCATAGATCGTGGGGCCTCTCATCAGGCTCGCCAGATCGCGCGCCAGGGAGCCGTGCTCGTGCAGATAGCGCAGCACGCTGCGCAGCGTTGCGACCATTTCAGCCGTGGAGTTCCGGCGCATCGCAACGGCGCGCTTGGCGACGTAGAGATCAAGATCATCGATCGTCACCGTGGCAGCGTTCTTGTTCCGATCGTGTAGCCACTCCAGTAGCTGGCGCATCTCGGAGCGTCGATGCCGACGGGTGCTGGGCGACAACCCTCGAAGATCCTTCATCCAGGCATCGAACGCCGTCACGCCCTCCTGTATCGCGAGCTCCTCCCCCGTGGCCGGCGCAGCCTCCGGTGGCCACCCTCCTTGCACGAGGCGCAGCAGCATATGGATCGCCGCGCGGTGCATGCGACGAAGTTGATCCGGGAATGGGCCGCGGCGCCGTTTCAAGCGCAGCGAGTCAAGATAGCGTTCGAGGTCGGCGGGCGACACCGACCCGACGCTCCGCCCTCGACGCTCGAGCTCACGCAGGAAGCAGCGCGCGGCGTAGGGGTAACTCCACCGGGCGCACAGGCCGTAACGCTCCTTACGGATGTGCTCCCGGAGCAGGTCTAGTAACGGTTCAAATTGGGGTTCATCAAATCGAGACATGGCGGATCTCCCTGGGTGTGTGGAACCCAGGGACCGTAGCCCCAAAATAATGCGCAGCAGAACCGCCCCGATACCCCCTTTATCCCCGATTTTCACCGGTCCTGCGCATTACGGCGGCCTGCCCATAACGCGAATAATGACCAGCTTGCCATTACTCGCGCAGCCGTCGGGTAACGAGTTCATCTGCCTGACTTGGCTCCGCCGCACCGGATGGGTGTGGGTGCGCCAGCACCAAAGCGGCGGCATTGCGTGCGAGCGCGAGCTTCACCACTTCGCGAGGGTGCACGCTCGCCCCGTCGATGGTGCCACGAAAGAGCTCCACGTACTCAATGAGCCGATGACGCGTGTCGAGCAACAGCACGGCAAACAGTTCATGCTCGAGGGCCCCCAGTTTGATCGCCAGGAATTCTCGCACCGCGTGCGGTGAGTCCATGGCCGTCCCCCGGCGAACACGGCGCGTCATCGCTTGGCGCGCCGCCAGGATGATTTCAGTTGCCGTTGCGGGTCGCAGCTCGTCGAATTCGCCGCGAATCAAGAGCCGTTCCGGCGGCTCCGGCTGCGCGGACACGTTGCTGTACAAGGCGGGCATGTCGCCTTCCTGCGTCCCCGTCAGCGGCAGAGGCAGTTGCACTACTGCGGCCATCGGTCCTGCCCGACTCCAGGCTGCCGGCGCACCGCGAAGTCAGTGGCAGGCGACCCGGTGGTGACGCCCGCAACGCAACATAACGGCTGGCTGTGCGCCCGTATGAGCACAGCGGCATGGCGCGACAGCGCCTGCTTCGCCACCTCGCGTGGGCGCTTGTTCACTGGCCAGTCCTTGCTCATGCTGCAATCCGTGCGTCAGTCGGCGGCGACAGGGTGCAGCGCCATGGTGCAGCGATATGCCGGCGGCGTGCGATCGTCATATCGTGCGCGCATGGCTCAAAAGGCTGATAATCACGTCATGCAGGGCAAACGCATTCTGCTCGGGGTGACCGGCGGTATCGCAGCCTACAAGAGCGCGGACCTGGTTCGCCGGCTGGTCGAGCACGGCGCGCAGGTGCAGGTCGTGATGACGGCGGCCGCCAGGGAATTCGTCACGCCGACCACGTTCCAGGCGCTGTCGGGACGCGCGGTGCGCACCGACCTGTGGGATCCGGCCGCGGAAGCGGCCATGGGGCACATCGAGCTGGCGCGCTGGGCCGAGCTGGTTCTGGTGGCTCCGGCCAGCGCCGATTTTCTCGCGCGGCTCGCGCACGGACTGGCCGACGATCTGCTGACCACGCTGTGCCTGGCCACCGCCGCGCCGATCGCGGTGGCGCCGGCGATGAACCAGCTCATGTGGAGCAACGCCGCTACGCGCTCCAATGTCGACCTGCTCACGTCGCGCGGGATGCACCTGATCGGCCCGGCAGTCGGCGATCAGGCCTGCGGCGAGTACGGACCCGGCCGACTGCTGGAGCCGATGGAGATCGTGTCGCAGATCGCGCCGCTCCTGGCACCTGCCGGTCCGCTGGTGGGGCGGCGCGTGCTGCTGACCGCCGGTCCAACGCGCGAATGTATCGACCCGGTGCGCTTCGTCAGCAACCGCAGCTCCGGCAAGATGGGCTTCGCGATGGCCGAGTCGATGCGCGCGGCGGGGGCCGACGTGGTGCTGATCAGCGGACCGGTATTCCTGCCGACGCCGCCGGGCGTGCGCCGCATCGACGTTGAAAGTGCCGAGCAGATGTACGCCGCGGTCCAGCGCGAGCTACCCGGCACCGCGATCTTTATCGGCACCGCGGCCGTGGCCGATTACCGCCCGGTCGCCTGCGCGCCGCAGAAGATCAAGAAGAACAGCGAGACGCTGGCACTCGAGCTCACGCGCACCACGGATATTCTCTTGCAGGTCAGCGCCGGCGCGCAGCGCCCATTCATGGTCGGCTTTGCCGCTGAGACCAATGCGGTGGAGCATTACGCACTCGCCAAGCTGCTGGCGAAGAACCTGGATCTGATTGCAGCGAACGAAGTCGGCCACGCCAAAGCCTTTGACAGCGACGACAATTCACTGCTGGTGCTGTGGCGCGGTGGTCGGCTCGAATTGCCGGTATCGAGCAAGCGCGAATTGGCACGCGCGCTGACCGGGGTGATCATCGAGCAGTACCTTGCGCAGCTCGCCGCCCGCGATCGCGACAGCGCCGCGCAGCACGACAGCGCAGAGCTTGCGACGCGCGAGGGCGCTCGGGCATCCTAGTGCATGGATGCTCACAGCCGCCGGACGCTACAGGTCCGGATTCTTGACGCACGCGTGGGGACCAGCTTTCCGCTGCCGCACTATGCGACGGCGGGCTCGGCCGGCATGGACCTGCGCGCCTGTATCGATACAGCGCTGCGGCTCGAGCCAGGGCAGGCCGAGCTCATTCCCACCGGTGTTGCGATTCACCTGGCCGATCCGGGCCTGGCGGCCCTGATCCTGCCGCGCTCGGGCCTGGGCCATAAACATGGCGTGGTGCTCGGCAACCTGGTGGGACTGATCGACTCGGATTATCAGGGTGCGCTGATGGTCTCGTGCTGGAACCGCAGCGGCGCGCGTTACGAGATCCAGCCCGGCGAGCGCATCGCGCAGCTGGTGGTGGTACCGGTGCTGCAGGTGGCACTGGAGATCGTCAGTGACTTCACTGCCAGTTCGCGCGGAGACGGCGGGTTTGGCCACAGCGGCCAGCAATAAAGGCCGCGGCGGTGATAGACGTGGTGGCTTCGGCCACAGCGGCCAGCATTGAGGTCGCGCGGGAGGCTCAGGAGCGCACTTTCGCCGTCAGTTCGCGGAAGCGCTGAATGTCGGCCTCGAATTGAGCGCGCATGTCCGCCTGTTCCTTGCGCTTGGTGTCGAGCGCCTTGCGCTGGTTACGCACCTCGTTCGCGGTGCGCACCAGTTCCTCGGCCAGGTCGTCTGGCATGCGGCGTGCGTTGGCTTCGTCGCTGTAGGGTTTGAACTGCAGCGCGCGCTCCTGCAGCGCGCCGAGTCGCGTGGCCAGCGATTCGATATAGGTAGAAGAGGCCTGCAGCTGGCCGTCAATCTGCGCCAGCCGCTCGTCGCGCAAAGCCTCGATGTCCTTAGCCGATACGTACGTCGACAGCAGGGTCTGGTCGCGCTGCGCGCGCTGCCGCGCGAGCTCCTGGGCCTGCGCCTGTTGCGCCAGCTCCGCCGGGGTCTTAGGGCGGTCGACGTGGCCGACCTCGACCCCCTGGCCATTGAGTACCGAACGCTCCTTGCCTGCGTACTCCGACGGTACGCTGTCGCCGTAATGCACCACGCCCTTGTCGTCGGTCCAGCGGTAGGTCTGGCCGGGCGTCATCGTGGATGGGCCGTTGGCCGCCGCCGCGTCCAGAGCGCACAGCGCCACCAGGTTCAGAAGGATGTTCCGCCCGCGAAGCATTGGTAGTGTCATTGTCCACGTCGGCCGCCGCTGCGCAAGCGCGGCGCTGTTTAAGTCGTGCTGACCCCGTATTGGTGCCGGTAGCGGCGCATCGCGGCCAGCTGTTGGGCGGTCGGTGAGGTGGCCGGCGGCACAGCAGTAGCGCCGGACGGGTGGTCGGTGACGGCCACGGCCCGGGCCTCGAGCGCGTCAATGAGTTCGCTGAGCGTCAGCAGCGTGATGCAGCGCAGCCCGTACAGGGCTTCGACCTCCTGCACCGCCGAACGCTCGGCCTGGCCGCGCTCCTCGCGGTCGAGCGCAAGCGCTACGGCGACCGGTTCGGCGCCGGCCTGCAGGATCAGCTCGATCGATTCGCGGATCGCGGTGCCGGCGGTGATGACGTCGTCAACGATCACGACGCGCCCGGCCAGCGGGCTGCCGACCACCTGGCCGGATTCCCCGTGGTCCTTGGTTTCCTTGCGGTTGAATGCCCATGGGACATTGTGCCGCTGCTTCTCGGCGAGGGCGATCGCAGTCGCGGTAACCAGCGGGATGCCCTTATAGGCCGGCCCGAACAGTAGCTCGAACTGCAGCCCCGAGTGCACCAGCGCGGCGGCGTAGCAGGACCCTAGGATGGCGATCGAGGCGCCGTCGCTGAACAGGCCGGCATTGAAAAAGTATGGGCTCACGCGGCCGGATTTCAGCGTGAATTCGCCGAATCGCAACGCCTGCCGAGCGAGCGCAAGGTCCAGGAATTGACGTTGGTAGTCGCGCACCGCTCCAGCCCTGCCGATGAGGTAGCGAGGGTATCATTGGCGCATGCGCATCATCACACTGAACGTCAACGGCATACGTTCGGCTTCGCGCCGCGGCCTGTTCCCGTTCCTGGCCAGGCAGAACGCCGATGTGGTGTGCCTGCAGGAGACCCGGGCCCTCGAGCACCAGCTCGAGGGGCACGAGTGTAGCCTGCCCGGCTACCTGAACCATTTCTATGCAGCACAACGCCCAGGGTATGCCGGCGTCGCGGTGCTGTCGCGGCGCGAGCCTGACCGGGTGCTGCGCGGCTTCAAGGTCGACGAGTTCGATCGCGAGGGACGTTACCTGGAACTGCAGTTCGACAAGCTGTCGGTCATCTCGCTGTATCTGCCCTCGGGGTCGGCCGGACCTGCCCGACAGGCATCGAAGTTCCGATTTCTCGAGGCGTTCATGCCGCACCTGCGACGCTTGCGGCGCTTGCGACGCGAATACATCCTGTGCGGCGACTGGAATATCGCGCACAAGGCCATCGATCTGAAAAACTGGAAGTCGAACCAGAAGAATTCGGGCTTTCTGCCCGAGGAGCGGGCCTGGATGGATCAGCTGCTGGGGCCGGAAAGGTACATCGACGCCTTTCGCTCGCTGGTGCCCGATCCGGATCACTACACCTGGTGGTCGAACCGCGGCCAGGCGTGGGCGAAGAACGTCGGCTGGCGGATTGATTACCAGATCCTGAGCCCAGGGCTTGCCGGCACGCCGCAGCGCGCGCATATCCATAAAGAGCCACGCTTTTCCGATCACGCACCGCTGATCATGGACTATCGGCTTTGAACCCGCGGCGCGCCGGCGGCTGGCTCGATGCGCTGCTGGTTTATGGCCAGCCGCGCATGCTGTCGATGCTGGCGCTGGGATTTTCCAGCGGGCTGCCGTTCATGCTGATCTACAGCACGATGTCAGCCTGGATGCGCCAGCGTGGCGTTGCGCTCACCACCATTGGCATATTTTCCTGGGTCGGCCTGGTCTATACCGTGAAGTTTGTCTGGGCGCCGGTGGTTGACCGCCTGCGCCTGCCGGGGATCGGCCGCCTGATCGGGCAGCGCCGCAGCTGGATGCTGCTGGCGCAGCTGGGCATCGCGGCTACGCTGCTGGCGATCTCGGGCAGTGATCCCGGCGCCCACGTGGGACAGGTCGCCTGGCTGGCCGTGCTGCTGGCGTTTTGCGGTGCCACACAGGACATTGCCATCGACGCCTGGCGCATCGAGTCAGCGCCCATGCGCGAACAGGGAGCGATGGCGGCAGCCTATCAACTCGGCGCTCGCGTCGGGCTCATTGTAGGGTCGGCCGGCGCCCTTGCGATTGCCGGCGATCAGGGTTGGGCTCGCAGCTATGCGACGATGGCGGGGCTGGCAGGCATTGGCGTGATGACCAGCCTGCTGATACGTGAGCCGCAACGGATTGTGCCGCAGCTGGCGGTTCTGAACGAACAGCGCGTCGTCGATTGGCTCAACCAGCGGGCGCACTGGCCGGATGGACTGCGCCATGCCGGCGCCTGGGTCCTCGGAGCCGTGATCTGTCCGGTGCTGGATTTCTTCTCGCGTTACGGCCTGCAGTTGGGATTGTTGCTGTTCGCGTTCATCGGCACCTATCGCCTGACCGACTTCACCATGGGGGCGATGGCCAATCCTTTCTACCTGGATCTGGGCTTCACGCTCAAACAAGTGGCGATCGTGGCGAAGATCTACGGCACCATCTGGACATTCGCCGGGATCATCATTGGCGGCATCGTGGTCGCCAGATTGGGCCGCATGCAATCACTGGTGCTCGGCAGTGTGCTGGTGATGATTTCGAACCTGAGCTATGCGGTGCTTGCCGCCCATCACGACGCTAACGTCACCGGGCTGGCCACCGTGATCAGCCTGGATAATTTTGCGCAGGGCGTACATGGCACAGCACTGATCGCGTTCATGTCCTCGCTGACCAGCAGTTCCTACACCGCGACCCAATATGCGGTGCTGTCGTCACTGTACGCGCTGCCGCCAAAGCTACTGATGGGCACGTCGGGTTTTGTGGTGCATGCCATCGGTTATCCGCCATTCTATATCTATACCACCTTGCTGAGCATCCCGGCGCTGGTGCTGCTGTATCTATTGTCCAGGCGCCGGGATTTCCAGCCGCTGCGCGCCGTCGCCGCGGCCTGAGCGCAGCCGATGGTGCCGCCCGCCGCCGAGATTGATCTGTCCCGGGTGCTGTGCCGGCTGGCTGATCTGCCAGCCGAAGGCTGTCTTGAATTTCGACTGGGCCGCGGGCATTGGCCGCTGCGCGGCTTCGCGCTGCGTGTGGCCGGTGGCGTGCGGGCCTACGTCAACCGCTGTGCGCACCTGCAATATCCGCTCAATTACACCCCGAACGGCTTCCTGACCGCGGATGGCAGCCTGATCCTTTGCAGCGTGCACGGGGCGCTGTTCGAGAAGCTGACCGGCTACTGCGTCGCAGGGCCGTGTTATGGCCGCTCATTGATCGGCCTGCCGCTGCGTATCGAGTCGGGCTATGTCTTGCTGGCCGATGAGGCCGATCCGGATGAACTTGCGGCGCGCTACGCCTGAAGTTCGCGCTAACGTACCGCGCTACGCGCTAACGTTCCGCGCTAAAGTACCGTGTCGGGCGATTCGAACAGATCAAGCCCGTCCAGGCCGCCGGCCAGCTGCGGATCGCCATTGACTCCGGCGCTCGGGGCGTGCGTGTCCTCATCGCCTTCGACATCGACCGAGCCGCTCCAATCCTCCGGCGGTTCGGCGTCTTCGATCTCACCCGTGGTGCGCTGCGCTTCCCAATCTTCAAGATCGAGTTCCTCGACCGTGCCGTCGAAGTACTGCACTTCGATGGTGCCGTCGTCCTCGTCGATCGCCACGACCTCCAGCAGGTCGCCGCCGCGTACTCGATACCACTCGCCGATGTCGGGTTGCGCGCTCATCGGAATGCTCCCGTGTTCAGCCGCGGCAGAATGCTTTACGCTGCCGCTCGAGGTTGATGCGTTGGGAATCCTATGCGATGCACGCTCATGTTGCTCCTGACGCAGTACCCATTCAAGATTATTTTTCTTATTTTGCAGAGTGTCAATGAGTCAGCAACTGCTCAAATTCTTTGTAGTCTTTTTGGTAGTAGTTGAGCCCATCTCACTTATTCCGGTGTTCGTGGGTTTGACTAAAGACGGCACCCAGGCGCAGCGCCGGCACATGGCGCGCCGCGCGGTGGTGATTTCGGCGATCATCCTGACGATGTTCGCGGTCGGGGGCGGCCCGTTCCTGCGGCTGATGAGCATCAGCCTCGACTCGTTTCGCATCTTCGGCGGCCTGCTGCTATTCCTGATCTCGCTCGAGATGGTATTCGCGCGCACCTCGGGCACCCGTACCTCGACCCAGGAGGAGCTCGAGTCGCGCCAGCGCGAGGACATTTCGGTGTTCCCGCTGGCGTTTCCATTCATTGCCGGGCCCGGTGCGATGGCGACGATCCTTCTGGCGTTCGGCCCCAGCGCCGGAAAACCGCTGTTGTTCCTGGGATTGCTGCTATGCGTGTTCGGCGTGCTGCTGATCACCCTGGGGGTGCTGTACCTGGCGACGCCGGCGATGCGGGTGCTCGGCGTCACCGGAACCCATGTCATCAATCGCATGTCGGGCGTATTGCTGGGCGCGCTGGCGGTGCAGTTCATGGTGGACGGGCTGCGCGGCAGCTTCGGCAGCTGATCGCACTCGCCGGCATTGACGGGCGCCGGCCGTCAGCAGCGTCGGTACAGCAATTCGCGTACCCGGTGGCCGAGCCGTTCGCCGCGGCGCTCAAAGCGGGTGGCGCGGCGCGCCGCTAGTGCGCCCACGTCGATGAAGCCGCCAGCCGCGGCGCAATTGGCCAGCAGGCTGCAGTCGTTCAGCACCCGCAGCATGTCCTCGGCATACGGCTCCCAGTCGGTGGCCAGGTGCAGTCGTCCGCCGGACGCCAGGCGCGAGGCCACCAGCGCCACGAATTCGGGCTGCACGATGCGGCGCTTGTGATGGCGCTTCTTCGGCCAGGGATCCGGAAACAGCAGCTGCACCTCGTTGAGACTGCCGGGCGCAAGCTGCTGTCGCAGCACCTCGATGGCATCGTGGGCGATGACACGCAGATTGGGCACGCCGGCAGTGGCTGCCGCCAGCAGCAGGTGGCCGATTCCAGGACGGTGCACCTCGACGCCGAGGAAGTCGTGATCGGGCTGTCGCAGCGCGCGCTCGAGCAGATGCTCGCCGTTTCCGAATCCGATCTCGAGCGTGCGTGCTGCGTCGCGGCCGAACACGCGCGCCAGATCCAGTGCCTGCGGCTCAAATTCGACCCCAAAACGCGACCAGTGCTCATCCAGCGCGCGCTGCTGGCCCGGGGTGACCCGGCCCGCCCGCAGCACATAGGAGCGGATGGCGCGATGGCCCGATTTGCCGGAGGACTGCTGCATCGGCGCATTATTGCATCGAAGTTGCAGCCCGCCGCTGGCCAGCGCGGGCGCGATCGCCCATCATCCGCGGCATGATGCCGTTTTCGATCCTGGACCTGTCGCCGATCGTCGAAGGGGCGAGTGCCGCCGATGCGCTGCGCAACACCCTGGAACTTGCGCGCCACGCCGAAGCCTTCGGCTACCGGCGCTTCTGGGTCGCCGAACATCACAACATGCCCGGCATCGCCAGCGCCGCGACCGCGGTCGTGATCGGGCATGTGGCGGCCGGCACACGCAGCATACGGGTCGGCTCGGGCGGGGTGATGCTGCCGAATCACGCCCCGCTGGTGATCGCGGAGCAGTTCGGCACGTTGGCCTCGCTGTTTCCCGGCCGCATCGACCTTGGCCTGGGAAGGGCGCCGGGTACCGATCCGGTCACCGCGCGAGCGCTGCGGCGCGATCCCGCGGGCAGCGCGGATCAGTTTCCGCAGGACGTGCAGGAACTGCAGGGCTATTTCGAAGCCCCGGCGGGTCAGCCGACGCGTGCGATTCCGGGTGCTGGTCTCGTGGTGCCGATCTGGCTGCTCGGCTCGAGTCTGTTCAGCGCCCAGCTGGCCGCGGCCCTCGGGCTGCCGTTTGCCTTCGCGGCGCACTTTGCCCCGGAACTGCTGCTGCCCGCGCTGACGCTTTATCGCGGTCGCTTCCAGGCGTCGCGCGAGCTTACGCGCCCGTACGCGATGATTTGCGTCAACGTGATCGCCGCCGACACCGATGCCGAGGCACGGCGCCTGTTTACCTCGCACCAGCAGGCCTTTACCCAGCTGCGCCGCGGCCGTCCCGGGCAGTTGCCGCCGCCGATCGACGACATCGACAGCTTCTGGTCGAGCGCCGAGAAGGCCATGGTCGAGCAGTCGATGCAGTGCTCGTTCGTCGGGTCGGCCACCAGCGTCGAGCACGGCTTGCATGCCTTTCTGGGTCGGCTCCAGGTCGAGGAGCTGATGGTCAACGTGCACGTGCATGACCAGCTCGCGCGCCGCCATTCGCTGACGCTGACGGCGGGGATTCGGGACCGGCTGGCAGCCGCGACCCGCGCCGCCGGCAGCGGCTCGCTGGTATCTTCGAATTGAAAAAAATGCAGTGGAGAGTATGAAGCCCGCGTTATTGACGGCTGCGAGCCGGCGCGGCTAGCGTCAAACCATGTTCCGTTCCCTCATCACCCGTACCGTGCTGCCGCTGCTGCTCGCCGCGGGCGTGGTCGCCTACTTCGGGCTGCCGTACATCGATCGGCTGCTGACCGAGTGGTTTCGCACCGATGTGGAACTGCGCGCTCGGGTGTTGATGAGTTCGCTCGAGGAGTCGCTGCCGGCACTGGTGGCCAGGAGCGATCAGCAGGGCCTGCGCCGCTACACCGCCAAGGTCCTGGCCGATCAGCGCGTGCTGGGAATACTGATCTGCCTGCCGCAGGGCGGGACAGTATTCAAGACCGAGTTCGTACCCACATCGGTCAGCTGCGAGAGTGCCCAGGAGCTCAGTGATGGGCAGAGCGTCGTGCGTCACGCACCGCTCGGCTCGGTACTGGTGTCGGTGTTCGATCAGAAGCCTGCCGGCCAGACCCCTTATCGCGTGGCGATCCTGTATGACCTGAGCTTTGTCGACAGCCGGCAGAGTACCGCGCGCGACTACATGCTCGCGTTCGTGGGCATATCGCTGGTCATCCTGGCGCTGTTCCTGGTGCTGGCGGCCTGGCTGGTGGTGCGTCGCTGGGCCAAGATCCTGATCGGCGACATCACCGGCCGCCGGTTTTTCGACGATGCCAAGTCGGGCCCGATATCGCTGCCGATCCTGCGCCAGGTACGCAAGGCATTAAGCGAGATGGAGGAAACCCAGCGGGCGGAGATCGATTACCGCGAGAACTGGACGCCGCAGGCACTGCAACTGGTGGTGCGCGATCAGCTGCACTCGCCGCAGATCATCGTGGTGTCCAATCGCGAACCATACGCCCATGAATTCAACGAAACCGGTGCCATCGTTGTGCAGGTACCTGCCAGCGGCATGGTGACCGCGCTCGAGCCGGTGATGCGCGCCTGTTCGGGTACCTGGGTTGCGCACGGCAGCGGTTCCGCGGACCGGGAGGTGGTGGACCGCTCCGACAGGGTACGGGTGCCGCCCGACGATCCTTCCTATACGCTGCGGCGTGTCTGGCTATCGGAGTCCGAGGAGCAGGGCTTCTACTACGGCCTGTCGAATGAAGGCCTGTGGCCGCTGTGCCACCTGGCATATGTGCGCCCGGCGTTTCGCGGTGAGGATTGGGCGGTTTATCAGTCAGTGAACCGCAAATTCGCCGAGGTGGTCGCGCACGAGGCGCAGTCCGACAACCCGGTCATCCTGATTCAGGACTTTCACTTTGCGATGCTGCCCGGATACCTGCGCACGCGGCGGCCGAAGGCCACGATTGTGCTGTTCTGGCACATACCGTGGCCCAACGTGGAGACCTTCGGGGTCTGCCCATGGAAGCGCGAGATGCTGTCGCACATGCTGATGGCCGATATCCTGGGCTTTCACACGCTCTATCACTGCCAGAATTTCCTGGCGACGCTCGACCGCTTCATCGAGTGCCAGATCGACCACGAGCGAATGACGGTGGCGCTGCAGGGGCATATCTGCCGTGTCGCAGCCTATCCGATCTCGATCGAATGGCCGCCGCGATGGCTGCAGAGCATGCCCGATGTCCAGCTCTCGCGCCGCACCGTGCGCGAACGATTTGGCATCGCCGAACACGTCATCCTGGCGCTGGGTGTGGAGCGCTGGGACTTCACCAAGGGTGTGATCGAACGTTGCCTGGCGCTCGAGCTGCTGCTGGAGCAGAACCCGCGGCTGCGCGGCCAGGTCACACTGTTGCAGATCGCAGCGCCCTCGCGCAGCAAGCTGGCGGCATACAAGGCACTGCAGCGCGCGACCCTTACCGAGGTCGAGCGCATCAATAAACTGTTTGCGACCGCGGACTGGAAACCGATTGTGCTGATCGGCAAGCACCAGCCGCCCGAGCAGGTATTCGAACTCTACCGGGCGGCCGATTTCTGCATCGTCAACAGCCTGCACGATGGCATGAACCTGGTGGCCAAGGAGTTCGTTGCCGCGCGCGATGACGAAGACGGCGTACTCATACTCAGTACTTTTGCCGGCGCCGCTCGCGAGCTGGTCGAAGCCATCCTGGTCAATCCGTTCGACGTCGGCGAGACTGCGGCGGCGATCCGGCGTGCGATCGACATGCCGCGCGAGCAGCGGCGGCAGCGCATGCAGCTGATGCGACGTACCATCAAGGAAAACAACGTCTACCGCTGGGCCGGACGCATGCTGACGGACGCGGCGCGCATCCGGCAGCGACAGGCCCTGTCGATCGGGCAGGAGTCGTCGGTGAGCTAGTGGCTGCACAAAGACCGCGGCTGCGAAGTAGACTAAAATGGTCGCCCGCTGCGTCACCGATCGAGGAGCCACTTTGTATTCAGCCGGTACTTCCCGCATCGCCCGCTGGGCAATCATCCCTTTGCTGCTGCAGTCGGTCGCGCTGCGCTCAGCCGAATCGAGCGCGGCCAGCAAGGCCGAGGACACCAAGTCGGCCGCCGCCGTGGTGCACTTCACGCCGGAGCAGCAAAGCAGCAAGGGCTCGGTCACGATCGAGGGTCGGCACATCGACTACGACGCCTATGCCGGCACCCTGGTCGTGCACCCAAAGGACTGGGACGATGTGCCGCAGAATGCGCCGAAGGATGACGACAAGAATCCGCGGCCCGAGGCGAGCATGTTCTATGTCGCCTATTTCAAGGCCGCCGACAAAGCCGCGAGCGACAGGAGTGCGCCACGGCCGTTGACCTTCGTGTTCAATGGTGGCCCCGGTTCGGCCACGATGTGGCTGCACATGGGCGCGTTCGGCCCGCGACGTGTGCTGACGGCGGAAGATTCGCACACGCCCGCGGCGCCGTACTCGCTGGTCAACAACGAGTACAGCCTGCTCGATGCCAGCGATCTGGTTTTCATAGACGCGCCCGGCGTCGGCTTCTCTCGCATCGCCGGCACCGACCGTGACAAGGCGTTCTACGGCGTGGACCAGGACGCGCAGGCTTTTGCCGATTTCATCCTCCAGTTCCTGTCGAAGTACGGCCGCTGGAATTCGCCGAAGTACCTGTTCGGGGAGAGCTACGGCACGACGCGCGCCGCGGTCCTGGTCGGCCTGCTCGAGACCGAGCACGATGTGGATTTCAACGGCGTCATCATGCTCTCGCAGATACTTAATTTTGATGCCAGTCCGGACGGCCCGCAGGCCAACCCGGGTACCGAGCTACCCTATGAGCTCGCGCTGCCCACCTATGCCGCCTCCGCCTGGTATCACCACAAGCAAACCGCGGCGCCGCCGGACCTGACAGCACTGCTCACCGAGGTCGAACACTTCGCGATGACCGACTATGCGGTGGCGCTCGCGGCCGGTTCGGCCCTGCCAGCAACGCAACGGGATGCGATAGCCGCCAAGCTGCACGAGTACACCGGGCTGCCGGTCAGTTACATACTCAGGGCGGATCTGCGCATCAGCGGAGGGGAATTCGAGCAGACGCTGCTGGGGGATGCGGACCTTACCACCGGGCGCCTGGATTCGCGCTTTTCCGGTCCGGCGATGGACCCGCTCAGCAAGGAGGCGGACTACGACCCGCAATCGGCGGCGATATCCTCCGCCTATGTCTCCTCGTTCAACGACTACGTGCGTAAGGAGCTCAAGTACGGCCAGGACAAGGCATTCAAGCCCAAAGTCGACATAGAGAAGAGCTGGAATTTCCAGCGTCATGCGCCTGGCAGCGCCGACGTGCTGGCGGGATCGCTCAATGTGATGCCGGATCTTGCGGTGGCGATGAAGTACAACCCCGGCCTGCACGTGATGCTCAACGGCGGCTATTTCGACGTAGCGACGCCGTTCTACCAGGGCATCTACGAAATGCAGCACCTGCCAATCCCGGCGACGCTGCAGAAAAATATCGAGTACGCGCAATACCAGTCCGGCCACATGGTGTATGCACGTGAACACTCGCTCAAGGAATTGCACGCCAAGGTGGCGGACTTCATCCGGCGTACCCAGGGACCAAAGGCACCGTAACAACAACTGCAAGGAGGAACACGACATGAAGAGCATTGCCGGTATGATGATTGTCGCGGCTGGCATCCTGGCGCCGCCGGTGCTGGTTGCTGCGGACAAAGACCCCAGTTACATAGTGGCCGATCAATCCGCGGCACGATCCCAGTTGCCGTTCAGCGACGCGGTGCTTGCAGGCAACACGTTGTATGTGGCGGGCACGCTGGGTCTGGATCCGAAGACGATGAGCGATCCCAAGACGGCACGGGTGCCGGAGGATCCTGCGCTCGAAGCCAGGCTGGTGATGGAGGCCGTCAAGCATACGGTCGAAGCGGCCGGCTACAAGATGGATGATTTCGTGAGCATCCAGGTGTTCTGCACCGACCTTGGACTGTACGGTGCGTTCAACGATATCTACCGCAGCTACTTCAACGGGCATTTTCCGGCGCGCGCGTTTATCGGAGTGGACAAGCTGGTGCGTGGAGCGCGCTTCGAGGTAATGGGCACCGCCGTCAAGGCTGCGCACTAGGGCCGCACGCCAGCGGCGCGTCGCCGGCCGATGCGGCGCGCATGCACTGCGGTGCGCCGCAATCGTCATGAACAGCGTCCGCCAGCGTGCCGACTATCCGCAGATGCTCGCCGCAGCGACCTCGGAGCGCGTACGCGTTCAACTTGCCGCTTCCTGGATTCATAGCGTTTTCGATCAGTTCTATCGGGACTTCCTGAGCCTCACCTGGAGCGCAAAGGCGGCCTTCGAAACCCGCGATTACGCGGCCTCGGTCGCCCTTGCGAAGAGGCGATTGGGGCTCTACAACGCCACGGTATACGCGCTGGCATGGGATCTGCGCGCGGCGTTTCCCGCGCTGGCGCAGCGCCAGTCGCTGTGGGCCCAGGTAGAGGCCGCCTTCCTGCCGACGGTGGAGGGGCGCTACGAGGCGGATCTTGCCCTGGCCTACATCCATTCCACACGCCGGCGGGTGCATCATGGCGAGTGGACGCCGGTCGAGTACGGTTTCGGAGAGCAACGTCCCGCGGCAGGCTCGCGCAATGCCGTCTATGAGACGTTCGCGTGTTCCTGGCCGCTGGATCACCGGGTGATGCAGAGAATCCTGGAAGTCGCCGAGCTGTCGGTCCCGTTCCGCGATCAGGCGGGGGACGCACTGCGCATAGCGAGGCGGCTCAACGACGTATTGGCCGGCAAGCTGGGCGCAGGTCTGCATGCGATCGAGATGATCCGCGGCGGCTTCTTTCGCAATCGGGGTGCCTATCTGGTCGGTCGGCTGGTCCTGAATGGGAACGAATACCGGCCGTTTGTGATTGCGCTGCTGAACGAACTGGACGGAGTGGCAGCTGCCGCCGTGCTGCATGTGGTATCGCATGTGCACAACCTCTTCAATACGACCGAGGCGCCGTGCCAGGTGACCAACCTGCACTATCACGAACTGAGCGCCTTCCTGCACAGCATCATGCCGCGCCGGCCGCTGGGGTTGCATTACTCGACCATAGGTTTTCATCACGTCAGCAAGGTAGCGGTGATGAATGAGGTCAGACGGCATCTGGGCACCAATCGCGAACTGCTGGACACCGCCCCGGGATTTCCCGGGACGGTGGCGATAGCGTTCACCTCACCACGCTCGGACTATATTCTCAAGGTCATTCGCGACCGTCCAACCGACGGCTACAAGTGGCACAGCTTCGAAGGCGTCGATGTGGTGCTGGAGAAATATAAACGCGTGCACGAGATCAATCGCACCGGCAGCATGCTCGACAATATCCTCTACTACAACCTCAAGCTGGACTGTTCCTGGTTCAAGCCCGCGCTGATGAAAGAACTACTCAGCGCCGCAAGCAACGCCGTGCAGTTGCAGGATGAGGCGCTGATCTTCAAATACCTGGTGGTGCAGCGAAAGCTGACGCCGCTGAACGTCTTTCTCGCCAATGCGCCCGAAGACAAGGCCAGCCGCGCCATCGTCAATCTTGGCTACTGCATCAGGAACAATGCCGCGGCCAACGTGTTCAACAAGGACTTCGACGCCCGCAATTACGGCGTCAGCCGTTACCTGAAAGTGTTCCTGTACGACTACGATGCGGTGGAGATCCTAACCGACGTCAAGGTACGCACCAATCGGGACCGGTACGAGGGCGAAGAGGACGTACCCGGCTGGTTCTTTGAAGAGGGCGTGGTATTTCTCCCCGAGGAGATCGTCGTCGGCCTGCGGGTCGGCAACCGCTCGCTGCGTCGGGCGTTCCGTCACGCACACGGCGATCTGATGACGGTGGAGTACTGGGAGCGCTTGCAGCAGGAGCTGCGCGCCGGCGAGGTACCCGGCATCCACACGTTTCCCGAGTCCTGCTACCTGAGCGATCCGGGCGTCGAGACCGTCGCCAACGAGTAGAATCCGCTGCGGTCGTGCCACCTTCGCCTTCGCACGTCGAGCGCATCGTACAGATGATGCTTACCAGACATCATGGCCCCCGCCGTTCTGGCGAAGGCGATTAGAGTGAAGGCCTCGGCAGCGATCATCATCACCGCGTTACGAAACGATGGAATTATCGTGGCCGACAACGGACAAAGCGGAGGCCTGATCGGCACTCCGGATGCGCGCAGGAACGACGACGATCTGTCATGTCTCATCGTCAGCAATGACAGCGGTGCCACTCAATAGTCGGGGTGCATAGTTGCCGGTGCCTCTGGAACGCTAATAGAATCGGCGACCTCCGCGGGTGTAGTTCAATGGTAGAACTGCAGCTTCCCAAGCTGCTAACGTGGGTTCGATTCCCATCACCCGCTCCAGCCCTACGGCCTCACAAGGCAAGTGGCGGCGATCGTAGCGGTGCCAAATCCGCGATCGCGCGGGAAAACAGTGCGGCGGGCCCAAGTTTGCCATTTTAGGGTTAGGCCTTGGGTTCGTGGCAAACCACTTCGATGTTATGCCCGTCCGGATCAATGACGAAAGCTGCATAGTAGTTCGCGTGGTAGTGCGGGCGCAGACCAGGCGCACCATTGTCTTTGCCACCCGCCTCCAGAGCCGCGCGATAGAAAGCTTCGACTTGCTGGCGATTCTCGGCCGTGAACGCCAAGTGAAGATGCGCCGGCTTCTCCTCGGTTTGATACAGGCACAATGAAGCCTTACCCATTGGGCTAAGCTCGACACCGTACGTCGGCAGTCCCTCCTGGACAACAGCTACGCCGAGCGGTTCGAGTGCCTTGAGGAAGAACGCTTTGCTCGCTACATAGTCGCTGACTCCGAATTTGACGTGGTCAAACATGAGTTCTCCTGCGTAGCGGAGGCCAACTGCGAATTGGCGAGGCGCTCACGCTGGTGGAAATAGCGACTGGATCGTGTAAATCGCGTGTTCGGCCTCCACCCGATCAGGCGCGGTGGTGTCAACTCCGTAGCCGTAATAATCGTCGTTGCCAATCACTTGGAAAACAAAGCCGTCACGACGCGGAATGAAGATGCTGTCACGGTACTGGAGGCCATAGCGAATCCCTTCTTGTGGCGGTGTGCGCGCCACCTGTCCGCGCACCGGAATGACCGATTCGTCGTTGAGAAGAGCACGGGCACCGTAGCCAGTTGCATGAACCAGTGTTTTCTGCGGAAGGCGAGCAAAGTCGGCAGGCGATGTGAACTCTGTGACCTCGATCTTCCCGCCGGCGGACCGGAAGTCCGACACTAAAAAGTGCGTGTAGGCACTTAGGTTGAACATAAACTCCGTGGAACGCGTCAGTGTGTGTGCTCCTAAGGTATGCGTCCCAACTGGGAACGTGCGGTCCTTGGGTTCGAGGTCGGAGAGTAGCTCGCCTTCGAGTTGGGCGAATGCGGGCCGGCCCTCGTTGGCCGCATTACCGCCCAGTGCGGCCTGCCGGTCGCTTACGGCGTAAAAGTCGAGGTATTCGACTGGCTGATCGGCCAGCCCGAGGAGGCCTTGGTACGTCCGATACGAGTAGCGTGCTCGCTCGTTCCAGGTTTTTTTGAACTCGGGCGTGGCATATTTGGCCAGTGCGATGCGCGAGTCGGGTGAGAACACGCCCGTCGCCCAGGAGGAGCGCGTAAAGGGCGGCAGATCTTTCGCGTATATCGTGACGCGCGCGCCTGTGCGCGCGAGCAGAACGGCGGTGGTGAGACCGATCGCCCCACAGCCAATGACAGCGAAGTCGCGTTCGCCTGTGGCCAGCGCCATCTGCATTGCTTCGTAGCCCGATCCCCAGGAAAGCGACCAGCCGCTGCCGCCGTGTCCGTAGTGATGAATCACAGTCTGGTCGCGTAGGCGTTCAGCCTCGAGGCGTGGACCCTGCGCTCGGAAGGGTCGTGTGCACACCGTGATCGCCGAGATCCGATCCGGTGCAATTTGCAGTGGTGGAAGTACGAGTTGAGAAGGACTGGAGGGCCTCCGCGTGTCAATCGCGCAACCGCCCAAAGCACCGACGACGCCCGCGGCCGCGGCTCGGGTCAGAAAATCTCGGCGCGGAATGAATGATGCCATCCCAGTGCATCTCCCGGATGCGGTCTTGAGGGTGGGAAACGAGTGTAGCGCCTAGTTCGGACGTGGGCCGGTGTTTTTCACGCGCCGGAGGTCAGCGCGTTCCACGCGGCCAATGAGTCCATGTAATCCCTCCAATGCGCAATCCGTCGATTCTCAATCTTGATGATCGAGCAGAACCGATTGTTGTACGCGACCCCGCTCGCGATGATCGTCCCATGAACTTCGTACTCGATCACCATGACCTGACCATTGTCAGTCGAATGTTTGATCAGATGATCCGCGGAATGAAGTTCAATATGCTTGCCATATCCACGGAAACTCTCCATCAGGTCGCTACGACCCCGCGTGATTCGAGGCCATCCAGGAAAAGCGTAGAGGACCTCATAGACGATGTCGTCAGAGACACAATCGAAGAAGTGCTCGCCGTTAACGAGAGTTCCCAAGGCACCTCGAACCATATCGAAGTAGGGGCTGATGGGCTTGTAGGTTGCGTATTTGCTGTTCGACATCATTTCCGACGCCAGCTCAGCCGCGCCGCGCTGACTCGATCGCAGCGATATCAATCTTTTTCATTCCCATCATCACGTCGAAGGCGCGCTTGGCGGCAGCGGGATCGGGATCGCTCAGTGCGTCTGTTAGCGCCCGGGGGGTGATCTGCCAGGAAATGCCCCACCTGTCCTTGCACCAGCCGCACTGGCTCTCTGCGCCTCCGCTGCCCACGATTGCATGCCAGTAGCGGTCGGTCTCGGACTGGTCGTCGGTGATGACCTGGAACGAGAAGGCCTCATTGTGCTTAATTGTCGGGCCGCCGTTGAGGCCGATACAAGGCAGTCCCATCACCGTGAACTCGACCGTAAGCACGTCGCCCTGCTTACCAGCCGGATAGTCACCCGGTGCACGGTAAACCGCTTCGATTGCACTGTTGGGAAAGGTGCGCGCATAAAAATTGGCGGCGTCGACAGCGGTGCCGTCATACCAAAGGCAAATTGTATTTTTAGCCATCACAAGTCTCCATATACAGGGAACTCGGATTGATTCGATCGACGGCGCTACTCCTGAGACGACGTGCGTAGTGCCTGGCGAGCGGGGAGACCAGCGGACGCGTTTGCCAAGCGCCGGATCGGCAAGATCTGACGCACGCTGCCGTCCCGAAGCCAGAAGCCACCCCACAGAAGCGCCGCAATGATCAACGCGAAGGCTAGATCAAACAGCGGCGCCCCGATCCTTACCTTGCTCGCCACGGCCCCTCCAAGATAGGCCGTCAGCAGCAGCGCTCCAAGAAACGACGTGCGCGGCAGGAGGTGGAGCAAAACGCTCAGCAGAAGGATGGCACCAATGCCAATAATGGTGGATTCCGGAAATCCCAGCTGCGTCGTCGCCTCTACGACGAAGGAGGGCTTGAACAGCTTCATGATTCCATCGAGCAGCAGAAACAGGATGGGCAGCGCACTGACTACTCGCCCCGCCCAGCGCTGCCGATTGGTTACCTCGGATCCATAGCCTTGCATGACTTCTCTCCTCTCTCACGCAGTCTTTTCTGTCCTGTACGACGAACTCAGCCGTTGGATTTCGACACTGAGAGGTTGATTATTTTAGGGTCGACGCGGCGGGCCCCAAAAGAGCGACCGATAACAAGCGGCGATCAATTCATGTCAGAGAGCCTACGACTGTCGATTTCGGGGCGGCTGGTTCGTCGTAGTGAGTGTCAGCGCATATGGAGTTCATTTTTCGATGGGCGCCGTGCTGCGTAAGCTGTTGATTTAGCGGAGGTCGCGAGCTGAATCTTGCCCATCGGAGGTTTTCGCAGCCGCAAGCATCGATCACCAGCGCCGCTACCATCAAGTTGTTGTTTCAACCCGCAATGCAGAAAAGTAAGGAGACATCATGAGTACCAACAATACTTATCTCGCTGTGTTCCTCGGCAGCAAAACCGGTCCGCGAAGGGCCGCCTGGGACGCCCTTCCCGAAGGCGATCGGCGCGCAAAGGAACGGGAAGGCATGTCGGCCTGGAAGGCGTGGGTCGAGAACCATCACGCCATCATCGTCGTCATGGGCGGTCCATTAGGGAAAACCAAGAAGGTCACGCATCGGGGCGTCGGCGATGTCAGCAATGATATGGGCGCTTTTATGGTTGTGCGTGCCGACTCACACGAGGCCGCCGCCAAACTCTTTGAGAAGCATCCGCACTTTACGATTTTTCCCGGAGATTGCGTCGAGATCATGCCCGTGCTGCCGATACCAGGCGGCTAGTGGAAGCAGTGTGCATGGAATGTAGTGGAACCCGCAGCCTGCCACGTGCGCCGTCCCATCGAGCTGTAACCGCGCAACGCCCGGAACACAAAACACAAGGAGAACTGGCCATGCCCAACACCGTGCGCCTTCATCGAGTCCTGGCAACAAAACCCGAGAAGGTCTATCGCGCCTTCATCGAGCCAGACGCGATGTCCAAGTGGCTCCCACCGAATGGCTTTACCTGCACGGTGCACCAGATGGACCCGAAAGTCGGTGGCTCCTACAGAATGTCGTTTCGCAATTTCACCACCGGTCAAAGCCACTCGTTCGGTGGTCAGTATGTTGAGCTCTTGCCCAACGAACGCTTACGCTACACCGACAAGTTTGAGGACCCGAACCTGCCCGGTGAGATTCGAGTGTCGGTGACACTGAAGAGGGTCTCGCTCGGCACGGAAGTCAACATCGTCCAGGAAGGCCTGCCGGATGTCATTCCGGTCGAGGCCTGCTACCTGGGCTGGCAGGAGTCGCTGCGCAACCTCGCCAAACTCGTCGAGCCTGACATCACTCAATAACGCCGACCACGAGATTGCCTTGAGGGGTCAATTGATCCGAACCGAGTGCGGATCACAGGCTGTCATGCGTTCGAGTAAAAGACTGCGCTCCCGCTCGTTAGTCGCAAGCGAGGCAGCGTGCGAGAACTCGGCATGCGCCTCCTCCCAACGCCCCAGTCGCTCGAGCAAGTCGCCGCGCACGCTCGGCAGCAGGTGGTAGTCGCGCAGACGCGATTCGCCCCGTAAGGCATCGACGATCTCAAGCGCGGCAGCGGGACCATAGGCCATCGATACCGCGACGGCTCGGTTCAAGGTCACGATGGGCGAGGGCTGTACTTCGTCAAGCGCATCATACAGAGCCACGATTCGTGGCCAATCGGTCTCCTCCGCCGTACGGGCCCGGGCATGACAGGCCGCGATGGCGCCCTGCAGGGTGTAGGGGCCGAGTGGACCGTCAAAGCTCTCCGCACGCGCAAGCGCCGCGAGGCCTCGGCGGATGAGCAGTTGATCCCACAAGCTCCGATTCTGCTGCAGCAGCAGAATCGGCTGACCCGATGGGCTTACCCGGGCCGGCGTTCGGGAGGCCTGTAGCTCCATCAGGGCGACCAGGCCGTGGACCTCGGGCGCCGTCGGGTCGATCTCGGCCAGGATTCTGCCCAGCCGCAACGCTTCCTGGCCCAACGCTGGACGCATCCAATCCTCTCCGGCAGTGGCTGCGTAGCCTTCATTGAAGATGAGATAGATCACCTCCAGCACCGACGCCAGCCGCGCGGCGCGTTCCGCGGCCCGCGGAACCTCAAAGGGGACGCGGGCTTCGCCCAGGGTCCGCTTGGCGCGTACGATGCGCTGCTGGATCGCTGATTCCGATGTGAGAAACGCTCGGGCAATCTCCGCGGGCGTCAAGCCTCCCAACAACCGCAGCGTCAGGGCCACGCGCGCTTCCATCGACAGCACCGGGTGGCAGGCGACGAAGATCAGCCGCAGCAGATCATCGGCAATGTAATCGGGCTCGTCAGCGCCGAGGTCGCTGCCGCCGAATAAGTCCGGGTCATGCGTCACGATGGCACTCTTTCGCTGCGCGAGCTGCTGGCGCCGCAGCTGATCAATGGCTCTATTCTTCGCCGTCGCCATAAGCCAGGCGCCCGGATTCTCCGGAAGGCCGGTGCTGGTCCACTGTTCCAGCGCCGCGACCCAAGCGTCTTGAGCGATTTCTTCTGCGAGCCCCACGTTTCGCAGCATGCGGGCCAGCTTTGCGATGATCTTTGCCGATTCCATGTGCCATACGGCCTCGATCGTTCGTTCGATGGCACTGCGATTCACCGCCGCTCCTCAACGCCTGGACCGTCCGACTGAAAGCAGGGACCGAGCTCGCGCACTTCGATCGTCGCCCATTCGGCCGCAGGGCATTCGCGCGCGATCCCGATGGCCTGCTCACGTGTGGCGCAGGTAAGCATTAAGAAGCCGCCAATCATTTCCTTCGCCTCCGCGAAAGGCCCATCGCGGACTATCGATCGCTCGCCACTTTTCGTCACCCGCACGCCGGCCGCGTCGGTTTTCAAGGACTGGCTGAGAGTCAGAAGGCCCCGCTCCTTCAGCTCCGCACTGAATTGCACCATGCGATCGTAGAGCACCTGCCCCTCGCGCTCCGACCGTGTGGCGCGATCGCCGACCTTCTCCACCACGAGTAACATGTACGCCATCCGCTCACTCCTTTGAGGCCGCCGGCCTACTTGCCGTAGTCCGCCTTCAATTCGCCGTTGATTATCCACGGCGTGCCAAACTTGTCGTTCAACATGCCAAAAATATTAGCCCAGAACATCGGTTGCAGGGCCATGGACACCGTGCCGCCATCGGCCAGGGCGTTGAAGACCACGGCAGCCTGGGCCACGGTATCAAAGTTCAGCGTCAGGCCGACGCCGTGGATGCCCGTGTACTTCATCTGCGGCGGACAGTCGCCGGCGTAGAGGGCGCCGCCGCCGGGTAACGCGAGTCGGGCATGGATGATGCGATCCGCGTGCTCCTTTGGCGTCTGCGCCGCCACCGGCGAATCGGCGTTGCGCATCAGGAGCTCGAGCTTGCCACCCAGGGCGCGCTCGTAAAAGCGCATCGCCTCGGCGCAGTTGCCGTTGAAGGACAGATAGGGAATCGGGTGCAGCATGGTGTTGATTTCCTCTCGTGTTGGTGAATTGCGTACTACGGGCGCGGTTCGGAGCGGCGCCGTTGGTCGGCCTCTTGTGCCTTCAACTCTGGCGTCATCGCTTCAGCGAAATCCTCGGGTCCGAAGATCGGACGGATTTCGATGTCGGAGTCAGTCAGCATCGGGTTCGGGCAGCGCTTGACCCATTCCACCGCCTCTTCGATCGACCGCACCTGCCAGATCCAGAAACCGGCGATCAGTTCTTTGGTCTCCGCGAACGGCCCATCGATCACGGAGCGGCTCTTGCCCGAGAAGTGCACGCGCTTGCCGTGCTGGCTGGGCTTCAACCCTTCCGCGGCGAGCAGGATCCCTGCCTTCACGAGCGACTCGTTGAAATTGCCCATGGCCGCCCACAACTCCTGTGTCGGCATGACGCCGGCCTCGCTGTCGGCGGTAGCTTTGACGAGAACGATGACTTTCACGTTGATTTCTCCATAAATTCAGCTGACTAGACTGCCTGGCGTTGGCGAAAAGACCGCATCTTTCGAACTCTTGCACTCATCACGACGAAAGATGCGCCCTGAAATCGACAGCTGTGACCGACTTTTCGGCATTGACGCCGCTCGCGGGCGCGATCGGCGTGCCTGTCCACGCCGTTTGGGGGGGGCCGCCTGAGTGTCAGTACTTGGCTATTGGCGGCGCCCGAAAAACATCGGTCGAGTGACTCGGCGAAGCGTCAGCGTGCCGCGGCCGTCACCGTGGACGAGAAGGGTGATAGGCGTACCACCGATATGCGCACTGCCTGCGCCGCATGCGAGGCTGCTGCTTTTTCCGAAGCGATACGGGGGGTGCGCGCGGAACGGCAAGCAGGCACAGCCACACCCGCGATCAATAGCTCGCGGGCATGGTCAGGAAGTCTTCAGAAAGCCGGCGGAGCTTCTCTCAGGCGCTATGGGTATGGGCGCCGGCGTGCAGTGCCCATAGCCTGCCCAGCCGCGCGTACGCCGTATTGCTCGACATGCTTACCTTTTCGAAGTCCCGTTCTGCTTCAGTGGCATTCTTGGTTCGCAGCTTCGCGATTCCAAGCAGCAGGCGCGCCTCATCGGCGGACTTCAAGTTACCCTTGTCGATGCCCTTGGAGATCGCGGCCAATGCCCTGTCATTCTGGCCATAGCTCAGGTAGGCGGCGCCGATCCGCAGATACGCGTCGCCGGTCGGTGCCGCGGCGGCGTCCTTCTCGCTCGATCCCAGCTGCGCCAGATCCACAGTTGCGCGCTGCTTGACCCCATCGAGCAGATGCTGATAGCGGTCCTTGTCACGCTGCTCGGTAAAAATTCTCTGGGCAAATGCCTTTTCCAATATGGCCTGCGACTCGCCCGGATAGCCCTGATCGAGGGCCAGTTCGGCCATCTCGGCATAATCCATCGGGCGCTTGAGCACGCCGACATCGTTCATCAGGCGGTAGACATTCAGTTGCAAATGCGCGTCCTTAATGTCCATGCGCGATAGCGGCGCGAGCGCGTTGAGCCAGTAGTCGGGTTCTGGATAATAGCTCACCAGCTTTTCGATGACCTTGGCCGCGTCGGCGCTGTCATTGACCTTGACGTAACAGTTCCACTGAAATTCCAGCAGCTTCTTGTCGGGCTTGCTCTGATGGTCGACGACTTGCTGGATCGTGGCGGCGGCGTCCTTCCAGCCGCCGAGTTTGCTCTGCGAATCGGCAATCGTCGTATAGGTCTCGGTATCGGTGACCCCGTGCTTCACCGCCTGGTCGCCAATCTCCACGGTCTTGGCGTAGTTCTTCTGAGCAAAATAAATGCCCATGACGGCCCGAAGCCAGGCCTTTTGCTGCTCCGGTGTGGCGTATGGCGACTGGGCGGCGGCCTCTAACGCCGGTAGCGCGTTCGCGAAGTCTTGCTTCTGGACGTAGACAAATCCGAGCATCTGATTGATGACGAAGTGGTCGTAGGCACTCTTCTCAACCGCGGCGCTCTGCACCTCTCTAAGGTTGGTCAGGACGGCGTCCCAATTTTTTGCCTGCAGCGCATCCTGCGCCGCCTTAAGCGGCTTCGCCAACGCCCTGCTGACCGTCGGGCCAGACGGCTGATCTGCCGCCGCCGCAGCGACGCCTGACGCCGATGCGCCCAGCCATAACAATGCGCACAGGGAAATGACTCTTAGGGGGGTGCTCATGGTGATCCTCGATGTTGCGACGCTGGTGAATTTGCATCCTCTGCCGGTGCTGCTGCGCCTGCGATAACCCAAATGGACACTGCGCGCCGTCGGCTTACCCCTATGGCGTCCTCAGCATCCCGCGACCTTGCTACGCTATGAATGCAATGATCCAAGCAAGCGCCGTACCAGGCCCTGTTCGCCGATCGGCCGGCACTCACTGCGAGTGATGGTGGTTGATTTGACAATGTTTTTTTGCGATGCACCGGTCGTTGCGCAGATTGATGCGCGAACCGCGTTGCACTAACCGGGCTCAACCAAATCGCGTCACGCACCGCTCTAGTGAGGCAACCCGACGCCGCTCGCAGATGAATCTGGCAGAGGTGGCGAAGCTCCAGACGCAATCGGATCGCGCCCGAGGACAACCTCGTCACCGAATCAATTCTCACGGTCCCAATATTGTGGGGCTTTGCGCTCTATGGATTCCAGCGTGGTTCCGTGATCGGCCGTGGATAGATCGCTCGGGGAAGCCATTTGGCTTTTGGACCCTCATCGCGTTCGAGTTTGTGTATGGGCTCTTTTTATTTTGCTGGGGTATACGAGATGCCTTCAAGTAAATTCTGCCGCGGTGAAGCACTGCAACCCAGGATTACTCCGACAGCTTGAGCTTACGAAGCAGCGCCGCGTAACGTGGATCGGTACGCAGATTTGCGAGGTATCGATCGTATGGCACGTAGACCAAGCCGGCGTCGTGTCGTAGGTAAGCGTGCTCGATCCATTCAAAGGCCTTGTCGTTCTCGTGGCGCCAGGCGTATACGGCGGCGATCTGGTAGGTCATCGATTCGCTGTTATGTTGATCACGCCAACATCGCCGAGATTTATGTGGCGCTGGGCGAGAAGGACGCGGCGTTTCAGGCGCTCGAACACGCCTACAATGATCGCTCGCAGCCATTGGTCCTCGTTTGGTCCCTCCCGGAGTTCAGGCCGCTGCACGACGACCCGAGATACCGAGCGCTGATGGAAAAAGTCTATGCCGGCTTGAAGCCGAGAGCGGGGCCATGAGGACATCCGGCGAACTCAAAGCATTTGCGGCAGGCCAACCCTCCGTGCAAAGGTGCTGCGCGACGTTCAGCGCGCTAACGTGCCTGCCCGAAAGCCGACGCTCGCGAACGGCAGCTCGGGAACACACGTGAGTCGCCAACGTGGACAAGTACGTTATGATCGATCTTCTGTCTCGCTAATTTAAGAGCCCAGACAACGCAATTGAGGAGTTACTGCTTGCCGCTTCTGCGCCTGTTCATTCCAGCGGGTTTCATGGTGGCAGCCGGCGGCCTGTTCGCTCAGACGCCCGCCGCGATCAAGCTGTATATCAGCGAAGACGCGCCGGTCCTGGTGCTCGATCACGTCCGCGTCATTGATGGCACCGGTACTGTGCCTGCCGAGGACCAGCGCATCGACATCGAGGGTGGAAAAATCATCCGTGTCCAGAGTGCGAAACTCCGGAATGCGTATCCGGCGAAGGCGAAAATAGTGGACTTGACCGGAAAGACGATCATTCCCGGACTTGTCGGCATGCATGAACATCTCTTCTATCCCACGCCGCTGCGCGCCGGCGACCGTTTGCTGCTATATGGTGAGATGGCCGACAGTGCGCCTCGGCTCTATTTAGCCAGCGGCGTCACCACCGCGCGCACGACCGGAAGCTTGGAACCGTACACCGATCTGTCCTTGAAGAAACTGATCGATGCGGGGCAGAAGCCCGGACCAAAACTGCACATCAGCAGTCCGTATATCGGCGACTTTCTCGGATGGGCGCCGCAGCTTCACGCTCTGAGCGGACCCGAGGATGCCGGCCGGACCGTGGACTACTGGGCCGACGAGGGCGTCACGTCCTTCAAGGCGTATATGTCCATCAAATCCGACGAGCTGAAGGTGGCAATTGAGCACGCGCATGCGCGGGGTCTCAAGATCACGGGTCACTTGTGTGCGGTCGGTTTTCGGCAAGCCGCGGCGCTGGGCATTGACAATCTGGAGCACGGCATCATCGTCGATACCGAATTCTATCCGGACAAAAAGCCGGACATCTGCCCGGCAGCGGAAGCGGAACAGGACTTTGCAAAGAACGTCGATATCGACAGCGCGCCCGTCCAGGACATGATCCGCGATCTTGTTGCGCATCACGTCGCGGTCACATCGACGCTGGCGGTTTTGGAGACGATGGTGCCGAACCGGCCCCCAATTCTCAAGCAAGCTAGAGCCGAAAAGGCGCTGACTGCGGAAGCATGGTCGAGCTATCTTCGCCGGCGCAGCGCGATAGCCGAGAAGAACAATCCCCTGGATACTGCAGAGTTCAACAAGGAGATGCAGTTTGAGCGCGCTTTTGTCAAAGCCGGTGGCCTGCTGATGGCCGGCTGCGATCCGACCGGATATGGCGGTGTGTTGCCCGGCTACGGCGACCAACGAGGACTGGAGTTGTTGGTGGAGGCGGGTTTTACGCCGGTAGAAGCCATTCACATCGCGACCCAGAACGGTGCGGTCTTTCTCGGCGAGGACGACACGATTGGCTCGATCGCCGCGGGAAAGGCCGCCGACTTGCTGGTGCTCGCCGAAAACCCTGCACAGAACATCGACGCTGTGGAGTCTGTGGAGACGGTTTTCAAAGACGGCCTGGGTTATGACCCGGTAAAATTGACGCAGTCCGTGCAGGGCTTAGTGGGTCTGCGCTAGAAGCAGGATATCCGTATGAGACGATCAGCCATTGCGATAGCCATTCTCGGGCAAGCATTTGCGGGCGCGAGCTCCGCAGGGAACCTCGGACCAGATCAGCAGGCATCCATGACAGCGATTGCTGCGCCTGTCGACCGTGTCTATCCGGGCGAGATCCGCGTCGAGGTGAACGCATCCGATATCGAGCATCGGATCGCTCACGTGAACGAGCATATCAGCGGCATCGATCGTCGTACGGTCCTGTTCTACCCGCAATGGTTGCCCGGCAATCACTCTGCAACCGGGCCGATCGAGCGCTTGTCGGGCCTGACCATCAGCGCGAATGGAGCGTCTGTATCCTGGACGCGCGATGTGGTCAATATGTACGCATTTCACCTACACGCGCCTGCTGGCGTTCGATCAGTCGATGTCTCGTTCGACTACCTGTCGCCGACCAGCTCCAAGATCGACCCGCTGGAAATGAGTCAGGACCTGATCGTGCTGGATTGGAACAGCCTGCTACTTTATCCCGCGGGCTATTTTGTCCGCCGAATTCCGGCGCAGGTGAGCCTGAGTATCCCCGACGGATGGCAGCTGGCCACTGCGCTTCGACCCGAGTCTTCCGCTGGCAACACCACGCTCTTCAAGTCGGTTGACCTCGAGACACTGATCGACAGTCCCGTGTATGCCGGTCGCTACTTCAAGAGCCTCGATCTCGATCCCGGCGCTAAGGCACCGGTGAGGCTGGATCTTTTCGCGGATCGCCCTGAATTGCTCGAGGTCAGCCCCGAGCAGCTCGAGGCGCACCGATCCTTGGTGCAGCAAGCCTACCGCTTGTTCGGATCTCACCACTACGCGCATTACGACTTCCTGTATGCCCTGAGTGACCAGCTGGCAGGTAAAGGGCTGGAGCACCACCAGTCCAGCGAAGACACCGGCGAGCCGACGACATTCACCGACTGGGAAAAGACAGCGCACGATCGTGCCCTGCTGCCACATGAGTTTACTCACTCCTGGAATGGCAAGTTCCGGCGTCCGGCGGACCTGTGGACCCCTAACTACAACGTACCCATGCACGATGACTTGCTGTGGGTCTACGAAGGGCAGACGCAGTATTGGGGCAATGTGCTGGCGGCTCGCTCGGGCCTGCGGACCCGGCAGCAAGCGCTCGACGAATTTGCTCTGGTGGCCGCCAAGTATGAATCCCAATCCGGGCGGCAATGGCGTGCACTGCAGGATACAACGAACGATCCGATCATCAACCACCACCACCCGCTGCCGTGGAGCGACTGGACGCGGTATAAGGACTACTATCAGGAGGCGTCGTTGATCTGGCTCGATGCCGATACGTTGATTCGCGAGCGTTCAGGTGGCAAGCGCTCCCTGGACGATTTCGCCCTGTCATTCTTTGGCATCAATGACGCAAGTACGACGGTGGTTACGTACACGTTCGAGGACGTGGTCAAGGCACTCGAGACCGTCGAGAAATACGATTGGGCGACGTTCCTGCGTCAACGCCTTGACGGAGTAGCGATGCCGCCGCCGCTGGATGGGCTGCGGCGCGGCGGCTACCGACTTGTCTACACTGACAAGCCTAGCGACTTTCAAAAGAACGCCGACGGCAAGGGCAAACGGACGAACCTCGCCTACTCGATCGGCGTCATCATCGACGACAAGGACGGATCGGTCGTCTTCAGCCGATGGGGCAGCCCTGCTTTTAAGTCGGGGATCACCGAGGCGACCCAGATAATGGCCGTCAACGGAATTGTCTACAGCACAGACGTCCTCACCGATGCCATCCGCGCCGCAAAAGTCGCCCGCTCGCCCATAGAGCTGGTCGTGAAGATGGGGAATAGAGTTCGCGTATTACACCTCGAATACTACGACGGCCTGCGTTACCCGCATCTCGAGCGCGACCCAGCTGTTCCGCCCCGCCTTGACGATATTCTGGCGGCTCGTAATAACCGAGCGTGAATCGCGACGCCTGTTCAGTAAATGGCCGCCTTGCGGCGGCCATGTCCTTCAGGCGCTGACTCGCGGATTACATTTTTATGGTCGAACTATGCGTGGCAACGCACTGCCACTTGCCGTCCGGCATCTTCACCCAGGTATCGGTGAAGCGGACATGCGAATCCATGGGCTTACCCGAGGAATCCGTGCCCTTGAACCTGCCGCCGCCTATTGCGATGGCGGTATCGCCAGTTACAGTGACCTGCACATTCTCGTAGTCGGCGGACGTATATTTCGTCGCTTTCGCATCGGCAAGACTCTGAGCCTTGTTCATCACTTTCCCATCTTCGCTGGTATAGACGTACTTGTCGGCTAGCAGCGGAGCTACCAGAGCAGGATCATTCGTCTTTTGCCCTTTCAACCACTGCTCTTCAAGCGCCGCAACGGCCTTTTCAGTCGCTCCAGTGGCTTGCTGCGCCTGCACCGCTGCAAAGTTGAACAGCGACAGAAAACCAAGCAGACAATATATCCGTGAAGCTTTCATGGATTTCCCCTTGTTGTTTAGTGCGTCGGCAAACTAAAGCCGTCAATTACACGCTTCGGGAATGCCGTTGTCTACCGCATGCTATCGATAGGCCCACAGGAACTGCAGGTTCGCCGCTCAGTGCATTGAGCCGCAATCTGAGTTGCCCGGCCTAGATGTCGTGCATGTTAAGCCGGGTGTCGGTGCGCTATTCGAAAATCGCCTGTATATTGGGGTCCCCATCATGAATCGGACCCGACCAGCCGGCGAGCTCGCGAGCATTTGTTGGCAGCTGGGCAATCGCTCCTTCCCGTGAAACACAACCGTGTCTTGGATGATGTGGCGACGACCCATCTCACCGAGCGGCAAGTTGAATTAACGAAATACTGCCCCCTCAATGACGCTGCCAGTCAGTTGGCGTCGACTCTGGCCAGAATGGCCCTCGTGCTTGCCTGTTCACCAGGGTGGGCGCAGACGGGGGGGGAACAGGCTGCCATCGTGATCGAGGCAACTGCAGCCGCCGCCAGATGGGTGGGCAACAGCGACACGGCATCGGTGCTGGCCGGCGTGGATTCCGCCCAGGCTGGCGGTGTATCCAGTCTGCCGATGATTCACGGGCTTGGAGATGACCGTATACGAACTCTGGTCAATGGCGTGCCGATCGCTGCCGCCTGCCCAATGCATATGAACCCACCGCTGTCCTACATCGATCCGGCGAACGCGTCGTGGATCGAGGTACTGCCCGGGGCGACTCCGGTGAGTCTCGGCGGGGACAGCATCGGCGGCACGATCTTGGTCGAATCCGCGCGACCCACATTCGCCCCGACGGATGGCGCCGTTGAGCGCGACGCCAGCGTCTCGAGCTTCTATCGCAGCAACGGCGCAGCGATTGGAGGTGAGGCTGCCGCGTCGATGGCGACAAGTGCCTTCATTTTCGCCTACGAGGGTTCTGGTGTTAGGGCGCAGGATTATCGCGACGGTGCTGGGGAGAAAATCAACGCATCAAGATTTGAAACCTCGAATCAGCACATCACGGCCGCCTATCGCAGCGGGAAAAATCTATACGAAGTTCAGGCGGCGCTGCAATACATGCCCTATGAAGGGTTTCCCAATGCGGATATGGATCTGACCAAGAATGTCGGTGCATTCATTAATACGCGCTATCAGGGGGGCTTTGACTGGGGTGACATGAAAATCAGCGCCTATTACGACCATGTTCTCCACCAGATGAACGGGAATACACCGGATCGCTATCCGCCCAGCCTCAACATTACCGGCTTTGGGGTTTTTCCGACCCTGGAGCGCGGACAGGATTTCGGCTATCGCGTCGAGCTCGACATTACCGCCTCAGCGCGAGACACGCTGCGGTTCGGCAATGAACTGCATGGCCAAACTCTGGATGACCGCTGGCCGGGCGCACCGGTCGGTGCGATGTTCGACTACGTCAGCATTAACAACGGGACCCGGACGCAGCTGGGCACCTTTGCGGAATGGGAACGGCGATGGAGTGGTCGTTGGACCACTCTCGGCGGTGTGAGAAACGACACGATTTGGATGGACACGGGTCCTGTTCAAGGCTATGAGGGCATCGATCCGACCGCGCAGAGCTTCAATGCGTCGCATCGCGCGCGCACCGACGTCCATGTCGATGCAACGTTGTCGACCCGCTACCAGCCCGACGATCAGGAAAGTTACAGCCTGGCTGTGGCTCGCAAGAACCGCTCGCCTAACTTCTATGAGCGCTATGCCTGGGGAAAAAATACCATCGGCACCATCACGTGGTTCGGCGACGGTAACGGTTACACGGGCAATCCAGACCTCAAACCAGAGACGGCCTATACCGCAAGCATTTCGGGGGATTGGCACGACCGTGCCGCGCGGTTGTGGGAGGTGAAGGTGACGTCCTATTACACCGGCGTCCAAGACTATATCGGCGTAGTGGCAATCTGCGGGCCGGCGTGCTCAGGCATGCCAGGCTCGCAATTGATGTTTGCCAATCACAGAGCACGCCTCTACGGCACCGATGTGAGCGCGGTTTATGCGCTCTCGAATACTCCCGAGGTCGGAGTCTTCCGACTCACCGGGTCAGGCGGCTTCGTGCGCGGTGATGATCTGTCCACTCAAACCAATCTGTACCACATGATGCCGCTGCACGGAACGATCGGCCTGGAGCATCAGCGCGGCCAGTGGTCGAGCGCACTCGAATTCCGTGCGGTGGACCGCAAAACCCAAGTCGATACAACGCGACTCGAACCCCAGACACCGAGTTACACGATCCTCAATCTCCGCACGGCTTACCAGTGGCGATCGGTTCGTTTCGATCTTGCAATAACCAACCTGCTCGACCGCGAGTATGAGAACCCACTGGGCGGCACGTGGCAATCGGATCTCTATCGGCCTGGCTATCCAGGACCTACTTTCCACCCACTACCAGCGTCAGGCCGATCGTTCGATACCGGCGTCACGGTAAGACTTTGATCGAACAGATCTGAAACTGGGGTCAGCGGCAGCGGTACCGGTTGCCGGAATCATTGCCTGGAAGCGGCCGCTCACCGGCTTCGTTCCTCTTCTCACCTCTCGAGTCGTCAGTACGCGCGCGTTGTCCGCGGATGGGTCACAGAGATTGGCCTCGACGCAGCCGCCTACGGCACCCATACGCTGCGTCGCACAAAGGTATCATTGACTTACCGTCGAACGAAGAACTCACGAGCCGTTCAGCTGCTTGTTGGGCATGCCAAGCTCGAAAATTCGCGCAGTGGCAGGAGCCGCTGCAACGGCGCTGCGCGGCAAGAGTCATCGGCATACCGCATTCAGCCTTACAATTGTCTAGCTCGAAGGAGATGGCCATGAACAAGCATTTGCTTAACCGACGTCAATTTAGTGCGCGTTGTGCGGCCTTCGGATTATCGTTTCCCGCCTTAGGTGCAATGATTGCGGCGCAAGCAGCTGCACAGGTTCCTGGTCCTGGCGCGGCGTCGATGCCTGCTGCGCGTACCGTAAAGCTTCCAGACGGCACTACCGTCCCGCCGCTCGGTCAAGGCTGCTGGCACCTCGGTCAGGGAAGGCATCCGCTAGCTGTCGAGGAAGAGGCGTTGCGCACAGGCATATCGCTCGGCATGACGTTGATCGATACGTCGGGGAACTACGGCAATGGGCGCTCCGAGCAATTCATTAATCAGATCATTGCCAATCAGCGCGAGCGCATATTCCTGGTCTCCAAGGTGGAGGGCGATCAAGTCTCTGGCGATGGCATCGCGCGTGCTTGCGCGGCGAGCCTCGCTCGCCTCGGCAGCGAGTATCTGGATCTGTATTTGCTGCATTGGCCGGTTCCCAGCGCGCAATTCTCCGGTGTGGTGGCGGCATTTGAACAACTGCGCGCGGCGGGGAAGATTCGCGCTTGGGGCGTATCCAATTTCAGCGTTGGCCAGATGGAAGATCTGTTCCGCGTTCCAGACGGCCATCGCTGCGCCACCAATCAGGTCCCGTACAGTCTCAACAACCGTGGCATTGAGCGCGATGTCTTGCCGTGGTGCAAGCAGCACAACCTGCCGGTCATGGCGTACTCTCCGCTCGGCGGCGACAATAACCTCGTAGTCGGTGACCGCACGCTGGCGCAGGTCGGCACTATCCATGGTTGCTCGGCCGCCGCGGTCGCGCTGGCCTGGGTGATACGCAGCGGAAGCGTTATCGCAATTCCCGAATCCGGCTCTCCAGCGCACGTCAAGGAAAACGCCGTGGCGCTTTCGATAGCCCTCACGCCGCGAGACCTTCAGACTTTGAATGCAGCGTTTCCCGGACCATTCGGCGCAACCTAGCGAGGAGCGCGCAACTTGCGGGCATAGGGCAGCAGCAAGATTCGACGCGATCGTTGACCAGTGCTTGACATGCAAGGCGTGCCTTGCCTATCATTTAGGCAAGTACTTACTTGCGTAAAGAACATGGCAGAGCGCCACGACATCGACGTGCTGTTCAAGGCCCTGGCCGATCCCGGCCGGCGCAAGCTGCTGGACCTGCTGCATGCGCACGACGGCCGCACACTCATCGAGCTGTGCGAACACCTCGACATGACGCGGCAGGGCGTGACGCAGCACCTGGACCTGCTAGAGGCGGCTAACCTGGTCGCGACCGTGCGGCGTGGCCGCGAAAAGCTGCACTTCCTCAATCCGGTACCGCTGCACGAGATCTACGAGCGCTGGATTGCCAAGTTCGAAAAGCCGCGCCTCAAGGCGCTCTCGGATCTGAAACAACGACTGGAGAAAGCCGATGGCTAGATCGACCTTTGTCTACGTGACCTACATCCGCACCACGCCGGAGAAGCTGTGGTCAGCACTGACCGACGGCGAGTACATGAAGCAGTACTGGTTCGGCGTGCACTGCGAAAGCCAGTGGACGGCGGGATCCTCGTGGAAGATGGTGTCCGGCGACGGTCAGATCTACGACGCCGGTGAGATCCTCGAGGCCGAGCCGCCGCGGCGCTTGGTGATCCGCTGGCAGCACCAGAACAAGCCCGAGCTCAAGGCCGAAGGCGAGTCGCAATGCACGATGGAACTTGAACCCAGTGGAACGGCGGTCAAGCTCTCCATCACCCACACCATCGAGCGCGAACCCTCGAAATTCATCGCGGCGGTGTCCGGCGGCTGGCCGAAGATCATCTCCAACCTGAAGTCCCTGCTGGAGACCGGCTCCGCCGTTCTGCAGGAGCCTTATCCAACGGCTGTCTCCCGTTGACACCCCATCGAGAGCGCCCACTCTGGAAGGAGACCTGAGACAAACCTCTAGTAGTATGTGCTAGGCTCGCACGTGCGTCGGCCGGCCAACATTCGGCCAATAACACTTCAGAAGTCTCAACAATTAAGGGGGAAGTCCATGAAGAGCACCTCGATGTGGTGTCTACTCGGCTTGCTTTCACTGGGCAGCATTGCTTGGTCGCAAACTCCGCAGAGCAACGGCGGAACCGAGAAAGCAATTGCCGCACTTGAAAATCAGTGGCTTCAGTCGCAAAAGACGAATAATCCCGACCTAGTCGCCCCACTGCTCGCCGACAAGGTCGTGAGTACAGGGAGCGATGGGAAGGTCACCAATAAAACCCAGATGCTGGCAGAAGCGAAAGCGCGTCATTATGCGAGCGCTGAGTACGAAAATGTGCTGGTAACGGTATTTGGCGATACAGCCATAGCGACGGGTGGCTTCAAAGCCAAGGGCACCGAGGCGTCGGGAAAGGCCTTTGACGAGCATGTGCGCTGGACCGATACGTGGGTGAAGATGCCCAACGGAAATTGGCAGTGTGTGGCAACTCAAGATTCGGCAGTGGAGAAGTAGGACCTGCCCCACGGTTTTAGTCGAGTCAAGGCGTAATCAACAGGCGAGCGTGTCTTCAGCACTTCCTGGTGGCGCCGCGTCGGCGCCACCAGGCTCTCGCAATCAGTCAGTCGTGGTGACAGAGATGGGACTCGATCCCCCAGCGATGGTGGCCGGCGCCATCGGGATCAGCCCGCCGCCCGCACCAATCATGTACTGCGACACGGTGCTGTCGTTGATGTTCGCCACATAGGCATAGCGGCCGGTCGGATCGACGGTGACGGAGTAGGGAGTCACCCCCGAGCCGACCGTTGCCGGAGTCATGACGCCCAGCGCGCCGCCCGCACCAATCGTGTACTGCGACACGGTGTCGTCGCTGGCGTTGGTCGCATAGGCATAGCGGCCGGTCGGATCGACCGTGACAGAATAGGGAGAGGATCCCGCACCGACCGTTGCCGGAGTCATGGGGATCAGCCCGCCGCCCACGCCAATCGTGTACTGCGACACAGTGCCGGAGTTGTTGTTCGCCACATAGGCATAGGCGCCGGTCGGATCAACGGCGACGGAGTAGGGAATCGCCCCCGTGGCGACCGCTGCCGGAGTCATGGGGATCAGCCCGCCGCCCGCACCAATCGTGTACTGCGACACGGTGCTGTCGCCAGGGTTCACCACATAGGCATAGCGCCCGGTCGGATCGACCGTGACGGAGTAGGGACCCGCCCCCGCGCCGACCGTAGCTGGAGTCATGGGGATCAGCCCCCCGCCCGCACCAATCGTGTACTGGGATACGCTGTAGGCGCCGTCGTTCGTCACATAGGCATAGCGGCCGGTCGGATCGATCGTGACGGATTCTGGACTCGCCCCGGTACCGACCGTTGCCGGAGAGATGGCACTCAGCGCGCCGCCCGCACCAATCGTGTACTGCGACACGGTGTTGTCGTTGACGTTCGCCACGTAGGCATAGCGGCCGGTCGGATCGACCGCGACGGAGTAGGGGGCCGCCCCCGTAGCGACCGTTGCCGGAGTGCTGACACTCAGCGCGCCGCCCGCACCAATCGTGTACTGCGACACGGTGTTCGGGCCGAAGTTCGCCACATAGGCATATTGCGCGATGGTCACGGTCAACGGTAAGGATGGAGATGTCACCGTGCCCACGGACGCGCTGGCGGAGGCGGAGCCGGTAGCCTGGCCGGTGGCCTGGCCTTGGGATCCGGCGGCATTGCTGATGAAGAGGTTCGAGGGGGCGCCGGACAGCCAGGTCGCTGTGTTCGTCAGGTCTTGGGTCGAGTCATCCGTATAAGTGCCCGTGGCGGTGAGCGGACGAGTGATGCCTAGGGCAATCTTGGGCCTGATCGATGTGACTGCGATAGACACCAACGTGGCGGGCGTGACGGTCAAGGTGACCGCTGCAGAAGTGATGCCGCCCATGGCGGCCGTGATGCTGCTGGTGCCGGCCGCGACGGATGTGGCCAGACCATTGGAGCCTGCGGCATTGCTGATCGTGGCCACCGACGTCGTGGCCGATGCCCAGGTGAGCTGAGTGGTCAAATTCTGGGTCGAGTTGTCGGTGTAGGT
>JABCZO010000026.1 GCA_013289615.1 Gammaproteobacteria bacterium
ACCACCATGGGCACCAGCACGACCTTGCGTCCGATACGGTCGGACAGCGCGCCGAACACCAGCGCTGATACCGCCCAGCAGATAGACATCATTGCCACGAGCTTTCCGATTTGCGAGCCGGTCAGCTTCAAATCGGGAGCTATGTAGGGAGCGAGGTAAAGCAAAGCCATGCGATCCAGGAAGACGACGCCCCAGGTAACGAACATAATCGCTACCAGGGCTCGTTCGCCGGCGTTTGTCCCTTGGTTCATGGCTCATGGAGACATGGGTAATGGTCGCAAATGTCCGCTCTGCCCTACTTCCCGTTCACGGTTCATGCACCGTCATCAGGGATACAGGTAAAGCACAAAGCTGTGGCGATCAGGGGATCGTTACCGCTTGGATTTCCCCACCGCCGGGATCGAGGCCGCGATCACCCACGCAGAGCCGATCAAGGCGAAGTTAATCGCATTCTCCGCCCAGTTGAAGTGAGTGTGGGGGTCGATGAAGATCGTGGGAGCATGCACCAGAATGCCGAACACGACGAACATTGCCGTCAGCAACATGGCGGCCGTGCGCGCGTAGATACCGGAAAGAATTGCGATGCCGGCCGCAAAATGCCCCGCCGCCGTAGCGTACGCCCAAAAAGTCTGACCCGGCGGCAGCCACGCGGGAACCAGCTCGGCCGTGTGGGCAAGATAGAAGAGGTGAGCCAAGCCAAACACGATGAGACACAGGCCAAACATTAGGCGGCCGATCTTGGATAGGCGCTCCGCGGTTGCCGGTTCGAGTGGCGCGCGGTACGCGTAAACGACCAATCCCCCTGCCACGAGCGCCAGCGTTTCGGCGACTCCGTACCAAGTGACGAACACGGATGGCTGCGCGATGACACGAGGAACGTCAAGCAGTATGACCCCCAGACTGTAAAGCACGGTAAGCGCCAAAGCGCCGGGTCCAGCGGCGCGTTGCCATTGGATTGCCAGGCCCGCCAGCAACACAGCAACGGCCACGGCATACGCTAAGGCGGTCCGTTCGGGAACGTCATTCGGCTCCGGTTGCCACAACACCGCGAAATCTCCCCAGGCGAGGCCCACAAGTCCCAGCGCCACTGCTGCCAGGCCGTAGATGCGGACACTGACGTGCCGTGCGGATAACGCGTGCAGAATGGATGTCACTCGATTCCCCCAAGAAATATTCCAAGTCGTGCTCCGCGCAACCAGCCCAAACGCGACTTGCAGGATTTCCCAGCTGCGGACCGCCTGACTTCCTGAGCTGGGTACCACTGTGACGGGCTCGCCGGTCATCTACTCTTTGGCGGCGAATGGCTTAAGGAACTCGCGCAGATCGACCATGACATCGCGAATTTTGGTGGCTTCAGCAACAGCAGCCGGTGCCGCAACGTTACCAAGGTTCTCATTGACTCTGGAGAGCTCCTCATCGGCGGTCGCGACGAAGGAACCCACAACCGAGCCGAACTGTTGCTGTGAAAAACGGACATCATTGGGACACTGCATGCCCGTAACGAAGAAAGCGACCGTGAACACCTTGACCGCGGCGGCAAAAACGACAACGTCGGCGTCTGTTATCTCTCGCACCGCGCCGGCTTCATGATCGTCACGGTAGTGCCCGATATGCTGCAGGTTCCTGCGGGCCGTATTGAGAGCTCTCATCCGCAGATCCATCGCCTGCATGGCGTGATCTGCATCCGCGACGCTCTGGGCGCGCGCGGCGGTTGCAGTGGCAAGGTCAAGCGCGATAGCTAGAAATATTGCAACGATCATCCTATATGGCATGGATAGCACCCCGGCGAATCAATGGTCGAGAACGAGTAATTTAAGCTATTGAATTACAAAGCGCCCTGCTTTCCATTTCCAAATCGGCCGGCTGGTAGCGAAGTACCGCAGAGGAAAAAGCGCCGGCAGACTTAATTCCGCCGGCGCCTCGATAGCTACAAGAACATTGAGGCCAGGATCGCCTCAGCCGCCGCCGCTAATGTTGCGGCCCATGATCGAAGTCGAACAGGTCGAACAGGTCACCAATCGCCGGCATGTTGCGCGGCACATAGATATTGTCGTCGTCGTCCTGTACCGGGTTGGGCAGGTTGTCGCGGCTGCGATCGCTGAGCGTGCCGTGCAGCTTCCAGTTCCGTTCGATGAACTTCACGACCGACGAATGTTCCTCGTAGACGTGGCTGACATGGCCACCCGTCGAGAACGGCGACACGGCGATCATCGGAATGCGCGGGCCGGTGCCGAAGAAATCCACCGGTTGGATGAACCCTGAATCGTAGAAGCCGCCGCCTTCATCCACCGTGACGAATATGGCGGTCTCGGCCCATTGCTCGGGATTGCTTTGAGCAAGCTCGATGATGTTCTTGGCGAACACCTCGAACAGGCTCCATTTCGAGGAGGCCGGGTGGCCGTCCATCGTGCCGTCCGGCTTCACATAGGACACCGCTGGTAGGGTGCCATTCGCAAGATCGGTGAACAGATCAGTGACATCGCGCATATGGTCGTTGACCATCGCGGGATAATCCGACTCATATTCAAACGGATTACAGATGTTGCAGTAGCTGCCGTTGAACGGGCTGGTCGTCCCGTCAGCATCAAATCCGCCGCCGTAGTACTTCCAGGGAATGTGCTGCGCCGTTAGTACGTCGCCGATGCTGCGTTGCATGGTCGGCGGCACCACGAGCCCCGTCTGAACCAGGCCCTTGGGCGTGAATGCCGGGTTCACGTTGACCGCCTGCCAGTATTCACCCGCACCGCACTTGGTTTGTACGGAGTACGGCAGCGCTTTCAGGTAGTTCGTGATCGCCGCGATGCCCGGCAGCGTGTCGTCTGCGCAGTTGAACCACTGCGCGCGCTGCGTATAGAGGTTGAGCGTGCCCGACTGCGGATCCGGGTTGTAGATGTTGGCAGCCGCGGGTGTTGCCGGATGGCCGCTGCCATCGCTGAAGAACACCTGATCGGCAAAGCCGAGCGGCTGGCTGTCCGGCCCAGTCCCGCCCAGCACCGGCTGGTGATAGTTGTCGCTCATCGTGTACTGGTCGGCAAGGGATTTGAAGAATGGAGCGTCGCCGTGCTGCATATTGAAGAATGCCATCGTCTGGCCGGTGTCGTGCGGCGTGCCCGTCGGCGGCGTACTGTAGGTGGTCGTGACGGCCGATTGCAGGTCGTGCAGACAGCCGGTCGGATTGCTCGGGGAGACGTGTTCGGCATCGATCGCGCAATCTACCTGCTGCACCATCTGGAAATACTGATGGATCGTATCGCCGGTAAAGGCATCGAACGGCATCGCCGGCCCGGTCAACTGAAACGGCCCGGGCGGCAAATCGGTGACGTTGGTGATGCGCGTATCCGGCCCCAGCGTGAACGCAAGCCCGGTGCCGCCGGTCCCAAACAGGAACTGGTCCGGCGGCGGCAAGCCCGGATCGCCGCCCGGGATGGTCAGAATAGCGGCATAGGGGGAAACCGCGCCGATGCCGCCGACGTCGGGTGGCGGCAACACTCCGTAGAGCGTCTTTTGATTCAGATCCGCACTGCTGAAGTACTTCCCGCCATTCGGCGCGGAGGTGATCTGGAACTGATGCGCCTTGGAGAAGTTCCACCCCGGCGTGCCGTCGGCACGGATGATCTTCTCGGACAGGAGGTTATGTACTCGCTCATCCTCGCGCTTTGGCACATAGGTGGCGAACAGGTGATCGAAGCTGCGATTCTCGCCGACGATGATAATAAGGTGCTTGATCGGCGTGGCCGTAGTGAGCGCGTCGACCGTCGCGTCCGGATCGGCGGCGTGCACCGGTGCAGCCATGGCGATGGCAGACAATGCCGTTGCCGACGCGAACGATGTGATTTTTTTCCACCGACTTCTCATTCCATGTGGAAGCATGTCTTCTCTCCAGGTAGTTGCTGTGGATATCAGCCCGGAGAAAATTAGCCGTGGAAGATTGCACGACGGTATCTGGCTCATCTACAACGCGTGAATATTCCGTGACACCGCCGTGTCGCGAGTTTCGCGTCGACCGCATGGTTGGCGCTGCACTGATCTTTTTTTATTCGAACGTATCGTTAGCGTTGAAAGGAAATATTCACACGATGACCCTATCCTTGGTCGGCACGCCGATCTGACCGGCGCAATGGCGTGCCGTCGGCGGGCACTCAGGGTGTGCGCATCGCAAATGCGACGCAGTCTCAACGCCGACGCGCCACCCTCCTTAAATATTCTTTAGACTCATCCAGGCGGCGCTGCGCGGCTCCCACGGCATGCTAACCTCAGTTTCATGAGGCGGCTCGCGGTACTTGCGGCACTGTGGCTCGTCTGGTCAGAAGCCGCACGCGCGCAAACCGATGAGATTCAGATCTACGATGCACAAATCGCCGCGCCGGGGATCTTCAACCTGACCTGGCACGACAATTACACTCCTGACGGCCGCACCAGCGCTGATTACCCCGGCGGCGTCGTTCCAAACCACACGCTCAACGGCGTCCCGGAGTGGGCGTACGGCGTGACCCCGTGGTTTGAGGCGGGATTCTATATGCCCCTTTACAGTCTCGCCGGCAACGGCGCGCTGACATTCAACGGTTTCAAGCTGCGTGCACTGTTTGTCGAACCGGACGCTGTCAACCAGCGCTTTATCTACGGCGTGAATTTCGAGTTCAGCTACAACACCGCGCACTGGAATCAGGACCGCTACACGCAGGAAGTGCGCCCGATCATCGGCTGGCATCTGGGCCGACTGGACGTCATCGTCAATCCGATCCTGGATAACTCGTACAAAGGATTCTCGCAGCTCGATTTCGCCCCCGCCACGCGCGTCGCCTACAACTTCAACAAGACCTGGGCCGTTGCGGCCGAGGAATACGCCGACCTCGGTCCGCTGCGTGGGTTGTACGCGCCCAGGCGGCAGCAGCATCAGTTGTTCGGGGTCCTGGATTACAGCGGCAAGCCATGGTTGCTCGAAGGCGGCGTCGGACTGGGTTTGACGGGCGCCACCGACAACGTGGTGCTCAAGCTCATCCTGTCGCGCGACCTGAACTGATCGGCAGCAGCAAGCAGTGCGCAATCCCACGATGATCACGAATGCTGGACAAACGGCCTATCCTCTGGCCGCCACGGAACGCTATGGAACCCCGGCGATTGCCTTCCACTGGATTTCAGTGGTGCTGGTGGTCGCGGTCGGTGTTCTGGGTCTGCTACACGACTCCTGGTCGAAACAAACCCAGGCTTTCTGGATCAATATCCATGCACTGATCGGTTTACTCGTTTGGGTGCTGGTCATGGTGCGGTTCGGGTGGCGCCGTCGGCACGCGCCGCCCCCATTGCGGGCAGATATCGGCAATTTCTCGCGCCGCCTGTCCGGCCTGGTTCACGGGTCGCTGTACGCGCTGCTGTTCATCACACCGATCATCGGCATCGTGACGTTCATATGGCACGGCCGCGTTTTCGACTTTGGCCTGTTCCGGCTGAACTTTGGCGTCCGATCCAACCGGGCGATATTTCATCCCACCGAGGACATCCACGGCTACCTGGCCTACGGCTTGTTCGCGTTGGTGGGAATCCACGTCCTCGCTGCCCTGTGGCACCAATTCATTCGACACGATGGCGTGCTGCGGCGGATGTGGCACTCCCGCTCGTCGTAACTGGCTAATTGTCGCTCGCCAGTACGCCGTGCTTGATCAGCATACGGGCTCCGCTCGCCCAGCCGTCTTCGCCGCCGGCGAAGTTAGCCACCTGCTGGTCCAGAACTTTGCCCGTCCGGCAGTCGCTGATCTGAATCATCACGTAATAATCCGTCATGCTTACCCTTCTCACGACTCCGACCAGGGCCTGTTCGGCACCTAACTGCAATGCGATGCCGGTCTCGCAGCCGTCGCAGTTTCGCAGCGACTTCTCCGTCACTGGCTTTGCCTCGACTCTAGTCACATCGACGAGGCGGTAGCGTCCCGACTGCGACAACATCCGACGCGCCTCGCTGCTGACTTTCTCCATCGTGGCTGCAGCACTGGCACTCGCCCCCGGTAGCGAGGCTGCCGGGCTGACATCTTCCAGCTCGAAATCAAACACCGCGATCTTGACGGGCGGTACGTTTCCGCCGTCCGCGGCAACGGCTGGAAAGCAGGCGACACTAGCCAGCAGGGCGCCGAGAAATCCGATGGCCGGCCACGCGCGACTACTGTGGCCTGCTCTGGCTGTGCTCGCGTTGTTAGCGATGTACAGGGTCATGAACCCAAGGCTCGGGATGGCGGCATACGCCCAGGTGCCGACGTTGCCATCATTTTCACCATTTATCAAAGAGCGTCGGTGAAGGTCCGTGGACGACTCCCCAGCCGGTCAGGGGGACTTGCCCCTGATGAGCTCGAACAGTCGCGCTCGCAGCGTCGGGGCCAGCGTTGCTGCAAACGTGCCGGTCAGATGATTCTCGTCGCGATAGACGGGCAGCTCGTGCTGCGTGGCCGCACAGAGTCTGCCCGGACAAATCAGGTCGTTCATGTCCAGGAAGTAGACATTCGCCAGCCCGGCCGCGGCCGAACGCTCTGCGGAAAACGCCGCCTCGTTGAGCGCTGCCGATGCGTCGAAGTCACAGGATTGCCCGCTCACGACACTGCGTGCCACGCAGGCGGGAATGTTGAACGGTGGCAGTGGCGTATCCCTTAGCACCACGATTGGCACGCCGGCACGCGAGAACTTTTCCAGCGTGCGTCGCGTCCCCACACGCACCTGTTCCGCAGACATAAGCGTCGCTGTGACCATATCGCCGCGCAGCGTCGCCCCGTTGTAACTCGCCATCACGACTGCCGCGGGATGGATCGCAATGATCCGGTCGATCGCGCTGGCACGCCATTCCTGGCAATGATCGGCCGCTGCCGACAGGTTGTGTGGATTGATGTCGCTCGCTGCGCAGCCCGGTCTGAGCACCGTGACGAGCCGCCAGCCCTCGCTATTGGCGGCAGTGCGCATCGGGTTGACCCACTGTATCGCGTGCGAATCGCCAAACAGAACGACTGCCTGCGCTGCGCCTGACGCCCCGAATTCGCACACCCTGACGTCAAACGTGCGCCCCTCGCTCCAGCAGTCCTTCGGCGATATGTCGGCGATATCGATCGAGGCCGCGCCGATCGCCTGGAACCTCTTGTCCTGCGCCAGCTGCCGGCCTCCATACGACAACAGCGCCCAGGACCCCGACACGCTCAGCACGGTCGCGCCGGCGGCGGCGGCCAGCGACAATCCTGAGCGCGCGCCGAGGTATGAATTCCTTCGAACCGGCCGCTCCACGACGCTGTAGGTCAACGATGCTGCCAGCAAGGATGCGATGGCCGACGCGATCCTGCCGCCGACGCCAAGGCCGGGAACTAACATCCCGGCGAACACCACAAACGGCCAGTGCCACAGATACCAGGAGTACGATCGCGCTCCGACAAATTGCAGCGCTGTGGCGCCGAGCGCCGCGCTGATCCCGCGCTGCGGCGCTCTGGCTCCCGCGTACAGCGTCGCAAGCGTGCCGGCAACGGGAAACAGCGCGATCCCGCCAGGGAAACCTGCACCTCCTTTGAGCAGCAGCGCCGTTCCAAATATCGTCGCAATGCCGAGAATTCCACAGGCAACGGCCCAGCCGCTGCCTGCCGAAGCTCTGGAAGCGGGCAGCAGCGCCAGCAGTCCTCCGGCAGCGAATTCCCAAGCACGCGCGGGTAGCTCATAAAACGCGACCGTTGGTGCCAGCCGCGTCGCGTAGATGCAGAACAGGAACGAGACAGCTGTGACGGCGCTGAGAATCCAGATTGGCCGCCGCACGCCGTCTGCTCTGCGATTGATCAGCAGGATCAGCGGCGGCCACACCAGATAGAACTGCTCCTCCAGGCCGAGTGACCAGGTATGCAGTAGCGGATTGCCTTCCACGCTCGCTGAAAAATAGTCGGAAGCGCTGTGGTCGAAGAACACATTGCTTACATACAGCGCCGCCGCACGTGCGGCCCGCCCAGTGAATGCAATGTCCTGCGGCGCGAAGATGGCGGCGGCCGCTAACGTGGTCGCCAACAGCACGACGGTGCCCGCGGGCAGGAGCCTGCGCGCACGACGTGCGAAGAATCTGGGCAGGTCGATGCGCGAGCTGGCGCGATATTCCGACTCCAGCAGCCCGGTAATCAGGTATCCGGAGAGAACAAAAAACACATCGACGCCGATAAAGCCGCCGGCACACCACGAAATGCCGCAATGGCAACCGACCACGAGCAGGATGGCCACCGCCCGCAAGCCCTCGATATCGGGCCGAAACGCATCACCGGGCTGGCGGGCGCTCATGTCTGCATCAATCGGGTCACCTCGACGAAAACTTAGCACTTAACCCCGGTTGCATTGCGTGAACTGCAACACCGGCCTGGCAGGCCCTCCTCGCCAAGGACACCCCCCGGCGCTCGATTGCCGGGGCGCCGCGGCCGCGCCTTGAGGCCCCTTCAGGCGTCTGCTGCCGCGGCTGCGTCGCTGCACAGGTTGCACGTTGGCCGAGCGTTGGTACCGTCGATTCGTACCCCGGGAATACCGCTCTTCCTGCATGACCGGGCTGGCATACGACCGGAAGTCCTATACCGCGACCAGACCGACTGTGCGATAACTGCCGCCGGCGCTGACCGGAGTGCTGAATCGCGACCGCTGCACGTGATTGATTGTAAAAAAGAATGCGTCGTCTCGGTGTTCCTGATCGCCGCTTCGATCTTACCCTCCGCGCCCATCAATTCCTGAGTCAAAAGCCATGAATACTGTCCTTCTACTGACGATGTCGAACATCTTCATGACCTTTGCATGGTACGGGCACTTGAAGTATGGCCACACCTGGCCACTGTGGAAGGCGATCCTGGTGTCGTGGCTGATCGCGCTGCTGGAATACTGTCTGGCGGTGCCGGCGAATCGTCTCGGTTACGTGGAATTCTCCGGCTTGCAGCTCAAGATCATTCAGGAGGTGGTCACCATCGTGGTCTTCATTGCCTTCGCGGTCCTGTTCCTGAAGGAAAGACTCGCATGGAACCACCTGGTGGCGTTCGGCTGTCTCGGCGTGGCCGCGTTCTTCGCGTTTGCGTTCAGGGTGCCTGCGCCGATCCCCTGAACATCGATCACGAGCGCTGCCAGAAGGTAACGATGCCGCCGCCGGCGAGAATGAGCGCGCCCCCGACCAGGATCGGCAGTGTCGGCAACGACCGAAAGGCCACGAAATTGATGATCTGCCAGACGACAAACAGCAGGGCGATATACAGACCGACGACCCGTCCAAAGGCGAGCGGGGCGAGATTCAGCGACAGGCCGTAGCCGAACAGCAGCGCTGTGCCGGCAAGGAACAGCAGTACCCGCAGCGACAGGCTGTGCTGATAAAGCCCCATCCGCACGATCGCATCGCCCGAGGCCTCCAGGACGGTGGCGGACACGAGTAACCCAACTACGACAAGTTTATCCACGACGGGCTCCGACATGATTTTATTCCGGCGAGTGGGTTGGTTATCTTACCGGCTCGAGCCGACCGGCGTGCGAAATGCCGTTGCTTGCGCCGCCGGAAACCCGGGTTGTGCCCCGGGCGCGTATAATTGCCGGCAAAATCGATCGGGTCGATGTGCAAAGGTCGCCGATGTCCGCCACCAATGAAGAACTCTGGCCAGCGTTGCCGTACCAGGCGTGGAAGGACACCTACGCGACGCTGCATATGTGGTCGCAGATCGTGGGCAAGATCACGGTGGCGCTGGCACCGCCGATCAATCATTCCTGGGGCACTACACTGCACCTGACGGCGCGCGGGCTCGCGACCCGCAATCTGCCGCACGGCAGGCGCTCGTTCACGATGGAGTTCGATTTCATCGATCACCGGCTGCTTATTCGGACCACGGATGGCGATCAGCGCGCGCTGGCGCTCAGTGCGCGATCGGTCGCCGATTTCTACCGGGAAGTGATGAACACGCTCAGCGCGATGGCATTGCCGGTGAAAATCTGGTCGATGCCGGTCGAAGTACCCGCGCCGATCCGCTTCGAGGACGACACCGTGCATCATTCGTACGACCCGGAGTTTGCGCATCGATTCTGGCGCATCCTGGTCCAGGTCGAACGGGTCTTTACCGCGTGCCGTTGTCGGTTCATCGGCAAGGCCAGCCCGGTACAGTTCTTCTGGGGGAGTTTCGATCTTGCGGTGTCGCGATTCTCCGGCAAGCCGGCGCCTGCGCGCGATGGCCCGGGATGGATGCAGGATGCGTATTCGCACGAAGTGATCAGTCACGGCTTCTGGCCGGGGAGCGGCCCGGTGCTGGAACCGACGTTCTACGCCTATTGCGTCCCGGAGCCGAGCGGTTTCAAGGGCGCACGGATACGGCCAGCCGAGGCGTTTTATCACAAGGACCTGAACGAATTCGTTCTTACTTACGATGCGGCACGAACCGCCACATCGCCCGAGCAGGCCATCCAGGCGTTCATCGACAGCACCTACGAGCAGGCCGCCACGCTGGCGAATTGGGATCGCCCAGCGCTCGAGCGCGGCTAGTCGCCCTCCACGCCAAGCTCACGCAGAATCGCCTCCCTTAGCTCCTGCACCTGGGAGCTCGACAGCCGACGCGGATGCGCCATCGGAACATCGAATCGGGCCTGTATCCGCCCCGGACGGGCCGACATCACCAGGATGCGATCGGCAAGATGGATGGCCTCTTCGACGTCGTGGGTAATCAGCAACACGGTGTGATGCTCTTCGGTCAGCACACGCAGCAGTTCGTTACGCATGCGCAGATTCATCAGCGCATCTAGCGCGGAGAACGGCTCATCCATGTAGAGGATCTCGGGCTTTACCACCAACGCGCGTGCCAGCTCGGCCCGCTTGAGCATGCCGCCCGACAGCTCGTGCGGATAGCTCGCCTCGAAACCCTTCAGTCCCACCATCTCGGCATAGTGATCCGCCAGTGCCTCCTTTTCCTCGTGTGGGTGGCCATTGAGGCCGAACATCAGGTTCTGCTGCACCGTCAGCCACGGAAATACCGAGCCATGCTGGGAGATCAGGATGCCCCTGGAACTGGGTTCGGTGCGTAGCACCCCGTCGGTACTGACGCAGCCCTGATCGGGCCGATCGAAACCGGCAATGATATTCATCAGCGTCGACTTGCCGCAGCCGGAAGGCCCGACAATCGCAACCAGCTCGCCGTCGCCGACTTCAAAGCTGATGCTGTCTACGACGTGCAGCGGACCTTTGTCTGAAGCATAGGATTTGCTGACGTCCTTGACAGCGATCTTAGCGGGCATAGCGCCACCTCACCAGCTTGTGCCCTTCGAGCAGGCGCATTGCGCGGTCGAGCATCAGGCCTATCAAGCCGATGACAATCATGCCCGCGATCACCAGATCGTAGCGATTTCCGGCGTTTCTAGAATCGATGATCAGATAGCCCAGACCCGAGTGCAGCGCGATCATCTCGGCCGCGACCACCACCAGCCACGCGACCCCGAGTCCGACTCGCATGCCGACGATGATCTGCGGCAGCACCGCGGGGATCACGACCTGTTTGAACAGCGTGTAGCGCGATACGCCGAAATTCGCCGCCGCGCGCAGGTAGCGCCGCTCGATGGCGTGCACGCCGGCGGTGGTCTGCACGACCATCGGAAATACCGACGAGATGAAAATAAGAAAGATCGGCGACAGATTGCCCACCCCGAACCATAGGATCGCGATCGGAATCCAGGCGATCGGGGATATCGGCCGCAGCATCTGGAAGATCGGATTCAGTGTCGCGTAGGCGCCTCGCACCCATCCCATCCATAGCCCGAGCGGAATCGCGAAGGCAACCGCGAGCAGAAATCCCGCGCCCACCCGGTACAACGACGCGCCGATGTCTGCCCAGAGCGATCCGTCGCGGGACAGCTCCCAGATTCCGGTGACCACCTGCAGAGGGGTGGGAAAAATAACGCTCCCGGTGACGACAACCAGCATCCACCACACGACAATCAACAGGCACCCGATGGCGACGGACGGAAGGATTTTTTCCATTGCCACGGAGTTATTTCCACGCGCCCGAGCGCCACAGATTGGCGGCACGCCAATTGAGGCGAGCCCAGGGCGAGAGCGGGTTCGGTTCGACGATGATGCTCATCTGTCCGCTCAGATGCGCGCTGCAGGAAAACTGATAACTGGCGGCCATCGCAAACGGCAGCCGGAAACTTTGCCCCGGCATCATCAGAATCGATCCGAACACCTGCGGCACGTCGTCAAGATTCTTCAGCACCAGGATATCCCTGACGCCCAGCGTCAGGCGGATCTCGGCCGGCAGGATCTCCACCTTGTTTCCTGCCATACGGCGCGCCCAGGTCCCCTTTGGAATTTCAAACAACCTGTCCCTCGACTCGGTCCGTATGGGGGTCAATGCGGCCCAGCCGATGGTGCCGATCGCCACAACCGCCAGCGGCAGCAGTAGCCGGTTGCGCCGCAGGTAGCCCGACAGGCGGGTGGCGCTCATTGCATGCGCTCACTTACGCAGCAATTCGCTGACGTCGTGGACGTAGTCATCGGCGACGTGCCCGAACGGCATCAGTGCGCACAGGTAGCCGGCGCGGTCGATCAGATAGACATATGAGCTGTGCGACATCACATAGCCGTCGGCGGTCGGTATTTTTGTCGCCGCGATGCCGTAATCCTGGCGCACGGCGGCAAGCTGCGCCGCCGTGCCGGTACCGCCGATGAAGCTTGGATCAAAGGTGGTCAGGTACTTGCGCATGCGCTCGGCGTCGTCTCGCTCCGGGTCTACCGTGAGGTAAACCACCTGTAGATTCTCGCCCAGGGCGCCCAGCTTCCTGTGCGCCTGGGCCAGCACCGCCAGTGTCACCGGGCATACCGCGCTACACGCGGTGTAGCCAAACGACAGCAGAACGACCTTGCCCCGGTACCGACTCAGTTTCAATTCGCCGCCGTCCGATGCGCGGATCGAAAAATCCGGTGCCAGCCGCTGTGGACTGAACATCCCTGCGATCAGAGGGCTACTGTCGTCGGCACCGGCGGCAACGGCGCAGCACAACAGCGGCAACAGCAGTGTAACGAGGCGTTTCATCGGCGTGACACGCGGCATTTTAGAGCGCGATGGTCGCGGCTTTGGCGTTCGCGACAAAACTGTCGTCGACATACTGTTGGTAGGCAATTTCATGCTTGATCGTGCCGGCCGCGCGCGACAGCTGCATCAGCTCCTCGAATTCCGATCTGATCATGCGCAGGTCGCCGTAGGTCACCCGATCGGTCGGGTTCTCCATCACGTACTGCAGCACGTTCGGATCCTGATTGAAGTACTCGCGCCGGCAGGCGATGGCGACCGCCTTGTTGCGATTGTCCTGCTTGGTGTCGAGCCACAAGCCGGCGCCCAGTATCTGGTCAACCAGATCCTGCACCATCGCACGATTGTCCCTGATCAACTCCTCGCGCACCGTCAGCACACAGCAGATGTAGTTGCGCCATTCATCGCGCGTCATGCGCAGTGGGCGCGCGTAGCCGGCGCGCTGCGCCACCGCGCCGAACGGTTCGCCGGTGCAGTAGGCATCGACCGCGTTGGCGTACAGCGCGGCCGGCATGTCCGGAGGCGCCATCTCGATGATCTGTATATCGGCCGGGGTCATGTCTTCCTGTGCCAGCATCTTTCTCAGGAACAGAAAGTCGACCGCGAAGCGGCTGGGGACGGCGATACGCTTGCCTGCGAGTTGCCTGAAATGCTGGTAAGCAGAATCGGTGCGCACCATGATCACGGCCCCGGAACGGTGCCCCAGCGAGACAATCTTGACCGGAATCTTCCGGTCGGCCAGATCCATCACCAGCGGCGCTAGCATATAGGCCGCTTCGATCCTGCCGCCCATCAGCGATTCCTTGATCTCCGGCCAGCCGTTGTACTTGCTGTACTCGTATTCAAAGTGGGGGCCGCCGGTTTTGTCGGCGGCGTTGCTGGCCGCCCTGGCCACGCAGGCTACCGGCAGCGTAAGGTTGCAGGTAACCGGCAGGCCGCCGACGGCCAGCGAGTTTTGCCGCTGCCCTTTGTTGGAACAGGACAGTGCGCCGATCGGTAGCGTCGCTGCGAGCGCGCCCTGGAGCACCAGTCTGCGGTCAACCAACTGCGCCATCCCAGAAAGTCTCCGATAGTCGCCACCACCTGCCCCTGCGCGGCTGGCCAGTCTATCGAAACAGTGGGTTGGCCGCAGCCCGGGGCCCCCGGGCAGTATCCGCGCGCGCGCTGCAGTGCCGGTTGAAAAGAAACGATCATACCGGCTTCGCAAAAACGTCATACCCTGGCGTCAGTCTCGTTAAGCGAACCTCGACTGGAGTCTTATCCCATGCCCTTCGGTCTGCACCCCCAGGACGAATTCACCCAGCGCCGTCTGCAGCGCCTGGAACTGCGCTATCGCCGTGCGCAGTTTGTCCTCGCCGGGGCCCAGACGGTGTACGAGTCGATGCGCACGAGGCCGCATGCCGACCCGCTGAGGCTGGATCAGGCGCGCCAGCGCATCGAGCGGGCGCAGGAGTCGCTACTGGATATCCAGAGCATCATCGAATACCTGGAAGACGGCGAGCAGGTCGCGCCGGCGGCAGCGTGGCCGACTACGCCGGAACCGGCGGGTGCGACACCGCCCGACGCAGCGCCGCACGCGCCAGCAGGCGCGTCGAATCGAGCGTCGCCAGCCTGGAATTGGCGTCGCTGAGGATCAGGGGGATCTCAGTGCAGCCGAGTACGACGGCATCGCAGCCTTGCTGCTGCATTCGTCCGATCACGCGCTGAAAGTAACTGACGGCCTCGGGCTTGAACACGCCATAGACCAGCTCATCCAGGATGATGCGGTTCATTTCCGCGCGCTCCTCTTGGTCCGGCCTCAGGTACTCGAGGCCGCGGGCCATGAGCTTTTGCGGATAAACCTCGCTGTCGACCAGATAACGCGTCCCGGTCAGGCCCAGGCGCCGAAACCCCCGCTCCACCGCGTGGGCGGCCACCACCTCGGCGATGTGCAGCCACGGAAGCGGCGATCGCGCTTCGACGTAAGGCAGCGCCTGATGAATCGTATTGTCGGGGCAGATCAGGAAGTCGGCGCCGCAGCGGGCAAGCTTGTCGGCCGAGGACAGCATCAGGTCGCCCACGCCCTGCCAATCGCCTCGATAGATGCACTTCATGTACTGGCCGAGCGAGTGCGTGTGCATCGAGACGTCAGGATGATCGTGCGGGCCGAGCAGCGGCGCGCCCTCGATGCAGACCGTCCGATAACAAAGCGCCGCACCTTCGGCGGAGCAGGCGACGATACCGATATGTTGCGGCATGCTGTGAGTGTACGAATGCGGCGCCGATCTGGAAATAGCCAACGCAGTCGCCATCGGCCGGGTGATCGCGTTTCTGGAAACGCTGGCCGGATTGGGTGATCATGGTGCATGCGAATGTTCCCGGCCGCAGGCACCGGATTCATCGGTTAGTGCCTTGGATATCCAGCGATTGCGTTCCGATACGCCCGGATGCCAGGAGCGCGTTCATCTGAACAACGCCGGCTCGGGACTGATGCCGGGTCCGGTGGTGCGCGCGATTCAGGATCACATCACGCTCGAGAGCCGTATCGGTGGCTATGAGGCGGCAGAGGCGCGCCAGGACGCCGTGCAGGACGCCTATCGCTCGCTCGCGCATCTGATCGGCGCGCAACCCCGGAACATCGCCTTCACCGAGAATGCAACGGCCTCGTTCATCCAGGCGCTGTCCTCGGTGCGGCTGCAACGAGGCGATGTGATCCTGACGACGCGCAACGACTACGCTTCCAACCAGATACAGTTCCTGTCGCTACAGGCACGGCTGGGGGTAAGGATCGTGCGGGCGCCCGATCACAGCCAGGGCGGCGTGGATGTGCAGGCGATGGACGAGCTGATCCGGCGCCTTAGCCCTAAGCTCGTCTGTGTAACCCACGTCCCGACCAATTCCGGCCTTATCCAGGATGTGACTGCGATCGGCTCGCTGTGCCGCAACGCCGGCGTGCTCTACCTCGTGGACGCCTGCCAATCCATCGGCCAGTTGCCGATCGACGTCGCCGGGCTGGGATGCGATTTCCTGTCGGCCAGTGCGCGCAAGTACCTGCGCGGCCCCCGCGGCGCCGGCTTCCTGTACGTATCGGACCGGGTGCTGGATCTGGGCCTGGAGCCGCTGTTTATCGACATGAGAGGCGCGGACTGGATTGCCGAGGACCGCTATCGCGCGCTGCCGGATGCCAGACGATTCGAGAACTGGGAGTTCGCCTGGGCGCTGGTGCTCGCAACCGGGGAAGCCGCCCGGTATGCAACGGCACTGGGGATCGAGCCGATCCGCTGGCGCATAGCAGCCCTCGCCACGCGGCTGCGCGAACGACTCGGCAGCATCGGCCAGGTGCGGCTGCTCGATCGCGGTAGCGACCTGTGCGGGATCGTCTCCGTGGCCATAGCGGGCCACGATCCGGGCGAACTGGTAAGCGCACTGCGCGCTCGCGGCATTAACACCTCGGCGCAGATCCGCGAGTACGCAGTGATCGATTACGACGACAAGCGCGTGAGCTCGTCGCTGCGTATTTCGCCGCACTATTACAACACCGAGGAGGAGATCGACCTGGCGGTGTCTGCGATTCGGGAATTGCTGGCTGCAAGGTCATAGCTTCAAGGCGGCTCGAGCCTACAGCGGCGGGTCGGCGGGCAGCGCGGTCGGCACGTTATCGGTGACGCCCTGCCCGGTTCGGTGGGCACGTAGCATGATGTACAGCCCGCTGGCCACGATCAGCGCGGCACCGACGAAGGTAGCGATCGGCGCACGCGCAGACCAGATCAACCAGTCGAACATCGCTCCCCAGAGCAGTGCCGTGTAATCGAACGGCGCAACCACGGATGCCGGCGCCAGTACAAACGCCTTGACGATAAGAAACTGCCCGATGGCCCCTGACAGTCCCAGGCCGAAGATCAGCGCCCAGTCGCTGCGCGCGATCGGTTGCCATCCAGGCGCCGCCATCAGACCGCAGCCGAGGGCCAGCAGCGCGAGAAACCAGAACACCATGCTCTCGGGCGTCTCGGTTGCCGCCATGAAGCGGGCCAGCACATAGTTGACGGCGTAACAGGCCGCCGATCCGAGCGCGGCCAGTGCCGCGACCATCGGCAGGCCATTGGAAGACGGGCGCAATACGCACACCGCTCCCATCAGTCCCACACTCACGGCGATCCAGCCACCCGCCGTCACCTGTTCTTTCAACGCCAGCACCGACAGCACGGTCACCAGCAGCGGCGCCACCATGTACAGCGTGTACACGTTGGACAGCGAGGTACCGCGAATGGCGTAGGTGAACCCCAGCATCATCGCAACGGCCAAAGCGCCGCGGATCAGATGCAGCTCCCAGCGTCGGATCTTCAGTGTGCCAAGACGCCCGCGAACGATCAGTGGTGCCAGCAGAAACGGTATCGAGGCGAGACCGCGCAGCGTACTCACCTGTAGCGCCGGGTAATGAGCCGTCAGCAGCTTCAGCAGCACGTCCAACACCGACAGGAAGCCCACCGCCATCAGCATGTGGGTAATTGCGCGCGCGTGATTTGCTGCCATGCCGGGGAGCTTAACCTGCGCCAGTGCGCCGTGGCAGCTCGCTATACTCGTTGCATGCCACGACCCGTTTGCGCCTCGTTGCCGGTCGCGCTCGCCGCATGCAGCGCACTGCTGGTGGCGTGCAGCGGCGCGCCGGCGCGACTGGCGCTCCGCCCGCCGAACAGCTCGCCGGATTCGTCCACCATCATCTACGTGATCAAGCGCAGCTGGCATGTCGATATTGGATTTGCGACTGCGGATCTGCAGCCGCCGCTGGCGTCGCTGCGCACAGACTTTCCGGACTCACGCATTGTGCTGTTTGGATTCGGCGACCGCCGTTATCTGCTGGATAATGACCGCGGATTCGGCATGCTCGCGGCACTGTGGCCGGGGGCGGGGTTGATGCTGGTGAGCGGCCTGGGCAGCAGCGCCCAAGCCGCCTTTGGCGAGGACAACGTGATTGAGATTCCGGTCAGCGCAGCCCAGGCCCGAATGGCGCAGCAGTTCGTGTGGCAGAGTCTTGCCGCCGATCGCGCTGCGGTTGCACCGCTGCGCGCGGGGCCCTATGAGGGCAGCTTGTATTACGAAGCCTCGGAACGGTACTCCGGCTGGCACACCTGCAATACGTGGGCAGCGGAGGCATTGCGCGCCACCGCTCTTCCCGTCCATAGCTTCGGCGTCTTATTCGCCGGGCAGCTCTGGATCCAGGCACAACGACTGGACGGCCACCACTGATCGCGCCGAGAGGCGCGGGGTTGCCAGCATCGCCGCAACTGCAAGGCGAGCCTCAGCTGCAAGGCGGGTGGGTACCATCCGAGCACACGACCGTCGTGCCAGAGTTAGCCGGCACGATGACGGTGGTGCTGCTCTTTTGCGGCGCAGGCGGGCTGCTGCTGCTGATGCACCCCGACAGAGCGGCGAGCACCGCGAGCGAAGCCAGTACAGTTTTCATGTTGAATCCTCTTACTTCCTTGAACAGATTTGCTAGGTAGTCAGCATGAAGCTAATGGCACTGGCATTGAACTCGTCCGCGCCCGGGACCCACCGTCGGTGACCTCCTACAGTCGCGCTATTAACGGGGCTTAAGCGCCACGGGCGCGCTCAATCCCGAGCACAATCATGAACGTGCGCTGAATAAGCGCTGGATGAGCGCGTGCTGAGCTGTGCTTGTCGCCTGTCGGATTGATCAGTAGCATTCGCGCGTCGGCGAACAGTGAGACACGAATGCCAAAAATAGACCCGAGCGTCGCGCCCGAAAGCTCCGGCACGCGTTACCCAGCCCCTTTCGATCAGCCCTGCCGCAACCGCAGCTGGCGACGTCTCGGTGAGGCCGCCGGCCTGACGCAATTCGGGGTCAACCTGCTGCGTCTGGCAGCGGGGGCCTGGTCCAGCCAGCGCCACTGGCACAGCCACGAAGATGAATTCGTCTACGTGCTGCAGGGAGAAGTCGTGCTGGTATCGGATGACGGCGAGCAGACATTGCGGGCCGGAGACTGTGCGGGCTTCAAGGCTGCAGAGCGCAATGGCCATTGCTTCCAGAACCGCACGGCCGCGCCCGCCGAACTTCTGATCGTGGGTTCACGCAACGACGAGGACCATTGTGAATATTCGGATATCGACATGATGTTCACCGCCGGCCGCTACTCGGGCAAGGCAAGCTTCCGGCACAAGGACGGCTCCCCCTACTAGCAGGAAGCCGCAGCCGCTTGAGTACCGATTGAATGCGCTCGGCGCGATTTTTCCTGGCTTCCCATCGGTGCACGACGAGCCTTGAGCGTACTGGACCGCGAATCAACTTGGCCCGGGGAGCGCCCCGGCACTAAGATAGCGCTCCGACTACTTACCCCAGGACCGAATTGGTATGAAAGCGCTTATTGCCGCTGCGGCGCTCGCCGCCCTGATGGCAGGACCTGTCCACGCCGACTGTCCGTATCCGGCGCCGCCGGAAAAGATCCCGGATGGCAATACCGCCTCCCTTAGCGAAATGGTCGCTGTGAAGAAACAGATCGCGGACTATGACGCTGCGATCGGCGGCTACCTCGATTGCATCAAGAAAGAACATGAGGACGCGGTAGCCAAGGCCGGCGACAAGCTGACCGACAAGCAAAGAGACGACCTGGAGCATATGGAGACCTCAAGGCACAATGCCGCGGTCGTTCAATTGCAGTCGGTCGCCGACCGCTTCAACGAGCAGGTTCGGGCCTACAAGGCGAAAAACCCCAAGAAAGAGTAGCTGTCTCGCCTTATGGCAAGCCGGCCACGGGGCGCGCGGAATCTGTGACCGCCATGCCTGGTTGACGCTCGCCGATCATCTACGATGGCACGGTGAAAAACCCTGCGACGCCCAAAGGCATTCTGGTCACAGTGGCATTCCTGGCGCTGTACTGCGCGGTCGCGATCTGGTTCGGCTGGATGCACCGCCTCTGGCTGATGGTCGCAGTCGGTGTCGTGGCCGGGGTCGGCTGCGTTGGCGCAGCCACGATGCGGCGCTGGTCGCGCTTTCTGGTCTACGCGCTGAGCGTGGGTTTGGCGATCAGCTGGCTCTGCTCGATCTACACGTCGGCGCGCGTGGGCTACTTCAGCCCGCTTTCCTGGCAGAGCATTATCCTGTCGCAGATTCCGGGCTTTCTGTTGCTGGCAATCGGCTATTTCTGCAGCCAGATGGCACACCGGCACCTGGGCAACGGCGGCGCCATCGCCGCGCCGGCGCCGGGCGCCTAACTGCCCGCCAGCACCATCGCCTTGGTGTTGGGCACTGCCGCCCCGCCCTTCTGTTCGATCGTAACGGCGAACTGGTTCGCGGCCTGGATCGGCATTTTTGCGCGGAAATCCCGGCGCACGCTGCCCTTGGCATCGACCTGGAACACGCCGGCGTCCACCGGCGACGGATACTTCGGATCGATGATCCAGAGCTGGTAGTCCTTGTCGTCCGGGAGCGGCTCGAGATTACGTACAATGAACACGCCGTCCTGGCGCTCGTTATCCCAGACGCTGACCGCAATCGTCTTCGGCGACGCGGCCAGCAACGAGTCGAGCAGCGCAATGCGGAAACTGGCCAGGCGATTGCTTTCGCGCAGCTTTGCCACTGCCTGGCGCAGATTGGCAGTCTCGGAACGCGCCAGTTCAGCGCTCGCCGTCAGTTCATTGATTCGGTTCGCCTGCGCGGCCAGCTGCGAGCGCAGGCCGGCGCCCTGCCACAGAAACGCCAGCGACACCAGCGCCAGCGCAGCCGCCAGCGCCCAGGGAATCCACAGGTTGGCAGGCCGCCTGAGCGGCACGCCGATCGGTGCGCCAGCCGGCGCGCTCGCCGGAGCACTCGCCGGAGTACTCGCCGGAGCGCTGATGGGGCGCTCGGGTGTCGTCTTCGGAGCTGACGGCTGCTGCGGCTCGATCTCGAGCAGCAGCCGCGCCTTGACGGCCGCCGGCGGCTCGAGCGCCGGCGCGGTCCCGGCCAGCGCCTCGGTCACCGAACGCAGCTCGCGCACCAGGGCACGAAGTTCCGGATCCACACGCAGCGACACCTCGAACGCTCTGGTCTCGTCCGCGTCCAGCGCCCCGAGTGCATAGGCGGCCGCCTGCTCCTGCATGCCCTCGTCGATCACAGCGCACCTCCGAGCTGCTCACGCAGGCGTAGCATGCCGCGCCGGATCCGCGCTTTGATGGTACCCAGCGGCTGTTGCAGCCGCGTCGCGATGTCGCTCTGGCTCAGTCCGGTAAAGAAGGCCAGCTCGATCGCCATGCGCTGGTCCGCCGGCAGCTCTTTCATGGCATCGCGCAGCAATTCGGCCCGCTCGCGCCCGTGCACGATTTCATTCGCCGAAGGATAGGACGTGGCGTCGGAATTCTCGGCCAGGATCGCAGCTTCCTCGATCAGGCGCAGCCGTCGCGTGCGCGCGCGCAGCCGATCGAGTGCCTTGTTGCGAGTGACTGCGACGGCCCAACTGGAGAGCGTACCGAGTTGCGGGTCGTAGTCGCCGGACTTATTCCAGATCACCAGCATGACTTCCTGCAACACGTCCTCGGCTTCCTTGCGCTCGCCGAGTACCCTCGCGGCCACGGAGAACAGCAGCGGAGAATAGCGATCGTAGAAAGCGATGAAGGCCGCGCGCTCGCCGCCGCGAATCCGCTCGATCAGTGCCACGTCCTGGTTTTGTTCCACTACGTTTCTGTCCGCGTCCGCCATAATTGCCAGCCGTCGCGCAGCTCGCGGCCAAAACCGCGGGACGCGCGCAAACGCTGCTGTATGAGTATAGCCGTTGATTCATAACAGACCGCCATCGCAGTAACAAGTCGCATTCAGTACTGTAATAACGATCCCCGGGTCCGGATGGATGCCTGGGGGGGATGCATCCGGCAGCCCCCCGGCAAGCGATATATGCCACGATAGTGCTCAAGACGGGGCGGATTTCACCACAATTGCATGGAAACGATTGCCATCATTGGTACCGGCATCTCCGGTCTCGGCTGTGCGCATTTTTTGCAGCACCGCTACCAGCTCACCCTGTACGAAAAGAGCGACTACGTCGGTGGTCATTCCAATACGGTCAGCGTCGAAGACGAGCGTGGCCCGGTATCGATCGATACCGGGTTCATGACCTATAACGAGGTCACTTATCCGAACCTCACCCGCCTGTTTCGCGAGCTCGGCGTGCCCACGCGTGCAAGCTCCATGTCGTTCAGCGTGCAGCACCTGCCCGGCAGGCTCGAATTCTGCGGCTCGAGCCTGAATCATCTGTTTGGACAGCGACGCAATCTGTTCAAGCCGCAGTTCTGGAAGATGCTGCTGCAGATCAACCGCTTCAACCGGGAAGCCGCCGGAGCACTGCAGTCGTCGGCCGATCCGCGCCTGACCCTGGGCGAGTACGTCAGCGAGCGTAACTACGGCGAGCAGTTCCTGAACTACTACCTGCTGCCGATGAGCTGCGCCGTCTGGTCCTCGCCGCCGGAGCGGATGCTGCAGTTTCCGGCGCTGACGCTGCTGCGCTTTTTCCACAATCACGGCTTTCTCGGACTGCATACCCAGCATCCCTGGCGCAGCGTGCTGGGAGGCGCCAGGAGCTACGTCGACAAGCTCATCGCTCCGTTTCGCGACCGGATATACCTCAGGCGCGGCGCCGTTGCCGTGCGCCGCCGCGCCGATCGGGTCCAGGTCACCGACGAATCGGGCCACACGGCGCACTACCATCACGCGATACTGGCCTGCCACGCGGACCAGACACTGCAGATGCTCAGCGACGCCGACGCCGAGGAGCAGGCGGTGCTCGGGCAGTTCAAATACCAGCCCAATAGCGCGCTGCTGCACACCGACGCGCAGGTGATGCCGCGCACCGAGCGCTGCTGGTCATCGTGGAACTACCGTGTCAGCTACGATGCCGATGGCCGCGTGGCGCCCTCGACCGTCTACTGGATCAATCGGCTGCAGGGCATCGATTCGTCGCGCAATTACTTTGTGTCGATCAACGGCGAGGACACGCTGCAACCGCAGCGCGTACTGCAGCGCATTGACTACGAGCATCCACTGTTCGACGACGGCGCCATTCGTGCGCAGCAGCGCCTGCCGGGCCTCAACCAGCGACGCCGCGGCGTGTACCTGTGCGGCAGCTATTTCCGCTACGGCTTTCATGAGGACGCGTTCAGCTCGGCGCTGCAGCTCAGCCGGCTGCTGGTGGAGGATGCGTGGAGCTGAATTCCTGCCTGTATGAATGCGTGATCGTCCACCGGCGCTCGCGCCCCAAGCGCTACGCCTTCGAGCATCGGATGATGATGCTGTACGTCGATCTCGACGAACTCGACGCCATCGACCGCAACACGCAGCTGCTAAGCCGGGAGCGGCCGAACCTCTACAGTTTTCGCGACGCCGATTATTTTCCCACCGGTACCGCGGGCGGGCTCAAGTCACGGGTAAGCGCGTACCTGCAGCAGCACGGAATCGACACTGCCGCCGCGCTGCGCATCCGGCTGCTGACGCTGCCGCGCATCCTTGGCTATATCTTCAATCCGATTTCGATCTATTTCTGCTCGGATGGCCAGGACACACCGCTGTGTGCGATCGCCGAGGTCGGCAACACATTTCGCGAGAGCAAGCTGTTCCTGCTGCCCAGGCTGGCGGGGCAGCCGCAATCCGCGCGTCCACGCTATCGCCTGCGGGTGCCGAAGCATTACTACGTGTCGCCGTTCTCCGATCTCGACCTGTGCTTCGACTTCGACGCCTGCCTGCCCGGCCAGAGCCTGCAGCTGCATATCGAGGATTGGGACGCGAACGGTAAAATGCTCGACAGCCACCTGCGTGGCGCCCGGGTACCGCTGTCGGACTATCAGTTACTGCGTTTCGCGGTCAAATTTCCGGCACTCACGCTGAAGGTGATCGCATTGATCCATTGGCACGCGCTATGGCTTGCGGTCAGGCGCGTGCGCTGGCATCGCAAGGCCGATCGCCCCGACCTGCAGCGCGAGGTACTCAATCCAGCGCACTCGCCGCGAGGTCGTAGCCATGTCCACTGATATTCAGGCCGCGATCGCCCCGCAAGCCGGCAGCGCGCCGCGAACCATGAGCATCGATAATCTGATCGCCAGGGGCCTGTTGCCCGACTGGGTGATTCGGCACGGCATCCGCCGGCTGCTGCGCAGCCGGCTGCGCGAGCAGCGGCGCGGCAGCGCTGAAGCGCGCGCGCATGCACGGCAAGTCTTCATCGAACAACTAAAGGCGAGCCCGATCGCGATCGACACCGCGGCGGCCAACCAGCAGCACTACGAGCTGCCGACCGAGTTCTATCAGCTGTGCCTCGGCGCGCGGCTCAAATACAGCAGTGGGTTGTGGCCTGAAGGCATCGCGACGCTCGATGATGCCGAGCAGGCGATGCTGCGGCTGACCTGCGAGCGCGCCCGGATCGAGGATGGACAGCAGATCCTGGAGCTGGGCTGCGGCTGGGGCGCGCTATCGCTGTGGCTGGCCGAGCACTATCCGCGTGCGCGCATCACCGGCGTGTCCAATTCCGCGACCCAGCGTCTGTATATCGAGGCCGAATGCGCTCGCCGGGGGCTGAGTAATCTGCAGATCATCACCTGCGACATGAACCGCTTTGAAACCCCGGCGCGCTTCGACCGGGTGGTGTCGGTCGAGATGTTCGAGCATATGAAAAACTACCAGCAGCTCATGACGAACATCGCCCGCTGGCTGAAGGACCAAGGCCTGCTGTTCGTCCATATCTTCAGCCACCGCGAGTTCGCCTATCACTTCGTCGCCCGCGACCCATCGGACTGGATGGCGCGATATTTCTTCACCGGCGGCATCATGCCCAGTGAGGACCTGCTGTTGCATTTTCAGCGTGACCTGAAGCTGGCGGCGCGCTGGCGGGTGAGCGGCGAGCACTACCGGCGCACTGCGGAAGCCTGGCTCGCCAATCTCGATCGCAATACGCAGCTGGCGCGGCCGGTGCTCGCGGCGACCTATGGGGCCGAGCAGGCGCAGCGCTGGTTGTCGTACTGGCGGGTATTCTTCATGGCCTGCGCCGAGCTTTGGGGCTATCGCGGTGGCAGCGAATGGCAGGTCTCGCACTACCTGTTTCGTCGCACCAGCTTGCCAGTGTGATCCAGACACTATCGTTGAGCAGCGCTCGCGGCTAGACTTGCGGCGGCTGCAGACGGAGTGACGGATGATTTGCTGCTCTACCTTGCGGTGAGGATCGTGGGCATACTGCCGCGCGTGCTCCTGACCGTGTTGCTTCTGGGCGCCTTCGGCACCGCCGGCGCTCATTCGCGCACCGACAGCCATGACCCCTATCATCGATCGGCGTCTGCATACGCCGCCGTGCTCGACGGGGAGCTGCTCTGGGCCAGCAATATCGACGTGCGCCGTGCCCCGGCCTCATTGACCAAGCTGCTGACCGCGCTGGTGGTGCTCGACTCGAACTGGCAGCCCGATGCGCTGCTGAGCGTCAGCCACGACGCCGCCCACACCAAGCATCCACGGGTCGGCCTGCGCACCGGCGAGAGCATACGCGCGGACGACGCCCTGACGGCGATGCTGATGCACTCCGCCAATGATGCCTGCCTGGTCCTGGCCGAACATGTGGCCGGCTCAGTCGATGCGTTTGCGGCGCGCATGAATGCCCGCGCCGCAGCGCTCGGCATGCAGGATTCGCACTTCGTACATCCCTGTGGCTTCGACGCCGACGGCCAGTATTCGACCGTCACCGACCTGCTGCGCCTGGCCAAGGCCGCGCACGCCGACCCTCGCATCGCCCTGATCGCCGCCCAGGAGCGGGCGACGATCAGCACGGCCACGGGCCGATCGCTGGCATTCCGGAACACCAACCAGCTGCTCGGGCGCCTGGATGGGGTGGTCGGACTGAAGACCGGCTATACCCAGCATGCCGGGCACTGCCTCATCGTGGTGGCCGAACAATCCGGGCACCGCGTCTGGCTGGTGCTGCTCGACTCGCAGCGCCGCTGGTGGACCGCCCACCGCATCATCACCGACGCGTTCGCGGCCGCCGTACACGCGGAACGCAGCCACGAGGCCACGTTCGCCGGCACCTGAAGGCCGCGCCGCAATCCGTCGGCCATATCAGCCGGCCGGTGCCGTCAGCCGAATGTCGCGCGACGAGCCGCCCACCTGAATCGATCGCGCACCGCCAGCGCGCTGCCAGCGCCGGTCCGCTTCCGACCAGTACTGCAGCCGGCGTCGCGGCAGGTGCAGCCGCACGCGCCGGGATTGTCCGGCGGCGAGCGACACCCGATCGAACGCCACCAGCGAGCGTGGCGCAAATTGCGCACCCGGGAGCGCGGTATCGGGGGCGCTCAGGTAGACCTGCGGCACTTCATCCGCGCGCATCGGACCGACATTCTTCAGCGTGAACGCCACGTCCAGCCCGCCGTCCACGGCCGGCCTGACCGTCAATGATCGGTACGCAAAGCGCGTATAGGAAAGCCCGTAGCCAAAGGCAAACAGCGGTTCGATGCCCTGCTGGTCGAACCAGCGATAGCCGACGAACAGGCCCTCGGAATAGACCGTTCTGCCGTCGACTCCGCTGGAGGAACGCTCCGGATGCGAGGCGTCGTGTGCCACCGTATCCTGCAGCCGCCGTGGCCAGGTGAACGGCAGCCGGCCCGCAGGACTTGTGCGGCCGGTGAGCACATTGGCGGCGGCCGATCCGCCTTCATCGCCGGTGTACCACATCTGGAGGACCGCTTTGACCTTGCCGAGCCATGGCATCGCGATCGGATCACCGGTATTGAGTACCACGATGGTGTTGGGGTTCGCGTCGGCGAGGTCGGCGATCAGCCGGTCCTGATCCCCAGGCAGCGCCATCACCGGCTCATTGCGTGACCAGGCAAACACCACCACCGTGCGCGCGCCCCCGCCCGCGGCGATAGCGGCCGCATAGTCGGCTCGCTTCTGATCCGGCGTCGCCCAGTTCAGACGTACCTGCAGCGGCTGGCCGGAATCATCGCCGCTCGCGCTCACCTCCAGCCGATGGCTGCCGCCGCTCAGTTCGATTCGGCGCCGCAGGTTGTCCAGGCCATCGGGGGTCGGCAGCACGTTGTCGTGCCCCGCCTGCAGCACGTCTCCATGTTGCGGCGGTATCGCGATCTGCCCGAGCTGCTGATCGTCGAGGCGGATCGCACCGGTTCCCCCCAGCATCTGCAGATTGAATTCGTAGGCGCCAGCGGCAGGCACCGTGATGCTGCCGGACCAGCGGTGCGCGGAACGCGCCGGCAAAGCCCGCCCATTCGCGAGCGTGAAATCGATGTTGGCATCGATCGACTGCCGATGGCTGTTGGCGTCCTCATTAATCAGGCCCGGCAGGCCGTCGTGACCGAAAGCGGTGGCAGGTACCGGCTGCCCGGTCATGTCGTTGCCGGGACAGTAGTCGATCCGCACCGATCGGTCGCGCTGGAACAGGCGGCGCAGCGCCTGGAGGGCGCCGATCTGCCGCCCGGGTCGCCCCAGCGCCTGTTCATTGGCCCTGGCGACGGCCACCGTCTGCAGCGCACCCGGCCCCACCAGCAGCAACGACCGCAGATCGCGCCTGCTGAGGGGCAGCGCTGCCTCGTTCTTCAGCAACACCGCGCCATCCTCGGCGGTGCGCAACACCACGCGCGCATCCTTCTCAATCGGCTCGGCAGTCACTGATCGTTCGGAGTGGCGCTGCAGCAGGCCAAAGCGCTGCATCTGCTGCAGTAGGCGGCGCGCTGCCTGCGTGATCGTGGCCGTGGTGACACTGCCGGCCTGCAGGGCGGCCCGCAGATTGAGCGGGGCATCGATCTTTGGCGGCGCCACCTGCGCCTCGCCGCCAGCAGCCGACGTCGGACGCTCTGGAATGTACTCTTCCGGAATCGTGCCGCGCGGACCAAACCCCATCGCAGCCGGGCTCTTCGACGGCACCCACGTCACCGCGGTGCCGGAGAAATAGGAGGTCATCAGTTGCTCGCGCCGGGGACCCACCTGAAGTTCGCCCGGCATCTCCAGGTCGAGACCCGCATTGATGAACTCGGCCGCGTGAGTGGCGCCCCAATCGGAAGTCACGAAGCCCGCGAACCCCATCTCCTGGCGCAGCAGGCCATTCAGCAACGCGTCGTTGCCGCAGGCAAACTGGCCATTGATCCGGTTGTAGGCACACATGATCGATGCCACGCCGGCGTCTACCGCGTCCGCAAACGGCGCGGCATAGATTTCGCGCAGCGTCTGCGGATCCACCTGCACGTCATTCGCGCCGTCATATGCAATATAGTGCTTGGCCTGGGCCATGACGCCCTGGCTCTGGATGCCGCGCACCAGCGCGGCACCGATCTGCCCGGTCAGCAGCGGATCCTCGCCATAGGTGTTGTAGCTGCGGCTGAAGCCAGGATCGCGATAGATGTTGATGAACGGCTCGAGCACCAGGTCGATGCCCAGGGCGCGCGCATCGCGTCCGATCACGACGCCGTTGGCCTGCGCATCCGCGCGGCTGAAGGTCGCTGCCAGCGCCATGGTCGATGGCAGCGCGGTCGACACCTCGCGCGTCAGCACGCCGGGCGGCCCATCGGCCAGCCGCAGCGGGACAATCCCCAACCGCGCGACCCCCGGCAGGTAGCCGGCCTGTCCCTGGTAGCTCGACGCCCGCTCGGTGGCGCCATGAATCAACGCAATCTTCTCATCCGTGGTCATCGCGGCAAGCAGCCGATCCACTGCGGCCGCGTCCCCCGCCCTGCAGCCTGCGGGTGGCGTGAGCAACGCGAGCAGCGCGATCAGCGCGATCAGTGCGATCGGCGCGCTGGCCGTTGCCAGCCGATGTCGCGACCGATCAGCCGCCGGCGTAGCCGCCGATGATCGGCAGGATCTGTCCGGTGATGTCGCTCGAACATTGCGCGGAGGCGAGGAAAACATAGGCAGGCGCGATTTCCTCTGGCTGTGCGGGACGCTTCATCGGCGTTTGGGCACCAAATTGCGTAATGTGCTTCGAGCTTTTATCGGAACGACTGAGCGGTGTCCAGACCGGAGCGGGCGCCACGGCGTTGACGCGCACGCCGCGCGCGATCCGGCCACGCGCCCGACACGAACGCCGTGCTTTGCGACGCCGGTGCTGCTAGCTGCGGCTGTGCAAGGCCTTCTTGCCGGCGGATTTGCCTGGCACCTTGGCCCCCGATCGCCGCGCTTCCGACAGGCCGATGGCAATGGCCTGCTTTCGGCTTCTGACCTTCGCGCCCGAGCTGCCGGAGCGCAGCTTGCCCTGCTTCATCTCGTGCATCGCCCGTTCGACTTTCCTGCCGCTCGATGCGCTGTATTTTCCTGCCATCAGTGCGCTCCGTCTTCCACCGCCGCGCTAGTGCGACGGCCGCTAGTGCGACAGCCGCTAGTGCGACAGCAGTGCGATCAGAATGATGATCGGAATCGGTACCCCTAACAGCCAGAGCAGAATTGAACGTCCCATGTGTATCTTCCTTGTAGCGTTGGTAGTTTGATGTGCCGGCAGACGCTTTAGACCTGGTATTTCCAAGTGCCGTCTCGCAGGCCGCCGCCTTCGATCGCCGCCAGGCTGGCGGCAAACGCGCCGACCAGCAGCGACGCGGTCAGCCACAGCGAGAGTTGCGCGGCCGCCTTGCGTGCGGCGTCGACAGCCGCTTTAGCCCGCTCGATGGTCGCCGACACGCGCTCTTCGGCCTGCACCGGGGTGATGCCGGTGCGAGCCGCAACCAGCTCGGCGAGGTAGGCGCGGTCCAGTGCCTGGAAATCGCCGCCATTCTGGAAAGCAGCCGCGAATATGCGTCCGGCTTCGGCACGTGCCGCCGACATGTCGGCACTGGCCGTGTTGGAGCCCGGATCACCTCGCACCAATGAGTCCACATAGCCGTCCAGCAGTCCGGCGGACTGCCCGGCGACGTGCGTGATAGCCGACGTCGCGCCGCCTACCAGGGCACTGCCGGCCGAGGCCAGCACGCCTGCGCTGAGCAGTGTCGCAAAACCCCAGGCCAGGAAACCATGCGCCGTGTCGCGAAAGAACACCTCGCGCGTATGTGCGCCGCTCCATCGCGTGCGCAACCGACCCGTGAGATAGCCCCCGACTCCGGATGCGATCATCGCCGTGACGATGAAGTACAGCCCGGCGGCGATGTGGAAAGTGGTCGTCCCTGTGGTCGTGGACCAGGGCGAGATCGATGAGAATCCGACCCCGGCCCCGAAGGCCAGCAGGATCAGCGTCAGCGCGGCCGCGGCCACGCCGCCGGCCAGGATGGCGCCCCACGAGACCGCCGACATGGCCGCCTCCGGAGCAGTCGAATCAACATCTAAACCCGGTGACATGGTCGATTCGCGAAGCATGACGCTATCCCCTGGCCTTTACAGCCGCGTATATGTTCTTAAATAGTGAAAGTGAATCGCTGTGACGGCTAACCCGCAGCGGCGATGAGCAGCACAATGGTGTGCGCGGCGCAGTTGCACTGTCGTACCTCGCCCTTGCGTGGCGTAGGAGTCGGCTGATTCTGCTGCGCCGTAAGTCGATACCTACCCCGGACCGATCGCCGCTCCGATCCCCGCGCCGCCGCCGCCTGGCTAGCATCGCTGCAACTCCTATTTGGTCGGGCGCTTCAGTCGGGGGGAGCAGTAGCGTATGGAGACCAACGCGCGCAGGCTGGCCGTGATCACGGGCGCATCCAGCGGCTTAGGCCTTGAACTTGCCCGACAATGCGCCCAGCACGGCTACGACCTGATCATTGCGGCCGACGAGGTGTTGATTCTTGACGCGGCCGAGGAACTCGCCTCCGGTGGCATCACCGTCAGGCCGGTGCAGTGTGACCTGTCCACCCTGGAAGGCGTCGACGCGCTGCGCGACGCGATCACGGCCGGCGGCAGAGCGGCCGACATATTGATCGCGAATGCCGGTCGCGAACCCCGTGGCTGCACTGTCGATGCGCGCCTCATCGACGCGCGTGCGTATATCGATGGGACGATCTACCTGATCGACCAGGTTTCCCGCTCGATGCGGGGACGCGGTCACGGCCGGATTCTGATTACCTATTCGATCGCCGGCCTGGTACAGGAAACCCCGCACCCAGCCCACGACGGCCACAAGGCGTTTCTGAGCTCCTTCGCCGCAGCGCTTGGCAGGGAATTGAAGCACACCGCCGTCACTGTCGCCTGCCTGATGCCGGGGATGAACGGATCGACTGTTTTCAAGCGCGGTGCCAGGACCGGCTACGACTCGATGATGAAGGGCGAGCTAAGCCGCTCGCGACCTCGGCAATCCCCTGCGGCGCTCTGCCGCGATCATTGATCCTGGCTTCCTGTGACCGCGACGAAGCTGGGGGAGCCATTACGAACCACACGCAGCAGCAAGGGCAGCTCGGATGTCGGTTTGCGGACCGCCGCAAGGTCCGCGACGTCCTCCAGGCGCTTGGTTCCGGCATGGGTGATCAGATCGCCAATTTTCAAACCAGCGAGCGCTCCGGCGCCATCCGGGCGCAGCTGTGTCACGATCAGGCCGCCGCCCTCGTCCTGCGCCTTGAGCGCCTTGCGAATCTCGGTCGTTGTGTTGGCTACCCCGAATTCAAGGTTCGCCACCCAGGTGTCCGGGCCGCCGGATTGCTGCGGACTGTCGGGTGGATCCGGTAGTTGACCGATCGTCAGCGCAATTGACAGCTCCATTCCCTCCCGCATCACGGCCGCGTCCACCGTAGCGCCGGGCGCCAGGCGCACGGTGATCTTTCCCAAACCGGCGAAGGTCACTGGGGTTGAACCGATTCGCAGCAGTACATCTCCGACCAGCAGCTCTCCGGCACTGGGCCCCTTCGGCTCCACGGCGGTGATCAGCGCACCGGCGGGCGAGTCCCGCCCTAGCAGCGCGCGCGCCAGTGCCGGTGTCATCGCCTGCACTTCGATGCCCAGGTAACCCCGGTTCACCCGCCCATGTGCCTCGAGTTCGGCGACCACAGCGGCGACGGTTTCCGCTGGAATTGCAAACCCAAGTCCGACTGAGCCACCACTCGGCGAGATGATCGCCGTAGTGACACCCACCACCGCTCCATCTGTCGATATCAGTGGGCCACCTGAATTCCCAAGATTGATCGCGGCATCAGTCTGCAGGAAATCGATGTACGGGTCTTCATCGAGCACGCGGGCGCGCGCGGAGAGAATACCGGCCGTGACCGATCGACCGAGACCGAAGGGGTTACCGATGGCGATGACGGGATCTCCCACCGACACCTTGTCGGAGGATCCCAGGCGAAGCGCCGGTAATCGGCCTGCGCTCACTTTCAGCAGCGCAATGTCGGTGGTCGCATCGCTGCCAACGACCTGGGCGGGGATCTCGCGGCCGTCCTCCAGCTTGACGCGCACCGAACGGGCTCCCACAACAACGTGGCGATTGGTAATGATAAGCCCATCTGCACCGATGATGAATCCTGAGGCCAGCACGGAGCTTTCGGTGCTGAGCACCGGATTGCTGCTGCCCGGCCCGGGCAGCATGCGGCGCAGGAACAGGCGCATGTCGCTGTTTTGGGTGTCGCCGGTCGCTCGGTCGACGGCGCGCTGGCCGGCGCCTTCCGCGCGCTGCATAACCAGGACGGTGACGACGCTGGGCGCCACCTGCCTGACCAGCGCCGCGTAGCCACCAGTGGCCGCCCCGGCCACAGCGTTGAACAACAGAACGGCGACTGCGGCCACAGCCGAGTTCCGCGATGCGGTTCCATTCCAACTTGACATCGGCGTGCAACCTTATCGGCAGAGTCTGCGAGATTCGAAACTGTGGATGAATTTCAGGGGATGGTTCGCGCTCGAGATGTCCATCATGCCACTTCAGCTGTCCAGCTTCGCGGCGCATGATGGATCCGGCGCGCTCAGGGTCGCCTTTGATTTCCAAATCGGCGCAGAGAGCGATTCGATTCCGGCCAAATCGTCAGTGAATTCAGTAAGTTTCTGATAAATCACCGGGGCTGTCCGGTGGCAGCCCCGCTATACCCCCGCGGTCGGCGATGGCTTGCGCATCGGGCAACAGGCGGCCACTAGCGCGTGTCCGCACTTTGCGCAGATGCCCAACTGGAAAGTCCACCGAGAATCGCTCCAGCAACGGCTGACACACTAGGCGCGAATGGTGGAAGGAAACACTGCTGAACCAGTAACGCTAGTAGTTCACATCATTGGCGGGTGGTCGGCTGTCATTGTCCGGTGTGAGTTTCCCCACGCGATTCCACCAACCCCCGCCGAGCGCCTGGAATAGTGCTGCCGTGTCGCCCAATCGGCTGGCTTGCGCTTGAATCAACGTGATTTCGGCCTGTTGATAGGTTTGCTGGGCGTTGAGCAGTGCGAGGTAGTTCACGTACCCCGCCTGGAGCTGCCTTTGGGTCAACTCGAGCGTCACGCGCGCGGCCTGCTGCGCGGCAAGCGCTGCTTTCAGGGCATCCGCGTCCGAATACAAGGCATGTAAGGTGTCGGCGACATTCTGGAATGCCGCGAGTACCGTGGTGCGATATTGCGCGGCCGCCTGGACCAGTGCTTGCTCGGCGGCATGCTGGCGGTGCCGCAGGGTGCCGCCATCAAAAATGGTCTGCGACACATTGCCGATGACATCCCAGAAGGTTCCCGAGCTCCAGAACATCTGGCTGAAGTGCGAGGCATCGCCACCCAGATCGCCGCTGATTGAGAATTGTGGCAAACGGTTTGCGACCGCAACCCCGATCTGGGCACTGGCAGCGTGGACTTGTTCCTCCGCAGACAGGACGTCCGGACGCTGCTCGACGAGTTTCGAGGGTAGCGTCAAGGGCAGATCTTCAGGCAAATGCAGCGAGCTCAGCTCGAAATTCTCCGGAACGTCGTGATCCGGGGCATTGCCGACTAGGACGCGCAGCAGGTCGCGCGTCTGCTCGAGTTGCCGCTCGAGTGGCGCCAACAACTGCTGCGATTGCGCGAGGGCCGACTCCTGCGCCGCGACATCCAGCCCCATTGCGTAACCCAGGCGCAACTGTTCCTGCAGGATATCGAGTGAGTGAGAATTGGATTCAATGATCGCCTTAGCCGCGGTGATCTGGGCGCGCACCGAGGCTTCCTGGATCGCCGCAGCAACGACATTGGAGGCCAGCGTTATGTAAGCGGCCTCCAGTTGATAGCGCGCGGCATCGGCCTGTGCCTGCAGGGATTCCACCTGCCGACGGTTACCACCGAACACATCTGGTGTGAAGCCGACGGTGACCTCGGCGGTATGAAAATTGTACGTCACCGGTAGAGCGGGCCCACTCTGAGTAATATTCTCACCATCCCCCTGTATGCCAGGTTCCGAGGCCTGCGCAGTATTGCCGGACAGCTTGCTACGTTGCCGCGTATAGCTCGCCTGGATGGTTGGATAGAAAAACCCGCGCTGCGCGTACACGTTCTCCTGCGCTTGCTTTAGAGTCGCGAGCGCGGCATCGATCGTGGGGTTGGCGGCGTAAGCGCGCTGGATCAGTGCGTTGAGCTCGGGGGATTGAAACAGTGCCCACCACTGCGCCGAAATGTCGCGCGCGGTGCTGAACTCCTGCGCTTGCCCGTCAGCGGCCGGTGCCGAAGCCGTAACCTGTGGTAGCGGCGAGGGCGCGTAGCTATCGCCAGCCGGGAGCGCTGGGCGCTTGTAGTTCGGTCCCACGGCACAGCCGGCCGCAGCTGCTGACAGCAGCATGCCGAAGCCAAGCGACCGCGCTTTGGCACGCCTGATGCGAGTTCCTTGGCGGCTCATGATCTTGGCCGCCGCCGCGTGACACCATTGATGAGCGCGGGGGCCGACCGCGGGCGCATCGTCGAGCCATTGATTGTTGCGCCAGCGTTGCCGGCAAGTCGCGCCGACGGCAGGCGCAGGGGGCGTGCGTAAGTTTCTTTGACCGATTGACCTGAGCTCAACGGCTTTGCTGCTGCGGCTGACCAGGTCACCATGGCTGTCAAGGCTACGGCGAGGATCTTAGAGGCTGTCATCGACGTTCTCCGCGGTCGCCGTCTTGAGGCGCTGTTTGCCCAAAAACATCATTTGCAGCGGCGGCGCTACGACCAGCAGCATGATTGGACCGAGGAGCATTCCGCCCACGACGACGGTCGCAAGGGGTCGCTGCACCTGACTACCGATCCCGGTCGAGACAGCCGCTGGAAGCAGGCCAATGCACGCCGACAGCGCCGTCATCAACATCGGCCGCATACGTTGCTCGGCGGCGTTGAACATGGCCTCAAGCGCGCTCTGGCCTTCGTTACATAACTGCGAGAAATAGGTGATTACAAGGATGCCGTTCATGACTGAAACCCCGAACAGGGAGACAAAGCCGATCTCCGCCGAGACACTCAGATTTTGACCCGTCACATAGAGCGCCACGACGCCACCCGCAATCGAGAACGGGATGCCCACCAGCGTCAACAAGCTGTTGCGCAGCGAATTGAACAAGCCGTAAAGCAATACCATGATGATCACCACGGCAATCGGCACGACAATCAGCAAGCGGTCCTTGGCCTGTTGCAGCTCTTCGAATTCGCCGGCCCACTCCAGGCGGTAGCCTTCCGGGATCTTGACGCTCTGCGCGATGCGGGCCTGCGCTTGAGCCACGGTGCCGCCCAGGTCGCGCCCGCGGACGCTGAACTTGACGGGAATAAAACGTTCATTGCGCTCGTGATAGATATAGGATGCGCCGGTATCCATCGAGATTGTTGCCAGGTTAGCGAGCGGAATATAGGAAGTTCCGCCGGCCGGGTTCTGATAGCCGACCGTGAGGTGTCGCACGGCATCCGGGCCGTCGCGGTATTCGGGTGCAAAGCGCACGGTCAGCGCGAACTGCCGGTCTCCTTCGAGCACGGTGGTCGCCTGGGTGCCGGCCATGGCTGCCTGAACCAGCGTGGTCACGTCGCCCGAGTTCAAGCCGTAGCGTGCCGCCTGCGCGCGATCCACCGTGACATTGAGATTGGGCTGCCCGAGGACGCGGAAGATGCCGAGATCCTCCACGCCCGGCACCTCTCGCATTTGGGTATACACCTGGTCCGCGAGGCGCTCGAGCACGGTGAGGTCAGGCCCGATGATCTTGACCGAGTTGGCGCCCTTGATGCCCGACAGGCCCTCCTCGACATTGTCCTGGATGTACTGAGAGAAGTTGAATGCGGTGCCGACGAATTCGTCGCCAAGCTGCTTTTGCAGCTTGGCAACCAGTCTTTCCTTATCGCTGCCCGCGGGCCATTTATCAAAGGGCTTCAGGGGACAGAAGAGTTCCACATTGTTGAATCCCGACGCGTCGCTGCCATCGTCGGGCCGGCCGTGCTGGGAGGTGACCGTGATCACCTCAGGATGCGACTCGATGATCTGACGCATTCGGGTGACCGCGGCATTGCCGGCCTCGAGCGAAATGGTGGGCGGCAATGTCGCACGAATCCAGAGGTTGCCTTCCTCGAGTGCCGGCAGGAATTCACTGCCCAGACGTGTCAGCAGAATGAGTCCGAGGAGCAAAAACGCCGCGCCCATTCCCACCGTGGCGCGTCGATGCGCGAGCCCCCAACGCAGCGCCGGGGTGTACAGCGAGCGCAGCTGCCGGACCAGCCAGGTCTCCGTCTCGGTCACATGCCGGGGAAGCAGCACGGAGCACAGTGCGGGGGTTACGGTGAAAGTGGCGATCAGCGCACCAGCCAAGGCGTAGCCATAAGTGCGCGCCATGGGACCGAAGATCTGGCCCTCGACGCCCTCCATGGTGAACAAGGGGATGAAAGCGGCCACTGTAATGAGGCTCGAGAACAGCACGGCACGATCTACCTGCATCGCGCTGATGAAGATCAGCCGCAGCCGGTTGTTCCAGCCCGAGGTGCTGTCCATGGTCCAGCCCAACTGGCTCTGCACGTAGTGCTGGATGACGGCGTGTCGGTCTGCAGCCGGCTTCTGGTAGTTGCGAAAAATGTTTTCTACGAGGATTACGGCTGAATCGACGATGATACCGAAGTCAACGGCACCGACCGATAACAGATTGGCCGACTCGCCGGTGATCACGAGCAGGATGATGCTGAAGAACAGCGCAAAAGGAATGTTGGTGGCCACGATCACCGCGCTGCGCAGGTCGCCGAGAAAGAGCCACTGGATCAGGAATACCAGCATGCAGCCAAAGATCAGGTTGTGCAGAACCGTATGCGTGGTGACATTGACCAGCGTCGAGCGATCGTAGTACGGCACGATCTTGACGCCCGGCGGCAGAGTGCCGTCGCTGTTGATCTTGGCGACCTCGCGTTTGACCCTAGCGAGCACGTCATTGGTATGCAATGTTCGGTTCATGACCAGGATCGAGAGCACCACATCGTCGTCGTTATCACGCCCGGCCTGGCCGAGTCGCGGGACGTAGCCGACGCGAACCTGCGCAACATCCTTGACCAGTACCGGAGTGCCGTTGTCCTGGGCCAAGGCCACGTTCTCGATGTCCTCGACCTTGCTGATCAGGCCGACGCCGCGAACATTGACCGATTGCTGCCCGAGGTTCACCGTGCGGCCACCGACATTGATGTTGGCGTTGCCAAGCGCCTGGATGAGCTGCGGCACGGTGATGTGGTAGGCCTCCAGCCTGTGAGCGTCTGCTTCGACCTGGTACTCCTTGGTCGTGCCGCCCCAGGCGACGACCTGGACGACGCCAGGCACGGTCAGGAATCGCCGCTGCAGCACCCAATCCTGTAGCGTGCGCAGGTTGGTCAAGCCGAAGTGCGGTGGTCCGACGAGCTGATAGCGATAGATCTCACCGACCAGGCTCGAGGCCTGGATCTGTGGGGTAACTCCGTTTGGCAGCGAGACGTTCTGCTGCAGGCTCAGCGCTGCTTGCGTATCAGCAAAGTAATAGTCGACACCGTAGTTGAAGGTAACGCGCACGAACGACAGGCCATAGAAGGAGGTCGAGCGGATATTGTTGACGCCCGGGGTCGTCGCGAGACCGACCTCCATGGGTACGGTGTAGTAGCGTTCCATCTCCTCGGCTGATAATCCTGGGGCCTGCGCGGTGATTTCGAGAATCACTGGCGCCGGATTCGGATACGCCTCGATATTGAGCCTGGAGAACGCAGCCACGCCGGCACCGAAAAATGCCAGCAGGCCCAGCAGAACGATCGGCCGACGCAGCAATGCGGTAGAGATTAATGCCCTTAACATGGCGCAGCTTCAGCGATGGCCTACTGCGCCGCGCCCTGGATCGAAGCATTGCTGATGAACAGTGCCCCGGAAGTCGCAATCAATTCGCCGGTCTTGAGCCCGTCGAGAATCTGATCGTAGCCATCCTGCTTGACGCCGAGCTGGACCGTGCGCCGCACGAATCGCCGCTGATCGGTCGTGACCCACACGCTCATCGTGCCGTCGCCTTCGCGCACAACCGCGTCGTACGGGACTGCAACCGAGCGCGCTGCGCCGCCCAGGTGCACGGTGAAAGTCGCGAACATCTGTGGACGCAGCTCGTTCATCGAATCTCGCACGTCCGAACGTACCGTCACACGATGAGTATTCGGATCGACCGCCTCGGCGATATTGTCAATCCGGCCGTGAAAGATCCGATCGGGATAGGCCGGGAGCTTGACATCCACATCCTGTCCTAGGTGCAAGGCGGGCAGATCCGCCTCCGGCACATTCGCGAGCATCCATTTGGTCGATACATCGGCAACCGTATAGGGGGCGGGACTACCGCCCGGCTGCACCAAGGTGCCCGGTGCCGCGTTGCGCGCTGTGACTACACCGTCGAGCGGGCTCGGCACCGGCATTTGCGACTCGATGCGACGTTGATCGACGATCCGATCCATCTCAGCATCCCCTTTACCGAAGATGCGTACGGCATCGCGCGCGGCTTTGTGCGCGCCTTCCGCCGCCTGCTGATCCGAGACCGCCTGCTCATAGTCCTTCTGGGCGACGCCCTGGATCGGCAACAGCTCCTTGGCGCGCTGCAGAACCTTGGTCGTGAGTTCCAGCACGCCGGCTGATGAAACAAGCGCGGACTCGGCCTGCAGCAAGTCCGGGCTGTCGATCGTGAACAAAACCTCGCCTTTGTGGACTCGATCACCGGCTTTCGCCAGCAGTTGCACGATCCGTCCCTGATACGGCGGGGAGACCTGAACCGTCATATCCTCGTTGAAATCGATGGCACCCACCGCGGTGCGTTCAACCGTGAAGGTACGTTCGTTCGCGGGCATGATCGATACGGACCGAAGCTGTGCTCCGGTCAGCTCCACGCTCTCATTGGGGGAGGCTGCTGATGAGGGCGTCGGCTTGCCCATCGGCGCAGTTTCAGCGCTGCTGGCGGCGTGGGAGCTACACCCAACCAGCCACCACGGCAGGAGCAATAGCAGTACGGGCACCATCCACCTGAACGGCGCCAAAAAAGGGCAGTGCATCACTCGTCCTGACAGCCGTTCAGTCGTTTGAACCGGCTTATGCTGCGCGAGCCGACCTTATCGGCGCATTTCGCGAGTATTACGGATTGGAAAGGTGAGCGACCTGCTGCGGCAGCACGCCTGCCACTGCCTCGACCCCGGCTTCGCCTGTCGGTGGCCGCCCTGGCGGAAGCAGGATCGAGGCCCGCAAACCGCGCGCGCCGTTCGCCAGCAGCAACTTTCCACGGTGCAGGGTAGCGATCGCCGACACGATGGCGAGCCCCAGACCATTGCCTGGCTGACTACGGGCACGGTCCAGTCGGTAGAATCTTTGCACCAACTTCGGTAAGTCTGCCTCCGGAACGCCCGGTCCGTCGTCCTGCACCACTATCGATGCCCCCGCCGCTACCGAGTAGGCACCCAACTCGACGCGGCAACCCGGCCCCGAATACTTGATGGCATTGTCGATCAGGCTTGCGACGGCACTTACCAGCAGGTCGCGATCGCCGCGGGCCCACACCGCCCCATGGCTCGCGATGTACAGCTCCACGCGCCGCTCCTCCGCCGCCGCGTCGTACAACTCAACCATGTCCTGAATAATGCGATGGAGGTCCACGGTTTCGAACGACTCGGTCCGAAGTCCGGACTCTGCTTCGGCAATCTGCAGCAGCTTGTTGAACACGAGTATCAGATCATCGATGCCGTCGATCGCAGTGCGCGCTGCGTCGGTCAATGCGCCGACGGTCGAGTCGCGCCTGAGCGCATCGTCCAGCCGGCTGCGTACGCGGCTGAGCGGTGTGCGCAGGTCATGGGCGATGGCGTTAGAGACATGACGCACGCCGCTCATCAACTGTTCGATGCGATCGAGCATGCGGTTAATGTCGACACTGAGCCGCGCAAATTCATCATCGCCCGAGATCGCGATCCGGGACTTCAGGTCGCCGGCCTCGATGTCGCCGGCGGTATGCCGAATCTCCCCGATACGGCCCTCAATCTGGCGGCGAAAAATGTACGCGCCGACAACCACCAGCACCAATGCGATTACCGCAGCGGCATTCAGCGCGCGCAGCACTAGATCGCGAATAGAACGCTGTTCGCTCAGGTCGCGCCCAACGTAGAGCATGCCGCCATTGGGCAGCTCACGGACGATCATGCGTGCTGATGAGGGCCTACCTTCGCGTGTAACCTCGCGATTGACCAACTGCCCCTTCGGTGTAGAGCTATCTGGTATTCCCGACAGATTGCCGACGATGTGTTCTCCGGTCGAGGAGATCAGCAGGAATATTTCGGTATCGCTGTCGATGCCGTCGGTGAGTTCCTGGTTGATCTCCTGCGACAGGACTGTAAGCGGGCGCGTGCCATAAGTACTGACCAGACGATTCGAGATGGCGACGATCTTGCCGTCGATGCTTCGATCGAGCACGCCGACGGTCCCAAAGTAGAATACCGCCGAGATCACCAGGATCGTCGCCGCCAGCATCACGCCGTTTCCGATCGCCAGTCGGGTCCCAATCGAGCGCGTGGGTTTCAGGCTAAACACGTGTACCTAGCACATAACCCACGCCACGAATGGTGTGAATCAACGGCGGCGAGAATCCGCGATCGATCTTGCTGCGCAATCGGCTGATCTGCACGTCGATAACATTCGTTTGTGGATCGAAGTGGCAATCCCAGACGGCCTCGAGCAGCATGGTTCGTGTAACCACCTGGCTTTCGTGTCGCATCAAATACGTCAGCAGCCGCAACTCTCGCGGCTGCAGCAGCAGCGGCGTCGAACCGCGAGTGACCCGGAACGTGCGCGTATCCAAACTCAGATCGGCAACTTGCAGCAGGGCGGATTCATGCATGGAGGTTGCACGGCGGAGCAAGGCTTCCACGCGTGCGAGCAGCTCGGAGAAAGCGAAGGGTTTGGATATATAGTCGTCCCCACCGCTTCGCAGGCCGCGCACACGGTCATCGGTACTGGTCAAGGCGCTCACGATCAATACGGGCGTCTTCTTGCCCAGGTCACGCAGCTTACTGACAATCGACAAACCGTCGACGCCGCCGGGAAGCATCCGGTCGATGATCACCAGGTCCCAGGTCTCGTTGACCGCGTAATGCAGACCGTCCAGGCTGTTGTCGCAAGCCAGCACGGAGTATCCGGATTCCTGGAGACCGTTGCGGATATACCGCGACGTATCCGGCTCATCTTCGATCAGAAGGCATCTCATGGTGCAAGCAAGCTTAACCGTAAGCTCGCGCAAATCATCCAGGCGCGACCCTCCATGCAAGTCAGGCAGCGTGATCGTGAAGGGAAAGCTTGGGGGTAGCCTCTCGCCCGTTCGAGTTTTTGTTTTTAAGACAATAGGTTAGCCAGGAAATTGGCCGCACAGCTAGAGCCCCGATCTCGACCCCAGCATTATGGGAGCGGGTCGTTCGAAGTCAGTCTGAGTATTTTGAGCAGTGAAAGTTGAGTCCGTCGCTCGGCTTGTGGTGGGCTGGGTGCAGTTCTACACTCTTGGCTCTGCCTGCAACGGACCTGCGGTCGTCGCACGAGGGTAGTAGTCATGTCTGAACTGACAAGACGCCAATTCTTGAAGGTTACCGGTGTGTCGCTGGTCGGCTCGAGTTTGGCACTCATGGGCTTCTCGCCCGGCAAGGCGCTCGCGGAGGTGCGTGAGTACAAACTCACACGGGCCACCGAAACGCGCAATACCTGTCCATATTGCTCCGTGGCCTGCGGCATTCTGATGTACGGGCTGGGCGATGGTGCGAAGAACGCTCAGCCGAGTATCTTTCACATCGAAGGGGATCCGGATCATCCGGTCAATCGCGGCACCTTGTGCCCGAAAGGCGCCGGACTGATCGACTTCGTGCACAGCGCGAGCCGCCTCAAGTATCCGGAGTATCGGGCTCCGGGATCCGACAGATGGCAAAGGATCAGCTGGGACGATGCGCTGGAGCGTATCAGCGCGCTGCTGAAACAGGATCGGGACGCCAATTTTGTGGCCAAGACGCCCGATGGACTGACCGTCAACCGATGGCTCACCACCGGTATGCTGGCCGCGTCCGCATCGAGCAACGAAGCCGGGTATATCACTCACAAGGTGGCGCGATCCTTCGGCCTACTGGGGTTCGATAACCAAGCTCGTGTGTGACACGGCCCGACGGTGGCAGGTCTTGCCCCGACGTTTGGCCGTGGAGCGATGACGAATCACTGGGTCGACATCAAGAATGCCGACGTAGTCCTCATCATGGGCGGCAATGCCGCCGAAGCTCATCCCTGCGGCTTCAAATGGGTGACGGAGGCAAAGGCGCACAATAAGGCCAAGCTCATCGTCGTCGACCCGCGCTTCACGCGCTCGGCGTCGGTGGCCGATTACTACGCCCCGATACGGCCGGGCACCGACATCGTATTCCTCGGCGGCTTGATCAACTATCTGCTGACGAACGACAGGATCCAGCACGATTATGTGGTGCATCACACCGACCTGTCGTTCATCGTCAAGCAGGAGTTCGCCTTCACCGAGGGCATTTATTCCGGCTACGACGCCGAAAAGCACGTCTACGACAAGTCCAGCTGGGATTACGAGATAGGCCCGGACGGATTCGCCAAAGTCGATCCCACCCTGTCGCACCCGCGCTGCGTCTACACGCTGCTGAAACAGCACTACGCGCGCTATGTGCCGGAAATGGTGGAGCGCGTCTGCGGTACTCCCAGGGACAAGATGCTGTTTATCTGGGACCTGATTGCATCCACGGCGACCCCGACGCGGGCGATGACCATCATGTACGCGCTTGGCTGGACCCAGCATTCGACCGGTTCGCAGATGATTCGCACCGGCGCGATGGTGCAACTGCTGCTCGGCAATGTTGGCGTGTCCGGCGGCGGCATGAATGCACTGCGCGGACATTCAAACATTCAGGGGCTCACCGATCTGGGCCTGCTGTCGAATCAACTGCCGGCCTACATTGCCCTGCCGTTGCAAAGTGAACAGGACTATGGAAAGTTCATCGCGGCCCGGGCACTGAAGCCGCTGCGGCCGAATCAACTCAGTTACTGGCAGAACGCGGCAAAATTTCATGTCAGTTTCATGAAGGCGTGGTGGGGCGATGCAGCGACGGCGCAGAACAATTGGGCCTACGACTACCTGCCCAAGGTCGACAAACTCTATGACATGCTGCAGATGTACGAGTTGATGCATCAGGGCAAAGTCAATGGCTACCTGGCGCAGGGCTTCAATCCGTTGGCGGCGGCGCCGAACAAAGCCAAGATGACGGCCGCCCTGTCGAAGCTAAAATTCCTCGTCATCATGGATCCGCTGGCGACCGAGACGTCGGAGTTCTGGCGCAATTACGGTGCACACAACGACGTCGATCCGAGCAAGATCCAGACCGAGGTGTTTCGCCTGCCGACGACCTGTTTCGCGGAAGAAGACGGGGCGCTGGTGAATTCGGCACGCTGGCTGCAGTGGCATTGGAAGGGCGCAGCACCCCCCGGCGAGGCGCGCAGCGATATCGAGATCATGGCCGGCCTGTTCACGCGCATACGTGCCCTGTATGCCAAGGACGGCGGCGCTTTTCCGGATCCGATCCTGAACCTGAAGTGGAAGTACGCCCAACCCGAGAGTCCGCGGCCGGAAGAACTGGCGCGCGAATACTCCGGTAATGCGCTCAAGGATCTTGCCGATCCGAAGGACCCGAGCAAGATTACCCGCAAGGCCGGTGAGCAGCTCGCCGGATTCGCGGAACTACGCGACGATGGCAGCACGCAGTGCGGCTGCTGGATTTTCTGCGGCGCCTGGGGTCCTAGCGGCAATCTGATGGCACGGCGCGACAATTCCGATCCGAGCGGTATTGGGCAGACGCTGAACTGGGCGTGGGCCTGGCCCGCCAACCGCCGTGTGCTGTACAACCGGGCGTCCTGCGACCCGAGCGGCAAACCCTACAATCCAGCCCGCGCACTGATCAGCTGGAACGGTGCGGCGTGGAGCGGCGTGGACGTGCCGGATTTCAAGGTCGATGAAAATCCGGCCGGTGGCATGGGTCCGTTCATCATGAACCCCGAGGGCGTGGCACGTTTCTTTGCCCGCGGCGGCATGGCCGAAGGGCCGTTTCCGGAGCACTATGAGCCGTTCGAGACGCCGCTGGGCTACAACCCGTTGAATCCGAATCAGCCGCAGGCGACCAACAATCCGGCCGCGCGGGTATTTCCGGATGATCGCGAGCAATTCGGGAAAGCCGCGCAGTTCCCGCATGTCGCGACGACCTATCGGCTTACCGAGCATTTTCATTTCTGGACCAAGCATGCGCGCCTGAACGCCATCATCCAGCCACAACAGTTTGTCGAGATCGGCGAAGCGCTGGCGAAGGAAATCGGCGTGGTCACGGGTGGGCAGATCAAGGTGAGTTCCAACCGCGGCTTCATCCAGGCGGTGGCCATGGTGACCAAGCGCATCCGCCCCTTGAACGTCGACGGCAGGGTCGTGCACACGGTCGGAGTGCCGATCCACTGGGGTTTCATGGGACTTGCGAAGCCGGGATTTCTGGCCAATACCCTGACGCCTTCCGTTGGCGACGCCAACTCGCAGACGCCTGAATTCAAAGCGTTTCTGGTCAAGGTTGAGAAGGTCTAGGAGCACCCATGCCGTTACAGTCCCTTGACGTGGTCCGCCGCTCGGCCACTACGCTTCCGTCGCCAGAAGTGCGCGGCGCGCATACCGGCCAGGTCGCGAAGCTGATCGACACCACCAAGTGCATCGGCTGCAAAGCCTGCCAGGTCGCCTGCATGGAGTGGAACGATCTGCGCGACGAGATCGGCACCTGCACCGGTCATTACGACAATCCGGCCGATCTCTCGGAACACTCCTGGACGCTGATGCGCTACGCCGAGTACGAGAATCCCAAGGGCGATCTTGAGTGGCTGATCCGCAAGGATGGCTGCATGCACTGCGAAGATCCCGGCTGCCTGAAGGCCTGCCCCTCGCCAGGCGCGATCGTGCAGTACGCCAACGGCATCGTCGATTTTCAGGAAGAGAATTGCATCGGCTGCGGCTATTGCATCGCCGGCTGTCCGTTCGACATTCCGCGCATCTCGAAGAAGGACAAGAAGGTCTACAAGTGCACGCTGTGTTCGGATCGCGTGGCGGTCGGCCTGGAACCAGCCTGCGTGAAAGCCTGTCCAACGGGTGCCATCGTCTTCGGTACCAAGGAGGACATGACTCAGCATGCGCAGGAGCGCATCGTAGATCTGAAGTCGCGCGGTTTCGACCAGGCCGGTCTGTACGATCCCGCAGGCGTGGGCGGCACGCACGTGATGTACGTTCTGCACCACGCGGATCAGCCGCTGTTGTACAGCGGGCTGCCCGAAAAGCCGAGAATCAGTCCTACGGTGGGCCTGTGGAAGGGCGTTACCAAGCCGCTGGCGCTGTTCGCCATCGCGGCGACCGCGGCCATTGGTTTCCTGCACTACATCGGCATAGGGCCGAATGAGACCGACGAGCAGGACGAGGACGCCGCGCGCCGTGAACAGGAGAAAACGCCATGAATGCGCGCGATCCAGAACGGATTGAGCGCTACGGCGCCGCCACCCGAATTAATCACTGGATTGTAGCGATCAGCTTCGTGCTGCTGGCATTGTCCGGGCTCGCGCTATTTCATCCGGCGCTGTTCTGGCTGACCAATCTGTTCGGCGGCGGCCCGTGGACGCGAATCCTGCATCCCTTCATCGGCTGCTTCATGGTCGCCGCGTTCCTGCTGTTGAGCGTGAAACTGTGGCGCGACAACATGCTGCAGCAGCGCGACTGGATATGGCTGCGCAAGATCGGCGACGTCGTGAATAACCGCGAGCAGAACCTGCCGGAAGTCGGCCGCTACAATGGCGGTCAGAAGATCCTGTTTTTTACCATCATCGTGTGCCTTGCGTGCCTGTTGCTGTCAGGCATTCTCATCTGGCGCCAGTACTTCTCCGGCTATTTCTCCGTCGACCTGGTACGCCTCGGTGCGCTGGCGCATGCGTTCTTCGGCTTTGTACTCATCTGTGCGATCATCGTGCACATCTACGCGGGGATCTGGGTCAAAGGGTCGATTCGCGCGATGACGCGTGGCTGGGTCACGCCCGGCTGGGCCTGGAAACATCACCGCGCCTGGTTCCGCGAGGTGACCCGGGGAATCCAACAGAGGTAGAGTTGCGCCTATCATGGCGCAGCGCATCCTGGAACCCGGAGAAATCGAGACCCTCGCGCAGCGATCCATTCCCCGGGTTCGATTGCCGGCTCGCGCGACGGTATTTGCACGACGTGCGAGCCGCCTGCGCGATCTCAGCACCAGCATCGGCATCGGCGATTACCTGCGCTTTCTCGCGGTGCTGGTGGATGCGCAGCACTCGTTGCTGGCGGACCTATCCGTGTGCATTCCAACGCCGGCACATCTCAAGGCGTCGGCCGGGCACGGTATGCCGCCGATCCAACCCGCCGCGTGGCCGCGCACCGATGCGTGGTTTGAAACGCTCAAAGGTATTTGCGATGCGCTGGCCGCGCACCCGGAATTTCCATTGGGCGTCAGCGAGACGGTTTCCAGACTTCGACGCGCACCGCGCGAGTGGATCGAGGCACAGGCGGACGCATTGCTGCAGTGTGGCGATCAGGCGATAGACGGCGCGGCGGCACCGCTGGTCATGGCAGCGCTGCAGGTGCATTGGGCCGCGTTGGCCGCCTCTTTCACCGCCGATGCGGTGCGAGCACTGGATGTCCCGGGCCTGTGTCCGCTGTGCGGCAGCCAGCCGGTGGCAAGCGTGGTCTACGCGCAGTCGCCCTATCAGGGGTATCGTTATCTGCATTGCGCCCTGTGCGCCACGGAGTGGCACATGGTGCGCGTGCTGTGCAGCCGATGCGGCGCCTCGGGCAAGAGCATCGCCTACCAGTCTGCCATGGTGGGTGCGAAGCAGGAGAACGACGGCAGCGCGGCCGAGGCAGCGGTGCGCGCGGAAACCTGCGAGCAATGCCGTTGCTACCGCAAGATTCTTTATCAGGAGAAGGATCCGCAGGTCGAACCGGTGGCCGATGACCTGGCCAGCCTCAACCTCGATCTGCTGCTCGGCCAAAGCGGCTATCATCGTGCCAGCGGCAATCCGCTGCTGTGGCAGCCCAACGGTAATTGACGTGCCGCCCGACGTGACGCCGGCGCGTGCAGCCGATATCCCATCACTGGATCGGCTGTTGAATGACACCGACTTCGCGCCGGCGCTGTCGCGCTTTTCGCGCACTCAGGTGACTGCGGCGCTGCGCGAGACGCTGGCCGCGCTGCGCCAGCAGGCCATGCTCGGCGAACTGCATGGCGATGCGCTCAGTGCGCAGATGATCGCGCGAAGCGTCGACGCCCGTTTGCAGCAGAATACGCGTCCACGTCTGCGGGCCGTCTTCAATCTGACCGGCACGGTACTGCATACCAATCTGGGGCGGGCTCTGCTGCCGGCCGCGTTGCAGGAGTCGGTGCTGCGCGCTCTCAGTGCTCCGGTGAATCTGGAATACGATTTGAGCAGCGGTGGCCGTGGTGACCGTGATGATGTGGTCGAGCCGCTGCTGCGCGAGTTGACGGGCGCCGAAGCCGCGACGGTCGTGAACAACAACGCGGCAGCTGTGCTTCTGGTGCTCAATACCCTGGCCAACCGGCGCGAGGTCGTGGTGTCGCGCGGAGAACTGGTCGAAATCGGCGGCGCCTTTCGCATACCGGACGTGATGCGCAGCGCCGGATCAAAGCTCATCGAGGTCGGCACCACCAATCGCACCCATGTCTCGGACTACTCGGACGCCGTCAGCGCGCGCACGGCATTGCTGATGAAGGTGCATACCAGCAACTATGCGATCACCGGATACACCTCCTCGGTCGGAATCGACGAGCTGGCGCAGCTCGGGCGGGCGCGCGGCGTGCCGGTGGTCGTGGACCTGGGCAGCGGCAGTCTGCTCGATCTGGCGCGCTGGGGTCTGCCAAAAGAGCCGACCGTGCGCGAGGTGATCGCCGCCGGCGCCGATCTGGTCGCGTTCAGCGGCGACAAGCTCATGGGAGGACCGCAGGCCGGCATCATCGTCGGGCGCGCCGATCTGATCGCGCGCCTGAAGAAAAACCCGCTGAAACGTGCACTTCGGGTCGGCAAGCTGACCGTGGCCGCCCTGGAGGGGGTTCTGGCGCTCTACCGCGCGCCGGAATTGCTGGCTGAGAAACTGACCGTACTGCGTCTGCTGACGCGCACCGTGTCCGAGATCGAGACTCAGAGCAGACGCTTGCTGGCACCGGTACAGGCGTCATTGGGGGATGCGTTCGAGGTCACGGCGTCGCCGATGAGCTCGCAGGTGGGCAGCGGCGCATTGCCGGCCGATCGGTTACCGAGCTTCGGATTGCGCCTGCGGCCATCAGGCGCGAGGGGCTTCGGTGTTGCTCGGCTCGAGGCCAGGCTGCGTGCATTACCACGTCCTGTCATCGGGCGGCTCGCCGACAAGGCGCTGTGGCTCGACCTGCGCTGCCTGGAAGTGGAGGATGAAGCCGAATTCCAGGCGCAGTGGAGTACGCTCGGCCGATGATCATCGGCACAGCCGGTCACATCGACCACGGCAAGACCAGCCTGGTGCGCGCCTTGACCGGGGTCGACACGGACCGGCTCAAGGAGGAGAAGGAACGCGGAATCTCCATCCAGCTCGGCTATGCCTATGCTCCCGTGATCGGCAGTGAACCCCTGGGAATCATCGACGTCCCAGGCCATGAGCGGTTGGTGCATACGATGGTAGCCGGCGCCGGGGGCATCGATTTCGTGCTTCTGGTGGTCGCCGCGGATGACGGCGTGATGCCACAGACGCGCGAACACCTGAGCATACTGGAGCTGCTGGGCGTGCGTTGCGGTGCCGTGGCGCTCAGCAAAATCGATCGGGTCGAGCAGCCGAGGTCCCTGGAGGTGGCGGCGCAGATAAGAGCCCTGCTGGCCCCCACGGCGCTGCACGACGCGCCGCTGTTCGCAGTCAATGCCGCCGTCGCCGATGACCCGGGTGTAGCGGCGCTGCGTGCCCACCTGATGGGTATCGCGGCGCACTGGCCCATGCGTTCCGACGCTGGTTTGTTTCGCCTGGCGGTGGATCGCGTGTTTACCTTGCCGGGTCGAGGTACCGTGGCCACCGGCACTGCGCTGGCTGGGCGCGTTCTCGTGGGCGACACGGTCAGTGTGATGCCGGTCGGCGCGCTCGTACGGGTGCGCAGCATTTACGCGCAAAACCGCGAGTGCGAATCCGGTCGGGCAGGCCAGCGCTGCGCATTGAATCTGGCCGGGATCGACCGGACGGCACTGACGCGTGGCGACTGGTTGGCCGATCCGCGCGCGCTGCAGGCGAGTACCCGGCTCGATGTGCAGCTGCACTGGCTAGCGCGCAGTGCGACGCTCGCAAATCGGGCGCCGCTGCACGTGCATCTGGGCACCGCGCATCGGGTGGCTCGGGTGCTGCTGCTGGAGGCTAACGAGCTGACCGGAGGCGGCAGCGCGCGCGCGCAGCTGGTGTTCGATAGCCCCGTCTGCTCGGTTGCCGGCGATCTCTTCATCGCCCGAGACGCCCAGGCGCGCCATACCGTGGGTGGGGGAATGGTCATCGATCCCGACGCCCCCGAGCGCCGTCGGCGTAGCCCTGAACGGCTGGCCTGCCTGGGCGCCATTCAGCGTCTGCTGCTGGGTGAAGGCATTGTGCCATTGCTGGAAAATTCCCCGCTGGGTATCGGATTGCAGCGACTGGTTCGACTGCGCAGTCTGGCACCGGAACATATGGCATTGCCGCCGCAGGCACTGATCGTCGGTCCAGCGGGGCGCGGCGCGGTGATCCTGGATGCGCATTGGCGACGCCTGGGTCAACGCGCGCTGGACGCGATGCGCGCGTTCCATCAACAGCACCCGGACGAGCCGGGGATCGATCGCGGGCGCCTGCGACGCATCAGTGCACCGACTATCGCCGATGCCCTCTGGCGCGCGCTGATCGACGAACTGCTGCTGCAGCAGCAGCTGCAGCAGAGCGGCTACTGGCTGCACCTTCCAGAACATCGGGTCAGCTTGACCGAGCGCGAACGCGACCTGGCGCAAAAGCTGCAAACCGCCCTGGCCGCGGGAGGTTTCGATCCTCCGTGGGTACGAGAGCTCGCGCAGGCCGTGCCCACCGACGATGAGGAAGTCAGACACGTGTTGCGCAAGTGCGCGGTGCTGTGTGAGGTCTACGAGGTGGTGCGCGATCTGTTTTATCACCAAGACAGTATTCGTGCGCTGGCTGGGCAGCTGCGCAGTCTGTACGAGCAGCGTGGCCTGGTCGAGGCGGCTGACTATCGTGATTCGATCGGACTGGGCCGGAAACGCACCATCCAGGTTTTGGAGTTCTTCGACCGCGTTGGCTATACTCGGCGCACCCCGCGGGGACGGGTGCTGCGTGCCGACAGCAGCTGGCGTGAAGCGAATAACCTGACGTAATCATCGCGACGCGCTGACGGGCGGCAACGGAAGGCATGCGCATCCGGTGGTGCGGTCGGGCTTCAAACCCGGTGGGGGACGTCAATCGTTTCCCGGTAGGTTCGACTCCTGCTACCTTCCGCCATCCGGCGAGGCGAGGTTCAATGAGCGCGCAGCCATCATCGCAACCGCGGCCCCGATTGACGTCGCTCGCGCACGGCGGCGGCTGCGGTTGCAAGATCTCCCCTGGCGTTCTGGCCGACCTGCTGCAGGGCGCGTTGCCGGGCACGCCTTACGTCGATCTGCTGGTGGGCGCGGATACTGCCGACGATGCCGCCGTGTATCGGCTGAACGACGAGCAAGCCATCGTGGCGACCACCGATTTCTTCATGCCGATCGTCGATGATCCATTCGACTTCGGGCGCATTGCGGCCACCAATGCCCTGTCCGACATCTACGCCATGGGTGCGCGTCCACTGCTGGCGTTGGCCATCGTCGGCATGCCGATCAATACGCTGCCGCACGACTGCATTCGCGACATCCTGCGCGGCGGCGAGTCGGTGTGCGCACAAGCCGGCATTCCCATTGCCGGTGGACATAGCATCGATTCCGTGGAACCCATTTATGGACTGGCCGTCACCGGCGTGATCGATCCGCAGAAAATCAAACGCAACAGCCGTGCACAGGATGGCGATCTGCTGGTCCTGGGCAAGCCGCTCGGCGTCGGTATTTTGTCCGCGGCGTTCAAGAAGGATCTGTTGGATGACGCCAGCTACCGCGTCATGATCGAAACGACGACGCAGCTCAATCTGCCGGGCATGCAGCTTGCGAGTATCGCCGGCGTGCACGCGATGACGGATGTGACCGGCTTCGGATTGCTGGGCCATCTGCTCGAGATGTGCCGGGGCAGCAGTCTGGGCGCGCGCATCGAGGCTGACCGGGTGCCGCTGCTGCCTGGGGTGCTGGCGCTCGCAGAATCTGGAATTGCGACCGGTGCCTCGAACCGAAACTGGCTGTCGTATGGCAAGCAAGTACGAGCGCTCAATCCCATGAGCGCTTCGCGGCGGGCGATTCTGACCGATCCGCAGACCTCGGGCGGGCTGCTGGTTGCCTGCGACCCAACACAACTGCCGGTCGTGCAAGCGATCTTCGAGCGTCTTGGATTTACTCAGGCGTCGGTCATCGGCCGCATGGTTGCCGGCAGTGGCGAGATACAGATTGAGTGAACACGCGGCAGTGGTGCGTCTTTACGCTAGGCGATTGACCCAGGCCACGCGCGTCACGATCCTGCTGCTTGTCGCGATCGTGGGTCTTTTCTATGTGAAGTGGATGCGGTATTTCCAATAGGCATTCCTCGCTTCGGCCAACCACTCCATCGGCAAATCAATGCTGATGGGCACTGCCGCGCAGGCGCCGGCGCCGGGAGCTGTCACTGGAGCTGTCACTGGAGCTGTCACTGAAAATCCCTCGCTCGGACCGCTTCCGGCCATTCGCACGATTCCTTTCAGAAATGCCAAATGATGTCTCCGCCGAAGAACCAGAGGCGTCGAGCGGTGCCATTGTCGAAGGCCGCGACATCGGGCGAGCGGTAGTAGCCGATCTCGGGGCGAATCTCGACCTGCGGGCCAATCCAATGCTGCCAGCCGGCCGCGATGTCGACGTAGCGCGTCGCGTAGCCCGTGCGCTGGCCCTTCATGTCATCGTAGAACTCGGTGCGCAGTGTGAGATTGTCGAAGGTGCCGATGCGATAGTTCCAGAAGGCGAGCAGGCCGTATTCGTTGGCGGTGCAGGTTGGCAATACGGTATTGCAGATCGCCTGCCGCGGCGGGTTCGCCATGCCGTACCAGGGCGTGCCGAAATACGGATCGATCGGATTGTTGACGTAGCCGGGGCCCTTGTAAGCTTTGTTCCACACATCGCGTTGAAACATGTAATAGCCTTCGAACGCGACATGAACATGCTCGTTGAACTGGTGATAGTACGTACCGCCGTACCAGTTCAAGTTGTTGTAGCCCCATCGGGCGTTGTTAAGGTCGTCGACGCAGAGATAGGCTGCGTCGTCGCCTGAATCGGTCTGGTACTGGACGCAGCCCGACAGGGACGCCTGAGCGCCGGGATCTCGCGGGCCGTTGTAACCGGGAATGCTGATCGAGCGCGCATTCCATGGCAGGGTTTCGGTGCCGCCGCCAATGCCCGCCTGCAGCAGCCAGTTCCTGTTGATCTTCAGGCTCCCGTTGACACCGGTCGTGCTGTAGTTGTCGACGGAATAAGTGATCGATCGCGTGTAGAGATAGTCGTTCGGCGCGAGTTGGGCCTCGATGTCGGGCAGGGTGATGTAGCGGCCGAAACGCAATAGCAAGCCGTCCGCGACCAACGGGACGAAGACTTCTCCGTAGGCCATCGGCATGTCGAAACCGTTGAACCGATTTTGATTGACAAGTTGGTTGCTGAAAAAGCCGAGCGCAGTGGTGTAGCGATAGTTCTCCCCGTACATGGGCGCGAAACGAAAGCCCCAGTCGACGCCGGTTTTCTGCACCGTGTCGGGCACGCGCTCAATGTAGACGACGACCTGATCGAGTTGGACCGTGTTTTGGGTGAACGAGTCGGCGACCGGCGCATTGCCGCCAAAGCCGTGGGTTGCGCTGCTGACGTTGCCGCCGGCGTCGATCCAGCCATAGATCTGGACATGCGCGTCCTCGAGCGGTTTGCCGATCGGCGTTCCGCCGATCAGCGCCTCCATGAGAGGACTGTCCACCGAATTCGGCGTCGCGCCGCCAATCACCTGCGTCGCACCGATCGGCCAGTCAGTGAACGGCATCGGCGGGCTCGTCATCGGCACCGGCGGGACCTCGGCCTCCGGACGCCGCGTCGGTGGCGCATGCGGATCCGCGGGCGGCATCCGATTCCATTCATCCGCGTAGGCGTTGAAAAGAATCCAGAAGAACTCGTGGTCGTGATTGCCGCTGTGATCTGCGATCGATGGCGCGGGCGGGAATAATTGGCACGGCGTCCAGGCCGGAGCCGTCGCGCAGGCTGGCTCATCCGCGCGACTTGACGTACTGCCCAAGACAGTGAACGCCAGGAGGCAGAGCGTGGCCAGGTTCTGAAGACTCCGAATCACAGCCGTCTCAATAAAACGCGGGTGGCGAGCGGCCAGAATTACAGGCCTCGAGCGGGTTCGTAACCCAGTCCTGGCTCTCCGGCGGGGAATAGATATTCGGCAATCCCTCGGCGTGCGAGCGCGTCGAGGAGCAGTTCGGGTGGTTCGTCCCGACGCTCGTCGGTAAGCTGGAAGACGCCCCAGTGAATGCCGACCGCGCGGGCGGCTTCGAGGTCCTCCAGGATCTGCACGGCTTCATTGGGATCGGTGTGCTGCGCGCTCATGAACCAGCGCGGCGCGTAGGCGCCGATGGGGATCAGAGCTAGATCGGGCCGTCCGATCCGTTGCCGCACCTCATGGAAGATGAGCCCGTTCCCATAGCCGGTGTCGCCCGCAAAATAAGCGCGGCCGCCAGCCGTACTCAGCATGAATCCGCACCAGAGCGCCATGCGCCGGTCGCGTCCGGTACGCGACGACCAGTGATAGGCCGGGACGATGGTCACCTCCCCGCCCTTGCCGATCTCGATACGGTCCCACCAGTCCCCAGCCAACACCCGCACGCCCTGAATCGCGCGCTGCAGGATCGCGTCGTTGCCCAGCGGCGTCACCACGAGTGGACGGTGCTCGCTGTGGAGCCGGCGCAGCGTCGCCATGTCCATATGGTCGTAATGATTGTGGCTGAGCAATACGGCGTCGATCTGCGGCAAGGACTCGAAGGCGATCCCGGGCGCCCACACGCGCTGGGGCCCGGCGAACGCGAGCGGGCTCGCCCTTTTCGACCATACAGGGTCGGTGAGGACGTTGAGACCGCCCGCCTGGATCAGCACGCTCGCGTGGCCAACGATCGTCGCTCGCAATCCGGCGACGCGGGCATCCGGAACGGTCTGCCGCACCGGGACTGAGCGCGGCCATGGGGCAGCTCTTTCCTTCAGCTTCCAGCGCAGCAGGTCACGCAGGCCGCGATCGGTTTCGGGGTGATCCGGGTTGAAGAAGCGCAGGCCGTCGAAATGGTCTCTCGGTAGCCCGGAATAGTATGGATTCACCGATCGCGGCAACGCGCTTACCCTCTTGGCACAGTCCACCTGGCCTGATAACCCCGTTTAATCCATAGCCCCGGTTTTGCCCCAACTTTACCCCTCTGGCCTTAGCGGCTGCCAGACCAGTTCTGGTGCGCTCGTAGTTATAGCGCCAATACCGACGGCCGTCGGCGGCCAACATAGTGGTGGCCAGCGGTAGAACGCCCGCGAAAAATTACCGGAGCTCAAAACGATCCAGGTTCATCACCTTGATCCAGGCTGCCACGAAATCGTGCAAGAACTGCTCCTGCGCATCCGAACTTCCATACACTTCAGCTAGTGCCCGGAGTACCGAGTTGGAGCCAAAGACCAGATCGACGCGCGTGGCGGTCCACTTGAGCTCGCCCGTCTTTCGATCGTGGCCCTCGAACGTTTCCTTGGCGTCGGACACCGCTTGCCACTCCGTACGCATGTCAAGCAGATTCTTGAAGAAGTCGTTCGTCAGCGCTCCCGGCTTATGGGTGAAGACGCCATACTTCGACTGCCCTACATTGATGTTGAGTACCCGCAGCCCACCAACGAGCACAGTCAACTCGGGGGCGGTCAGTGTCAGCAGTTGCGCGCGGTCGACGAGCAGTGCTTCGGCCGGTACTGCGTACCGAGTCTTCTGGTAGTTGCGGAAGCCATCAGCGATTGGTTCGAGCGGAGCGAAGGAATCCACATCAGTCTGGGACCGCGAAGCGTCCATTCGTCCTGGCGTGAACGGCACCGTTACATCATAACCGGCATTCTTCGCCCCTTGCTCCACACCCGCGGAACCACCTAGGACGATCAGGTCGGCGAGCGACACTTTCTTGCCGCCTGTCTGCGAGCTGTTGAACTCGCCCTGAATGCTTTCGAGGGTTTTCAGTACACGCGCCAGTTGCTCCGGCTGATTGATCGCCCAATCCTTCTGGGGCGCGAGCCGGATACGAGCTCCGTTCGCACCGCCGCGCTTGTCGGAACCACGGAAGGTAGAGGCAGATGCCCACGCGGTTGAAACGAGCTGCGAGACTGTAAGTCCCGAGGCGACAATCTTTTGCTTGAGCGCGGATATGTCCTGCTGGTCGATAAGCTTGTGATTAACCGCTGGAATCGGGTCCTGCCAGATGAGCTCTTCTACAGGCACTTCCGGGCCGAGATAGCGCGCACGCGGACCCATGTCACGGTGCGTTAGCTTGAACCAGGCACGCGCGAACGCCTCGGCAAACTGTTCCGGGTGTTGCAGAAAGCGCCGTGAGATTTTCTCGTAAGCCGGATCAAAACGCAGCGCCAGATCAGTCGTCAGCATGGAGGGCGCGTTCCGCTTCGAGGAGTCGTGCGCGTGCGGCACGGTGCCGGCACCCGCGCCATTCTTCGGCCGCCATTGGTGCGCGCCCGCCGGGCTCTTGGTCAACTCCCATTCGTAGCCGAACAGGTTCTTGAAGAAATCATTGTTCCATTTCGTAGGCGTGCTGGTCCAGGTGACTTCCAGACCGCTGGTTATCGCATCACCCGCCCAGCCCGTGCCATAGCTGCTCTTCCAGCCGAACCCCTGCGCCTCCAGGTCACCTGCCTCAGGCTCTGCGCCCACATGTGAAGCTTCGCCTGCGCCGTGAGTCTTGCCGAAGCTGTGGCCACCCGCAATCAAAGCGACCGTTTCTTCGTCGTTCATCGCCATGCGACCGAAGGTCTCGCGAATGTCTCGAGCAGATGCCACCGGATCCGGTTTGCCGTCCGGGCCTTCCGGATTCACGTAGATGAGGCCCATCTGCACGGCGGCCAGCGGATTGGCAAGCTCTCGCTCTCCGGAATAGCGCGTGTCCGCACCCAACCACTTTTTCTCGGTGCCCCAATAAACGTCATGGTCAGGCTCCCACACGTCCTCACGGCCGCCACCAAAACCGAAGGTCTTGAAGCCCATCGATTCGAGCGCCACGTTGCCGCTAAGAATCATCAGGTCGGCCCAGGAAATCCTGCGGCCATACTTTTGCTTGATTGGCCAGAGCAGGCGTCGCGCCTTATCGAGGCTCGCGTTGTCCGGCCAACTATTGAGTGGCGCAAAACGCTGCTGGCCTCTACCGCCGCCGCCGCGGCCGTCACCGGTGCGATACGTACCCGCGCTGTGCCATGCCATCCGAATGAACAGGGGGCCGTAGTGCCCGAAGTCTGCCGGCCACCAGGGCTGCGAGTCGGTCATCAGTGCCGCGAGGTCTTTCTTCACCGCCGCGAGGTCGAGAGTTTTGAATTCCTTCGCGTAGTTAAAATCCCGGCCCATCGGATTAGACTTCGAGGAATGCTGATGCAGCAAGTCCACGGGCAGATGGCTCGGCCACCATTCCTTATTCGAAGTACCGCCGCCTGGCGCGTGATGGAAAGGGCACTTTGATTCGATTGCTGCGTTCACGTGTGGCTCCCGCTTGCGAAAGTGCTGTAAATATAGTCTGGGGGCTCCGCGTGTGTGGTTGTTTGTTTCAATTGCCTCGATAGATGGCGGCGATGGATTATTGCCATCAAATCCGTGTAATCGTCTCGAGCTGTGGCATCTCTAGCTGATTGTTTAATCATGAGAATGTCACCGCCGTCGCAACGATTGCGGCGTCGTTTGGCGATATCCACCGCACCGCGCTGCTCATCCCTCGCTCGCGCTCGGGACCGTCGGCGCCAGGGCGCGCCGACGTCCTTCGCCGCCGCTGTCGCGCCGACTCGTCGAACCCTGGGGTTCGAAGGCAGCGCTCTTCTGCACGAATGGAATTGGAAAGGGGCCCAAAGCAGCCCCCTTTTCAATTCCATATTGGCGGTGAGAGAGGAATTCGAACCGGATCCAGTCCCTACGTCGGATCAGCAAGTTACGGATTTTGAAAACGATTCTGTCCCCGATGGTCCCCAGAAAACCCCGTAGCTGTCACTGGAGCTGTCACTGAGACGCGACTCTTCAACTATAAATGAGTTCTCGTCATAAGGTATTGCGTGTATTGGGGCTCAACGTCTTGCGCGCTCGATGGCAGCTTCTGAGATTATTCGACACTTCCTTCGTGTCAAAGGCAAGTACTGGAGATGACCGACTCGACCGAATACGTTCCGCCGAGAGTGTGGACTTGGAGCAAACCCAGTGGCGGTACATTCGCGAATATAAACCGTCCGGTGGCGGGGCCCACGCACGAGAAAGAACTACCTGTGGGGCGGCACCCGTTGCAGCTCTATTCGCTGGGAACGCCCAACGGAGTGAAGGTTACCGTGATGCTGGAGGAGCTGCTGGCACTCGGTCAGCGCGGTGCCGAATATGACGCCTGGCTGATCCGCATCAACGACGGAGAGCAGTTCGGCAGCGGCTTCGTGGCGGTAAATCCCAACTCCAAGATTCCAGCACTTCTCGACCGCAGCGGTCCGGCACCGATCAGGATCTTCGAATCCGGCGCGATCCTGCTGTATCTCGCAGAGAAGTTCGGAAGCTTCCTGCCTGAGGAGCAGCCTGCGCGTGCCGAGTGCCTGTCCTGGCTTTTCTGGCAGATCGGCAGCGCGCCCTATCTCGGCGGGGGCTTCGGCCACTTCTACGCCTACGCACCGACTAAGATCGAGTACGCCATCGATCGGTTCGCCATGGAGGTCAAGCGGCAGCTCGATGTACTTGACCGTCGTCTGGCCGATCACGAGTACATCGCCGGCAGCAGCTACACGATCGCCGATATCGCTATCTTTCCCTGGTACGGCGGCCTCGCCAAGGGCTGGGCCTATGGCGCCGCCGAGTTCCTCAGTGTGCAGGACTACAGAAATGTACAGCGCTGGGCGGATCGGCTGCTCGAACGACCGGCAGTGCAGCGCGGACGTATGGTGAACCGCACCTCCGGCGAACCTTCGACCCAATTGCACGAGCGCCATGATGCCAGCGACTTCGCGACCAAGACAGCCGACAAATTGCCGCCGGGGATATGAATGGCTCTTGCAATCGTCAAACCAAAACGGGAGGAGTGATGGCGCCTTGGACGAACGCTGACACGGGCGGGTTTTCGAATGTGTCAACGCCTGGATATCAAAAAGGGACCCCGAGGGTCCCTTTTGATTTCCATAGTGGCGGAGAGAGAGGGATGGAACCGGATTCAGACCCCCATTCAGATCGACAAGTTACGGATTCAGAAAACAACTTGGTCCCCAGGGATCCCCCGAAAACCCCTTAGCTGTCACTGGAACTGTCACTGGAAATCCCTCTCTCGGACATCGATTGCTCAGTCTATAGCAGACTATTACGGCCGGTAGCAGGAGTCGGGACGCGCGACCTTCGACCGATCGTCGACGCTGAGGGTCGCTGATCGGCCAACTCCGTACCTCCAGCGTACCGAACTGCCTGCCCAAAAGCCGCCGTTATGGAGCCGGCTGCCCTACGCAACGCAATGTCTTCCGCTCAACGGCAGGAGGGCTGATCGCTGCCCGCAATCTCGAGCGGCGTTATGAGCGTCGGCGACCCACATCCGGACCGGCAGGGCGTCAGTTTGGTGCGTTGACCTTAAGCGGATACCCGATCCTCTTCATCAACGCCGTGAACCGTGGGTCATCAGCGACTGGCTTCAGCATGGGATCGGTCCCGAAGTAAAGCACACCGGTCCTCCGGTAATCGTAGTCCCTTTCCATCCAATCCAAGGCGGACTTTTTGTCGCCGAAAGCTGCGTAGACTTCTGCAATCTCCATTGCGCCATCCAGTGCGTCGTTGGCCAGCAATGCGTTGAGCTGGGTCTGCGCTTCCTCCTTCCGGTGCTGCGCCCACCAATACAAGGCCAGCGCCCATCGGCGATACAGTGGCGACTCTTCGGCAGTAGCAAACGGTAGTGCCTCATCCAACTTGTTCTGCATTATAAGTAGTTCAGCAAGGGTACCAGCTGCTGAGTCGAACTTCGGGCTGATCTGCAGGACTCGACGAAGGTCTGATTCGGCTCCTACAAGATCGCCCCCATACCAACGCATAAACCCACGGTCGAATATCGCCAGCGCACTCAACGGGTCGCGCTCGATGTCACGGGAAAGACTTCGAATATGTTGCTCGAAACACGGTCCCGAGACGCAGCCCAGCACGAGTGGTACGAGCAACGGCTCGGTGAGATTCGGGTCAAGTCTCTCAGCAGCCTGCACGTCGGCCGCCGCCGCCTGTGGGTCGTGTTCGAACGCCATGTTGATGTGGGCACTGATGTAGCGAGTCGCTGCATCATTCGGATTCAGCGCCATAGCTCGTTTGATGGCCGCTCGCGCCAACTCAATATCCGGACCAGGATCGGTGTCTATATCATCCGCAAGATGGAAGTACACTCTCGCGAGCTGCGCCCAGGCCGCTGCGTACGTGGGCTCCAATTGTACGGCTCTGTCGAGAGCCACTGCCGCGTCTCTGGTGGATTGGGGTGTGAATTGTTCGTAAAAAAGGTAACGGCCCTTGAGCAACAGCGCATAGGCTTCGGTATTCGCCGTTCGGTCGGAAGGGGCCGACCCCACCTGCAGAGTGAGTTTCAACGCCTTGACGACCGCTCCGGCAATGTCATCCTGGACTTCAAAAACGTCCCGCATGTCACGGTCGTACGTTTCAGACCACAGGTGCTCGGCCCTGTCCACCCGAATCAGTTGCGTCGTGACTCGGATGTGATCTCCAGACTTGCGGACGCTACCCTCCAGCACGGTCGCAACGTTGAGCGCCTTCGCTATTTCCCCCAACGGCACTTGCTTACCTTTGAAGTAAAAAGATGACGTTCTGGCGATGACGTGGAGCCCCGGCGTCTTGGCGAGCTGGTCGAGCAACTCCTCAGCAAGGCCATCCGAGAAGTATTCCTGGTCATGCTTCTCGCTCATATCGACAAACGGCAGCACCGCAATCGACTTTTCTACGGCGTTCGAAGACGCTGCGGGCGCACGCGGTCCCACCTGACGCCAACCCAACCACACCGCAATCGCTATCGCCAGAGCGCCCACACCGACCCATATCGTCTGACGCGTGGGCCTTCGCGGCTGCAAGATGCTCGCCGAAGCACGCGAGCTCCCGTCTGTAGGGATAACCTGAATGGGGTCGCCAAGAAGACCCGCTATGCGATTGACGAATGGCGGGGACGGTTCCCCGCTAGGTAGTCTCGTCCACTGCACTTGACGAAATCGCTCAGGTACGGATGCGTGACGCTCGCCCGTCCCGTCGATCACTACCGGCACTAGGAATGCCTTGCGCTCCCCCATATCACGCATGCGATCAACGGCGACCCCCCATTCCCGGCGGAAGTAACCCTCGTCACGGGCCTCAGTATTAGCCGAGATGATTGGCATGAACAGCCGGCATCGGTGAATCTGCTCGTTGATTTGACGGTCCCAGACTTCCCCGCCCCGCAGCTCACTCTTGTCGAACCAAGCCTCGATACCGGCAGCCCTCAAGGCCTCGGCAATACGAGCGGCCGCCTCCGAGTCCTCAGAGGCATAGCTCAGAAATACCGCTCCAGACGGTGTAGCCGCGCGAGCTGCCGACATATCCTCCACTGAGGCCCCTCCCTGCCTGTGCCATGAGCATGCCTTAGGGTGCTCTAACCGGCAATTCGACCGATCTGCGTCCGGTTCCTAGCACCTGTATGGCGGCTGTCGGGAGGGTATCGAGGTAGAGTGACGGCTCTCCAGGCCTTCGATTGCACTACAGCCTGGACTCTTATGCGGCATACGTGCGCAATCCGGATAGAAACAAGCTAGCCGTAGTTTGTTGCGGCTTTACGAAGCAACCATTACCAGCTGAAAACTGGCTTTCCGTAAGCTGACAGTCACCACGGGCCGCTCCGGGTCCAGGAGCGGTCGTAGGCCAGTCATCGGGCCAGGAGCAAACGTTCAGAGTAAGTGAGTCCACGCTGACTCCTTGCAATGAAAGCCGCGTATTCGAGGTTTCCCAGAGTAATCTTGAACGCCCATCGTCAGGAGGTCGACCCATGTTCCGCCGAATCTGCAAGCCCTTCATCCTGCTGGCCAGCACCCTACCCCTTGTCTCCGCCGTCAGCGCCAATCCCGTCGCGCCATC
>JABCZO010000027.1 GCA_013289615.1 Gammaproteobacteria bacterium
GGCTGCTCGGCTGCCCGCTCGACGTCGGCCGGCGCGACGTCGTTGCGCCGCTCGCCCGGCGGAAACCGGATCGTTACGCTCACATTGCGACCACCGCCGTCCCGAATATTGCTCACACCACTGTATTCGCGCAACTCGTGCGCCTGCTTGTCATAGGCGACATCGATGTGCGGCAGCGCAAAGCCGTACCAGCTCGCCAGCTGCAGCCGGAACCAGCGCAATTCGCCGCCCGCGGCCGCCTCGTCGCGCAGCATGCGGGCGCTGAAATCGAGATAGCGCAGTTCGCTCGGCACCAGGAACGGCACCGGCGAGACGCCCGATCCACTGAGCGCGTCCCAATGCTCGCGCACGAAGGCATCAAATCCGGCGTCGATCACGGCATTGGGCGGCGGCGGCGAGGGCAGCGACGCGCGGCGCTCCGGCGAGCGCGCATCGGCCTGCGCGAATACTTCCCTGCGCCCGTCGAGCGTGCGTACACCCTCGCGATAGCCGACCCGTGCATCGAACAGATCCACATCAGGGGTCGCCGCGCCAGGCGCCGCGTTGACGCGCTTGCGCACGAACGGCTCGCCATCGGGGCAGCTGTAAAGCACCAGTCGATGCTCGATCCCATCCTCGCTGTACAGCCAGTGCGCCTCCCGGTACAGCAGGCGATGGTCGCGAACGGCGTAGGCGTAGCCCTGGTAGTACTGTGCGGCCATGCAGCCGCCGGTGAAGCCGACCGCGGCCAGTCCGGCCATATAGCTGCGAGTGTGCTGCATATGCACAATAGTACGTCGGGCGCACGCCCGCGGATGCACCGGGCGCGAGCGGCGCCGGTTGCCGGCATTCAACCGTCGAATGGATGGCGCAGGACGATGGTCTCGTCGCGGTCCGGTCCGGTGGAGATCAGGTCCAGCGGCACCCCGACCAGTGCCTCGATGTGTTCCAGATAACGTCGGGCGTTGGCCGGCAGCGCGCTGTGCGCGGTTATCCCCACCGTGCTCTGCTTCCAGCCCGGCAGTTCCTCGTACACCGGTTCGATCTCGTTGTAGGCATCGGCAAACAGCGGTGTCTCGGACGTGGTCTCACCGCGCACGCGATAGCCTACGCACACCCGGATGGTATCCAGCCCGTCGAGCACGTCGAGCTTGGTCATGCACAGACCGGAGACACTCGAGTGCAGGATCGAGCGTCGCAGCGCGATGGCGTCGAACCAGCCGCAGCGCCGGCGACGGCCGGTCACCGAACCGAACTCGCGCCCCACCCGCGACAGGTGCTCACCGTATTCGTCGAACAGCTCGGTCGGGAACGGTCCGGCGCCGACCCGCGTGGTGTAGGCCTTCACGATGCCGAGCACGTAATCAAACATGCGCGGTCCGACGCCGGTGCCGGTGGCCGCGCCGCCAGCGGTCGTGTTCGAAGAGGTGACGAACGGATAGGTGCCGACGTCGACGTCGAGCATGGCGCCCTGCGCGCCCTCGAACATGACATTGGCGCCCTGCACTCGCAGTCGTGCCAGCGCCTCGGTGACATCCGCCAGCAGCGGCCGCAGCCGCTCGGCATATTCGAGCTGCTCATCGAGCGTGCGCTGAAAATCCACCGGCGGCTGGGCGAAGTATCGCTGCAGCACGAAATTGTGGAAGTCGAGCACCTCGCCGAGCTTGGCGGCGAAGCGATCGCGCTGGAACAGGTCGGCGACCCGCACCGCACGGCGCGCCACCTTGTCCTCATAGGCGGGACCGATGCCGCGCCCGGTGGTGCCGATGGCATTGACACCGCGGGCGGATTCGCGCGCCCGGTCGAGCGCGGCATGCGACGGCAGAATCAGCGGGCAGGCCGGGGAGATTCGCAGCCGCTCGAACACCGGCACGCCCTGATCGATCAGCATCTGTGATTCTTCGAACAGCGCCGGCAGCGACAGCACCACGCCGTTACCGATGAAGCAACGTACCCCGTCGCGCAGAATGCCAGACGGAATCAGCGACAGAATGGTCTTGCGGCCGTCGATCACCAGCGTGTGGCCGGCGTTGTGGCCGCCCTGGAAGCGCGCCACCGCCACCGCGCGTTCGGTCAGCAGATCGACGATCTTGCCCTTGCCCTCATCGCCCCATTGCGTGCCGATGACGATGACGAAGCGGCCCATCAGGAGCGCACCAGGTAGAGGATGGCCAGGCCCGCCAGCATGCTCACCAGGCCGGCGATGCGCATCTCACGCTCTTGCATCGATGCCATCCTGGCGAGCAGCCGCTTCGTTGCCGACGGATTGATGAAGGGCATGACGCCTTCGATGATGCACACAATAGCCAGCGCAGCAAACAAGTCGGTCCAGTCCAACCCCACGAGTCACCCTGAGGAAATTCAGCGCCCGCTGGCGCTGTGCAGATACTTGAAGAATTCGCCGTCCGGTGCGATGACCAGGATATCGCCGTCGCGACCCAGGGTATTGCGGTACGCCTGCATGCTGCGATAGAAGGCCGCGAATTCGGGGTTGCGCGCATAGGCCTTGGCGTACGCGGCGCCCGCGCGCACGTCCGCCTCACCGCGTATGCGCTGCGCCTGGCGGGTGGCGTCGGCCAGAATCTCAGCCCGCTTGCGCTCGGCATCGGCGCGTATCTTTTCGGCGTCGGCGACGCCGCTGGCGCGCTGCTGCTGTGCCTGCGCGATCTGGCTCTGCTGCATGCGCTGGTAGACGGCGGTGGCGACGTCATCGGTCAGATCGATGCGCTGCAACTGCACATCGACCAGCTGAATGCCCAGTTCCCGGGCGGCGGCGCTGATATCGTTGAAGCCGGCCTCGCCCAGCGTGCCGCGCGGATCGGCGATCACCCGGGTCAGCGGCTGGCCGGCGACAGCACTCTTGAGGCGGTCGCGGGCAACGTCGGCGAGGCGCAGACCGGCCATCTCCTCATCGCCGCCGGTCACCTGGAAGAAGCGCACGGCGTCGAGCAGCTGCCACTTGACGTAGAAATCGACACTGAGCGCCTTCTGGTCGCGGGTCAGGAAGCTCTCGCCCGGATAGGCGCGCGTGAGAATACGCCGATCGAGAATATGCACCTCCTCCAGCGGCGATTTCAGATGCAGTCCCGGGCTGTACTGCGCAGCCTCGATCAGGCCGAAACGCGTGCGCAGCGCGATCTCACCTTCACTGAGGATGTAACACGACCGCCACAGCAGCAGTGCGGCCACTGCAACGCCCAGCGCCATGAGCAGCCGCGCAGCCATCAACGATCCACCCGTTCGCGGCCACGCTCGCCCGGATCCGGACGCTCGCCGCTGCCGGGGCCGGCCGTGGGCAGCGCGCCGGCGGCGGAGGCAGCACCCGCGACCCCTGCGGTGGCCCCTGCGGCGGCCCCTGCCGCGCCGGCGGCGGCATTTGCGGCGCCCGGTGCGGCGAGGCCGGAGCCGGCAGGCATCGCGCCCGGCGTCACGGCACGCACCGCCTCGACAAGCTTGTCGAGCGGCAGGTAGAGGATGCTGCCGTTGCCGTTTTTTGCGTCGATGACGATCTTGCGCGAGCGCGTCAGGATGCTCTCCATGGTGTCAATGTAAAGCCGACTGCGTGTTACCTCCGGCGCCTGCGCATAGGAGAGCGCGAGCTGCGTGAAGCGCTCGGCCTCGCCATCCGCGTTTGCCACGGTCTGTGCCGCGTACACCTGTGCATCCGCCAGCTGACGCTGCGCCGCGGCCTGCGCCTTCGGCACGATGTCATTGGCAAAGGCCTGAGCATCGGCGATCGCCCGCTGGCGATCCTCGCCGGCCTTCTCGGCATCGCGCTGCGCGGACAGGATCGCGTCCGGCAGCTGCACGTCGGTCATGTTGACGCCGGTAACGGTAATCCCGGCGCGATAGCCGTCGACCAGCTGCTGCATGCGGGCGCGCGCGTCGGCGGTGACTTTGCCGCGTGCATCGCCGGCGAGCAGCGAGGCCATGTCGTGCAGCCCGACCAGTTCTCGCAGCACCGTTTCCGCGCACTGGCCCAGGGTCAGCTGCGGGTCGCGCAGCGCATACAGATACTGCGCCGGATCGTTGATCCGGTACTGCACCGACCAGCCGATCTCGACCAGGCTCTGATCGGCGGTCAACATCAGGCCCTTCGAGTCCAGCGCCTGGATGCCGGCAACGTTCAGCTTCTGCATGCTCTCGATCGGCCACGGCCAATGCCAGCCATGTCCGGGCTGTTCGATCTCATGGTACGCGCCGAAGCGCTGCACCACGCCCCGCTCGGAGGCCTCGATCTGGTAGTAGCCGCTCGCGAGCCACACCGCGGCCACCAGCAGCAGTAGCGCCGATGCCGCGGTGCCACGGCCGCTGCCAGGTCGCCACAAGCGCCGCACGCGCTGCTGCCAGCGCCGCAGCATCTCGTCCAGCGACGAATCGGGCGGAGCGCCGCGCGGTGGCGGCTGCCTCGATTTATCTTCGCCGGGCTGATTCCATGCCATAGCTTGAGGTCAGTAGGGCAGCGTCGCGATCAGCGGCACTGCGTCCGATTCTAGGTACGGCTCCGGCGGGGTACAAGCCGCCAGCGCCGGAAGCGGCTGTGGTTCCAGCAGCTGCACGCCGGGCTGCGCCGCCCAGCCGGCCAGTTCCGCCGCCGGCAATTCGACCAGCAGTTCGATCGCCCCGTCCGCAAGTGTGCGCTCGTCGCGCACCACGCCGGCGGCATGCAGCCGCGCCCGCAGGCCACCTGCGGCCGGCGGCAGGTGCATCCACAGGCGCTGCACGCGCAGACCGAGGCGCTCGCCGATGGCCTCGCGCAGCAGGTCTAGCCCCAAGCCGGCCGACGCGCTGATCCACGCCACGGATGGGTTGCCATCGGCGCTGCGTTCCAGCCGTGCATCGAGCTCGAGCCGATCGATCTTGTTGTACACCCGCAGCTGCGGAATCCCGCCCGCGCCGATCTCGTCGAGCACGGTGTCGACCTGATGCATGTGCTCATCGCGCCGCGAATCGCTGGCATCGACGACGTGCAGCAACAGATGCGCTTCGCGCGCTTCCTGCAGCGTCGATTGGAACGCGGCCACCAGCTCGTGCGGCAACTCGCGGATGAATCCAACCGTGTCGGCCACCACCACCGGCGAGCCGCCTGGCAGGCGCAAGCGCCGCACGGTCGGATCGAGCGTGGCGAACAGCTGGTCCGCGACGTAGACCTCGCTGCCGGTCAGCGCGTTGAACAGCGTCGACTTGCCGGCGTTGGTGTATCCGACCAGCGCCACCGACGGCACCGGGATCTCGGCACGCGCACTGCGGCCGGTGGCGCGCTGTTGCTGCAGACGCTCGAGGCGGTGCGACACCGAGCGCATCCGGGCGTTGAGCAGCCGACGATCGGTCTCGAGTTGCGTTTCGCCAGGACCGCCGCGCATGCCGATGCCGCCCTTCTGGCGCTCAAGGTGGGTCCAGCCACGCACCAGGCGGCTGGCTTGATGCTTGAGCTGCGCCAGCTCGACTTCCAGCTTGCCCTCAAAGCTGCGCGCACGGCGCGCAAAGATATCCAGGATGAGCCCGCTGCGATCGAGCACGCTCACGCCACTCAGCAGCTCGAGGTTGCGTTGCTGGCTCGGCGACAGCGGATGGTCGAACAGGATCAGCCCGGCATTCTCGGCGCGTGCCGCGGTTGCGATCTCCTCGGCTTTACCGCTGCCGACGAAGAAGCGCGGATCCGGGCGCGAGCGCCGCCCGGTGATGGTGGCTACCGGAAGGGCACCCGCCGAACGCGCCAGCTGCTCGAACTCCTCAAGATCCTCGCGCTTGACCGGCCCGCCAAGCCCGAGGCGCACGAGTACGGCGCGCTCAGCGGCGCGCGGGCGTTCGAACATGCCTCGGTCTGCTTCGGCGCATCATTCTGCGGCGGGCTCGGCAACGCTGCCTTCTTCGACTGCCAGTCGGACCGCGCGCGCCGGCACCACGGTGGATATCGCGTGCTTGTAGACCATCTGGCTCACGGTGTTCTTGAGCAGCACCACAAACTGATCGAACGAGTCGATCTGTCCCTGAAGCTTGATGCCGTTGACCAGATAGATCGATACCGGAACATGTTCTTTTCGTAATGCGTTCAGAAACGGGTCTTGTAATGATTGGCCCTTGGCCATGGGATTCTCCTTATTTTTCAACTAGCTTTACTTTTCAATTGGGGTCGGTGTGCGCGCCGGAATCATGGTCAGAGCACTCGATCTGACGTGTCCCGTGGGGGGGAAGTTCATCTGCAGTTTATTCTAGCACTGCGCTCACAGGCGGTCATGCGCGAGCAGCGCTGTGTATGCTGCGCGCGACAATTGCCGCAAGTCCTACAGTGTGCGCCGGCAGCAACGTGATCGCCGGCTCGCGCCGCAGCCAGGTAAGCTGGCGTTTCGCGAGCTGCCTGGTCGCGATAATCGCCTGCCGCGCCGCCTCATCGAGGCTGAAGTTGCCCTCGCAGTAACGCCACAGCTGGCGGTAGCCCACCGCACGCACTGACGGCAGCTGCTCGCTCAGATCGCCGCGCGCATGCAGCGCTCGTACCTCATCCACCAATCCGGCCCGCAGCATCGCATCGAAGCGTGCGGCCAGGTGCCGACCCCAGTGGCTGCCCGACATCGGCAGCAGCCCATAGCGCAGCCAGCGGAATTCCCCGCGCGCGCCCTGAGTGCGCTGCTGCCAGTGCGAGATCGGCACGCCGGTGAGCCGGTACACTTCGAGCGCGCGCTGGATGCGCTGTGCGTCATGGCGGGCGATGCGCGCCGCGGCCGCCGCATCCACCCGTTCGAGCTCGGCGTGCAGCGCCGGCCATCCGGCGCTCGCCGCCTGCGCATCCAGTTCGCGCCGCAGCCCCTGCGAGGCCGGCGGCAGCGCCGCCAGGCCCTGGTACAGCGCGCGCAGATACAGCATCGTGCCGCCCACCAGCAGCGGCCATCGACCGCGTTGCTGGATGGCTGCGATGGCCGCACGCGCATCGCGCACGAACTCTCCGGCCGAATAGCTCTGCGCCGGATCGCGGATGTCGATCAGGTGATGCGGCACGCGCGCCCGCGCTTCCAGACTCGGTTTGGCGCTGCCGATGTCCATGCCGCGATAGATCAGCACCGAATCGACGCTGATTATTTCCACCAGCAGCTCCGGCTGCAGCGCTGCGGCCAGTTGCAGCGCCAGTTCACTCTTGCCGCTGCCGGTCGGCCCGGTCAGCACCAGCACCGCCGGCGGCGCCGTGCCCGCATTCACCCTCAGCGTCCCCGCAGGAACAGCTGATCTATCTCGCGCAGCGACAGGCGCATCCAGGTCGGCCGGCCGTGATTGCATTGGCTGGCGCGCTCGGTCCGTTCCATCTGGCGCAGCAGCGCATCCATCTCGCTCAGGCTGAGCGCACGCTGGCCGCGGATCGCCGCGCGGCAAGCCATGCTGCCCAGGATGCGATTCGCAGCACCATCCAGGTGATGCGAGCCCGCCTCTCCGGTCAGTTCACGCCCGAGCTGCGCGATCAGGCCGGCGATATCGGTGCGCGCCAGCAGGGCCGGTACGCGTCGTACCGCCAGGCGCTCGGGTCCATGGCGCTCGATCTGGAATCCGACCCGATCGAATTCGGCCGCTTCGGCCAGCAGCGCATCGATTTCGTGCTCGCCGGCGGCGACGCTCAGCGGCTCGAGCAGCAGCTGCGAGGCGGGCGCGTCGCCCTGGTATTGCAATTTCAATTGCTCATAGATCACGCGCTCGTGTGCCGCATGGATATCGACCAGGATCAGTCCCTCACGGCTCTGCGCCAGGATGTACAGACCGTGCAGCTGCGCGATCGCTATGCCGAGCGGCTGCGGCTCGAGCTGCGGCTCGGCGGCCGCCAGCGACTGCGCGGCGCGGAAGCTGCTGCGCGCGTAGGCATCGGGCGAGCTCGCGCCGGGCAAAGCGTTGCCATAGGCCGTGCGCCGCTGGTCCGGGTCGAAGTGGCCGATGTCGAGAAGACCGGAATTGAATGGCAAAGTCGCGCTGGCGGGCGCCAGTGCCGGCTCCTGGGGAGCCTGGTGCACCGGCTGCGCCGGCCTGGTGTCCGCGAGTGCGCGTTCGACACTGCGGAACACGCCGTCGTGCACCGCACGGCTGTCGCGAAATCGAAGCTCGAGCTTGGTCGGATGGGCGTTGACGTCAACCTGGCGCGGATCGAGGCTCAGATACAGCAGGTAGGCCGGGTGGCGGCCATGATAGAGCACGTCGCGATAGCCAAGGCGTACGGCATTGGCCAGCACGCGATCGCGCACCGCGCGCGCGTTCACGAACCAGAATTGCCGATCCGCCTGCGCGCGCGCGGCAGTCGGAAGACCTAGCCAGCCGAGCAGTTTCAACGCACCGGCGCTGTCATCGATCGCGAGCGCCTGACTGCGAAATTCGGCGCCGACAATCCGATCCACGCGCTGCTCGAACGCGGCACGCTCGTCGGCCGCCGGTAGCTCGAGGATATCGCGGCCGTTGTGCCGCAGGCGAAAGGCGACGGCCGGCTCCGACAGCGCCAGGCGTTCGACCTGGCGCAGGATGTGGCCGAACTCGGTGCTCTCGCTGCGCACGAACCGGCGACGCGCGGGCACGTTGTAGAACAGATCGCGCACCTCGACGCTGGTGCCGGCCGGATGCGCCGCCGGCGCCAGCGCCGAGCGTATACCGCCTTCGACCTTCAATTCGTTGCCCTGCTCGGCGCCGCGGCTGCGCGAGAGCATGCGCAGGCGCGCCACCGAGCCGATCGATGGCAATGCCTCGCCGCGAAAGCCGAAACTGGCGATGCCTTCCAGGTCCTCGAGCGTCGCGATCTTGCTGGTGGCGTGACGCTCGATCGCGAGTGCAAGGTCGGCCGCATCCAGGCCGCAACCGTCGTCGCGCACGCGAATAAGCGCCAGACCCGCGCGCTCGATATCGATCTCGATGCGCCGCGCGCCCGCATCGAAGGCGTTCTCGATCAGCTCCTTGACGACCGAGGCGGGCCGCTCGATCACTTCGCCGGCCGCGATCTAATCGATCAGGTTGGCAGATAAGACACGTATCGTCATGCGCTGAAAGCCCGACAGGCACCCACGGCCTGGTAGGGCCGCAGTGTACACACCGGCGCTATTCCGGGCGCACGCTGCCCAAGCCCATGCGCGCCAGCTCCGGGTGCCTGTCTATCCACTGGTGCTTGAGTGCGCCGGCGACATGCAGCAGCAACAGGCCGAGAATCATCCAGGCTCCCGCCGCATGCACGCCGACGAAGCGCTCATGCATGGCCTTCTGAAACGGATCCTGCTCTAGAAACCGCTGCGGGCAAGCACAACGCCGTTATCAGTGTCCTCACCGTGGGTGCGGGCGTACTGGCTACCGTCGGGCGGGAATTTGCGGAAATAGCTGTCGATGCCGCTGAAGATGGCCTCCGCCAGGCGCTGCTGCTCGGCCGGCGCGCACAGCTTGCGCTCCTCGCCGGCATTCGAGATATAGGCCGTCTCGACCAGCAACGAGGGCATGTAGGGCGACTTGAGCACCACGAACGCTGCCTGCTGAACTTCCCGCTTGCGCACGGCGCCGACGCGATCGAGCGCGCCCAGCACGCGGTCCGCGGCCTCGACGCTCTGCCCGATGTTCGCGTTCTGCTGGACGTCGAGCAGCACCGAGCGCACGTCCGGGCGCATGTTGGCGAGCGACAAACCGCCCTTCAGGTCGGCGGCATTCTGCTGCTCGGCCAGCGTTCGCGCCGCCTCGCTCGAGGCGCCACGCTCGGACAGGATGTAGACCGATGCTCCGGCTACTCCGCGGTCACGCACCGCGTCGGCATGGATCGAGACGAACAGGTTGGCATGCGCGGCCTGTGCCCGATCCATCCGATCGCGCAGCTCAACGAAATAGTCCCCATTGCGCGTCAAGACCGCGTGCATGCCCGGCTCGCGATCGATGCGCGCCGCCAGCGCACGCGCAATCGCCAGCGTCACGACCTTCTCATGGGTGCCGAACTCACCGGTGGCGCCCGGATCGTCGCCGCCGTGGCCGGCATCCACCGCGACGATAATATTGTGTTCGCCCTGCGGCGCATGGGCTGCGCGCACGCTCGGCGCCGGCTTCGATGCTGGCGCTGGTGCCGGCACCGGGGCGGGGCTTGCGGCCGTGGTCGCGGCAGCAGAGCTAGCGTTCGGCGCCGTCGCCTCAGCGGTCAAGGCCGCGGTAGCGGCGATGGCAGTGACTGTCGGTGTGGTTTCCGCTGCCCGCGGGTCTGCACCCGAGGAGGCCTGCGTGGGGCCGTCCGGCGCTCCCGCCAGCGCGATGCGCAGCTGGTAGCCATGGGGCCGCGCCTGGGACTGCAGCTGCGGCTGCAGTGGGGAGCGCAGTTCCACGACCAGTCGCAGCGCATGCCCAGCGCGCACGCCCGAGCGTACCGCCGCCACGACGGCACCCTCGGGCGGCTGTGGCAAGCTGGCGCGCCGCCGGGTAGCGGGCAGATCGATGACCAGCCGCTCGGGATTCTGCAGCCGAAACACATGCTGCACGACCGGCGCCGACAGCGACAGCGTCAGCACCGCACCCAGGCGATCGGCCCGCAGCGCGATCCGATCCAGCTGAGCACTTCGGGCCAGATTCGGCGCGTTTACGGCCACCGCCGCCATGGCCACCAGCAGCATCCTGAGGGCACCACGACTGAGAGGCAGACCGTAATCCTGGTTCAAGCTGTCGTTCCCCGCGTCTTTGCGCCCGCGGACTGTATGCCGACTGCCGATACATTTCAATATTAATTAGCGAGATACACGCTTAAGCTCAACTCAGATCTGGTTAGGCAGCGCGCCACAGGTCAGTGCCAGCCAGGTCTCGCCAGCTTCCGATCGAGCCTCGATGCACGCGTTCCGGCCCACCGCGCCATCGGTGGTGATCGTCTCCAGCCGTACCACCAGATCGGGCGGCGGCAGGGCTATGCCGGCACGCTCCGGCCATTCGACCAGCAGCAGCGTGCGAGCATTCAGGTAATCGCGCAGACCCAGCTGCTGCAGTTCGTCGGCGCCGTGCAGCCGGTACAGGTCGACATGCACCGCCTCGCCGGCGTGCACGCCGTAGGTCTCGATCAGCGCGTAGCTGGGGCTGCGCACCGGCTCCGCGACACCGAGTCCCTGCAACAGCGCGGCTGCCAGCGTGGTCTTTCCGGCACCAAGTTCGCCCGACAGGAAAACCAGCCGGGGCGCGCGCTCATCCCACGGGCAGCTGCGCGCCAGCGCCATCCCCAGGCGTTCAGTGTCGCGCGCGCTCGGCAGCCGCCAGGTTGCCTTCATCGGCGCAGATTCACCCAGCGGTTCAACGCGTCGGCGAGCTCCAGCGCCAGGATGCCGCGCTCGCGATCGCGTGCCAGGTCGTCCCCCGCCAGCGCGTGCGCCATCACGCCGGCGCGCGCCGCCAGCCACGGATCGCGGCACTGACCCAGAATGCCGGCTATGGCGCCGGTCAGTACGTCGCCCATGCCGGCTGCGGCCATGCCCGGATTGCCGCGCTCGCAGATGGCGGGCATTGGGTTCGGCGCACCCGCGTGAATCACGCCGATCAACGTGCCGGCGCCCTTGAGTACGATCACGGCGCCCGGGTGACGCAGCGTGAGCGCGCGTAGCGCCGCCATGCGATCCGCCTGCACCGCCTCGGTGCTGGAGTCGAGCAGCCTTGCGGCCTCTCCAGGGTGCGGGGTAAGCACCGACCCCGATGGGGCAATAAGGCGGCGTACGGCCAGAAGATTCAAAGCATCGGCGTCGATCACCAGAGCCTTGCCGCTGGCCAGCGTGCGTTCGAGCAGTGCCTGCGCCCAGTCGGAGCGGCCCAGCCCGGGACCGATCGCTACCACGTCGGCCGCGCCCAGCGGCGCTGCCAGCTCATCGGCGCGCTCCACTCCGTGCGCGATCAGTTCCGGGCGCCCGGCGACGATCGCGGCCAGATTTTCGCGCGCGGTCGCCACCGTCACCAGACCGGCGCCGACACGCAGGCACGCCTCGCCGGCCAGTCTGACCGCTCCGGGCATGCCGGGGCCGCCGCCGACGATCAGGACCCGGCCGAAGTCGCCCTTATTTGCCTGCCGACGTCGCGACGGCAGTGCGCGCGCAATCTCGCCCTCTCCCAGTCGCTCCAGCAGCGCAGTGAATCGCGGCTCCGGCGGTGTTGCCACCTCCAGATCGTCGAACACTAGCCGCCCCGCATACTCTGGCCCGTCGCCCAAAAACAGACCGGTCTTCAGCGCCACGAAGCTGATGGTGCAATCGGCCCGCACCGCGGCGCCCATCACCGCGCCGTCGTCGGCATTCAGGCCCGAGGGCAGATCGAGCGCCAGCACCGGACGGGCACAGGCGTTGATCGCCTGGATCGCCTCCTTCATTGGCGAGCGAACCGCGCTCGTCAGTCCGGTTCCCAGCAGCGCGTCGACGATCACGTCGGCCCGCGCCAGCAACAAAGCGCCATACGGAACCACCTGCCCGCCGCTGGAACGAAAATCCTGCCAGGCGCTGCGCGCATCGCCGCCAAGCTGCTCGGGCGCGGTGACGGCCAGCACCGTGACCGACAGTCCGGCGGCCTGGGCAAAGCGCGCCAGTACGTAGCCATCGCCGCCGTTGTTGCCGCCGCCGGCCACCACCGCGACCTCGAGCGCCTTGGGCCAACGGCTACGCAGGGCGCGCAGCGCCGCTTCCCCGGCGCGTTTCATCAGCGTATAGCCGCTCGTGCCCTGCGCGATCGCGTGAGCGTCGAGGGCGCGCACTTGCGCCGCGGAATACAACAGACTGGCAGCCGACATGGTGCGATTATACTGGGCCGATTAGCGCCGCCATGCACCAGCCTTCTGCAGCCACACTCACGGCTTTACCCACGGCGCTCGCACTGCGGGCCGCGATCGCGCACTCGGCGCAGCAACTCGGGCTCGATGCCATCGGTGTCAGCGAAGTCACACTGAGTGAAGACGAGCGTCACCTCGAGCGCTGGCTCGAGCGCGGCTGGCACGGCGAGATGCACTACATGGCCCGGCACGGCCGCAAGCGCGGCCGGCCGGACGAGCTGGTGCCCGGCACTCTGCGCGTGATCTCGGCGCGCATGAATTACCGTGCGCGCGAGGCGCGCGCAGCCGAAGCGGTATTGGGCGACCCCGCCAGCGGCTACATCTCGCGCTACGCGCTCGGCCGTGATTATCACAAGGTGCTGCGCCGGATCCTGCGCCAGCTCGCCGCCGCGGTGGCGGCGCTCGCCGGCCCACACGGTTATCGGGTGTTCGTCGACAGCGCACCGGTGCTGGAGAAGGCGCTGGCGCGCAACGCCGGGCTCGGCTGGATCGGCAAGCACACCAACCTGATCGCCCGCGACGCCGGCTCATGGTTCTTCCTCGGTGAGGTGTTTACCGACCTGCCGCTGCTGCCCGACACGCCGGCCGATGCGCATTGCGGCAGTTGCTCGGCCTGCATTCCCGCCTGCCCGACCGGCGCGATCGTGGCGCCGTATCAGCTCGATGCGCGCCGCTGCATTTCCTATCTCACCATCGAACTGGAGGGCTCGATTCCGCCGCAGTTGCGTGCCGCCATGGGCAATCGCATCTACGGCTGCGACGACTGCCAGCTGGTGTGTCCGTGGAATAAGTTTGCGCGCGACGCCTCGCACCCGGATTTCCGCGTGCGTCACGCCCTGGATTCGCAGCAATTGACGGTGCTGTTCGGCTGGAGCGCCGAGCAGTTCGAGCAGTGCATGCGCGGCTCGGCGATCTATCGCATCGGCTATGAGCGCTGGTTGCGCAATATCGCGGTCGCCCTGGGTAACGCTGCCACCTGCAGCGCGGTGCTCGCGGCGCTCGAAGCGCGCCGCGAACATACTTCAGCGCTGGTGCGCGAACACGTGGATTGGGCGCTGCTACAGCACCGCGGTCGTGCCGAGGCGGCGGCCGCGGTCGCGACCGCAACCGCGACCGCAACCGCATCGTGAGCGCCGGCTACGGTCGATGGGTGCGCAGATTATCGATCAGGCGCGCGCGCCCGAGCCTGACTGCGGTGAGCACCACCAGATCGCTCGACTCGGCACTGGCGGCGCTCAGGTCGGCCGCATTCCTGATCGCAAAGTAATCCACGCTCATGCCGGCGCGCTCGAGCATCAGGCTGCCTTCGCGCTCAAGCTCGGCATGCTCGCTGCTGCCGCCGTAGATCGCGCGTACCGCCTGGCTGAGCGAGTGATGAATCACCGGCGCGCGCGCGCGCTCCGCGGCGCTCAGGTAGCGATTGCGCGAGCTCAGTGCGAGTCCGTCCGGAGCACGAACGGTCGGCGCACCGACGATTTCCACCGGCAGCGCCAGGTCGAGCGTCATGTGGCGCACCACCAGCAGCTGCTGATAGTCCTTCTCGCCGAACACCGCGACATCCGGCGCCACGATGCCGAACAGCTTCGCCACCACGGTCGCCACGCCATCGAAATGACCAGGCCGGAAGCGCCCGTCCAGGATGTCGGACAACCCGCGCACCACGATCAGCGTTCTCTGGTCGCCGCCATGCGGATACATGTCGGCAACGCTCGGGGCGAACAGCAGATCGCAACGCGCTTCCTGCAGCAGCAGCTGGTCCTCATCCAGCGTGCGCGGGTAGCCGCTGTAGTCCTCGCTCGGTCCGAACTGCAACGGATTCACGAAGATGCTCGCCACCACGCGATCGCCGCGATAGCGCGCCGCCGCCAGCAGGCTCATGTGGCCGGCGTGAAGATTGCCCATGGTCGGCACGAACGCGACGCGCAGCCCGGCGGCGCGCCATTGCTCCACGCGCGCGCGCACGGCATCGACCGTGCTCAGCGTTTCCATCGCCCGGATCAAAAGCAGTGTTCCGGCGCCGGATACTCGCCGGTTTTGACCGCCTGCACATAGCGCGCGACCGCGGCCTGTGGCGAATCGCTGCCGGATATGAAGTTGCGCACGAAACGCGGCTTACGGCCCGCGGTGAGGTCGAGGATGTCGTACAGCACCAGGATCTGGCCATCGGTGTCCGGCCCGGCGCCGATGCCGATCACCGGCACTTTGACTGCCTGGGAAATTGCGCGCCCGAGCGCGGCTGGAATGCACTCCAGCAGCACCAGATCCGCTCCCGCCGCTTCCAGCGCCAACGCGTCCTCGAGCATGCGGCGTGCGGCTTCGTCTTCACGGCCCTGCACGCGAAAGCCACCGGTCTTATGCACCGATTGCGGCCGCAGGCCCAGGTGCGCGCACACCGCGATGTCATGGCTGGCGAGGAACTCGACAATCTCGGTCTGCGCCTTGCCGCTCTCGAGCTTGACCATGCGCGCCCCGCCCTCCTGCATCAGACGCACGGCATTCGCCAGTGCCAGCTCGCGCGACGGATAGCTCATGAACGGCAGATCGACGATCAGGAAAGGCCGATGCAGGCCACGCGCGACCGCGGCGCCGTGATACACCATGTGATCCATGTTGACCGGTACGGTGGTGTCGTGACCCTGAATCACCATGCCCAGTGAGTCACCCACCAGCACCACGTCGACGCCCGCGGCATCCAGCAGCGCGGCGAAGGTGGCGTCGTAGGCGGTCAGGCAGGCGATCTTCTCGCCACGCTGTTTCATCTGTGCGAGTGTGTTGAGCGTGACCGACGGACGCTCGGAGTCGCGCTGTTGCAGGTGGGTGTACATCGACAGCTCCTATAGCGCCGCGTGCCGCATGGGATTGTAGTAAAGCCGACCCCGGCGCAGGCGCCGGATCGCCGCCAGCAGTTCCTCGTAGTCCTCTTCCGTGTTCACCGGATCGATGGTAGCGGCATTGACGATCAGCAGCGGAGCTGAATCGTATTCGTGAAAGAAGCGCGCGTAGGCATCGTTGAGCCGTTCGAGGTAGCCACGATCGATGAACTGCTCGTGCTGGATGCCGCGGCGGGCGATGCGGGCCAGCAGCACGTCGACCGGCGCCTGCAGATAGATCACAAGGTCGGGCTTGGGCGCTTCGATCGCCAGCTGGGCGTGGACCCGATCGTACAGGCGGTATTCCTCTTCATCGAGCGTGGTGCGTGCGAACAGCCGATCCTTGTCAATCAGGTAGTCGGCGACCCGTAGCGGCGCGAACAGATCGTGCTGCTTGAGGGCAGCCAGCTGCTGCGCGCGCTGAAACAGGAAATGCAGCTGTGCCGGCAGCGCGCCGGCGCGCGGATTGCGGTAGAAGCGCTCCAGGAACGGATTCTCATCGGCGTGCTCCAGGATCAGCTCGGCCGACAGCGTCGACGCCAGCTTGGCCGCCAGAGTGGTCTTGCCGACCCCGATCGGCCCCTCGATGACGATGAAACGGTGGGGCAGAATTTCAGGCGTCATGCGTGATCGATCTGTCGTCCAGACGCCAAATACCCGCGGGATCGGCGCGGGCCGCAAGCTCGGCGACACGCCCGCAGCCCGGCACGTTCAGCCCGGGTGCCACTTCAAGCAGAGGATACAGAACGAAGTTGCGCTGCACTATCCCGGGATGCGGCAGCGTAAGCTCTGGGCGGTCGAGCCGCTGCTCACCGAACAGCAGCAGGTCGAGGTCGATACGGCGCGGTCCCCAGCGTACCCGTGGCGGCTCGCGACCCAGAGCGCTCTCGAGCGCGCGCAGGGAACTGAAAAACGCATCCACCTCGAGCTGGGAGAGCATTGCGGCCACCGCGTTGACGAAGTCCGGCTGTGCCGCCGGGCCCAGCGGCCTTGACCCGTAGAGCGAGGATTGCCGCACCAGGCGTGTCTGCGGAACGTCGGCCAATGCCGCGAGCGCGCGGCGTACCTGGCCGGCGGGCTCATCCAGATTGCTGCCGATGCCAACGTAGGCCGGATGCCACAGCATTCAGGCCGGGCCCGGAAAGCCGCGCCGGCGGCGGCGCCGGCGACGTGTCCGGCGCCCCGCCGAGTCGGCCGCGGCGCCGGCCTCGCTAGACGCAGGCGCGGGCGGCCCGTCGGACCCACGCGCTTCATCCAGCCGTTGCGGCTCATACAACGCCGACTGCACCGGCGTGCCTTGCAGCGGGGGCGGGGTGGCAGCCGTGCCGGGTACGGGGAAGGTTTTCGCTGCCGGGCGCGGTCTCGGCAGCGCATCGAGCATTCGCACCCGCCCCTCAGGCGACACCTCCTGCATACGGGTCCACCAGGCCGCGATATCGGCCGGGGCCAGTCCCAGCTGCGCGCGCAGCGCCAGTAGATCGAAGGCCGCCCGGAAACGGGGCTGCTCGAGCAGTCGCAATGCGCGCTTGCCGCGCGGCTGTTCCAGCCGCGGCTGGAACGCGTACATCTCCCGCAGGCCCAGCGCCACGCGCCTCGGAATCGTCACGCGTGCCGAGGCCTCGCGCAGCACGCGATCGCAGGCCTCGACAATCGCTCCGATCTCGTGCCAGCGTTGCCGCGGCAGCGACTCGATCGCCTCGGCGATCGGGCCATACAGCAGCAGCGCGAACAGGAACGTCGGCGTGACCGGCTTGTCCGCGGCGACCCGCACATCGGTATTGCGCAGGCCCTGTTGCAGCAGCTGCTCGACCAGGCCACCGGGATGTTTCGCCAGGTAGCGCTCGATCGCCGGAAACAGCACTTCCAGCAGCGATCGCCGGCGTAGCACCGCAAGGCTGGCCTCGCCGTGGCCGGTCAGGAACAGCTTCAGGGTTTCGTCGAACAAACGCGCAGCCGGCACACCGGTCAGCAGGCCGCGCAGTCGCAGCATCGGTTCCGCCGTCGCGGGCTCGATCGCAAAGCCAAGCTTGGCCTCGAAGCGCGCCGCACGCAGCATGCGCACCGGATCCTCGCGATAGCGCGTCTCCGGATCGCCGATCATGCGCAGGCGCTGCGCGCTCAGATCCTCGGCGCCGCCCACATAGTCCCATAACGAAAAGTCGGCAATGTTGTAATACAGCGCGTTGACGGTGAAATCGCGCCGCCAGACATCCTCCTCGATGCTGCCATAGACGTTGTCGCGCAGCAGGCGGCCGTGCGTATCCAGCACGCGTTCATTGTCGATTGAGGCGAGTTCCGACTCCTCATCGAGCTCCGGCGCCTCGCCCTCTTCCGGATCCGCCTCCGGCAACGGCTCCTCGCTCGGTGACGGCGCGGTCGCGGCGCGAAACGTCGCCACTTCGATCACCTCGCGGCCGTACACGATATGCGCCAGGCGAAAGCGCCGTCCGACCAGGCGCGAATTTCGAAACAGCGACCTGACTTCATCCGGCAGCGCATTGGTGGCGACATCGAAATCCTTCGGATAGCGCCCGAGCATCACGTCGCGCACGCACCCGCCGACCAGGAACGCCTGGTAGCCGGCATCCTTCAGGCGGTAGAGCACGCGCAGCGCGTTGCCGGAAATATTCGAGCGGGAGATGGTGTGATCGGCGCGGGCAATGACGCGCGGAGCCGAGCCGATGGGGAGTGCTGGGGGGGTATCGTTCAAATCGTCCAATCCGCTTGAGCAATCGAAGGGGACGTCTATAATACCGCGCCTCTTCAAAGCCCCCCGGTCTCGCTGCTCCCTTCGTCTAGAGGCCTAGGACACGGCCCTCTCAAGGCTGGAACACGAGTTCGAATCTCGTAGGGAGCGCCATCCGGGTCCTCGCCCCCCGACAGCCTTTGGCCCGGATCAGGCCGGCTTAAAGCTGCTCCAGCGCGGCCGCGGATGGCGTCTGCCGGCAAGGAATGTGGAAATCAGCCCCGGTAACATCAGGATCAGGCGCGGTGCGGCCACGATCAGCGCGAGCAGCGGCGACCAATGCCACACCAGCAGCGCGCCGAAAAAGACAGCGATCTGCAGCGGCAGCAGGATTCCCGACAGCAGCAGTGCAAGCGCGATCGCGATCGCCCAATCCACTCCGATTAACTGCTCGAGCCCGAGCATGGCAAGCCACAGGCGCAGTACGGTGAGCGCCGTCAGCAGCAGCAGCAACACAACGCGCATCAGAATCTTCATTGTCTAACGTCGCGGCGGCGCGCAGCAGCACCCGACGCGCGCCGCCATCGAGCGCGGTTTCTGCGCGTACAGGCGCTTACCCGCTGCCATGGCCTTGCTGCGCAGCGCCCGGCGCCGGCGCTCGATCGCCGCCAGCAACGGCTCACTCGCCGGTCCGTGGCGCCGCCCAAAAGCGAGCACTGCAACCTGCAGCAGCGCGAGGTCATGCTCCTCGCCGAGATGGTCCGCCAGCCGGCGCGCCAGACCGCCGACCTTTGGCGGCGCCCTGGACTGCAGCGGCTTAAGTATCTGCAGCGCATGCCACAGGTACTGCACCTTTTTGCGCCACTCGTGCAGCGTCGATGTATCGGGGTGGCCCTTGGCCGCACGGGCAGCGCGCCGACCGGCCCGGTAGATGCGCCGGAAGGCGGGCTCCAGTGCCGACCAGCCGAACTGGCCCACGCGCCAGTGGCGCGTTCGCTGTTGTACCTGCTGCAATGTGCGGCGTACGCCGGCCAGCGGTCCAGGCACGGCCCGCAACTGTTGCTGCGCCTGGGCCTGGCCCCGCCGTAACATGCGCGCCATTGCCGCAGCGGCCTTGTCCTTGCCGAGCCCGACATGGCGACGACGCAGCGCGTCGAGCGTGCGCGCCAGCACCCTGGCATCGCGCACCGCGTTGAGCGCATTGGCGGCTCTACGCAACGCCGCGTTTTCGCGCCGATAGGTCGCCTCGGCCAGCGCCGCGCGCAGCAGCCGCAGCGCGGCGCGTGATTTCTTGATCTGCTTGCGAGCGCCATGCACGTCGAGGTCGCTCGGTCGCACGGAAGCCAGCGCCCGTGCGGCGTTCGCGGCGTGATGCAGTGCGGCCCGGCGCACCGTTCCGGTGGCAGATCGATCGGTGCGCGTGTTCTGGCCTGACATGGCGAGATGCTACGGCAGCGGGTGCACGGCGCGCATCTACTATAAGAGACGGCGGGACCGTCTCCCGCCGTCGTGTCGGCACCCACGTGCGCCATCGATGGCCCGCCTCGGCGGGTCGGATCAGTTGCCTACCGAAGCGCCCACATTCGCCGAGGGTGAAGCCGCGACCGTGCCGCCGCCCGAGAGTGCAGCGCGCGCCGGCACGACCGGCTGCGGTACCGACGATAGCGACGCGGCCGACTGTGCGCCGGCGCTCGAACCGCCAAGGGGCGCCGACCCGCCGGCAGTACCGGAACCGACTGACCCGGCCGCACCGACCGCTGCCGGGCTCGCTGGGACAGCGCCCTGGGCGCTGGCCGCCGCCTGCGCCGACTGTGTCACGCCGGCTGTCCTGCCGGCGGTGGTCGCAGCGGCCGATCGGGCGCTGTCGGCACCCGTGTCCCTGGCGGACCGGACAGCCGTGTTCGCACTGTCGTGCGCGGCACCCAGGTCGCGATGCGTCGCTTTGACCAGCGAACTGGCATTGCCGCTGGCACTGCCGCTGGCGTTGCCACTTGCACTGCCGGCCGCATTGCCTGTAATGCGGCCGAAGCTGCCCATCGTGTTGCCACTGAGGCCGCCGTTGAAGCCGCCCGACAAGCCGCCCGACAAGCCGCCGCCGGCCCCGCCGCCCAGCGGGCCGGCCTGCGCCACGGCACTGAGCCCCAGGATCCAGGCCACCGCCAGTGCGGTGCGAAGATGACTCGTATTCATGTGCATTGCTCCGTCTATGGCCGCAGCAGATAGCGACCTTCACAGAGCTAAACGATTGCAGGACCGGTCTTCTTCCCTTGCCGGGGATCATCAGTTGCGACGTAGCTGCATTATGTCAGGTGCTACGCGCAGCCCCTCCGCTACCAGCCCCAGCCCGTAGGTCGGATCGCGCCCACCGGCGCCCATGTGGATCGCCTCTTGCGCCAGGGATGCGATGGCCATGCGCGCGCCCTCCGGATCGGGCGCCAACAGCCGCGGCGCCAGCAATCCGGCGACCAGCGGTGCGGCAAACGAGGTTCCGCGCACGACGCTATAGCCTTCAGGACAGGTCGCCGCCGCCATGTCGGCGCCTGGCGCGGCAAATTCGACCTGGCTGCCACGCTCGGCCTCTATCAGCACGCGGCGCTGCGCATCGACGCCGGTCACACCGACGACCTCAGGGTAGGCCGCCGGATACAGCGGGGGCGCCGCGGGGCCGTCGTTGCCGACCGCCGCGACGACAATGTGGCCGCGCGCAATCATCTGCTTTACCACCTGTCGCAGAATCAGGTTATCCGGTCCGACCAGGCTGATGTTGATGACCGCGACCCGATTCGCGTGCAACCAGCCGAAGGCCGCTGCGATCGCATCGACGGCACCGCCGGTCGGCTGGCCGCAGTAGACATCAGCGGCGTAAAGCCGGGCGCCGGGCGCCGCGCCACGAAACGGTGCGGCATCGCCGATCAGCAGCGAGGCGGTTGCGGTGCCATGCGCACTCGGTACCGCTCGCCCGTCGCAGCCCGACGCCACGATCGAGGCGCCGTGAAATACCCCATGGGTAACCTGTACCCCGCCATCGATCAGGCCCACGCGCATGGCGCGCTCGTGGTCGCGGTCAAGATCCGCGGCCGGCGCAATATCCGCCGGCCCGGCCAGGGACGCGGCTGCACCCGCGGCCGACGCGCTGCCATCATAGATATGATCGTAATCAAACAGCGCCGCGGGATCGAGCTCGCGCAGTTGCCGCAGCGCGTGCCGAGTTGACATGCCGTGCGGCGCGCGCAACACAACGATTCGGGTGTCGGCGTCATCCAGCGCCTGCCCGCGGACGCGTACGAAACCCGCCGCCACGATGCGCTCGAGTGCCGCCGCGCTCAGATCGAGCGCAACCAGCTCACCGCGCAGCATCGGTTCGCCATTAGGATCCGCCTCGATCTGCTGGCGATTCTGCCGGATCAGATGCTGGCCGGTCGTGCGACGCAGTGACGTGAGTGCAGCCGGGGCCAGACTGGCGGCGCCGGTGGCGCTTTGCCCTAGTGGGCTGCTCAGCCCAGCGGCGGGCAGCGACGGCAGGTGCGCCGCGGGCACACTGATCTGTGCCGCTGCAGCGCCTGTCAGGGCAGCACAGCTGAGTGCGAATAGCGTGGCCGCGGTGCGGAGTCTCATAACGCAACGTCCTTGGTTTACGATGCTAGCATTGACTCAAACGACCGCCGGGTTGCCGCTCGCGACCTGCCACGAAATATATCTTTGCCTGCACATGGAAGAACCGCCTACGCCAGCGCGTTTATCCGATAGCACATGAGCGGCCCCGCCGATCTGCTGCAAAGCCGGATCCTCGAGCTGCTGCCGAAGTTGCGCCGGTTTGCGCGCAGCCTGACCCGGAACCCTCACGATGCGGACGATTTGCTGCAAGCAGCGCTCGAGCGCGCACTCACGCATCTCGAGCAATGGCAAGCCGATACCCGGCTCGACAGCTGGCTCTACACCATCGTCAAGCATGCCTGGATCGATGAGCTGCGCTCGCGCGCACGGCGCGAGCGCACGCTCGGGGACGCCGGGCAGGCCGAAGCAGTCCCCGATCACAGGGGCGATGCCAGCGGCACCCTGTCGGTTGACCAGGCGATGGCGTGCCTGCCCGAGGAGCAGCGGCTGGCGGTGGCGCTGGTGCTCATCGAGGGCTTGCCCTATAAGGAAGCCGCGCAGATTATCGGGGTTCCGATCGGGACGCTGACCAGCCGACTCGCTCGCGCACGCCAGGCGCTGCAGCAGTTGCTGGGGCCGGGAGATGGCGCATGACAATTCCGGACGAGATGTTAGCCGCCTACGTCGACGGCGAGCTCGAAGGCGCCGAGCGGGCGCGCATTGAACAGGCCATTGCACTGGATTCACAGCTGGCGCAACGCGTCGCGCAGCAGCGCGCGCTACGCGATCGAGTGCGCGGCGCCTACGACGGCGTACTGCAGGAAGCCGTGCCGCAAGCCCTACTGCAGGCCGCCAAGCTCGGCGCGCCGTCGGGCCCCGCTCAAGTAATCGATCTGGCGCGTGTTCGCGCGCTACGCTCGCGCAGCGGCCAGGGACAGCGCCAGATGAAGGTGCGCCGCTACAGTATTGCCGCCAGCCTGGTGGTGGGCTTGATGGCGGGTGCATTGATCCAGCGCCTGTCGGCGCCGAGCGCGCTGACCGAGTTCCACGACGGCTCGCTGCTGGCTCGCGGCGCTCTCGCGCGTGCCTTGAACGAGCAGCTCACCGGTGGCGCGCCGGCAACCGCAGCGATACGCGTTGGGCTGACCTTCAGGTCCAGGAGCGGCAACTACTGCCGCACCTTCGCGCTCAGTGGCAGCCGCGCGCTCGCGGGCCTGGCCTGTCGCGAACAGGAGCAGTGGCAGCTGATGAACCTGGTCGGAACCGAGGGCGCCGGCAGCGCCGCCAACGGACAAAATCTGCGCATGGCCGCATCGAGCCTGCCGCCAGCACTGCTGCAGGCAGTCAATGAGCACATCAGCGGCGAGCCGCTGAACGCGGCGGCGGAAGCCAAAGCGCGCAACAGCGGCTGGCACTGACGCTGGCGCGCTGCACTAGGCTTTCGTCCCATCAGCGGGCCTGGCCGCATTGTCGACCAGCTCGCCACTGCGCACGCTGTCGTACTTTCGCCCCAGCAGCCAGGCGACCGGGAACCAGACCGCGGAAGTGATCAGGCCGAAGATGGCCAGTCCGGTGACGCCGTGCGGCTGAATCAGGGAACTGACCCAGGCATTGCTGAAATCGCCAAAGCGATACACCACCGTATCGATGACGTTCTTGGCCTTGTAGCGGCTCTCCTGATCGACCACCGTGAACAGCATTTCACGCGTCGGCTTGGCCAGCGCATATTCAGCCACGCGCCGCACGATCTGGATGCCGGCAAGGATCAGCAGCACCGGCGAGAATGCGATCGCAAGAAAGGCAATCACCATGATGATCGGGTTGAGTAGCAGCCCGGCCTTGACGCCAAAGCGCGCGATGATGCGTCCGGAGCCGAATAACTGGATGATGACCGCGATGCTGTTTACCGACAACTCAATCGTGCTGTAGGCCTGGGTACGCGCGTCGCGACTGGTAAAGGCCTTGGTAATGAGATCTCCGAGCTGGAAATAGACGATGGTCGATATCCAGGTCATCAGCAGCAGGAACAGAGCCAGCAGCAGCAGATAGCGCGAACGAAGCAGTAGCACGAAGCCGTCGAATGGATTGCCGGTAAGCCGATGATCGAGCCGGGTGCGCTGAACCTCCACGCCGGCCGCCAGCAGCCGCTGCTTTTCGTGCGCCAGCAGGCGTACCAGCACGGCGGTCACGACGAAACCGGCGGCCGCGATCAGCATCAGGTTGTTGTTGCCCAGCTGCTTGCCGAAGAAGGTCGGAATCGCCGGTCCGACGATGCCGCCGACAGTGCCGCCGGCGGCCACGAAGCCGAACAGGCGCTTGGCCTGGGTGCGCGAAAAGATGTCGGCCATGAAGGTCCAGAATACCGAGATGATCAGCAGGTTGAAGGTGCTGACCCAGACAAAGAAGGCGGCTGCGATCCAGCGATCCTGGCCGCTGACGCCGACGAACAGCGCGTAGAAGGCGGCAATGGTGACGGCGATGAAGGCATAGACCCAGGGCAGGAAGGTCGATAGCCGGATGCGCGCAGCAACGCCGGAGTACAACGGCGCGAATATAAGGCTTGCAAGCAGCGTCATCGTGAACAGCTGCTGATAATGAGCGACGCCGTACACCGTGCCCATCGCATCGCGCACCGGCTTGAGGACCGAGTAACTGCCGAACAGGAAAAGGAAATACAGCATGCTCAGGACAACTGCCTTGACCTCATAGGGCTCGATCGCGGCGACCACTTTGAGTACCCGCGCCAACAGCGATGGACGTGGCGTTGCAGCGGCCGGCGGCATCGAAGGATTCATGACTGCTCCGTGCGAATCTGTTCGTAGCGGCGGCCGGCATAGCGCGCCACCCCTGCCCAGGCGAGGCAGGCGCCGACGCCGAGCGCCACCGCAGCGCCAAGGCCGAATCCAGCAGCGCGCAAGCCAGCCTGCATCCACGCCGAACTGACGTCACCGAAGCGGTAGACGACAGTGTCGATGACGTTTTTTGCCTTGTAGCGGCTGCTCTGTTCCACCACCGTGAAGCACATTTCCCGGCTGGGTCGGGCGATGGCGTACTGCGACACGCGGCGCACCACCTGCAGCGCCTGAATGACCAACAGCGACGGCGAGAGCGCCACCACCACGAAGGCAAGCAGCAGGATGAGCGGATTGAGCACCAGCCCGGCGGTCACCCCGAAGCGCTGCACCAGGTGCCCAAGACCGAAGATCAGGATCACAGCGGTGGCGACATTGACCACCAGATCGATGTCGGCAATCGCCTGCGCGCGGCCCTCCACGGCGGTGAACGCGTGCGCGATTACATCGGTCTGCAGGAAGTAGGCGACCGTATTTACCCAGGTCATCAGCAGAATGAATAGCGCCTGGCTGGTCATGTAACGCGAGCTGAACAGCTGGCTGAAGCCCTCAAATGGATTGCCCGGCAGTCCGTGATCCAACGTTGTTGCCTGTACCTCTTGATGACTGGCGTGCAGCCGCGCCTTCTCGCGCATCAGCCGATACACCAGCGCGATCACGATCAGGAAGCCTGCGGCAGCAAGCAGCAGCATGCCGCTGAGCTGCAGCCGGTGCACCAGCAGCCGCGTCAACAGCGGACCGGCGATGGCACCGATGCTGCCACCGGCCGCAATCAGCGCAAACAGCCGCGTCGCCTGGGAGGCGGTGAACATGTCCACCATCAGGCTCCAGAACAGCGAGATCATGAACAGGTTGGCGACGCTGAACCAGACGTAATAGGCTGCGGCCACCCAGACATTGTTCGGAGCGAGTGCGAACAACAGCTGGAACAGCAACACATTGAACAGCCAGAACCAGAACACGCCGGGCAACAGGCCCGTGAGCCTGAGCCGCGAGGCCAGCATTGCGTAGATCGGCGAGGCCACCAGGGTGCCAATGAAGGTCGCGGTAAACAGGTTCTGCAGCTGCCCGACGCCGATCACGGTTGCCACCGTGTCGCGCACCGGGCGCAGGATATAATAGCTGCCCAGCAGCACAAAATTGCACATGAAGGCCAGCAGCACCGCACGGCGCTCGTGCGGCGCGACCTGCGCGGCCGTAGCAAGCAGTCGCGCCAGCCACAGGTCCAGGGGCCTGGAAAACCGGTGCATCGCAGTTAGCGCACGCGCCACATCATCGTCGCCGTGGCCAGCGCCAGCAGCCCGGTGGGTATCCAGGCGAGCACCAGCGGGTCGAGATCGAACACCTGCGTGCCGCTTTCGACCAGTCGCTGCAGGAACACGTAGACGATGCCGAGCGCCACGCCAAATGTGGTGCGGGCACTGAGCGAGGCGTTGCGCAGCGAACCGAATCCAAACGGCAACGCGAACAGCAGTGCCACCGGGATGCCGACGGTGCGCGCTACGCGTGACCAGAACGCGATCTCATACTGCTCGGTTTCGAGATTGTTCAACCGCAGATAGCGTACCGCCTTGTACAGCGTGCGCAGCGACAGCTCCGCGGTGTCGGTGTTGACCAGCCGCAGGAAGTCCGCGCCGGCCGCAGTGTGCAGCGGTCGCTGCGCCTGCCGCAGGCTGGTGACCGAATCGTCGACGAAGCGCGACTCCACGTAGTTGCGCAGCTGCCATGACTGCGCCCCGGCCGCGGTCGCATGTTCGGCGCGCGCAATGGCGGCCAGCCGATCATCCGGTGTGAGCTCGAAGATCAGCATACCGCCGAACTCGGCGGCGCTGGAACGATCCTGAACGTTCAGGATAATGTCGCCATCGCGGATCCAGGCGCCGGCGCCGGCGAAGCTCATGTTGGAATACTTGGCGTAGGCCTTCTGTTCATCGGCCAGCTGGCCCAGCGGTTGCGCCAGAAACTCGCCGACCAGCAGCGCGATCGCCACCAGTACCGCGGCGCTGATCAGCGCGCCGGCGCTCAGGCGCAGTTTCGACATGCCCGAAGCGCGCATGATGGTCAGCTCATGACTGCGCGCCAGCACGCCAATGCCAAGCAGCGCACCGATGAGGGCACCGGCCGGAAAGGATTCGAGCGCGAATTGCGGCAGGGTCAGTACCGAGTACTGCAGCGCATCGAGCATGCCGTATTTGCCGACGCCGACATTACCCTGTTCGCCGATGAATACGAACAGCATGCCGAGCATCAGCAGCGCCATCATCACCAGCGCGACCGCGGACAGCAGTGTACGTGCGATATAGCGATCGAGCAGTGTCATCGCATCGCTCGTCGTGCGCGACGTGCGCGGTGCGCGCGCAGCAGCCCGGGCCCGAGCACCGCCGCCAGGCTCATCGCCAGGAACAGCGCATGCACCCACCACAGCCCGAACGCGGCCGGAACGATGCCGCGTTCCAGCCAGGTGCGCCCCGCGAGTGCCAGGTTCGCATACAGCGCAAACACCAGCATCGCGATCCAGACGTGGGCGTAGCGGCCCTGGCGCGGGCGCAAGCGTCCAAGCGGCACCGCAAGCACCGTCAGCACCAGGGTCATCACCGGCAGTCCCAGACGCCAGTGCAGCTCGGCCAGCTGCTTTAAATCGTGGCTCCCCAGCAGTGTGATGGTGCTCAGCTCGCCCACCCGCAGCGCACGCGCGGCGGCCTCGGGGGACTGCACTGGAATCAACTGCTGCTCGAAGCGCATGATGCGGAAGCGATTGCTGCCGGGCGTGCCTTCGATGCGCTCGCCGTCGAACAGTGTGATGGTCTCGGCCACGCCATCGGCCGAACCGGCGTAGCGGGCGCGCCGCGCCACCGTGGTCTCAACGGACGGCCCGTCGCTGCGCTTGACGAATACGTCAGACAGATCGCCGTTGCGCTCGGCGGCACGTGCGTACACCACGATGCGCCCGCCGCTGAAGCTGCGGAACTTCCCCGGCTCGACCGGTGCGCTGATGGCGGCGCGCAGCGCCTCAGTACGCAGCGCCGCTTCGGCCGCTGCCGCGCGCGGCGACAGATCGAAATTGAGCCAGCCGATCAGTGCCGTGACCGGCAATGCCAGCAGCCACACCGCCGCCGCAACCCGCGCGACACCGACGCCGCAGGCCTGCGCCGCCGCCATCTCGCTGTCGTGGTAGAGGCGTCCGAAGGCGAGCACGATGCCGATCACCAATCCGAATGGCAGCAGGATCGCCACGTTCTGCGCCGCGCTCAGCCCGATCAGCTCGAGCACGTAGCCTTTCTGGTACTGCAGCTGGGCTGCGCGCGCGAGCACCGAGCCGACCTGGTTCACCAACAGTAGGGCGAACGCTATGAGCGTCACGCCAACGAAGTTGACGGTCATCTCCCAGAGCATATAGCGCTGCAGAATTCGCAATGGGTCCTCTACCTCCAGGCGGCTTGGGCTACACTTGCCTTTAGACTATCGTGGCCGCGCGCGCGACGGCGTATCCGGTCAATGCCGCCGAACGCAGGGGTTTACACCGCGGCGGGCGCTACGTTATACGAATATTTCGCGGGCAAACAAGGATTAAGACGATGCGATTCGATGCTTTCAGCCGCCCGGCCGCCGCCCAGCGCAGCGATTGCCTGGTAATCGGGGCATTCGAGCGTGGCGAATTGGGCGCGGAAGGCCTGGCGGTGGACCGCAGGGTGCGCGGTCGCGTGCGCCGCCTGCTCAGCAGTGGTGATTTTTCCGGGCACACCGGTGAGACGCTGCTGCTGCCCGAGGTGCCTGGAGTTGCCGCCGGACGACTGCTGCTGATCGGGTTGGGCAACAAGGCGCAGTTCAACCGCCGTGGCTGGCGCCGCGCGCTGCAGACTGCTATTGCCGCATTGGCGCGTACCCGCATCGCATCGGCCGCAATCGCCCTCGAGCGGCCAGGCGCAGCCGAACTCGACGGCTATTACCTCGGCCGCAGCATTGCGGAGATCACCGGGGCGAGCCTGTACCGCGTCAACGATCTCAAGACCGGACGCCGGGCGCGAGCGCCGGCGCTGGCGCGGGTACTGGTGGGGCCGGTCGCCGCCGCGGCAATCGCCGAGGTGCGGCGCGGACTGGCTGCGGGGGCCGCGCTAAGCGAGAGCGCCCGCCTGTTGCGTAACCTTGGCAATCTGCCTGCCAACGTCTGCACGCCGCGCTACCTGGCGGCACAGGCGCGCGAACTGGAACGCAGCTATCGGCGCCGCCTGCGAGTGCGTGTATTCGACGAGGCCGGAATCCGGCGCCTCAAGATGGGTTGTCTGCTGGCGGTGACCCGAGGCAGCGCCGAGCCGCCGCGCTTCATCGTGCTCGACTACCGTGGCGCACGCCGCAGCCGGCCGCCGCTGGTGCTGGTCGGCAAGGGCGTGACCTTCGATACCGGCGGCATCTCGCTCAAGGACCCGCCGGCGATGGACGAAATGAAGTACGACATGTGCGGTGCCGCCACGGTCCTGGCGGCGATCGATTTTGCAGCGCGCACCGGCCTCAAGATCAATCTTGTCGGCCTGATACCGACCTGCGAAAACATGCCGGACGGCCGCGCGGTGAAGCCGGGCGATATCGTCACCAGCGCTTCCGGACAGACCGTCGAGATCCTCAACACCGATGCCGAGGGACGGCTGATCCTGTGCGATGCGCTGAATTATGCGCGCCGTTACCAGCCCGAGGCGGTGGTGGACTTCGCAACCCTGACCGGCGCCTGCATCATCGCCCTTGGCAATCATCACAGCGGCGTGATGGCGAACGACGATGCCCTGGCGCGCGAGCTGGTCGAGGCGGGCGTGCGCACCGATGATCGCGCCTGGCAGCTGCCGCTGACCGAGGAGTACGGCGAGCAGCTGCGCAGTAACTTTGCCGACATGGCGAACATCGCCGGTCGCGAGGGTGGTGCGATCACCGCTGCGGCGTTTCTGGGAAAGTTCACCCAGGGGATGCGCTGGGCGCACATGGATATCGCCGGCAGCGCCTGGGCCGGGGGGGCCGCCAAGGGTGCCACCGGTAGGCCGTTGTCGCTGGTGGCTGATTTCCTGACGCGCCGCGCCGCCGGCTCCAAGTCCTAAGGTGGCGGTGGCGGCAACGCCGAGAGTCGACTTTTACGTGCTGCCCGGCAGCGAGCCGCGTGCACGGCTGAAGTTCGCCTGCCGCATCGCCGAACAGGCCTACCTGGCCGATCAACGTGTGTTCGTCTGGCTCGATGATGCGATCGAACTGCAGAGTTTCGATGAGCTGCTGTGGACCTTCGCCGACCGCAGCTTTGTGCCGCACGAGTCCTTCAGCGACGTCCGGCAATGGCACGACACGCCGGTACTGCTGGGCTTTCAGCTGCAGCCGCTGCAGCCGTTCGAGCTGCTGCTGAACCTGGGCAGTGAAGTACCCGGGGCTGCCGCACACGCCGTGCGCATCGCCGAAATCGTAGACGCGGAGGAAGCGCGGCGTCGCGCCGGGCGCAACCGCTTTCGTCACTACCGCGACCTGGGGCTGACGCCGGAAACGCACAACATCGCGGCCAACGATACGCCTTAACGCCCGCCTTAAGCCCTATAATTGCCGGGTTTTAACGCCAGCCTCAGTCCCGGATGGAAAAAGTCTACTCGCCCGCCGATATCGAACAGCGTCTGTATCAGCGTTGGGAGGCAGCCGGCTATTTTGCCCCGCGGCCTGGGCAGCGCAGCTACTGCATCGTCATTCCGCCGCCGAATGTGACCGGCACGCTGCATATGGGGCATGCATTCCAGGACACGATCATGGATGCGCTGATACGCCAGCATCGCATGCGCGGCGAGCAGACCCTGTGGCAGACCGGGACCGATCATGCCGGCATCGCCACGCAGATGGTGGTCGAGCGGCAGCTCAACGCCGAAGGCAAGCGGCGCACCGACCTGTCGCGCGACGCCTTTGTCGAGCACGTCTGGGCCTGGAAGCAGCAGTCGGGCGGCACCATCGCGCAGCAGTTGCGCCGCCTTGGCGCCTCGGTCGACTGGACGCGCGAGCGCTTCACGATGGATCCGGATCTGTCGCGCGCGGTGGTGGAAGCGTTCGTACGGCTGCATCAGGAGGGCCTGATCTACCGCGGCCAGCGGCTGGTCAACTGGGATCCGGTGCTGCGCACCGCGCTGTCGGACCTGGAAGTGCTGTCCGAAGAGGAACACGGGCAGCTGTGGCATCTGCGCTATCGGCTCGCGGACGGCAGCGGCGAGGTGATCGTGGCTACCACCCGTCCGGAGACGATGCTGGGCGATGCTGCGGTCGCGGTGCATCCGGAGGATGAGCGCTACCGCGCGCTGATCGGGCGCAGGCTGCTGCTGCCGCTGGCCAGGCGCGAAATCCCGATCATCGCCGACAGTTACGTCGATCCCGCCTTCGGCACCGGCTGCCTGAAGATCACCCCGGCACACGACTTCAATGACTACGCGATCGGCATGCGGCACGCATTGCCGCTGATCAACGTGTTCACGCCCGATGCGCGCCTGAACGACAACGCGCCGGCGCACCTGCGCGACCTCGATCGGTTCGAGGCGCGCGAGCGCATCGTGGCCGAGCTTATGGCGGCCGGCCTGGTCGCACGCATCGAACCGCACAAGCTGATGATCCCGCGCGGCGATCGCACCGGCGCGGTGATCGAGCCCTACCTGACCGATCAGTGGTACGTGCGCGTTGCGCCGCTGGCAGCCCCGGCGATCGCGGCGGTCGAATCCGGTCGGGTGCGCTTCGTACCCGAGAACTGGGACAAGACCTACTACCAGTGGATGCGCAACATCCAGGACTGGTGCATCAGCCGGCAACTGTGGTGGGGCCATCGCATCCCGGCCTGGTACGGCGAGGATGGCCAGATCTACGTCGCACGCAGCGAGGCCGATGCCCATGCCCAGGCCCGTGCCCGCCACGGCCGCGAGGTGGCGCTGCGCCAGGACGAGGACGTTCTCGACACCTGGTTCTCTTCGGCGCTGTGGCCCTTTTCCACCCAAGGCTGGCCCGAGCGCACCCCGGACCTCGATCGCTTCTATCCGACCAACGTGCTGGTGACCGGCTTTGACATCATCTTTTTCTGGGTCGCGCGCATGCTGATGTTCGGCTTGAAATTCATGGGTGAGGTGCCGTTTCGCGCGGTGTACCTGCATGGGCTGATCCTCGATGCCGAAGGCCAGAAGATGTCGAAATCGAAGGGCAATGTGATCGACCCGCTCGACATCATCGACGGCATCGGGCTCGAGGCGCTGGTGGCCAAGCGCACCTCGGGACTGATGCAGCCGCATCTGGCTGCCAGCATCGAAACGGCCACGCGCAAGCAGTACCCGCACGGCATCGCGGCTCACGGCACCGATGCGTTGCGCTTTAGCTTCGCCTCGCTTGCCACACAGAGCCGCGATCTGCGCTTCGACCTCGGGCGGGTGGCCGGGTACCGAAACTTCTGCAACAAGCTGTGGAACGCCGCGCGTTTCGTGATGCTGTCGCTCGAGCAGGCGCCGGCGCCGGCCGCGCCGGCCGATGCGAGCGCCGCCGCGATCCGGCTCGCCCCATCTTCGGCACCTGCCGATCGCTGGATTCGCTCGCGCCTCGGCGCCACGATCCGCGCGGTCGACCAGGCGTTCGATGACTACCGGTTCGATTTTGCCGCCAGCGCGCTGTACGAATTCACCTGGCACGAGTTTTGCGACTGGTACCTGGAGATCGTCAAGCCGGTGCTGCAGGACGCCGGCGATGCAGCCGCGCAGCAGAGCGTGCGCCGCACGCTGCTTGAAGTGCTGGAGGCACTGCTGCGTGCGCTGCACCCGCTGATGCCGTTCATTACCGAGGACATCTGGCTGCGCGTGGCGCCGCTCGCGGGCGTGCCGGGCCCGAGCATCGTGCTCGCGCCCTGGCCGCAGGCGGCGCAGTTCGAACACGATGCGGGCGCCGAAGCCGAGCTGCGTTGGGTGATGCAGGTCGTGCTCGGCATCCGCCAGATCCGTGGCGAGATGGACATCAGTCCCGGCCGCCGTCTGCCGCTGCTGTTGCAGCACGCCACTGCCCACGATCTGCAGCTCGCGCAGCGCCATCATGCGTTGCTGTCGCGCCTGGCGGGCCTTGAGAGCGTGCGGCCGCTTGCCTCCGGCGAGCCCGCCCCGCCCGCGGCCGCCGCGCTGGTCGGGGAACTCAGCCTGCTGGTGCCGATGGCCGGACTGATCGAACCCGCGAGCGAATTGCAGCGCCTCGACAAGCGCCTGCAGAAGATCGAACAGGAGCTGAACAAATCCCGCGGCAAGCTCGCCAACGACAGCTTTGTCGGTAACGCGCCCGCCGATGTCGTCGAGCAGGAGCGATCACGCCTGGCCGAATTCGAGCGCACGCGCGCGGCACTGACGCGGCAGATGGAGCAGGTGCGGGCGCTCGCCCAGGTGCGTGCTTGAACCGCCTGGTCGATACCGTGGCGGCGATCGAGCGCGTCATCTTCGGCAAGGGACAGCAGGTGCGGCTGTGCCTGACCTGCCTGATCGCGCGTGGTCACCTGCTGATCGAGGACGTGCCCGGCGTGGGCAAGACCACGCTGGCCCATTGCCTGGCGCGGGTGCTGGGCCTGGAATGGACCCGCGTGCAATTCACCAGCGACATGCTGCCGGCAGACATCATCGGCGTGTCGATTTTCGATCGCGATACCCACAAGTTCCAGTTCCGGCGCGGCCCGGTATTCACCCAGCTGCTGCTCGCCGACGAGGTGAATCGAGCCAGTCCGAAGGCGCAGAGCGCGCTGCTTGAAGCGATGGAGGAGCGCCAGGTCAGCGTCGATGGCATTACCTACCCGCTACCCGAACCATTTTTCGTAGTCGCTACCCAGAACCCGCACGAGCAGGTCGGCACCTATGGTCTGCCGGAATCGCAACTCGACCGATTCCTGATGCGGGTGAGCCTGGGCTATCCGGATCGGGCCTCCGAGCGGCGCGTGCTGCTGCAGGGCGAGCGGCGCGAGTTGCTGAACGACACGCCGGCCGTGCTCAGCGGCGCCGAGGTGCTGAATCTGCAGCGTCAGGCGCGCAGCGTGCATGTCGCCGCTGCGCTGCTGGATTACGTGCAGGCTCTGGTCGCGCATACACGCGTGCAACTGGAGCTCGGTCTATCGCCGCGAGCCGCCCAGGGACTGCTGCGTGCCGCACAGGCCTGGGCGCTGATCCAGGGAGAGAGCGCGGTGCTGCCCGAGCACGTGCAGATCGTGTTTCCGGCGATCGCAGCGCACCGCCTGGAAACGCGCCACGGCGACGGCGCCGCTCATGGCAACGAAGTCGCCGATGCGCTCATCAGGGCCGTTCCGATTCCTGTCTGAGCCGCGCGCGGCACTGGCGGCGGCATTGGCGCACTGGGCGCGCGCGCGCCAGGGCGACGACACGCCGCCGCTGACGCTGCAGGCGCGACGCATCTACATCCTGCCGACCGGAGCCGGTGTCGCGGCGGCGGCGTTGCTGTTTGTGATGCTGCTGGCCGGCATGAACTACAACAACAGCCTGGCATTGCTGCTGTGCTTCATGTTGTGCGGGGTGACACTGGTGTCGATGCATGAATGCCACGGGATGCTATCGGGCCTGAAGCTGCTGCGCGCCGAAGCCGACGACAGCTACGCCGGACGACTGGGAGAGCTGCAGCTGTGCTTTGAGAATCCGCACTCCCGCGCGCGCAGCGCCCTGCAGCTGCGCGCCGGCGGCTGCCTGCCGGGCCGCTTCCAGCTGCCGCCGGCCGCGACCCAGCTGGTCCGGCTCAAGTACCAGGCCGGCGCGCGCGGCCGCCAGCGCATCGAGCGGCTCGAGTTGTCGAGCACCGCGCCATTGGGCCTGTTTCGGGCCTGGACCTGGCTGCACCTGCCGCTCGAGGCCATTGTCTATCCGGCACCGGGCGGAACGCGCCCGTTGCCGGTGCGCAGCGGCGATCCGCGCCAGGGCGAACGGCGCTCGCGCGTCGGCGGCGAGGAGGAATGGGCCGGGCTTAGGCCGCTGCAGGAGAGCGACTCTCCGCGCAGCGTCGCCTGGAAAGTCTATGCGCGTGGCGGCCCGCTGCTGGTGGCGCAGTACGATGCGCCCGCGGGCATGCACCGACTGCTCGCGTTCGCGTCACTGCAGTCGCTGCCGCTCGAGCAGCGGCTGTCGCAGCTGGCGCAATGGGTACTCGACTGCGAACGCCTCGGCGACACCTACCGGCTGGACTTGCCGCAGCAGGCACTGCCGGTCGGGCACGGCATCGCGCAGCAACGCGCCTGCCTGGAAGCCCTGGCGCTGTACGGCACGTGAACGCGCGCGCCGCCATCGCCGTTGAATCGCCACCGCTGCCGGCGAACAGCCTCTGGCTGCTGCTCGGCGGCTTTCTTGGGGCGGTGCTGCTCAACGCTCACCATACGGCGCTGTGGTGCCTGCCACTGGCGCTGCTCGCCATCGCCTGGCGAGCGCGCGGGCTGCGCGCGCCGCTGCGTCTGCCGGCGCGCTTCCTGCGCATCGGCGTCGCGCTGCTATTGACGCTCGCGGTACTGGCAAGTTTTCACACGCTCAACGGCATCGACGCCGGATCGAGCCTGCTGGTCGCGATGGCGACCCTGAAGCTCAGCGAGACCTCGCGCCGACGCGACTGGCTGATCATATTGGCCGCGGCGTTGTTCCTGCTGCTCGCCGCCTGCCTCGACGGCCAGGCGTTATGGCGCCTGCCGCTGTACGCGGCCGAGCTGTGGCTGCTATGCACGGCGTCGTACGCACTCGGCACCGACTTCGAGGTGGCGCGCACGGCGACGCTGCTACGCCGCTCGGGCTTGAGTCTTGCCGCTGCGTTGCCATTTGCACTGCTGCTGTTTTTCTTCGTGCCCAGGCTCCCCGGCTCGTTCTGGGTGCTGCCGCAGCGGCACGAAGCGTTCACCGGACTGGGCGATGAGATGAGTCCCGGCAGCATCTCGCAGCTCACGCAATCGGGCGATGCGGCGCTGCGCGTACGTTTCGACGCCGCGCCGCCGCCGGCCGCCGAGCGCTATTGGCGCGGACCGGTATTGCATGTTTTCGACGGCTACACCTGGCGCCGCCAGCATGCGCAGGTGGACCGCGTACCGCGCCTGCAGTTCCAGGGCCAGGCCTATAGTTATGCAATCACGCTGGAACCGAACCAGCACAATGTGCTGATCGCGCTCGAGTTGCCGCGCGGCCTGCCGGACGAGCTGCCGAATACTTTCGCCACCTTCGACTATCAGCTGATAGCCCCCGCGCCGAGCGAGCGCGCCGTCAGCTATCGGTTGCAGTCCTATCCGCAGCATCGAAGTCTCGATCCGCTGTCCCCGGCAGCACGGCGGCTGGATCTGCAGTTGCCGCCGAATCGCAACCCGCGCAGCGCCGAACTGGCGGCCTCGCTGCGCCAGCAGGCCGGCAGCGACGTCGGCCTGGTCGACGCCGTGCTCGAGTACCTGCGTCGCGGCGGCTTCACCTATACGCTCGAGCCGCCGCTGCTGAATCTGGATTCGGTGGATGATCTGCTGTTTCGCACGCGCGCCGGGTTTTGCGGCCACTACGCGTCGGCATTTGTCGCGCTGATGCGCGCCGGTGGCGTGCCCGCGCGCGTCGTGACCGGCTATCTGGGAGGCAGCTGGAATCGCTACGGCGGCTATCTCTATATCACCCAGGCCGATGCGCACGCCTGGGCGGAGGTGTGGCTCGAGGCGCAGGGCTGGGTACGGGTCGATCCGACCGCGGTGGTCGCCCCGGGACGCCTGACCCAAGGACTCGATGAACTGCTGCCCGGCGCCGGCGGCAATGGACGCGGGCTGATGTCCTCGTCCTGGGTTGTCAACGCGGTGCAGGCCTGGCAGGGGCTCAATGCCTGGTGGCAGGACGAATTCATCGGCTTCAGCTTCGCCAGGCAACTCGCGCTGCTCGAGCGGCTAGGATTCAGGCAGCACGACTTGCGCGCCTTCGCGCTGCTACTGGCCGCCAGCGCCGGCATCTGGCTGGCATTGATCGCCTGGGGCCTGCGGCCGCGGTCGCGCTCGCCTGCCGGGGACGGCCTGAGCCGAAGCTGGCGAGCGCTGGAACGTAAACTGCGGCGCGCCGCCGAACCACGCGCGCCGCACGAGGGCACGATGGCCTACGCCGAGCGCGTGGGTCGGGCGCGCCCCGAGTTGTCCTCCACGCTGACCGCCCTGGCCCGGCGCTATGCGCGATTGCGCTACGGGCCGGCGGCCGGTGCCGCCGAGTTCGAACAGTTCCAGCGCGCGGTGCGGCTGCTGCGGGTGCAGCCGCGCCGGCCGCGGCCGCACTGACGGCGCCCCGGCAGCGGGCGAGCCGGCTAGCGCACGGGGTCGGCCTCGCGCACGCGCGCCAGCAGCAGCGCACCACCGATGAAGAACAGCCCGAGCACCAGGATCGACAGGCGCTGATTGCCGGTGGCGATCGCCACCACACCCATCGCCAGCGGCCCGAGCACGGCGGCGAACTTGGCCAGCATGTTATAGAAACCGAAATACTCGCCGGAGCGCTCGCGCGGAATCAGATGCGCAAAGTAGGAGCGCGACAACGCCTGCACGCCGCCCTGCACGGTGCCCACGACGGCGGCGAGAATGTAGAACTCGCGCTCGGTCTGCATGAAGTACGCATAGCCGGTCAGGGCGAGGAATACCGCCAGCCCCAGGTAAATGGCGCGCTTGGCGCCGATGCGATCGCCCAGCCGGCCGAACAGCAGCGCGAATGGGAACGAGACGAACTGCACCAGCAGCAGCGCCTGCATCATCGCGTCGGGTGAAAAGCCGAGCTTGAGCCCATAGTCGGCCGCCATCTGCTGCAGTGTTCCTATGGCGTCGATGTAGAGCCAGTAGGCCAGCAGGAAATTGAGCACCGGGCGGTCACGCAGCACGCCGCGCACCGTCTGCCACAGCTCACGCCAGCCGGTGCGCCTGGCGGTCGGCGCGGCCTCGTGCACCAGCCGGAACATCGGCAGCGAGAACAGGATCCACCACAGCGCCACGTCGACGAACGCGATGCGGATCGCGATGCCGGCGCTGGCGAGATGAAAGCCCTGGTGAAACTTGATCATCATCACGTTGAACAGGAACAGCAGGCCGCCGCCCAGATAACCCAGCGCAAAGCCCAGCGATGAGACGCGGTTGGTCTCGCGGCCCTCCGCGACCTGCACGATCAGCGCGTCCTGAAACGACGAGCCGGCGAAGAAACCGACCGAGCCCAGTGCGAACACGATCAGCGCCCACGCCCAGTGACTGGCGCCAATCAGCGCCAGTGCAGCGGTAGCCAGCGAGCCGACCACGGTCCAGATGCCGAACCACAGCTTCTTCTCGCCGCGCCGGTCCGCCAGTGCGCCGAGCCAGGGCGCGATCAGCATCACGAAGAATGCGGCGCAGCTGTTGGTGAGCCCGAGATAGAACGTCGAGGTCGTGCCCGGCATCCCGGCCGCCCAGTACTGGCTGAAAAAAATCGGAAACAGGGCGACCAGCACCGTGGTGCTGAAGGCGTGGTTGGCCCAGGCGGTCAGCGCCCAGGCCCATTGGGCGGCGCGTTTGGGACTCAATGCGTTCTCCCCGCGGTATTCTCGCCCCGCTACTCCAGCAGATGTTCGCGCGTCGTATGAAACCCGATGTCCGGCCAGCGCTCCTGGGTGAGCTGCAGGTTCACGCGCGAAGGCGCCAGGTACACCAGCGCGCCGCCATGATCGAGCGCCAGGTGCTCGTAGGCCTTGAGCTTGAACTCCTCCAACCTGCGCGCATCCGTGGCGCTCACCCAGCGCGCCGTGTGCACCGCGATATTATCGAACACGCACTGCACGTTGTATTCATCCTGCAGCCGGAACGCCACCACTTCGAATTGCAGCTGGCCGACCGCCCCCAGGATCAGCTCGGCGTTTCGCAGCGGCCGGAATAGCTGCGTCGCGCCCTCCTCGCACAGCTGGTCCAGTCCCTTGGCCAGCGCCTTCATGCGCAGCGGATCCTTGAGGATCGCACGGCGGAAGATTTCGGGGGCGAAATTTGGTATGCCGCTGAAGTGCAGCGCCTCGCCTTCGCTGAAGCTGTCGCCGATGTTGATGGTGCCGTGATTGTGCAGGCCGACGATGTCCCCGGCGTAGGCTTCCTCGGTCTGGGTGCGGTCCGCGGCCATGAAGGTCAGCGCATCGGCAATTCTCAGCTCCTTGTCCAGGCGTACGTGCCGGATGCGCATACCGCGCTGGTAACGCCCGGAGCACAGCCGCAGAAATGCGATCCGGTCGCGATGTCCGGGGTCCATGTTCGCCTGGATCTTGAACACAAAGCCACTGAGGCTTGGCTCGATCGCCTGCACGCTGCGCTCGCGGCACACGCGCGCTTGTGGTGCCGGCGCGTTGCTCACGAATGCACGCAGCAGTTCCTCGACGCCGAAGTTGCTGATCGCCGAGCCGAACAGCACCGGCGTCTGGCGCCCGGCGCGATAGCTGTGCGGATCGAAGCTGGCGGTCGCGCCGCGCACCAGCTCGATCTCGGCGGCAAGCCGGTCGGCGTCGCCGCCGAACAGCTCGCGCGCCGCGCTCGATCCAAGCCCTTCGATCACGCGATTGCCGCCGACGCGGCCGCGTTCGCCCGCCTCGTAGACGTAGATCCGGTCTTCCAGCAGGTGATAGATGCCCTTCAGATCGCGGCCCATGCCGATCGGCCAGGTGATCGGGGCGGTCTGGATCCCGAGTACGCGCTCGATCTCATCCAGCAGCTCGATCGGCGGCCGGCCGTCGCGATCGAGTTTGTTGATGAAGGTCATGATCGGCGTGTCGCGCAGACGGCAGACCTCCATCAGCTTGATGGTGCGCTCTTCCACACCCTTGGCGCAGTCGATCACCATCAGCGCCGAATCGACCGCGGTCAGGGTTCGATAGGTATCCTCGGAGAAGTCCTCGTGCCCCGGCGTGTCGAGCAAATTGATGATGTGATCGCGATACGGAAACTGCATCACCGAGCTGGTCACCGAGATACCGCGCTGCTGCTCCAGACGCATCCAGTCGGAGGTCGCGTGGCGCGCAGCCTTACGGCCCTTGACCGTGCCCGCCATCGCGATGGCGCCGCCAAACAGCAGCAGCTTCTCGGTCAAGGTGGTCTTGCCGGCATCCGGATGCGAAATGATGGCAAACGTGCGCCGCCGCGCGATTTCGAGCTCGAGCGTAGTCATTAAGGAGTGGCTGGTTGCTGGCGTGGAAGGCGCGCGATTCTAATCGATGCGGCGCTTGAGCACGATCGCATCTTCGCGGCCGTCGACGGCCTGGTAGTAACCGCGGCGCATTCCGATCTGCACGAACCCGAGCGACTGATACAGGCGGATGGCGCAGATATTGGAGGGGCGTGCCTCGAGGAATGCTTCCCTGGCACCGGCGCTAGCGGCGGCCTGCAGCAGGTGGGCCAGCAGGCGCCGGCCGATGCCGCGACATCGGTAGATATCGGCCACACACAGGTTGAGCAGATGCGCCTCGCCGGCCGCCACGCTCAGGATCCCGTAGCCGACCGCCACGACGCCGATCTCGGCAACGCGGCAGGTGTAGCTGACCCGAAGGCAGTCGCGGAAAATCCCCTCAGTCCAGGGAAAAGCATACGACGCGCGCTCGATCCGCAGCACCTGGGTAATATCCGCATCCTGCATGCTGCGGATATCCAGTTCCGGCATCCCGATCGCCTCTTGTCGTACCACCGCCATAGACGAGTTACTTACGCTCCGGCGCGCGCGCGGGCAAGTTCGGCGCGGATGAATTTCAAATCGACCCAGCTCTTACGTTTCTCGTTCGGACTGCGCAGCAGGTAGGCCGGATGGTAGGTCACGATCAGCGGCGTCGCGCGCGCGCCGAAGCGATGCAGCTGGCCGCGCAGGCGCGCCAGCGGCGCGTCGGTGGCCAGCAGGTTTTGCGCCGCGACACGCCCCAGCGCGACCAGCAGCCGCGGCTGGATCATGTCCAGCTGCCGCTGCAGATACGGTAGGCAGCACGCCACCTCCGCGGGCCTGGGTTCGCGGTTGCCCGGCGGCCGGCACTTGAGCACATTGGCAATAAACACCGTCTCGCGCGGATGGCCGATGGCGCGCAGCATCGAATTGAGCAGTTGGCCGGCGCGGCCGACGAACGGCTCGCCCTGGCGGTCCTCATCGGCTCCCGGCGCCTCGCCGATCAGCATGATTTCAGCGCGCGGATTGCCGACGCCGAACACCGTCTGGGTACGGGTCTTGCTCAGCTCACAGCGCGTACAGACGCTGACCTGGGCGCGCAATGCCTGCCACGCTGCCTCATCGAGCGGCGCCATCCCGGGCGTGGCCGCCACGACCGCAGCCGGCGCCGGCGGCCTCACGGCCGTCTCGATCGGTACGGCTGTCTCATCCGGATCGGGCGCCTCGGCCTCCTGCTGCGCCCCGGTCGCCTCGAGCGGCAGCGTCCGGCGGGCCCGTGGCATCCAGAGGTCGATCCCTAAGGCTTCCAGGTATTGATCGCGCACACTCATCCGGCACCCTCCGGGGGTGACTTGCGCTCCTGTCGTTTCAAGCGCCGTACCCGCCGCCACACCCACACCAGCGGCGACCAGAGTGCATAGCCACCGAAGATCACGAGCAGCACGATCGCCGGCGCCGGCGCAATGACGATGAAGATCAGCGCCACGCCGACCAGCCAGATGAAGCGCACCGGACGCGTCAAATCAAATCCCTTGAAGCTCGAATACGAAAAGCGGCACACCATCAGGGCACCGGCCGCCGCCGTGATCATGAATGCCAGGATCAGGCCGGGCAGACCCGGTTCGCGCCATTCGCTCGACATCCACAGGAACGCGGCCACGACGGCCGCTGCCGACGGGCTCGGCAACCCCTCGAAATAGCGCTTGTCCTGCACCCGGGAGCCAAATTTCGCCAGCCGCAGCGCGGCGGCGACCGCATAGAAGAACGCCGCCAGCCAGCCGAAGCGATACCAGGCCTTGCCGTACTCGGCGATGCGGGCGACGCCCCATTGATACGAGACGATCGCCGGCGCGACCCCAAAGGCGACCATGTCGGCGAGGCTGTCGTATTCCTTGCCAAACGCGGATTCGGTGCTGGTGAGGCGCGCGACGCGGCCATCGAGACCGTCGAAGATCATCGCGATGAATACCGCCACGCCGGCACGCTCGAAGTTGCCGTCGATTGCGGCCACGATTGCGTAGAATCCGGAGAACAGGCAGCCGGTGGTCAGCAGGTTGGGCAGCAGATAGATGCCGCGCGACTGTCGGCGTACGGGCGGGCTATCGGGATCCATGAGGCTTCGCATCATAGGGGCAGTCCCACCCGGTCACAACCAACCGAACCAACCCGCGCTAACCCTTCTGTTAACATTGGTTTTTTACGCCACCGTCCCGTCCGCTCATGCGCCTGTCGCAATACCCGATCAACACCGTCAAGGAAACCCCGTCAGAGGCCGAGGTCATCAGCCATCAGCTGATGCTGCGCGCCGGGATGATCCGGCGCGTCGCGGCCGGGATCTACAGCTGGCTGCCGCTCGGGCTGCGCACGCTGCGCAAGGTGGAGGCCATCGTCCGTGAGGAGATGAACCGGGCCGGAGCGTTCGAACTTCTGATGCCGGCGATCCAGCCTGCCGAACTGTGGCAGGAATCGGGTCGGTGGACTGAATACGGTCCGGAGCTGTTGCGCCTGAAGGATCGCCACGAGCGCAATTTCGTGGTCGGACCCACGCACGAGGAAGTGATCACCGATATCGCCCGGCGCGAGATCAAGAGCTACCGGCAGCTACCGGTCAACTTCTACCAGGTCCAGATCAAGTTCCGCGACGAGGTGCGGCCGCGCTTTGGCGTGATGCGCGCGCGCGAGTTCATCATGAAGGATGCCTATTCCTTCCATGCCGACGAGCGCTCGCTGGCCGAAGGCTACGCCGCGATGCGCCAGGCCTATACGCGCATGTTCCAGCGCATGGGACTCGATTTTCGAACCGTGCAGGCCGACCCCGGCGCCATCGGCGGCAACGCCTCCGAGGAATTCCAGGTGCTGGCAGCCTCGGGCGAGGATGCGATTGCGATTTCCGATGCCGACGATTTCGCGGCGAACGTGGAACTCGCCCCGGCGCTGGCGCCGGCGGCGCCGCGGCCGCCGCCGACCCAGCCGCTGGAGCGCATCCCCACCCCGGGCGCGCACACCATCGAGCAGCTCGCAGCGCTGCTCAAGGTCCCGGCGACGCGCTGCCTGAAGACCCTGATTGTCGACGGCAGCGATGGCACGCCGGTAGCGCTGCTGCTGCGCGGCGATCACGACCTCAATGCGGTCAAGGCACAGAAATTACCCGCAATTGCCAATCCGCTGCGCATGGCCAGCGCCGCCGCGGTGCACGCTGCGACCGGTTGCGCGCCCGGTTCGATCGGACCGGTGGGGCTGACGGGGCTGCGCGTCTATGCCGATCATGCGGCGCTGGCAATGGCCGACTTTGTCTGCGGAGCCAACCAGCACGACGTGCACTACACGGGCGCGAACTGGCGGCGGGATATGCCCGAGCCGGCGGGCGCGGATTTGCGCAATGTGGTGGCCGGCGATCCCAGCCCTTCCGGCAACGGCCAGCTGCAGATCGTGCGCGGCATCGAGGTCGGGCATATCTTTCAGCTCGGACGCAAATACAGCGCCGCGATGAATGCCACGGTGCTGGATGAGAGCGGCGCGGCGATCCCGATGCTGATGGGCTGTTATGGTATCGGTGTAACGCGCATCGTGGCGGCCGCGATCGAGCAGAATCACGATCAGCGCGGAATCATCTGGCCGGATCCGATTGCGCCGTTCAATGTTTGCCTGGTGCCGCTCAACCTGCAGAAGTCGCCACGCGTGCGCGGACTGGCCGATGCGCTGTACGCCGAACTCAGTGCTGCAGGCATCGACGTGCTGTACGACGATCGCGATGTACGGCCCGGGGTCAAGTTCGCCGACGCCGAGCTGCTGGGCATACCGCATCGTGTGGTCGTCGGCGAGCGCGGCCTCGACGCCGGCACGCTCGAGTACCGGCACCGCCGCGCCACCGACAGCGAGGACTTTGCGCAGCGGGGTGCGCTGGAATTCCTGCGTTCGCGGCTGCAGTGCGCGCAGCCGGCCTGAAGCACCCGGGATGACACGCAGGATCCACTGCAAGCTGCTTGCGCTGGCGCTCGTGGCACTGCTACCGCCGGCCGCACCGCTGCTCGCGGCCGCGCCGCTCGCACCCGCGCAGAGCGATCCGGAGCTGCGCGCAGTGGTGCAGCAGGCGATCAGTGAAGCGCAGTGCTTCGCCGACCGCTACGATTCGGCGGTCTGGTACACGCTGATGGAGCCGAAGCTGCGGCACTACGTCAAGGACGACAAGGAACGGCTGGAGATCCTGCAGACGGTGTACTGCGAAGCGCATCGAAGCGGCGCCAGCGTGCTGCCTCCCGGTCTCATCATGGCGGTGCTCGACGTCGAGAGCGGCTTCGATCGCTGGGCAGTCTCCAGTGCCGGCGCGGTCGGCCTGATGCAGGTGATGCCGTTCTGGCCCGAACAGCTCGGCATGCGCCGCTACGAACTCACGCGCATCACGCCGAACCTTCACATGGGCTGCGCGATCCTGCGCTTCTATCTGGACAGCGAACGCCGCGACGTACGGCGCGCGCTCGAGCGCTACAACGGCAGCGTCGGACGACGCGATTATCCCGACCGCGTGATCGTGCGCTGGACCAGGTACTGGCACGGGGCCGACGACCTGGGACGCGGGCCGGTCAAGCCGTCCTGAAATCCGGCGGCAGGTGGGTCGGGAGAATCTCGATGATCTCCACGATCACTTCCGTCACCTTGGCGGCCGATGGCCCGATCCACAGCCAGTCGATGAACTCGAGCACCTGCCGCTCCTCGCCGCAGGCGAGCACCTCGACCCGGCCATCCGCAAGGTTGCGCGCGTGGCCGGCGATACCGGCGGCGCGAGCACGTTGCTGGGCGCTGGCGCGGAAATAGACGCCCTGCACGCGGCCCGAGACCAGGCAGCGGCGCGCGACCGGCGGGGCCCGGGATTGCGAATCTGCGCCCATGGCGCATGATTTCCCGGCACAACGCACGCCGTCAACCGGCTCTGCATTGGGGCGTTTGCGGTTAAACTCCCCGGCGATGGCCGAAGTACTCGTCGTGTATTACTCGCGCGAAGGCAGCACCGCGGAGCTGGCCAGGCAGGTGTGCCGCGGCATCGAATCCATCGACGGAGCGTCCGCGACGCTGCGCACCGTGCCGGCGGTCAGCGCCAGCAGCGAGGCGGCACCGCAGGCGGTGCCCGACCAGGGGCCGCCATATGCAACGCTGGATGACCTGCGCCGCGCGGATGCGCTGCTGCTTGGCAGCCCGACGCGCTTCGGCAACATGGCCGCACCACTGAAGTACTTTCTCGATTCGACCTCGAGCCTGTGGCTCGACGGCACGCTGGCCGGCAAGCCGGCGGCGGTGTTCACCGCCACCCAGACCATGCACGGCGGTCAGGAGACCACACTGCTGTCGATGATGCTGCCGCTCCTGCATCACGGCATGCTGCTGGTTGGTTTGCCCTATACCGAGCGGGCGCTGTCGACCACCCGCGCCGGCGGCACCCCGTACGGCGCCTCGCATGTGGCGGGCGTGCAGCGCGAACTGACCGACGATGAGCGCGTGCTGGCGCAGGCGCTCGGCAAGCGCGTGGCGCAACTGGCAGTCACTCTGGGACGTGCCCGGAACGCTCTGCGAGCACCTGGCGGATGAATGGCACCGTGAGACGCCGCTGCGCCTGCAACGCGGCTGCATCGATCGCGTCCAGTAACTGATACAGCGTCGGCAAATCGCGGCGGAAGCGTCGCTGCAGATACAGCGCGGTCTCCTCAGGCAGCTCCAGGCCGCGCAAATGCGCCCGCAGCCGCAACGCCTCGCGTTGTTCGGCCTCAGCCAGCGCTCGCAGCGGCAGCAGCGTCGCGGCAGCAAAGCGCGAGGCCAGGTCCGGGAGCGACAGTTTCAGCAGCAGCGGCGGTGCCGCGGCAGTGGCGAGCAGCACCGCGCCGCGCTCCTCGACCTCGCGATGCAGCCGGAACACTCCCTGCTCCCAATCGCGCATGCCGGCGATCACCGTAAGGTCATCGAGTGCCACCAGGCGCGCGTGCTGCCAGCCCTCGAGCGTCTCGGGACCCAATGCCACCAGTTGCGGCAGCGGCAGGTAGGCGGCGTCGGCACCGGCCTGGCGCGCGAGCGCGCAGCTCGCCTGCAGCAGGTGAGTCTTGCCGACCCCGTGTGGCCCTGACAGCCAGTAGACCCCAGCCACTGTGCCAGCTGCTGCGCCCGCCGCGAGCGTGCGCAGCTGCTCGACCGCCGCGACATTCGCGCCGGGCACAAAGCTTTCGAAGACTGCGCGTTCGCGCAGCCGCATCGCCAGCGGCAACTGTTTCACGCACGCCTCAGGCGCGCGCGACCTGCAGCGCGCGGCGCGTGAACTCGCGCACATAGGAGGCGCCGCTGATCAGCACTGTGGCCAGCGTCAGCCACGCCAGCACATCGAGCAGGCTGGCCGGCGGCCGACGGTAGCCGGCGTGCGCCACGATCGCCAGTACGTACAGCAGCTGCAGCAGCGTATTGATCTTGCTGCTGATCATCGGCCGGCCGTTGAGCGGGCCCCAGAAGATGTGAAACGCCAGCGATCCGAGCAGGATCAGCACATCGCGCCCGACGGCGGCAATCGTCAGCCAGCGCGGAATCAGCCCATACCAGGTGGCCACCAGAAACACTCCGACCAGCAGCAGCTTGTCGGCCAGCGGATCGAGCAGCTTGCCGAGCTCGGAAGTCCAGTTAAACCGCTTGGCGAGAAAGCCATCGAGGCCGTCGCTCATTGCGGCGATGAAGAACAGCAGCAGGGTCAGCGGATAATCGGCGTGCGCGATCGACACCACGATCGGCCACACCAGCACGATGCGCAGCAGGCAGATCAAATTCGGCAGGTGGCGCACGGTCGGCCTACGGCCCGGCCTGACGGCGGTATTCAGCCGCTGGGTGCAAGCCCGCGGCGCTGGGGCGCAACCGCTCGCTCGCCAGCGTCCGCAGCGAGCAGAATCGAAATAAATCGCAACGACGGTGCATTCTTCCTTAGACTCCCTCGGCTACTATAACGTGCTCCCGAGACCGCTGCGCACACCGCGGCAATACTGCGAAGCGCCATTCATGAGCAAGCCGCACAGCTACACCTATCGCGACGCCGGGGTTGACATCGACGCCGGCGATGCCCTGGTCGAGCGCATCAAACCGCTGGTCAGGCGCACCACGCGTCCCGAGGTGCTGGCCGGCATCGGCGGCTTCGGCGCGATGGTCGAATTGCCGCTCGACCGCTACCGCCGTCCGGTACTGGTCTCGGGCACCGACGGTGTCGGCACCAAGCTGCGGCTCGCGATCGAGACCGGTCGGCATGAGACGATTGGCATCGATCTGGTCGCGATGTGCGCCAACGATGTGGTCGTGCAGGGCGCCGAGCCGCTGTTTTTTCTCGACTACTACGCGACCGGTCATCTCAACGTCGACGTCGCCGCCACGGTGATCGACGGCATTGCCGAGGGCTGCGTGCAGGCGGGCGCGGCGCTGGTCGGCGGCGAGACCGCCGAGATGCCCGGCATGTATCAGGGCGAGGACTACGATCTTGCCGGCTTTTGTGTCGGCGTGGTCGAGAAGGAGGCGATCATCGACGGCAGCCGGGTGGCCGCGGGCGATGCGGTGATTGGGCTGGCTTCCTCCGGGCCCCACTCCAACGGTTATTCGCTGATCCGCAGGCTGATCGCGGTGGCAGGTGCCAGCCCCGCCACGCAGCTGGCGGGCCGCCCGCTGTTCGACCTGCTGCTGACGCCGACGCGCATTTACGTGAAGTCGCTGCTGGGCCTGATTGCCGCGCTGCCGGTACACGCCCTGGCACACATCACCGGCGGCGGGTTAACCGATAACATTCCGCGGGTGCTGCACGCCGGCCTGGAAGTGGTATTGCAGCGCCGGTCATGGCCGCAGCAACCGGTATTCGACTGGCTGGCACGCACCGGTGCGATCGAGCCGGCCGAGATGCATCGCACCTTCAACTGCGGCATCGGCATGGTGGTGATCGTGGCCGGCGAACGGGTCGCCGCGGCGTTGCGCTTGCTGCAGCAGACCGGCGAGCAGGCCACGCTGATCGGCGAGGTCAGGCGCGGCGAGCGCGGCGTGGTCATCGAAGCATGAGAGCGACGTCCGCGCTGCGCGCGAGCATGGCGCTGTCGTTGCTGGGCGTATTCAGCGTCGTCGTCGGCGCGGCTTCCACGGCCACAGCCGCAGCCGCAGCTGCAGCCTCGATCGGGAAGCTGGAAGCTTTCCAGGCGTCCTACGGCTGGAGCTGGAAAGGCGCGACGGTAGCGGTCTCAACGCTCAAGCTCGAGCACGGTGACGCTGACAGCTGGATCTATAGTTCGACCAGCGAGCCGCGCGGGCTCGGCCACCTGTATCCGATGCGGCCGACGTTGCGCAGCAACCTGCGCGTCACCGATGCGGGTGTGCAACCGCTGAGCTTCAGGGCCGAGGGCGGCGGCGACAGTCACGATGCCGACGTCAAATTCGACTGGAGCGCCGGTCGCGCCACCGGCGTCTATGAGGGCACCGCAATCGATCTGCCGCTCAAGCCCGGCGTCCAGGATGACCTGTCGGTGCAGATCGCGATGATGGTCGAGCTGCTGCACGGCAGAACGCCCGAGCAGCTGTCGATGATCGACAAGAACTCGTGGCGCGAATACCGCTACCAGCGCGAGGGTGCAGAAACCATCGCTACCCCGCTCGGCCAGATCGACACCATCATCTACAGCAGCCAGCATCCGGGTTCACCGCGCGTGACGCGCTTCTGGTGCGCGCCGTCCCTGGGTTACCTGCCGATGCGGGTCGAGCAGAAGCGCCTCGACAGCGTCGAATGGACCATGGAGATCCGCAGCCTGAAGCGCGACTGAGCCGCTGTGCTCGTCGGTCGTCAGGCCTTCGGTTGCCTCAGGCCTTCGGTAGTGTCACGCCCCGCTGCCCCTGATACTTGCCGCCGCGATCGGCGTACGAAGTCTCGCATACCTCGTCCGACTCGAAGAACAGCATCTGGGCGACGCCTTCATTCGCATAAATCTTGGCGGGCAGCGGCGTTGTGTTGGAGAACTCGAGCGTCACGTGGCCTTCCCACTCGGGTTCCAAAGGCGTTACGTTACAGATGATGCCGCACCTTGCATACGAGCTTTTTCCTAAGCACACAACTAATACATTGCGCGGAATGCGGAAATATTCCACCGTGCGGGACAGCGCAAATGAATTGGGCGGAATGATGCACACATCGGCGGACAGATCGACGAAGCTCTTCTCGTCGAACTGCTTGGGATCGACGATGGTCGAATTGATATTGGTGAAGATCTTGAACTCCGGCGCGCAGCGTACGTCGTAGCCGTAGCTCGAAGTGCCGTAGGAGATCACGCGCCCGGCAGTGCTCTCGCGCACCTGGCCGGGTTCGAACGGATCAATCAGCCGCTGCTCGCGCGCCATGCGGCGAATCCATTTATCCGATTTGATGCTCATCAGGTGTCTTCCACGACGATCTTCGGGAACAGCGCGCTACGATCACGCGTGCGGCGCGCCAGCGCTGCCGCCGCGTGGCGTGCGGCCTCGATGTAGCCGCTCGCGCGTGCGCCGTCCGGCTCTGCCACCACCGTCGGGCAGCCGCCGTCGGCCTGCTCGCGAATGGCGGCGTCGAGCGGTAACTCGCCCAGCAGTGTCACGCCGAATTCGGCGGCCAGGCGCGCCCCGCCGCCGGCACCGAATATGTGGTCGACATGACCGCAATGGGAGCATACGTGCAGGCTCATGTTTTCGATGATCCCGAGCACCGGCACCGACACCTTTTCGAACATCGCCAGTCCTTTGCGCGCGTCAGCCAGTGCGATGTCCTGCGGCGTGGTAACGATGATCGCGCCGGCCACCGGTACCCGCTGCGCCAGCGTCAGCTGGATGTCGCCGGTGCCGGGAGGCATATCGACCACCAGGTAATCGAGTTCGCCCCAGTCGGTGTCGCTCAGCAGCTGCGACAGCGCCTGCGTCACCATCGGACCGCGCCATACCACGGCCTGCGCCGGATCGACCAGGAAGCCGATGGACATGGCCGACAGGCCGTGGGCCTGCAGCGGCTGGATATGCTTGCCATCCGCCGAGCTCGGGTGCTGTCCGGTCAGCCCCAGCATCAGTGGCTGGCTCGGCCCGTAGATGTCGGCATCGAGAATACCCACCTGCGCACCCCCGGCCGCCCATGCCAGGGCCAGGTTTACCGCAACTGTGGATTTGCCAACTCCGCCCTTGCCGCTGGCCACGGCCACGATATTCTTCACGCCCGCGAGCGGCTTGAGGTTGCGTTGCACGGCGTGGGGCACAATCCGGCTGGCGAGCTCGAGCGTCAGCGCCACGTCCAGATCGGCCGCAACCAGGTGGCGCTGCAACGCGGACTGCAGCTTATGCGTGTAGCCAATGGTAGGAAACCCGAGTTCGATTTTTACCACGACCCGGTCCGCATCCAGCGCCACGGAACGCACCGCATTGGCTTGCTCCAGGGTCTGCTTAAGATAGGGATCGACAAAACCGTCAATGGCTGCGCGTAATTTAGCCTCGGAAATCGCCATGAGTAGTGTCACCGTAGAAAAGGCAAGAACGGCCGTCGTGCCGGGCAAACATGGCATAATCCCAGCTTGCTTGGAACCACGCGGCCATTGGAAAGTGCGGGCGAAGGGCTGCGGTAGCAGCAACCCTTGCGAACAACATTAACACGGCGGAATGAGTTTTTTCACCAACCTGCGGGCTGACCGGCTGATCGAGCAGATCAAGTCGTCCACCAATCTGATGGGCCCGGATACGCAGAAGGCCATCGCCAAGCTCAAGGACGCCGGGCCGGGGGCGATCGATGCCGTCATTGCCGCGCTTCCGGAAGCCGATAAACATGCCACGGTGGCATTCGTGGACGTCCTGGCGACGCTCGCAACCGCGAAAACCTTCCCGAAATACATCCAGGCGATGGTCCAGGGCAGCCCGCGCTCGATCGCGGGCGTGGCGTGGGCGCTGACCAGCAGCCGCGGCTACCCGGCCAACCTGTTGCTCGATGCACTGGGTACGCCCGGCATCGCCAAATCCGCGCTGTTAGATGTCATCAATGGCCAGCGCACGCGCTTCTCCATTCGCGAGCTGCTCACCGCCGCCTCCGCGCAGGAACCGAATGAAAAAGCGGCGCTGTTCCGCATCGTCGCCGAGGCGGCCGACGATGCGGCGCTGCCGGAGCTGATCAGCCGGCTGCAGGGCAAGGATCCGATCGCGCGACTGCATATCATCAGCGTGCTGGCGCGGTTTAATAAGCCCGAGGTGCAGCGGGCGCTGCAGGGGCAGCTCGCCGACAACAACAAGATGATCAAGTCGGCAGCACTGGCGGCGCTGTCGAAAATGGACGGGCCGATCGAGGTCGCGAAGGTGACCGCGCTGCTGCGCGATCCGGAGATCGAGGTGCAGAACCGTGCGGTCGAATTGCTGCAACGGGCACGCGATCCGGAGACCATTCGTCACCTGGTGCCGATACTCAAGGACGAGAACGAGCAGGCCCGCCGCGCCGCGGTCGAGGTGCTGAACGAGGTAGGCGACGCACGCTCGGTGAAATACCTGCTGGAGGCGATCAAGGATGACGACTGGTGGGTGCGAAGCCGCGCCGGCGACGCGCTTGGCAAGATCGGTGGCCCGAAGGTCATCGATGCCGTGCTCGAGCTGGTGCGCGACAAGGACGAGGATCTGCGGCGCGCGGCGATCGAGATCCTCAACCAGACCAAGGACGAGCGCGCGATCAGTCATCTCATCGAGGCGACCAAGGACGTGGACTGGTGGGTCAGCGAACGGGCGGTGGACGCGCTGGCCGAAATCGGCAGCAAGCGCGCGGTGCCGCGGCTGTACGAGATGCTGCGCACCGCCAATGCACGCGCGCTGCCGGTGGTGGTGCGGGCCATCGGCAAGCTTGGCGATGAGAAAGCGCTCGACCTGCTGACACCGATGCTCAGCCGCGCTGAGAAGGAAATCCGGGTCGAGGCCATACAGGCACTGGCGCGCCTGGCCGACGAGCCGCGCGCCGACCAGATCCGGGCGCAGCTGCAGGGCCAGACCCAGAATCCCGATGCCACCGTGGCGCGTGCCGCGGTGCGTGCCATGACCGAACTCGAGGTGCGCTTCTCCTCGGGCGTAACGGTGGCCACCTCGGTGTCGCCGGCGGCCAGCACCCATCCGGGCAGGCCGGCGCGACCGCCCGAACCGGCCCGCACGCTGCTGATCCCCGAGCGCGAGGTCGCCAAGGTCGTGGCCCAGGTCGCCAATTCGAGCGCACCCAAGCTCGATATCAACACCCTCACCCCCGGGGATGTGATCGAAGGCCGATACAAGTACATCGAGCGCATCGGCCGCGGCGCCTTCGGCACCGTGCTGCTGATGGAAGACACCGTGGTCGACGAGCGCCTGATTCTAAAGTTCCTGAATCCGAACGTGGCGCAGGACGAGGAGATCATGAAGCGCTTCGTGCATGAGCTGCGTTACTCGCGCAAGATCACGCACCGCAACGTCATCCGCATCTACGACTTCCTCTACATCCAGGGGCTGTACGCCATCTCGATGGAGTTTTTTCCGTCGCATACCCTGGGTGCCGAGATCGTCAACGAAAAGCCGCTGGAGCTCAAACGCGCGCTGCAGTTTGGCATCGATATCGCCACCGGCATGACGGTTGCGCATCAGGTCGGCATCGTGCATCGCGACCTGAAGCCGGCGAACGTGCTCATCAACGACGAGGGGCTGCTGAAGATCGTGGACTTCGGCGTCGCCGCGGCGCAGCGCGAAGGCGATACCCAGCTCACCAAGACCGGCTACGTGATCGGCTCGCCGAAGTACATGGCCCCGGAGCAGATCCTGGGACGCAAGGTCGACGAACGCGCCGACGTCTACGCGCTGGGCGTGATGATGTACGAGATGCTGACCGGAATACCGCCCTATTCGCGCGGCGATCACATGGCGGTGATGTACCAGCACGTGCAAGGCAAGGCGCGCGCACCGCAGGAGATCAATCCGGGGCTGTCGGCCAACCTCGCCGAAGTGGTCGTCAAGGCCATGGCAGTGGACAAGGCCAAGCGCTTCCAGACCATGGAAGAATACCGCGGCGCGCTGGAAAGGTTCCTGTAAGCTTAAGCCGGGGCACGGCCCCCGCGGACCGGCTGACCGCCCCGGTGCGGCGGCGCGGTTCGGCCAACTCCGTGCGCTGGATCAAGGTTCAAGCCGCAAGCCGTTGATACGGCAATGCTTAGGGCGTATAGCTTTGGCCTATAAGGCGGGGCTAGCCCTGCAACACCGTGAGGAAAGAGCAACGTGGCGCGCATCGATGCGTTCCTGAAACTCGGCACCCAGCAGGGCTGCTCGGACATCCACCTGGCGGTGGGTGTGCCGCCGATGCTGCGCATGAACGGCGATCTGGTGCCGATCAAGTTCCGTGATCTGCGCGACACCGAGCTGGAAAGCTACATCACCGAGGTGCTGACCCCGAACCAGCAGGACTACTTCCTGCGAGGCAACGACCTGGACTTTTCCTATGTCTCTGCCGAAGGCGGGCGCTTTCGCGTCAACGTATTTCGCAAGGACACCGGCATCGGGGCGACCTTTCGTTCGATTCCGTCCGATATTCCAAGCCTGGTCAAGCTCGGTCTGCCGCCGATCGTCACCAAGCTGTGCGACTACCACCAGGGAATGATCCTGGTGACCGGCTCGACCGGTACCGGCAAGTCGACCACGCTGGCGGCGATGATCGATCTGCTGAATACCTCGCGGCGCCTGAACATCATCAGCCTCGAGGATCCGATCGAGTTCGTCCACCGCAGCAAATCGAGCCAGATCATCCAGCGTGAGCTCGGCACCCATATTCCGAGTTTTGCGGAGGGCGTGCGCGCGGCGATGCGCGAGGATCCGGACGTTATCCTGGTAGGCGAGCTGCGCGACGCCGAGACCATTCGCATGGCGATGACCGCCGCGGAGACCGGCCATCTGGTGCTCGGCACGCTGCACACCACCAGTGCCGTCAAGACCATCGACCGGCTGATCGACGCGCTGCCGGCCGAGGAGCGCGAACAGACCAAGAGCTTCCTGTCGCAGAGCCTGCTGGCGGTGGTGACACAGATTCTGGTCAAGTCCAACGAGGGGCGCAGCCGCCGCGCGGTGGTCGAGATCATGATCATGACCAAGGCCATCGCCAAGCTGATCACCAGCGACCAGACGCACCAGATTCCGACGCAGCTGCAGATGGGGCGCGAGTTCGGCATGCAGATGTTCGACCAGGCGCTGCTGCAGGCGCTGAATGCGCGCGAGATCGACCCCGACGATGCCTATATCTATGCCTCCGATAAGCGCCTGTTCCAGAAGTTCGTCACCGATACCAGCATCCTGCCGCGCATGGACAGCACGCTGACCACACAGCAGACCGGCGGCTGACTACCACCGCCCCGCTCCCTAGCACCATGGCGCAGATCGATCAATTCCTGGAAGAGGTTCTCAAGCGGCGCGGCTCGGATCTGCATTTCATCGCCTCGGATCCGCCGCGCATTCGCATGAACGGTGAGCTGTCGCCGCTGCGCGGCGACCCACTGACGGCAGAGTTCACCAAGGAAGCGCTGTACGAGATCATGCCGCGCAAGGCAGTCGAGCGCTTCGACGCCAAGGACGGCGCCGACTTCGCCTACACGCTCGAGGGCAAAGGACGCTTCCGCGTCAACGTCATGCGCCAGCTCAACGGCATGGGGGCGGTATTTCGCGCCATTCCGTCACAGGCGCTGACCCTTGATCAGCTCGACATGCCGCAGGCGGTGCGCCAGCTCTGCCATGCCGTCAGCGGCCTGATCCTGGTGACCGGCAAGACCGGCTCGGGCAAGTCGACGTCACTGGCGGCGATGATCGACGACATCAACAAGCGCATCAAGGGCCATATCCTCACGGTCGAGGATCCGATCGAGTTCGTGCACGCGCGGCGCAATTGCCTGATCAGCCAGCGCGAGATTGGCGTGCACGCGCCGAGCTTCGCGGCGGCCCTGCACTCGGCCCTGCGCGAGGATCCCGACGTGATTCTGGTCGGCGAGTTGCGCGATCTGGAGACCATGAGCATGGCGGTGACTGCCGCGGAGATGGGCATCCTGGTCATGGGCACGCTGCACACCAACGGCGCCGGGCCGACCGTGGACCGGATGGTCAATGCGTTTCCAGCCGACAAGCAATCGCACGTGCGCACCATGCTGTCGACCTCGCTGCGCGGCGTGATGTCGCAGCAGCTGCTGCGCAAGGCCGACGGCAGCGGCCGCGTGGCGGCGCTCGAGATCCTGATCAATACGCCGGCGGCGGCCAATCTCATCCGCCAGGGCAAGCTCGACCAGCTCGAGAACACCATGCAGACCGGCGGCAGTTTCGGCATGCGCACCATGGACAGCGCCATCCAGGCGCTGCTCGACTCGGGCGTCGTCAATGGCGCCGAGGCCTACAAGAAAGCGATCAACAAGGCCAAATTCGAGCCGCTCAAAGACCAGGCCTGACGGCGCCCGACGCGCCCGACGCGCCCGACGCGCCCGACGCGCCCGAGCGACACGCTGCCCGACAGCCACCGGATTGACAGCGCGTGCGATAATGCTTTTTTTGCCATAGCCGCACGCTCGATCATGCCACGAAAAATTCTCGTCACCAGCGCCCTGCCGTATGCCAACGCCGCGCTGCACCTGGGCCATATCATGGAGGCGGTGCAGACCGACATCTGGGTGCGCTTTCAGAGGATGCGCGGCAATGACTGCATCTACTGCTGTGCCGAGGATGCTCACGGCACGCCGATCATGATCCGGGCGCAGCAGGAAGGCATCAGTCCGGAGTCGCTGATCGCGCGCACCGCCGAGGAGCACCGGCGCGACTACGCCGGTTTTCTGATCGGCTTCGATCAGTTTCACAGCACCCATTCGCCGGAGAACGTGCGCTTCACCGGCGAGATCTACGCGACGCTGCGCGAGCGCGGCTACATCGCACGGCGCGCAGTGCGTCAGGCCTACGACGAGAAGGCCGGCATGTTTCTGCCGGACCGCTACGTGCGCGGCACCTGCCCGCGCTGCAAGTCGCCCGACCAGTTCGGCGATAGCTGCGAGGTCTGTGGCTCGACCTATACGCCGGCCGATCTGATCGACCCGATCTCCACCGTCACCCAGACGACGCCGGTGTGGCGCGAGTCCGACCACCTGTTCTTCAATCTGGCAGCATTCGAGACCATGCTGCGCGCCTACGTCGCC
>JABCZO010000028.1 GCA_013289615.1 Gammaproteobacteria bacterium
CTACGCCTACGGCGGCTACCATCTGACGATGAACCTGGGCGCCGACCTGAAGGATGCCCGGCGTCGTTTTCCGCTCGCCATCACCGCCGGGATGCTGACCGTGGTCACGCTCTACCTGCTGCTGAATCTTGCCTACCAGCGCGCGCTCGGAACCGGCGGCATCGCCTCCTCGAAGCTGGTCGCCGCGGCTCTGTCGCGCGCCACGTTCGGACCGTATGGTGAGGCACTGATCTCGGTGGCCGTGTTCCTGTCCGCCGCCGGCTTTGTGAATGCCACGATCATCCACATGCCACGCAGTTTCTATGCGATGGCACAGGATGGCGTGCTGCCGCGGGCGTTCCTGCGGGTGAATCCGGCCACCCAGGTGCAGGAGGTGGGCCTGCTGTTCTTCGGCGCCACGATGCTGATTCCGGCATTCCTGCTCGGCTCATTCGAGAAATTGCTCAACTACGTGATCTTCACCGACACCCTGACGCTCGCCGTGGTCGCCTCGACCCTGTTCGTGCTGCGTCGTCGCCGCGCAGGCGACGGCGGTTACACCATGATCGGATATCCGCTGTTGCCGGCGTTCTATATCCTCTGCCTGCTCGGTGCCGCCGCACGCGTGTTCAGCCTGGAGCCGCAGCTGGCTGTGTCGGGCATCGTGGTACTGATTACCGGCTGGCCGCTGTTCCAGCTCGGGCGCAAGCTGTTCGGGACGCGACCGTAGCGCTCACTCGATGACTTCGTAGTGCCGCACCGAGCGATCGTAGTCGATCATCATGCGTTGCGCTTCCGGCGGCACCACCGCCACGGTGTAGTCGCTGCCCGCGAACTGCTCGATGGCTTTCAACGATTCCCAGCGCGTGATCACCACGAATTCCGCGCCCCGATCGAGCTGGCGCCTGAGAATCGAGACGCCGACAAATCCCGGCAGCTCCCGCAACCGCGGCAATGTCTGCTGACGCAGGTGTTCGACGTAGTGTTCGGCCTGCTCGGGTCGCGTCAGGCCCCGCCACAGCCGGCAGATCATCAGCTGTCCGCGCTGATGATGTCGTGCAGATAGCCGATGCATTGCGGGCAGATCACGGCCTTGCGCGATGCGACCATGCCCGGAACTTCATCATTGCTCTTGTCGCAAAAGGCGCACACCAGCGGGATACTGTCGGTGGCTCGCGCTGTCGGATCGGTGCGGCTGATGTTCGGCGCTGCGGCCTGCTCGCAGTCCAGCAGCCGGACCTCGACCACGTCCCCGGCCGATAACGCCGCGGCCAGCCATAGCGCGTCGGCGACCGGCTGATGCTCCGGAACTACCGAGCCGGCGATTTCGAGCCAGCCCTCCTTCAGGTCGGGATACAGCGATACGGTGGCGTTGATCACTTCGGCGCTGGCGTCGCCGGCCACTACACGCCGCTCACCATTGACGTTCACTTCCAGGCAAATCACCGCCGCTCCCACTAGGTTCCGACCGCGAACTACAGTGTACTCCTCAGCGCTGGGGATCCCCGTCCGCCGGCAATTCCCCGGTGGACAGAAAGGTAAGTTCCGCATCGCTGAAACTGCGTTGTGACAGCGCCCAGCGGGCGCGGCGCATCTGCGCGGCATCGACGTAGATGCGACACGGCGCCGCCTGGCCGAGCACGCTGGCATCGGAATCCACCCGCGCCCGGATCCCTTCCGCGGCCAGTACTTCGGCAAATGCGTGTGCCGATGGCACGTCGGAGAGCGTAATCAGCAGCTGCCAGGCTGACACTACGGCCGACCTGCATTTGCTGCCGGCGCCACCCGGGTGTCAGCCGCGCGCCAGCATCGTGGCCAGCAGCGGGGCAAATTCGGCCGCCACCTGCTGTGCGTCGGCCGGCCCGCCGAGGTCGGCCAGCTGAGTCATCGTCAGTCCCGCGTAGCCGCAGGGATTGATACGGCGGAACGGTTCCAGGTCCATGCCGATGTTGAATGCCAGTCCGTGATAGCTGCCGCCGCGACGGATGCGCAGGCCGACGCTGGCGAGCTTGCACCCGTCCACGTAGACACCGGGGGCAGCGGCGCGGCGCTCGGCGCGAACACCAAAGTGCCGACAGTATTCGATCACGGCTCGTTCCAGCGCGCTGACGAGTTCACGCACGCCCATGCGGGCGCGGCGCACATCGATCAGCGGATAGACCAGCAGTTGGCCCGGTCCATGATAGGTAACCTGGCCGCCGCGATCGATCTGCACCACCGGGATGTCACCCGGCGCGAGCAGGTGCGAACGATCCGCATTCATGCCGAGCGTGAACACCGGGTCGTGCTCCAGCAGCCAGATCTCATCCGGGGTCGCCGCCGCGCGCTGCTCGGTAAAGCGCTGCATCGCGCGCCAGGTCGGCTCGTAGGGCATGCGGCCCAGCCATTTGCTCGCCGCGCGCTCGCCGCCCCCGCCACCCAGATCGCTGATTGCCAGCGGCGCGTTCACGCGGGCGTCGCGGCCGCTTTGAGTCCGACGTTATTGCCTGCCAGCGCCTGCTCGGCCCGATAGCTCGAGCGCACCAGCGGCCCGGAGACACACTCACGGAAACCGCGCGCCAGCCCCCAGGCGCGGTACTGTTCGAACTGCTCGGGCGTAACAAACCGTTGCACGCTCAGGTGATGCAGCGTCGGCCGCAGGTACTGGCCGAGTGTCAGGATATCGACCCCGGCCGAGCGCAGATCGTCCATGCACTGCGCGATCTCCTGCTCGCTCTCGCCGATGCCGAGCATGAGACTGCTCTTGGTCAGCAGATCGGGCCGGTGCTGCCTGGCGTGGGCGAGCACCGCGAGCGTCTGGCGGTAGCCGGCGCGCGGATCGCGCACCGGGTGCGTGAGCCGGTACACGGTCTCGATGTTCTGCGCAAACACCTGCGGCCCCGCATCCACCACGGTGTCGACATCGCGCAGCACGCCCTGAAAATCCGGCGTCAGCGCCTCGACCGCAGTAACCGGGTTGGCCTGCCGGATGGCGCGGATGCAGGCGGCATAATGCGCCGCGCCGCCGTCGGGGAGGTCGTCGCGGTTCACTGAGGTGAGCACCACGTAGCGTAGCTGCATCAACGCTACGCTCTGCGCAACGTGCCGCGGCTCCTCGGCATCGAGCCAGCCGCGTGGATTGCCGGTATCGACCGCGCAGAACCGGCAGGCGCGCGTGCACACCGAGCCCATCAGCATGATAGTAGCGGTGCCCGCGTTCCAGCACTCGCCGATGTTCGGACACTTCGCCTCCTCGCACACCGTCGCGAGCCGGTGTTCGCGCACCGTACGGCGCACGAAATCGTAGCCCTCACCCATCGCCAGCCGCGCTTTGAGCCAGCTCGGCTTGCCGGAAAGGCCGTGGCGATCGGGCGCACCGTGCGGCTTCACGCCGTCCTTGATGGCGGTAAAGCCTTGTGGCGTAAGGTACTTCTGGCCACTGCGCACGCCCGGGGCCACGCCGGCGCTGCTGCCTGCGGCGACCTCGCTGACGACCGGGATACCTTTAAGCGTGCTCATGAGGCTGTCATCCGCCGTCATTGTAAGGCGGCGAGCCGTTCGATGCTGCCGACGTCGCTCCAGAGGCCCTCGAATACCTGGCCATGTAGCCGGCGCGACACGATCGCACGCCGCAACAGCGGCAACAGCGGATATGTGCCGGCACTGCAGCCCTCGAACAATTCCGGGCGGTACAGGCCGATGCCCGAGTAGGTCCAGCGCGCCGCGCCCTGGTCCTGTACCCGGCCGTTGATGAGCGCGAAATCCCCGTGCGGGTGGTGCAACGGATTGGCGACCAGCACCAGCTGCGCGAGCGCCTGCGGGGCGATCTGAAGGGCACCGAAATCGAGGTCGGTATACACATCCGCATTCACCACCAGGAATGGCCCCGGCCCCAGCCATGGCAGGGCCTGGAAGATGCCACCCCCGGTCTCCAGTGCCGACCCGCCTTCATCGCTGTAGTGGATCTGCAGCGCCCACTGCGCACCATTGCCGAGCGCGGCTCGGATCTGCTCGCCCAGCCACGCCAGGTTGATGACCACGTGTTTCACACCCAGGCGCGACAGCTTCTCCAGGTGATAGACGATCAGCGGCTTGCCGCGCACCGTGAGCAGCGGCTTCGGCACGGTATCGGTCAGCGGACGCATGCGCTCGCCTCGCCCGGCAGCCAGCACCATGGCACAGGCGATGCTCACGACGCACCCAGCGCCAGCGCCCGGGCGTTGGCCGCGGCGAACACCGGCACGACGCGCCGCCGCAGCCAGTGGGCAAAGTCTCGCAGCTCGCGATAGCGCCGCGCAGTATCCAGCACGTACTCGAACGTGCGCGGCAGGTCGGGCAGGTAGCCATTCTTGCCGTCGCGGTACCAGAGGCGCGCGAAGATGCCCAGTACCTTGATGTGGCGCTGCAGCCCGATCAGATCGAACCAGCGCAGGAACTCGCGCTCGTCCGAGCCCGCCAGCGCGCGCTCGCCGCGAAGGCGTGCGCGATAGCCGCTGACCCAGTGCTCCACGCGCGCGCGCGGCCAGTCGATATAGCAGTCCTTGAGCAGTGACACCAGGTCATAACCGACCGGCCCGGCGAGCGCGTCCTGGAAATCGATGATTCCGGGGTTGCGGCTCGGCAGCCGCATCAGATTGCGCGAATGATAGTCACGATGTACGAATACCCGCGGCTGCGCCAGGGCCTCGAGGGTCAGGAACTCGAAACTCGCGGCCAGCACGGCGCGGTCGGCATCGTCCAGTGTCAGCCGCAGATGACGCTCGCAGAACCATTCCGGCATCAGCCCCATCTCGCGCCCGAGTGCCGCGCGATCGTAGGGCGGCAGCTCGCGTGCGGCTTCGCGGCCGTGCACCTGGATGCGCAGCAGCGCCTCGAGCGCATCGCCATACAGCAGCTCCACATCGGCCCCGGCACGCAGATGCGTCAGGTACTGCTCGGACCCCAGATCCTCGAGCAGCACCAACCCGCGCGCGCTATCGGACGCGTGAATATGCGGCACGTGCACGCCGCAGCCCTCGAGCAGCGCGGCGACCTTGAGAAACGGCGCGACGTCCTCCTTATCGGGTGGAGCATCCATCACCACGCGCGTCACGCCGTGCGCCAGCCAGGCGCGAAAGTAACGGCGGAAGCTGGCGTCAGCCGACGCCGGTTCGAGCCGCACCAGGTGTGAGCCCAGTTCGCCTGTCAGCCAATCCCGGATCTGCTGGATGCGCGCGTCGCCGCCTGTCATTGAAGCGCCTAGTTCCCCTTGAGCGTGCCGCCGCTCAAGCAAGACCGCGGCCATGGCATCAATCATTATAATGAGTACCCACATGATTGCTCTTCCGCACCTGCGCGCGCTTCTGGGTGCAGCGCTCTGCTGTGCCCCGGTGCTCGCCGCGAAAGCCGCGGACGCCCAGGCGAACCCGGCCGTGGTGCAGAGCCCGGGGCCGTGCGGGGTATCCTGGAATATCGATGCCGCGCCGCTGCTTGCGGCCGCGAGCCCTGCGGGCAATGGCCGCGGCGGACTCAAGAGCGCCGAGGCCACCGCGCTCGGCACCGACATCACCAGCAGCTCAGATCAGCTCACCACCACGGCCGACGGCCAGACCGAACTCAACGGCAACGTCGACGTACACGTCGGCGAGCGCGAGATCCAGGCGGACAAGCTGATCTACGATCGCAACAACAACAGCCTCAACGTCAGCGGCCGGGTGCGCTTTCACGATCCGACCGTGCTGGTACAGGGTGACACCGGTCGCTATGGCGATGACGGTGCGCTGTTCAACCATGCGCAATTCCAGTTGTTGCAACAGTCCGGCCACGGCAGTGCCGACCAGATATCGATGTCACCCAGCGACGTCATTACGCTGCATAACGTGATCTACACCAGCTGCCCGCAGCAGCGCGCCACCTGGCAGATTCGTGCGCGCGAATTGCGCCTGGACACCGCCGCCGGCGAAGGGGTCGGCCGCGGCGCGATCGTGGACGTGCATGACATTCCGATCGCGTACCTGCCCTGGATCTCGTTTCCGCTCAACGATGCGCGCAAGAGCGGATTCCTGTTCCCGGAAATCAGTACCTCCAGCCGCAGCGGCGGCATGCTCGCCACGCCGTGGTACTGGAACATCGCTGCGAATCAGGATGCCACTTTCGTCCCGACGTATTACACCAGCCGCGGCCTCGATATGAGTGCCGAATACCGCTTCCTGAGCCCCACCAACCGCGGCAGCATCGACGCCAGCTATCTGCCCAGCGATCGCGCCTATGGCACCGAACTCAGGGGCGAAGGGCACCTCGATCCCAACAGCGATCGCAGCTACCTGCGCTTTCTCGACCGGCTGCAGCTGCCGGACAACACCCGGATCGATGCCAGCATCGAGAGCGTCAGTGATACCGAGTATTTCGAGGATTTCAGCCAGGGCTCGCAGTCCACCAGTACCCCGTTCCTGGCGCGCAGCATCGCCATCAGCCACCGCGACGACATCTGGAACCTGCGGCTGCAGGTGCTGGGCTTTCAGACCCTGGACAATACTCTGCCTGACAGCGGGGTCGACGATGCGCGGCCGTACATCCAGCTGCCGCGTCTGACCGCGGCCGGACTGTGGTCACCGCAGCGATGGCCGATGCTGGTCACCGGCCTCGACAGCGAGCTGGTGAATTTCACGCGTTCGGTCGGCAGCGCCTGCGCCTGCACGACAGTCGCCTGCCCCAGCTGCAACCCGCCACCATGCACCGTGGCGTCGAGCGCCGGCAATGCCGCACCCTGGGCCTGCGTCAGCGGCTGGCGACTCGATGCCAAGCCGCGCATCGGGCTCGACGTCTCCGGGCCGGGCTACTTTTTTCGCCCGAATATCGCCTGGGATCTGACCCAGTATTCGCTGCGCGACGGCGGCACGCCCGACAGCTCACCGCAGCGCAGCCTGCCGATCGTCGACATCGACACCGGCCTGCAATTCGAGCGGCTGGCAGGGTCGGGCGGCATGCGCAGCATGACGCTGGAGCCGCGGCTGATGTACGTCTACATTCCCTATCGCGACCAGAGCTCGTTGCCGGTATTCGACACCTCGACCCCGGACCTCAACTCGATCGAGCTGTTTCGTCCCAATCGATACGTCGGCGTCGATCGGATCGGCGATGCCAATGAACTCACCATGGGTGTGACGACGCAGCTGTTCGAGACCTCGAGCGGCGTGCGCTACCTGAGCGCCACCCTGGGCCAGAGCCTGTATCTCACCCAGCCGCGCGTCACGTTGCCCGACCAGACCGCGCAGCCTCCGCGCACCACCTCGAGCCTGATTGCCGAGGTCAACCTGACCGCCTACCGCCACTGGAACCTGCAGGTGGACGTCGGCTCCAACCCGGCCGTTTCGAGTGTCGAACAGGCCGAGGTGCTGGTGCAGTACCTCGCCAGCAACAAGCAGGTCGTCAACGTCGGCTATCTGTTCCGCGACGGCGTGGTGCAGCAGGTCGATGCGTCGGGGGCGTGGCCGGTCAGCGCCCGCTGGGATGTCTACGCACGCGCGGTGTATTCGCTGCTCGACCGTGCGCCGATCGAGAATTTTGCCGGTTTTCAGTACCGCGGCACCTGCTGGAGCATTCGGGCGGTGGCGCAGAGTTCCGTCAGCACACGTACCGGCGAGCGTGACACCGGCGTGTCGCTGCAGCTGGAACTCACGGGTCTGTCCAATGTCGGAAGTGGGATAGGCACGGGAAGCGGGGTAAGTACTTTCCTTGAGCAGTCGATTCGGGGATACTCCGCCTCCGCCATACGGCCCTAGAGTCCACTTAAACCTTTGAGGCCAAAGAGAATTTAATGCGTCGCAGCGTATTCCTGTCATCCGCCGGCCTGAGTGTCCTGGGGCTGGTCGCGATGAGCGTGGCCAGCGCGGCCAAGGAGCTGTCCACCAACGGCGTGCTGCTCGATCGCGTCGCCGCCGTGGTCAACGAAGGCGTCGTACTGCAGAGCGAACTCGACCTGCAGACGCACGAGATCGAAGCGCGCCTGCGCACCCAGAACGTCGCACTGCCGCCCGAGAGCGTGCTGCGCCAGCAGGTGCTCGAACGGCTGGTGCAGGAAGAGATCCAGCAGCAGCACGCCGATCGCGCCGGCATCCGGGTGTCCGATGAGCAGGTCAATGCCGCGATGGAGGACATCGCCGCGCGCCAGAAGCTGACGCTGGAACAACTGCCACAGAAGCTGGCGGCCGACGGCGTTGACTATGCCCAATACCGCACCGAACTGAAAAAGGAAATTGCGCGCCAGATCCTGCGCCAGCGCGACGTCGTGCAGCGCATCGTCGTCACGCCGCGCGAACTGGATCAATACCTCGAGCACCAGAAAAAGACCGCCTCGGCGGCCAACGAATACAACGTCGCGCACATCCTGATCGCCGTGGCGCAGGACGCAAAGCCGGCGCAGCTCGCGCAGTCGAAAAAACTGGCGCACGAGATCGACGAGCGCGCGCATAACGGCGAAGATTTCGGCGCCCTGGCGGTCAGCTATTCGCAGAGCGAAAGCGCGCTCGAAGGCGGCTCGCTCGGCTGGCGCAAGGGGACCGAGCTGCCGACCTTCCTGGCGGATGTGATCGGTCGCATGAAGCCCGGCGACGTCAGTGATGTGCTGCAGACGCCGAGCGGCTTTCATATCGTGAAGCTGCTCGACACGCGCGCCGCCGGCGGTGCGCAGATCGTGCAGCAGGTCCACCTGCGTCACATTCTGGTCAAGCCCACCGAGATCGAGGACGACGCGACCGTGGAGCAGAAGCTCGCCCGCTGGCGCGAGCAGATCGTCTCCGGCAAGGATCAGTTCGCCGTGCTCGCCAAGACCTATTCGAAGGACCCTAGCTCGGCGATCAACGGCGGCGATCTGGGCTGGTCCGAGTCCAGCGTGTTCGTGCCGGAATTCGCCGGCGTGGTCGCGAGCCTGAAGGATGGTGAGATCAGCCAGCCGTTTCGCACCCAGTACGGCTGGCATATCGTGCAGCTGCTTGGGCATCGCGATTTCGACAATACTAATGAGGCGGCGCGCGAGCGCGCCTTCCAGGCCATGCGCGACAGCCGCGTCGAGGAAGCCACTGAGCTGTGGCTGCAGCAGATCCGCGACGAATCCTACGTCGAACTGCGGCTCTGACACCGCACCGGTCATGCTGGCGCCGATCGCGCTGACCTGCGGGGAGCCACGTCGATCCATGACGCTACTGCGACCGATCGCGCTCACTGCCGGGGAGCCAGCCGGCATCGGCCCCGATCTTTGCCTGGTCGCCGCCAGCAGGCCGCGCCGCTGGCCGCTGGTGTGCCTCGGCGATCGCGAACTGCTCGCGGCGCGGGCGCGGCGGCTCAGGCTGTCGATGGCATTTTCCGACTACCGCGCCGGTGGCGAGATCCAGTACGCGGCCGGCAGCCTGACCGTGCTGCATGCGCCGCTGGCAACCGAGTGTGTCGCCGGGCGGCTCGAGCTGAAGAACGCCCACTCGGTGCTGACGCTGATCGATCGCGCCGTCGACGGCTGCCTCGGCGGCGAGTTCGCGGCCGTCGTGACCGCTCCGGTGCAGAAAAGCCTGATCATCGACGCCGGCGTGGCTTTCAGCGGCCACACGGAATACATCGCGCAGCGCACGCACACGCCGCTGGCGGTCATGATGCTGACCGCCCAGGAACTGCGCGTCGCGCTGGCGACCACACACCTGCCGCTGCGGGCAGTCAGCGATGCGCTCAGCATCGATGGCCTGGTGCAGATCATGCAGGTCCTGTCGCAGGGCCTGACCCGATATTGGAACCTGCCGCAGCCGCGTATCGGCGTCTGTGGCCTGAATCCGCACGCCGGCGAGAGCGGCCACCTGGGCGATGAAGAGGTCCGGATCATCGGCCCCGCGATCGAGCAGGCGCGCGCCGCCGGGCTGTCGGTCGACGGCCCCTGGCCGGCCGATACGCTGTTCGTGCCTAGCCACCTTGCGCACTACGATGTGGTGCTCGCGATGTACCACGACCAGGGACTGCCGGTGCTCAAGCACGCCGGCTTCGGCCACGCGGTCAATGTCACGCTCGGCCTGCCGATCGTGCGCACCTCGGTCGATCACGGCACCGCACTCGACCTGGCTGGCAGCGGCAGTGGCGATCCCGGCAGCCTTATCGCCGCGATCGAGCTTGCAGCCCGGATGGCATCGCGTCAGGAGCCCTTCTGAGCATTGCGCACGGTCGCGCACGCAAGCGATTCGGTCAGCATTTCCTGCATGATCCGGCTGTTATTGCGCGCATCGTCGCGTCGATCGGCCTCGCCCCCGGCGACGCGGCGGTAGAGATCGGGCCCGGCCAGGGCGCACTCACGCAGCGGCTGCTGGAGGCTGCCGGACGGCTGCAGGTGATCGAGATCGATCGCGACCTGGCCGCGCTGCTGCGCAATCGCTATGCCGGTCAGCCGCGGTTCGTGCTGCACGAGGCCAATGCTCTGCAGGTGGACTGGCGCGCCATCGCTGCCGCGTGCGGCGCGCGCTTGCGTCTGATCGGCAATCTGCCCTACAACATTTCCACGCCGCTGCTGTTCCAGGTGCTGGAGGCCGCCGACGCCATCCGCGACATGCATTTCATGCTGCAGCGGGAGGTCGTGGACCGGATCGTCGCCGCGCCCGGGACCGCCGCCTACGGACGCCTGACGGTGATGCTCGCACCCCGGGTTACCGCAACGCGTGTACTCGATGTCGGTCCGGGCGCGTTTCGCCCCGCGCCCAGGGTCGCCTCGAGCGTGGTGCGCATGGTGGTGCTCGATGCGCTGCCGCAGTGGGCGGCCTCGCCGCTGTATGGCGCGGTCGTGACCGCAGCTTTCGGGCAGCGCCGCAAGACCCTGCGCAACGCGCTGAGCCGCTATCTGTCGGCGCAGCAGATCTGCGCTCTGGGCATCGATCCGGGGCTGCGCGCCGAGACCCTGACACCGATGCAATTCGGAGCGCTGGCGCAGGCGGCCACGGCTGTGCTTCACTAATGGCTACTGGAGCCGACCATGACCGCCTACCGCCGCATCCTGGCCGCCATCGACCTGACCCAGGACAGCCGGGTCGTCGCTGGCCGCGCCTGTGAAATCGCGCGCGCCGGCAACGGCATCGTGCAGCTGCTGCACGTGCTGGCAATCATGCCGATCGAGCCGATGAGCGATTCGCTGGTGCCGCTGGTGCAGATCGATGAGCAGATGATGCTGCGCACCCGTGAACAGATCGCCGCGCTGGCGCTGGAGCTGGGACTGCCGGCGAACGCCGGCAGTATCGAGGCCGGCAGTGCGAGGAGCGAGATCCTGCGTTATGCCCGCGAGCAGAGCAGCGACCTGATCGTGCTCGGCAGCCGCGAGCGCCACGGCCTGTCGATATTGGTCCACCGCACCGAGGATTCGGTACTGCACGGGGCTCCCTGCGACGTGCTCGCCGTGCGGGTACGATGAATGAGCCGGCAGCGCAGCCGATGAGCAGCGTGCGTCATCGCATCAGCATCGATGTCGAGACCGCCTATCTCGACGATCAGTCCGAGCCGCGCGAGCAGCGCTACGTGTTCGCCTATACCATCACGATCCGCAACGAGGGCGAGGTGCCGGCGAAGCTGCTGACACGACACTGGATCATCACCGACGCCAATGGCCGGGTGCAGGAAGTGCGCGGTGACGGGGTCGTCGGCGAGCAGCCGTATCTGAAACCCGGGCAGGGATTTCGCTATTCGAGCGGCGCCGTGCTCGAAACGCCGGTCGGTACCATGCAGGGCAGCTACCAGATGATCGCCGACGACGGTGCCCAGTTCGACGCGCCGATCGCGGCGTTTCGCCTTGCCATGCCCGGAATGCTGCATTGATCGCGGCCGGCGCGACCTGAACGCCCGATGGCGCGCTGGGCGGTCGGCGACGTACAAGGTTGCTGCGACGAACTCGAACAGCTGCTCGCTCGCATCAGGTTCTCGAGCGACCGCGACCGGCTGTGGCTGGTTGGCGACCTGGTCAACCGCGGACCCGCGTCGCTGGCGGTGCTGCGGCTGGTACGCAGCCTCGGCGACAACGCCACCAGCGTGCTCGGCAATCATGATCTGCACCTGCTGGCGGTGGCGCTGGCCGGGGCAAAGCTGCGCCGCAGCGACACGCTGAGCGAGATCCTGGCCGCTGCCGATCGCGATGCGCTGCTGGAGTGGCTGCTGCTGCGCCCTGTGGCGCACTTCGAGCCCGCCTACTCCGACCTGCTGCTGCACGCCGGGGTAATGCCGCAATGGAGCACTGCGCAGACGCTGCAGCTGGCGGCCGAGGTCGAGCGCTCGCTGCGCGACAGTCCGCGTGCATTGCTGGCAACCATGTACGGCGATCAGCCCGATCACTGGCAGGCGAGGCTTGCCGGCCTGGATCGACTGCGCTTCACGATCAACGTGCTGACGCGGCTGCGATTTTGTACTGCCGACGGGCGCGTGGACTTCAAACAGAAGGGCAAGCCGGATTCGGCTCCCAGCCCATGGCTGCCATGGTTCAGGGTAGCGGGCCGCGCCAGCGGCGCACAGCGGATCGTGTTCGGCCACTGGTCGGCGCTTGGCTTTTACAGTGGACACGGCGTGCTCGGCATCGACACCGGCTGCGTCTGGGGCGGTGCGCTGACCGCAGTCAATCTGGACGATCCTGAAGCCCCACCGGTCAGTGTGCCGAGTCGTCAGCCGCGCTCCATCGAAGAGTGATCTGTCCGGTATCGGGGCGGTAGGCGTCAGGTGTCAGCCGCAGCAGCAGCGCCGTGCCCTGCGAGGGGACCGCAAAGATCACGCGCTGCGCCCCCACTACCTCCAGGCGGCCGATGCTGCCGGGCAGGACGCGAAATTCCAGCCGCACCGGCCAGCCCAGCGCCTTGATGGGCGTAACGGTTGCACCGCCCTCACCGCGCGCGGCGGTAAGATCCAGCAGCAGCGTATTGCGATCCCAGTACTGCAGGATCGGGCTGCTTGACACGGGCGCAGCCGGCACGATGATCACCTGCTGCACCGGTTGCGGCGGCGGCGGCGGCCGTCGTTTCCACGGCCAATGCATCGCGCACGCCGACAGGTTCAGCGACAGCAGCGCGATCAGCGCAAGATTGCCACCGGTCCTTCCGCACCGCATGTCGTGCATCATGGTCGCCGTCCGCGCCTCGCCACCTTCGGGCAATACGCTTACCATACGCGAACCAGCCGGCCTTTGGATATTGTCGCAAAATCCTCGACATGCGCGCGCTCAGCCCCATCAATATCAATCAGTGGATCGAGGCGAATCGACATCTGCTGCGCCCACCGGTCGGCAACAAGGTGGTCTACCAGGACGGCGAGTTCGTCATCATGGTGGTGGGCGGCCCGAATGCGCGCAAGGATTTTCACGTCGACCCGGCGGAGGAGTTCTTCTACCAGCTTGAGGGCGAGATGGTGCTGCGCGTGGTCGAGGATGCTCGCATCGTCGATCTGCCGCTTCGGGCCGGCGATATCATGCTGCTGCCGGCGAATGTACCGCACTCACCGCAGCGCTTCGCCGACTCGGTCGGCCTGGTCATCGAGCGGCGGCGCCGTGCCGGCGAACTCGACGGCCTGCAGTGGTACTGCGAGGGCTGCGAGCGCCTGCTCTACCAGGAGTCCTTTGCGCTGACGGACATCGAAACGCAGTTTCCGCCGGTGTTCGATCGTTTCTTCGGCAGCCTGTCGCTGCGCACCTGCAGGCACTGCCACGCCGTGATGGAACCGCCGCTATCGCCGGCAGGCGCACATGGCTCGCAATGAGCGTGCGCAGTGGGCGCAGCTGCATATCGAGGGAGTAACGCTGCTGGCGGATCTGGCGGCAGGCGCCAGCCTCGCGCGCGTAATCGAGTTCGCCGGTCCGCAGTTGCGCTGCTTCGGCGCCGCTGCTGCCAGCAGCAAGCCTTTGGCGATCGGCGAATTCACCGGCCGTGTCGATCGCGGTGCGAGTTGCAACTGCAGCGTGCTGACGCTGACGCCGCACGCCAACGGCACCCACACCGAAGGGGTGGGCCACCTGACTGCCGAAAGCGTCGACGTACAGGGCATGATTCCGCGCCGCCTGCTCATTGCCGTGCTGCTCAGTGTCGAGCCAGAGGTTGCCGGCGACAGCAGCGAAGGCAGCTCGCCGGCGCCGCATGCGGATGATCTGTTGATCACCCGTGGCGCGATCGAACGCGCCTGGCCGCATGCCCTGGAGCCGCGCCTGACCGCCGGCGCCGCAGTTATCCGCACGCTGCCGAACCGGCGCGATAAGTTTGTCGAGCAGGGCGCCGCGGCCGCGCCGTTCCTGTCGCTCGAGGCCGCCAGCTGGCTGGTCGGCAGCGGCATCGATCACCTGGTGCTCGACGTGCCGTCGGCCGACCGCAGCAGCGACGGCGGCGAGCTGAGCGCGCACCGGATCTTCTTCGGCCTGCCGCCCGCCAGCCACTGCCTGCGCGAGGCGCAGCGCACCCGCAGCACGATCACCGAGCTTGCCTATATCCCCGATGAGCTGGGCGACGGCTGGTACTTCCTGTCGCTGCAATCGCCGGCGATCGCCGGCGACGCGGTACCGTCGCGGCCGGTACTGTATCCAATGCGTACCGCATGAGCCCGGATGTCGCCCGCGAAGCTGCCGTCGGGGCCGGCGCTGCCGCGCCGGCAGCGCTCGCGGCAAGGCTCGGCTGGGCACGCGCGCAGGACGCGGCCGACGCGCTGGCACCGTTGCGCGAGCGCTTCGCGCTGCCACGCGGGGCCGACGGCCGGCCACTGCTGTATTTCTGCGGCCACTCGCTCGGCCTGGCGCCGCTCGCCGCCCGGGGGCTGATCGAGGCGGAAATCGGGGACTGGGAGCGGCTCGGCGTGCTGGGCCACGGGCAGCCGCGCAGTGGCTGGATTGGCTACGCCGAACGCCTGCAGCAGCCGCTGGCGGCACTGGTCGGTGCGCTCGAGCAGGAAGTGGTGGCGATGAACTCGCTCAGCGTCAATCTGCACCTGCTGCTCGCAAGCTTCTATCGCCCCAGCGGCCGGCGCCGCGCGATCCTGATCGAAGCCGGCGCTTTTTCCTCCGACCGTCACGCCGTGGCCTCGCACATCGGCTGGCACGGATTCGACCCCGAGCTCGAGTTGATCGAACTGGCGCCAAGAGCCGGCGAGGATTTGATTCGCATCGAAGACCTCGAGGCGCGGATCGCGTTGGAAGGCCCGCGCCTGGCACTGCTGCTCTGGCCGGCGGTGCAGTACCGCACCGGTCAACTGTTCGATCTGGGCCGCATCGCGCGCGCGGCACATGCGGCGCACTGCTGCGCGGGCTTCGACCTGGCGCATGCGATCGGCAACGTGCCGCTGGCACTGCATGCCGATGATGCCGACTTCGCGGTCTGGTGCAGCTACAAGTACCTGAATGCCGGCCCGGGCGCGATCGGCGGCGCCTTCGTGCATCAACGGCACCTGCAGCGCGGCGAGCTGCCGCGGCTGAGGGGCTGGTGGGGCCATGATCCGGCCACTCGCTTTGAGATGTCATCGACGTTTGCAGCCGCGCCCGGTGCCGCGTCCTGGGCAGTAAGCAACCCGCCGGTGTTCTCCGCCGCGCCACTGCGCGCCTCGCTGCCGCTGTTCGCCGAGGCCGGCATCACGGCGCTGCGCCGCAAATCCCTCGCGCTCACAGCCTACATGGAGTCACTGGTCACGGAGCTTGCAGGTCCGCGCCTTGCCATCGTGACGCCTGCCGATCCCGCACAGCGCGGTTGCCAGCTGTCGCTGCGCATTGCCAACGCCAGCGCACATGGCCGCGAGCTGTACCAGGGGCTGGAGGCGCGCGGCGTGGTGTGCGACTGGCGCGAACCCGACATCATCCGCCTCGCCCCGGTACCGCTCTACAACAGCTTCGAAGACGTGCTGCGCGGCGTCTGCACGCTATGCGAACTGCTGGCAGCGCAGCGCTGATTCCCGGCCGCGCCCGCTGATGGCCCGCTACACCATCATCGGCGCCGGTCCGGTCGGGGCCCTCATGGGCCTGATGCTCGCGCGTCGCGGGCAGCGCGTGTGCCTGGTCGAGCGACGTCCCGATCCGCGCACGGCGCCGCCCGAGCGCGGCCGCTCGATCAATCTGGCGCTGGCGGCGCGTGGCATGGTTGCGCTCGAGCATGCCGGCGTGTCGGGCCGCATCGCGCCGCAGATGATCGCGATGCCGGGCCGCATGCTGCACGATGAACAGGCGGTGCTGCAGTTCCTGCCCTATGGCCAGAATGAGCGCGAGGTAATCTACGCGATCGGCCGCGAGCCCTTGAATCGGATCCTGATTGAGGCGGTGGCGGAGCTTCCGGGCATCGAGCTGCGCTTCAACACGCGCTGCGTCGATGTGGACCCGCAAGCCGGATCGCTGCAGCTGCGCGACGAGGCCGGCGGCGGTGCGCGCAGCGAGCCATTCGAGATCCTGCTCGCCGCCGATGGCGCCGGCTCTGCGGTGCGTGGCGCGATGCTGGCTCGCGGCCTGGCGCGGGTCGAGGAGCAGCCGCTGGCGCACGACTACAAGGAACTGCTGATTGCTCCGATCGAGCGCGGCGTCGCAGCCGGCTATGCGTTCGAGCCGCATGCGCTGCACATCTGGCCGCGCGGGGGCTTCATGCTGATCGCGCTGCCCAACACCGACGGCAGTTTCACTGCCACGCTGTTTCTGCCGCGCCACGCCGCCCACGGCACCGAGGGCTTCGACCGCCTCGGCGACGGCGCCGCCGTGCGTGCATTCTTCCAGCAGCACTTCGCCGATGCGGCCGACGTCATTGCGGATCTCGAGCGGCAGTTCGAGCTGCATCCGCAGAGCCAGCTCGGCAGCGTGTACTGCGATGGCTGGCAGGCCGCGGGACGCGTGCTGTTGCTCGGCGATGCGGCCCACGCCATTGTGCCGTTCCACGGCCAGGGGCTGAACTGCGGTTTCGAAGACTGCCGCGTGCTGGATCGGCTACTGGCCGGTCACGGCCAGCTGGCAAGCGCGCTGGCCGAATTCGAACGCGATCGGCGGCCGAATACCGATGCCATTGCGGCCATGGCACTGGAGAACTACGTGGAAATGCGCGATGACGTGCGCTCGGCGCTGTTTGCGCAACGCAAGCTGCTGGCCGCCGATCTCGAACGCGAGTTCCCGGGCCGCTTCATTCCACGCTACTCGATGGTGATGTTTCACCCGGAGATACCGTACGCCGAAGCGCAGCGGCGCGGCGCGCAACAGGAGCAGCTGCTCGACCGCCTGGTGGAGCGCTTCGGCTACGACGCGCCGCCGCCCGCCGCCCGCCGCTATGCGCAGAGCCTGCTCGACGCCACCGGCCTGTGAAGGAGCGCCGCACGTGCTGTTGCTGCTGAAATCCGCCAAGACCGTGCTGAGGAATCTGATCCTGCCGCCGGCCGGCCCACTGCTGCTGGCGATCACCGGCATGCTGCTGCTGCGACGGCGTCCGCGGCTGGCGCGCGTGCTGCTGGCGGGCGGACTCGGATCGCTGTGGTTGCTGTCACTGCCGTTCGTGGCCGATGCGCTCACGCGCCTGACCGAGCACTACCCGCCGCTGGATCTGGCGCAGCCAACCCAGGCACAGGCCATCGTAATCCTGGGCGGGGGCGGGCAGCGCGCCTACGCGCCCGAATATGGCGGACCGGCCGCCGAGCCGCAGCTGCTCGAGCGGCTGGCCTACGGTGCCTATGTCGCCCGCCGGACCGGCCTGCCGGTGCTGGTCACCGGCCACGACCTCGAGGCCAACGCGATGAGCGCGACCCTAGCGCGCAATTTTGGCATCCAGGTGCGCTGGTTCGAGGATCGCGCCTACGACACCTTCGACAACGCCCGCAACTCGGCGCTGCTGCTGCGCGCCGACGGCGTACGCCGCGTCGTGCTGGTGACCAGTGCCGGTCACCTGTGGCGGGCGGCGCATGAATTCACTGCGGCCGGTCTGGAATTAGTGCCCGCGCCGGTCGGCGTGCTGGCCGAGCGCGAGGTCGGTCTGCGGCGCTACTTGCCGGATATTTCGGCATTGGGGCGCTCCTACATGGCCAGCTACGAATTGCTCGGCGAGCCGGTGCGCGAATTCTTTGCCGTGACGCATCTGCGCCGGCACTGAGCGCTGCGCTCAATGCTCAGCGCTCAGCACTGTGCTGATAGACATCCGGATCATGGCGTTCCATCAATACCTGCGGATTCTTCAGTTCCGTGAATCCGAACTGGCGGTACAGCCCATGCGCATCGCGCGTCGCCAGCATGAAGCGACGCAGCCCCTGCAGCTGCGGGTGCGCCATGACCGCCGCGATCAGCCGCTTACCCAGCCCGGCGCCGCGATGACTGGGAACAATGAAAACGTCGGCCAGGTAACCGAAGGTCGCCCCGTCCGTTACCACCCGCGCAAATCCGATCTGCTGCTCGCGCTGGTAGAGTCCGAAACAGAGCGAATTGCTGATTGCGCGCCGCACGACCTCGAGCGGTACCCCGCGCGCCCAGTACGAATCGGATGACAGATAACGATGCACCAGCGCCACGTCCAGTCGCGCGGGGTCGGTCGAGATGCTGCAGGTCGGCGAGTCGCTCATGGCGCTAATGTACCGACTTGCGAACCAGCCGCGCCAGTCACAGAACTCAAGGCGGCGTTTGCAGCGTGTGAACTGCCGCGCGATTTCACCGCCGTTTCGCGCTACCATCGGCATGCTTCGCAAGCCTTTGATTGACGGGAAATTCGCATGCGTCAGCCCAGCCGTCCGCTTCTGGTCCGATGGCGACACGACAGCCGCCTGGCGCGTGCCTGTCTGATGTGCGCGCTGGCCGGCGGACCCATGCTGACTCGCGCCGATGGTGAGGAGGTCTACAAGACCACCGACGCCTCCGGCCATGTGGTGTATTCCGATCGTCCCGCCGTGCCCAACGCGCACAAGATCACGGTGCCGGTCACGCAGGCGGATCCTGCCGAGGCCGCACGACTTGCCAAGCAGCATGCACTCGAGGATGCCGAGTATGCGCAGCGCAGCCGGCGGGAATCCGATGAGCAAACCCGGCAGGCCGCGCAGGCAAAACAGGACGCGGACCGCTGTAGCGCCGCGCGCAATCGCTATGGGAACCTTAAGGACGTGCGCCACGTCTACCGGCTGGACGCTGACGGCAACCGGGATTTCTATACCGACGAACAGGCTGACGCGATGCGAGCGGCCGCCAAACAGGCCATGGAGCAGGCGTGCGGCAAGTAGCCTATCCGTGACGCCGCGCCGGCTTCGCGCCCTGTCATGCTCGGTCCACCTGGCGCTGGCGAGCTGTAGCGGCGTGCTGCCGGCACAGGCGCTGTATAAATACCGGGATACCAGCGGCGCCTGGGTGTACACCGATCGTCAGCCGCCGGCCGGCACCAAGGCCGAAACGATGACGGTCGACCTTGAGGCCAGGGCGCCTCGGATCACGGTGGAGCAGAGCATCGATGGCGGGCAGCTGCGACTATCGGCCGTCAACGAGTGCGCCTGTGAAGCGCAGTTTGCAGTGCGCATCGACAGCGCCGGCAACGTGTCGCTGCCGCCTGTGCCGGCGGTGCCGGACAAGGCTGACGCGAAAGCGTCCGCGGGCATGTTTCATGCCGACCTGAAGCCGCACTCGCACCAGGCGCTGCTGACCGCGCCTTATGACGGTGCGGGTGTGACGGGTTTTCGCTACTCCTGGCGCGCCGTGCTCGGCACGCCCGGGGCCACTCACCGGCCGCACGAACCTTATCGCGCCCCGTTTGCATTGGGAGCCAGCTTCCGGGTGTCGCAGGCCTATCCGATGCATGTCACCCACGTCAACCCGGACACCGAGTACGCGGTGGACATCGCGGTGCCCGATGGCACGCCGATCTATGCCGCCAGGGAGGGCACCGTGATCAACGTGCGGCATGATTCGTTTCGCGGTTCAGCCGATCCGGCGATGCTCGACCAGGCCAATATCGTGGAGATCCTGCACGACGATGGCACCATCGGCCTGTACGCGCACCTGCATTGGGAATCCATCCGCGTGCAGCCGGGCCAGGGCGTGCGCCGCGGACAGTATATCGCGGACTCCGGCAACACTGGCCTGTCCACCGGGCCGCACCTGCACTTCGCGGTCATTCGAAATGCCGGTATGCACGCCGAGTCGGTGCCGGTGCAATTCGCCGGCGCCGGCGGCACCACCATCACGCCGCAGACCGGCGTGATGCTGACCGCCTATTGAGCCCGATCAGCCGCCCTCAAGGTTCGCTCCAGCGTGACGAAGCTCATCGCATACGCATGGCGCTCATCGGCGGCGTGCGACACCGAACCGCTCTCGCGCCATCCGGAAAAATCACGCAGCGGGAAATCGACATCCCCTGTCAGCTGCGCGTGCACCCGGGTGAGATAGATGCGCGTCGCCAGCGGCAGCGCCAGCGCGAACACCTCGGCGCCGCCGATGACACACAGTTCCGCGGCGCCGGCCGCTAGCGCGCGCGCCTGCTCGACACTCGTTACGAATTCGACGCCGGAAACGGATGCGGCCGCGGCGCGGCTCAGGACCAGATTACGCCTGCCCGGCAACGGCTTGCCGATGGAATCGAAGGTGCGGCGTCCCATCAACACCGGCTTGGCGAGGGTGACGAGCTTGAAATATTTCAGATCGTCGGGCAGATGCCAGGGCAGGCCGCCGCCTTTGCCGATCACCCCGTTATCGGCCATAGCCACGACCAGTGCAACTCGCGGGGCGATCTGCGCGGAAGTCGAATCGGTATTGCCCATGGGATTTGTCAGTCAGCGCGGGAAGGTATCAGACTACTTGAGGAATTTTTTGTTATAAAAATTCCTCAAGTAGTCTGATACCTTCCGGTGCAGTTTGGCCGTGCTCATGGATCATCCCGTTGGTCCCGGCGAATCGCCCCGTCAGAGTTCCACTTGCGTAGCCAGGACGATCACGCGGCGTTCGGGCATGCGGAAGAACTCCGCGGCTTGCGCGCTGCGCCGCTGCATCCACGCAAACAGGCGGCGACGAATGCCCGCATATCCGCCGCGCGGTCGCGGCACTACCAGGTGCCAGCCGAGGAAGAACGAGCAGTCCTGCGCGAACAGTTTCAGTCCGCGGGCGCGGCACTGCTTGAGCGCGAGGCTGACGTCCGGGGTTTCCATGAATCCGAAGCGCGCGGTCACCGCATAGACCTCGGGCATCAGCATTTCAATGCGCACCCGGTCGGCCGGATCCTGGCGTGGGGCGCGGGCGATATCCATGTTCAAGAACACAATGCGCTGGTGCGCGACATGATTGTGCTCGAGATTGCGCATCAGCGCGGTCGGAACATACATCGGGTCGCTGGCGAGGAATACCGCGGTGCCGGGCACGCGCGCGACTCCCTCGAGCAGCTTCGGCAGCTGCGATAACGGCACCGCCACCGCGCGCAGCGCGTTGCGCAGCAGCCGCCGGCCGCTGCGCCAGACCATGAACACGCTGAACATCATGAGCGCAAGCGTCAACGGCACCCAGGCCCCTTCCGTGAACTTGGTCATGTTGCCGATCAGGTACACCAGGTCGACGCACATCAGCGGGCCGAACACGCCCGCGACCTGCCATCGCCGCCAGCGCCATTGCGAGACCGCGAGCTGCATGCCCAGCAGCGTGGTGATGAACATGGTTCCGGCAACCGCAGCGCCATAGGCAGCGCCCAACGCCGCCGAGGTGCGAAAAGCCAGCACGAACACGCACACCGCGATAAGCACGAACCAGTTCACCACCGGTACATAGATCTGGCAGTGCTCGTGCGCCGAAGTCTGCGTGATACGCAGCCGCGGCAGCAGATCGAGCTGGATGCACTGGCGCGTGACCGAGAATGCACCGGTGATGGTCGCCTGCGATGCGATGATCGTGGCCGCGGTCGCCAGCAGTACCATCAGCGGCAGCACGCTCGCCGGTATCAACTGGTAGAGCGGCAGGTGCGCCGCGCTGGGATCGCTCAATATCAGCGCGCCCTGGCCGAAGTAGTTCACCACCAGTGCCGGCCACACCAGCGCAAACCAGGCGACCCGTACCGGCTTCTTGCCGAAGTGACCCATGTCGGCATACAGCGCTTCGCCGCCGGTCATGGCCAGGAACACGCCGCCGAGGATACCGAGCGCCAGGCCAGGCCGGCTGCCCAGCAGCAGCAGCGCGTACGACGGGCTCATCGCCACCAGCACCGAAGGATTCTTCATCAGCGCCGCGAGCCCCGACACCGCCAGCACCAGGAACCACACCAGCATGATCGGACCGAACAGGCGGCCGACTCGTTCGGTACCGCGACTTTGTATCGCAAACAGCCCGATCATGATGATCAGCGTCACCGGCACCACGGCGCGCCCGGTGTCGGGACTCAGGTTCTGCAGCCCTTCCACTGCGCTCAGCACCGAGATCGCCGGCGTAATCAGCGCATCGCAGTAAAACAGCGCGGCGCCGAGCGCCGCCAGCATCACGATCACCCCCTGCCAGCGATTGCCCGCAGCCAGCGTTCGCTGTACCAGGGCGAACAGCGACAGGATACCGCCCTCGCCCTCGTTATCGGCGCGCATGATCAGCACCACGTACTTGAGCGTGACCACCACCAGCAGGCTCCAGAAGATCAGCGACAGCACGCCCAGCACCGCCAGGCGGTCGGTCGGAGCTCCGGCGGCCGTGAGCGAGGCCTCGAGCGCATACAGTGGACTGGTGCCGATGTCGCCATACACCACGCCCATCGCGCCAACCACGGCCGCGGACGACAGGCGTGGGGTCTTCACGGGTTCTTCCCGGCGCGGCGCGTGGCGCGCCGTGGCCCGCGCGGCCTGTGCCTGGGCGGCCACAGCATCGAGCCGCGGCAGCCTTGCGCGCCGCAACGGCAGGCAAAGATATCGTCAACGTTGGGCGGATCGGCGCGATCGCGTCCGATCTGGTAGTCGTAGGTTATTTCCTCGCCCGGCTGAATGGTGCGGATGGCTTCGATGAAAATCCGGCGATCATCGATCAACGACTCGCTGTTCGGATCGCAGGAGTGGTTGATGAAGCGGGCATCATTGCCATTGGAGCCGCCGTCGATCACCACGTTGCGGTCGACGATGAACAGGAATGTGTGATTGTCGCTGATGTGTTTATGCTCGTAGCGACGGTCGGCCTGCCGGTGCGACACACGATCGCCGAGGTACTCGATGATCCGCGTGCCCTTGCGGATGCGGCGCAGCGCAAACACGCCACGGCCGTGAACACGCGAGCGGCGCACGCGCATCATCCCGGGTCGGGACACGATCGCGGCGAGCGTGTTCCTGCCCCGGGCAGCGCGCCGCGCGGGCCGCTTGCCGCGGCCTGGTTTCCGCTTGCGTTGACTCATACGGCGACACGGGCGCGGATCGCCGGATGGAACTGGTAATTCATGAACTCAAAATCCTCGTACTGGTAGTCAAAAATACTCGCTGGCCGGCGCCGGATCCGCAGCTGCGGCGCCGGCAGCGGCGTACGCGAGAGCTGCAGATCGGCTTGCTCCAGGTGGTTCAGGTACAAGTGACAGTCGCCCCCGGTCCAGATGAATTCGCCCAGTGCAAGATCGCACTGTTGCGCGAACATGCAGGTCAGCAGCGCATAGGAGGCGATGTTGAAGGGCACACCGAGAAATATGTCGGCGCTGCGCTGATACATCTGGCACGAGAGTTTTCCCGCCGCGACGTAGAACTGAAACAGTAGATGGCAGGGTGCCAACGCCATCTGCTCCAGTTCCCCGACATTCCACGCGCTCACGATCATGCGCCGCGAATCCGGATTGCTGCGAAGTTGCTGCACGACGACGCTGATCTGGTCGATCTGCCGGCCGTCGGCCGCGCTCCAGCTGCGCCACTGCTTGCCGTACACCGGTCCGAGTTCGCCGCGTTCATCCGCCCATTCGTCCCAGATGGTCACGCCATGTTCGCGCAGGAAGCGCACGTTGGTCTCGCCGCGCAGGAACCACAGCAACTCGTGGATCACCGAGGGCAGGTGGATCTTCTTGGTGGTCAGCAGCGGGAAGCCCTCGCTCAGATCGAAGCGCAGCTGCTGAGCAAACAACGACAGCGTTCCGGTACCGGTACGATCCAGCTTGCGAACGCCGTGTTCGCGCACCGCGCGCATCAGCTCCAGATAGGCTTTCATTGCGCCGCTAGGAAATTTCCGGAAGGGATGCGCTGGCGGTAGGCGGCGAACCACAGCCAGATGCCCAGCAGCAGCATTGGCAGCGACAGCAGCTGCCCCATCGTGAGCCAGCCGAACGCCAGATAGCCGATGCCGATATCCGGCTCGCGCACGAATTCGACCAGGATGCGCGCAACCGAATAGCAGATCAGGAACAGTCCCGACGGCGCATAGCGCGGCCGCGGGCGGCCGGTGTACCACCACATGATCGTGAACAGCACCAGACCTTCGAGCGTCGCCTCGTACAGCTGCGATGGATGACGCGGCACCGGCGCACCGCCATTCGGATCCGGCACCAGCATGGCCCAGGGCACGTCGGTGGGCCGACCCCAGAGTTCACCGTTGATAAAATTGCCAAGGCGCCCGAAGAACAGGCCGACGCCTGGCAGCGGCGCCGCAAAGTCGTAGACATCGAACGCGTGGCGAGCGCGCTGGCGGCCGAAGATCCAGGCTGCCGCCAGAACCCCGAGCATGCCGCCGTGGAACGACATGCCGCCTTCCCAGATCTTGAGCGGGTACAACCAGTCGCCGCGCCACAGCGGCATGCCGTAGAACAATACGTAACCGACGCGGCCGCCGAGAATCACGCCGAGCATTGCATAGAAAAGAAAATCGTCCACGTCGGTCGCCGTCCAGCTCGAGCCGGGCTGCGCGGCGCGACGGCGTGCGAGCCACCAGGCCGCCGCAAAACCCACCAGGTACATGACCCCGTACCAGTGGATGTGCAGGGGTCCGAGGTTCAGGGCAATCGGATCGATGTTGGGATAGCGCAGCATCGGCGAATTCTACCGGGTTGCGCCCATTGCTGCTGACGCGAGCATTGCCACGGGCCGCCGGCCCGATGCCATCGCGCGCTTCACCGCCGCCTCACTCGCGCGTGACCCGGCAGAAAAACGCCTTCAGATAGCGCGTTTCCTCGATCGCCGGGTGCACCGGATGATCGAACGCCTGGCCGCCGCTGTAGATCACCTGCACGAAGCGGCCGCTAGCGCGGGCCGCCGACTGGATCAGTCCCAGCAGCTCGTCGGCGCCCAGGTGATAGGAGCACGAGCAGCTTACCAGCAGCGCATCGCGTTCCAGCAGCCGCATCGCGATCTGGTTGAGCTTGCGGTAAGCGGCCTGCCCGCGCGGAATATCCTTCTTGCGTTTGATGAACGCCGGCGGGTCGAGCACGATGGCATCGTAGCGCTCGCCGCGACGCACCAGCTCGTCCAGCACTTCGAACGCGTCGCCGCGCTGCGTGCCGACGACGACGCCGTTGGCAGCGGCGTTGCGCGCCGCCACGGCAAGGGCGGCCTCGGAAGAGTCAACGCACAGCGCCTCACGCGCGCCATGCTTCAGCGCCATGACTGCCCAGGCACCGGCGTAGCTGCACACGTCGAGTACGCGCGCGCCGGGAGCAATCAGTCGCCGCCACTGCTCCCGATTGCCGCTCTGGTCATAGAACCAGCCGGTCTTCTGCCCCGCCGCCAGCGGCGCACTGAAGCTCAATCCCTGCTCGAGCACCTGCAGCTCGTCGGGCGCGCGCCCGATCGGAATCAGCAGCTGGCGCGGCAGCTGCTCGAGTTCGCGTGCGCCGCCGTCGTTCTTCCATACCAGCGCACGCGGCGCAAACACGCTGGCGACGGCGGCCTCGATTTCGGCGTGCCACACTTCCATGCCTGCGGTGGCAATCTGGCCGACGATGACGTCGCCATAGCGATCCAGCACCAGGCCCGGCAGCCCATCGGACTCGCCGAACACGATACGGTAGTACGGCGCGGCGTAGATGCGCTCGCGCATTGCCAGCGCCACCTTGAGGCGGTGTTCCAGCCACGAGCGGTCCGGCGGATGTACCAGGCTGCGACTGAGGATCCGGGCGCAGATCAGCGCGTGCGGATTGACATAAGCGTAGCCCAGGAACAGATCGCGGTCGGACAGCACACGCGCCCTTGCGCCGACCGCGAAATCGGTCAGCGGCGTGGCATCGTTGTCCACCTCGTTGGAGAACACCCACAGGTGTCCGGCGCGCAGCCGCCGGTCCTCACCGCGTTTGAGGCGCAGAACCGGTAGTTCAACGAGCCCGCTCGGCGAACCGGACTCTTCGGCGACAGCTGACATCGGTGGGGCGACGATCCGTTATAGTGGCGCGCCATTTTACTGGAAATCGGCGGCCGGCCCATGGACAAACTCACTGCGCAGTCGTTGAACCGGCTCGCAGACCAAACCAGCCCGTATCTGCGCCAGCACGCACACAACCCGGTCGACTGGTACCCCTGGGGCGCCGAGGCGCTGGAACGCGCGCGGCGCGAGCGCAGGCCGATCCTGTTGTCGATCGGCTACGCGGCCTGCCACTGGTGCCACGTGATGGCGCACGAATCATTCGAGGATGAGGCCACGGCGGCGAGCATGAACGAGCTGTTCGTCAGCATCAAAGTGGATCGCGAAGAGCGCCCCGACCTCGACCGCCTTTACCAGCTCTCGCACCAGATGCTGACCGGTCGCGGCGGCGGCTGGCCACTGACGATGTTCCTGATGCACGACGACCAGCGGCCTTTCTTTGGCGGTACCTATTTCCCGCGCGAGGCGCGTTTCGGCCTGCCGGCGTTTCGCGATCTGCTGACGCAGGTATCGAGCTACTATCACGAGCACTCCGAGCAGCTGCGGGCGCCTGCCGCCCAGATCGTCGCGGCGCTGCAGGACCTGAATCCGCCGCCGGCCAGCGCGCTGACGCTGAGCGGCGAACCGCTGAGGGCCTGCCGTGCGCGGCTGGAGCGCAGTTTCGATAGCGAATACGGCGGCTTTGGCGCGGCGCCGAAATTCCCGCATGCGCCCGGACTGGCGCGGCTGCTGCGTGACTGGCACGCCAGCGCCGCGCACGAGACGCCCGACCTGCAGGCACTGTACATGGCGACGCTGAGCCTAACGCGCATGGCCGAGGGCGGTCTGTTCGATCAGCTCGGCGGCGGCTTCTGCCGCTATTCGGTCGATGCCCGCTGGGAAATCCCGCATTTCGAGAAAATGCTGTACGACAATGCGCTGCTGCTGGGGCTGTACGCGGAAGCGGCCGCAGCGACCGGCGAGCGGCTGTTCGCCGAGACCGTCGAGCGCAGCGTCGAGTGGATGCTGCGCGAACTTCGCGACGCCGGTGGCGCCCTGTACTCGAGCCTGGATGCCGACTCGGAAGGCCAGGAAGGCCGCTTCTACGTCTGGCAGCGCGACAGCGTGCAGCAGGCGCTCACGCCGCAGGAATACGCGCTGTTCGCCCCGCGATTCGGGCTGGATGGGCCCGCCAATTTCGAGGGCGCGTGGCACCTGTGCGTACGCTCGAGCCTCGATGCGATCGCCGGAGCGCAGCAGCTGTCGGCCGACGCGGTGCGCGCCGCGCTTGACAGCGCGCAGATCAAGCTGATGCAGCTGCGCGATCTGCGGGTGCGCCCCGGCCTCGATGACAAGATTCTGGCGAGCTGGAACGCGCTGGCCATAGCGGGCCTTGCGACCGCGGCCCGCTGTCTCGGCCGGGATGATTACACCGACGCCGCCGACGCTGCACTGCGCTACCTGCGCCGGGTGCACTGGCAGGGCGGGCGGCTGCTGGCAACCAGCGCGCGCGGTGCGGCACGCCTCGCGGCCTATCTGGACGACTATGCGTTCCTGCTCGATGCGATCCTAGAGCTCTCGAGCGTGCGTTTCAGCGCCGAGCAGCTGGCCTGGGCCACCGAGCTGGCTGAAGTCATGCTGCGTCACTTCGAAGACCCGGACGCCGGCGGGTTCTTTTTTACCGCCGATGATCACGAGGCGCTGATCAGCCGCCCCAAGTCCTTCAGTGACGAGGCCATCCCGGCCGGCAATGCGATTGCCGCGCGCGCGCTGCTGCGGCTTGGGTATCTGCTGGGCGAGCCGCGCTACCTTGCGGCCGCCGAGCGCACGCTGCGCGCCGCCTGGCCGGCATTACGAAAGTATCCGGAAGGCCATGCCTCGATGCTGCTCGCGCTCGAGGACTACCTGCATCCGCCGCTGATCGTGATCCTGCGCGGCACCAGCGCTGCCATCCAGCCCTGGCAGCGCGAACTCAATTCAGTGTTCGCTCCATGCCGCTGGACACTCGCGGTCCCGGCCGATGCAACCGGGCTGCCCCAGGCGATCGCCTCCAAGCCCGCCACTGACGCACCGGTGGCCTACGTCTGTCGTGGAACACAATGCAGCGCGCCGGTCAGCTCGCTCACGGCACTGCTTGAAGAACTCGACTCGCAGGACCAGGAACACGGCCGGGCATAAGCTCCACCGACCGAGCTGTGGCCGATCAGGGCTTCTCCAGGAACTCGAGCAGCACGCGTTGCGCGAGCTGTGGCCGCTCATTGAACACGTTGTGCCCGCAGTCGGGCACAATCCAAAGTGAGGCTATCGGCAACGCACGGAAGATTTCGAGCGTGTGCTCGATGCGTATTTCGTCGTGATCGCCGGCCATGATCATGACGGGCTGGGCAATCGTCGACAGGATTGCCGGACTCAGTTCCGCCGGTTCCGGGCTCGTCAGCCACAACTGCTTCAGCTTGGCGCCGACACTGAGCATTTGCGCTTCGGCCGACAGGGCCGGCAACACTCTTGCGAACGAGTACTCGAAAGAGTCCCCGCCGCCATGCAGCAGCACCAGTGGCCTACCGCTGCCGTGAATCTCGTAATAGATCTGATGGTGGTTGACCTGCACCAATCGCCCGGCGGCGTGGGCCGCGCCGCCAGCGGGTGATACCGCGGCGCAAGCCCCGGCCAGCAGGCAGGTAGCGGCAAGCCGGTTCCATCGATCAGCGCTCAATCGAAGTTCACTGCGGTGGTGTTTGCACCGCACAGCACTATACCGATGGTCTGGCCGGCCGCAGGCTTCCAGACCCCGGATTGCAGTGCGGCAAAGGCCGCCGCCCCGCCCGGCTCTACCACCAGGCGCAGCAGGTTCCATAGCGTGCGCTGCGCGGTGCGAATGGCGTCGTCCGTCACCAGCACGGTCGCCGCGACGAAGCGTTGCGCAATCGGAAACATCAAGCCGCCGACCTGGCGCGGCGCCAGCGAATCCGCGGCGATGCCGCCGGCGGGCGCGTCGACCGGGGCGCCGGCCGCCAGCGCATGGGTGAGCGTCGGAGCCTGCTCGGGTTCCACGCCGATCACCGGCACGCGGCCGCGGTACCACGCGGCAAGCCCGCCGATCAAGCCGCCGCCGCCGACCGCCACCAGCAGCGCGTCGAGCGCCGGGCCGTCCTGTTCCATTTCCACGCCGAGCGTTGCCTGGCCCAGCAGCGTTTCCAGCTGGTCAAACGCGTGCACCGGCAGCGCACCGGAGCGTTTTGCAAACTCCTCACTGGCCGCCAGTGCATCGGCATAACGCTCGCCGGTAACCTCAAGCGTCGCCCCGTAGGCCCGGATCTGCTCGATCTTGACCGGCGAGGCGACCTTGGGGACAAAAATGGTGGCGGCACTGCCGGTGCGCATGGCGGCGAACGCGACCGCGACGCCATGATTGCCCCCGGAGGCCGCGACCACGCCCGCGGCCGGAACGCTGCGCGACAGCAGATTGTTGAAGGCGCCGCGCGCCTTGAATGAACCGGCATGCTGGGTGAATTCCAGCTTGAAAATCACAACGATGCCGGGCAGCGCCAGGTCCGCCCCGTCCACGGTAAGGCAGGGCGTGCGCCGCACATACGGCCGGATCCGTGCCGCCGCGGCCTCGATCTGCGGCGCCGAGAGCTGCTGTTGCAGAATATCCATGTGCTTTTCCGGCCAGCCGATCCGCATTATACTTAGGCACTTAGCTTATTTCCATTGCAAGCAGCCCATTGCAGACAGCGAAGAACATCAACGTCCGGATCGCGCGCGCCCTCGCCAGTGACAAGCGAGTGCGGATCCTGCGCTGGTTGAAGGATCCGAGGCGACACTTCCCGCCGCAGGTCGATGGTGACCTGGTGGCGGACGGCGTCTGTGGCGTGCGGATTGCCGACAAGCTCGGGGTCAGCCAGCCGACCGCGAGCGAGCACCTGCGCATACTTTGCGCTGCCGGCCTGCTGCGCTCCAGAAGAATCAAACAATGGATCTTCTACCGGCGCGACGCGGCGGGTGTCCGGCGGGCGCGCCGGGCGCTGTCCGAAGCGCTGTAGGCGCGCGGTAAATATCCGGCCGGTATAATCACGGCTGCTTTCCGGGATGGCCGATCATGCAAGTGCAACGACTCGATCACGTGCAACTGGCGATGCCGCCGGGCGGGGAGGATCGCGCCCGCGAGTTCTATCACGGCGTGCTCGGAATACCCGAGGTACCAAAACCAGCGGACATGGCCAAGCGCGGGGGCTGCTGGTTTGAACGCGGCGAACTCAAGGTGCATCTGGGCGTGGAGGCGGGCTTCCGGCCCGCGCGCAAGGCCCATCCGGCGTTCATCGTGTCGGATCTGGGCGCGCTGGTGCAGCGCTTTCGAGCGGCGGGAAGTGCGCTGACGGAAGATCGGTCCCTGGCCGGGTATTACCGCATCTTCATCGAGGATCCGTTCGGCAATCGCCTCGAACTGATGGAGCCGGCAGATCGCTGACCGATCGTGAGCGCACCGACCGCCATTGCTGCTGCACTGCTCGCGGCGTTGCTGTTCGGCGCCAGTACGCCGTTCGCGAAGTTGCTGGCGGCCGACATGACGCCGATATTGCTTGCCGGCCTGCTCTATCTGGGCAGCGGACTCGGGCTATGGCTGATCCGCGCGCTACGCGATCGGGGTTGGTCGGCGCCGGGGCTTGCCGCCCGCGAGTGGCCCTGGCTGCTCGGTGCCATCGCCTCTGGCGGCGTACTCGGACCGATACTGCTGATGTACGGCCTGAGCCGTACCTCGGCCTCCAACGCCTCGCTGCTGCTCAATCTGGAAGCGGTCTTTACTGCGCTGCTGGCATGGATCGTGTTTCGCGAAAATGCCGGCCGCCGCGTCGTGCTCGGGATGGCGCTCATTGTGGGCGGCGGCGCCCTTCTGGCGTGGTCGCCCGATGCCCGGTTTACCGATGCCGGGCGTGGCGCGCTGGCTATCGCGGGCGCCGGGCTGTGCTGGGGGCTGGATAATAATCTGACCCGCAAAGTCGCCGCGTCGGACGCCATTTTCATCGCCGCCACCAAGGGTCTGGTCGCCGGCATCACCAACTGCGCGCTCGCGATCGCGCTCGGCGCAAGCCTGCCGGCGCTGCCGCTGATCGGCGCCGCAATGACGATTGGCCTGGTGGGCTATGGCATAAGCCTGGTGCTGTTCGTGCTGGCGCTGCGCGGACTCGGCTCCGCACGTGCCAGCGCCTACTTCTCCACCGCACCGTTCCTCGGGGCGGCCGTCGCCGTGAGCGCGTTCCACGACCCTGCCTCCGCAATGTTCTGGCTCTCGGCGCTGCTGATGGCCGCCGGGGTGTGGCTGCATCTGATCGAGCGCCACGAACATGAACATAGCCATCAGGCTATGGCACATGCTCACCCGCATGTGCATGACATGCATCACCAGCATGCGCACGACTTCGCCTGGGACGGCAGCGAACCGCACGCGCATCCGCATGTACACGCGCCGCTGCTACATCGTCACCGCCACTATCCCGACCTGCATCACCGCCACCGTCACTGACGGCATTCAGCTCCAGTGCTGCGCGGCTCGCACGATGAATATCACGCCGAGAACGGCGAACAGCGCCGCCGCCGTGTAGTGAATCGCCCTGAGCGGCAGGCGATGGGCAAAGGCGTTGCCCAGAAAAATCACCGGCACGTTGGCGATCAGCATTCCACAGGTGGTGCCGCCGATCACCGCGATCAGGTTGGGGTACGCCGCGGCCAGTGCGACCGTGGCAATCTGCGTCTTGTCGCCGATCTCGGCCACGAAAAACGCGATCAATGTGGCGACGAAGGCGCCGGCGCTGGTGGCGGATACGGCCTGCTGATCGAGTTTATCGGGCTTCAGCGTCCACAGCGCCATCGCGATCATGCTCACGCCGACCGCAGCATCGAGCAGCGCCGGCCGCAACTGCCCTCCCAGCAACGCGCCGATCAATCCGGCGACACCATGATTGGCGAGCGTCGCACACAGGACCCCGGCAACGATCGGCCAGGGTTTGCGGTAGCGGGCGCTCAGCACCAGCGCCAGCAGCTGCGTGCGATCGCCCATCTCGGCGGTCGCGATGCTGGTCACGGAGATAAGGAAGGCTTCCATCGGGGGCACTACCTTAGCGGCCAAGCATTTTCATATCCATTGGTCTAACATCGCGTTGCACGAAGTCCGACCGGACCGTGTGAGAATTGAAACAGCAATCGGGGAGGCAGCAAGCATGATCGGCCATCGAAGAGCATTGGTGTATGTCGCGGCCTGCGTGATCGCCGCATTTGCCGTAAGCCTGCACGCGGAAAACTCGCAGCAGGACAAAATGACGAGCTGCAACGCCGACGCCAAGGCCAAGAACCTGTCGGGTGACGATCGCAAGGCGTTCATGAAGACCTGCTTGAGCGCGGCGCCGGCGCCGGCTGCCCCTATGAACAGCCAGCAGCAGAAGATGAAGGACTGCAATGCCAGTGCCAAGACCCAGGCCCTGAGCGGCGATGCCCGCAAGCAGTTCATGAGCAACTGCCTGAAGGGTTCCTGACCATGGGACTGCTGGATGGACTGATCGGCGGCGCGGTCGGTGCCGAAATGGTCACGGTCGCCAATCAACTGATCGCCAAGCACGGCGGCGTGTCTGGCATCGTAAATCAGCTGCAGCAGCAGGGACTGGGCGCGACCGTCAACTCGTGGATCGGCGCCGGCCCGAATCAGCCGATCTCGGCCGACCAGGTGCACCAGGCCTTTGGGCCCGAGGTGATACGTGACCTGGCCGCCAAGGCCGGCATGACGCCGCAGGAGCTGGCGCAGAAGCTGTCGCAAATGCTGCCGCAGATGCTGGACAAGCTTACCCCAGACGGCACCGTCCCACGCTAACCGGAAACCGACCAAGCAACACCAGAGCGGGCTTGATGCCGCTCGGCGGGCCGCCTATTCCACCCCGCCCGTGTCCCCCGGTCGCCGATTCACCGCCACCACCGTCGCCTTCGGAAAGAAATTGAACTCCGACGCGCTCGCCCAGGTGTAGGCCCCCATCGCCCTGCCGACGATCAGGTCGCCGGCCTTGAGTTCCGGCAGCATCAGGTTCTCGGCGATCACGTCGATGCTGTCGCAGGTCGGCCCGGCCAGCACCGACGGCAGCTGCGGCTCGCCCTGGCGCAGTGATTCCACCGGGTAGCGCGCATGATCGTAGAGTTGTCCGCTATAGGAGCCGTACAGGCCGTCATCCAGGTAATACCACCAGTGACCCTCGCGCCGCGCGCGGCCCATGACGCTGGCAACGCCGATCGCCGCAGGACCGGCCACGTATCGGCCCGGCTCGGCGATCACCCGCACGCGCTTGGGCAGCCTGGACAGCGCCGAGCGTATCGGGGCGCAGAACCGCCGGATGTCGACCGCATGTTGCAGGTAATCAATCGGAAAACCACCGCCGATATCGAGCGTATCAAGGCTGCCGAGGCGCGCGCGCCGCGCTTGCGCCAGCAGCCGCGTGCAGGCCTCGATCGCCTCGACATGCTTGAGCGCATCGGCCGCCTGTGAGCCGACGTGGAAGGAGAAGCCCTGTACGTTCACGCCGAGCGAGGCGGCGAGTTCTGCCAGTGCCAGCGCATCCTCCGGATCGCAACCGAACTTGCGCGACAGATCGCATACCGCGCCGGGACTGCGGAACGACACGCGCAACAGCAGCGCGGCGCGCTCCCCGTGGTGTTTGAACTTGCGCACCTCGTCGGGATTGTCGGCGACAAAACTACGCACGCCGAATTCGAGCGCATTGCGGATGTCGCGCGCGCGCTTGATCGGATGAGTATGGATGCAGCGCTTCGGGTCTACCCGCTGCGACTGCGCCAGCTGCACCTCGCCGCTGGTCGCCAGGTCCAGCCAGCCGCCTTCCTCGACGATGGTTCGCACCACCGCGGGGTGCGGCAGCGGCTTGAGCGCGTAATGCAGGTCCACGCCCGGCAGCGCGCGGCGTAGTTTTCGATACTGCGAGCGCACCCGTGCGCAATCGACGATCAGCAGCGGCGAGCCAAACTCGCGCACCAGCCGCCGGATATGCTCGGGCTGGAACGGATCAATCGAACGTGCCATTAGCCCGGCACGACTGCTGCCAGCGAACCGTCGTCGGCGGCGAGCTCGGCGGCGCTGGCGGCGGCCGCGCGCTGCAGGCGGTCATAGGCGGCGTCCCAGCGCTCATCGGCGGGAACCTGCTGCACCAGGATGCGGGCGCAGCCGGCTTTGTCGAGCGTGCGCAGATGCGCGTACAGGTCGTGCGCATAAGTCTCGGCCCGCTGTCCGGCGTTGATCCAAGTGGTCAGGCGATAGGTTCCCAGCGGCGGGTGCTGCGCCAGTACGGCGACGCGCAGTCCGCCTTCGGTCAGCGACGCCACCAGCGCTTCGAGCTCCTCGCTGGGGATGACCGACAGCGGCGTCGTCGGCGCATAGTGCGCGCCTGCACTGCCCGGCACGCGCACGGTCGGCGCTGTGCTCTGGGTCAGCACCTCGCCGCCGACCACGCGCTCCAGTTGCGACAGGGTCACGGCGCCCGGACGCAGCAGCTGCACGTTGCCGTTAAGGCAGGCGACGATGGTCGACTCGAGTCCGAGCTTGCACTCGCCGCCGTCGAGCACCAGGCGCACGTCGGCGCCAAACTCCTCACGCACGTGTTCGGCGCGGGTCGGACTGATGCGCCCGTAGCGGTTGGCGGACGGCGCGGCAATTCCACCGCCGAAGGCCGTCAGCAACTGCTGCGCCATCGGGTGCGCGGGTACGCGCACCGCCACGGTATCCTGTCCGCCGGTGACCAGCCGATGCACGTTTTCGGCGCGCGGCAACACCAGCGTCAGCGGCCCGGGCCAGAAACGCTCGGCCAGCTTCTGTGCTGCCTCGGGCACCTCGCGCGCCCAGCGCGTCAGGTAGCGCAGGCTATCGATGTGCACGATCAGCGGGTGAGTGGTCGGCCGGCCCTTGAGTTCAAATATGCGCCGCAGCGCGGCCGGGTAGCCGGCGTGGGCCCCCAGCCCGTACACCGTCTCGGTCGGGAACGCGACCAGCTCGCCGTCGCGCAATGCCTGCACGGCGGTCGCAAGCTCGATCGGGGTGGCACGAACGACTCTGACCATGGTGGCAATTGTACCGGCCGCATCTGACGCTATTCGAGCGAATGTCGTTCCCAGCCGGCGACAGTACGCTGCAGCTCATAGGCCGGCCAATAATGCCGGTCAAGCTTCAGCGTGATCACTTCCGGGGCCCCATTCCAGCCCAAGGTCTTGATTCGCAGCGAAGAGCGGTCTGGCCTGCCGCTCACCTGGCGCAGAAACACGTCAAGATCGGGGGTCGGCTGGCCGTCCACCTCGACGATGCGCCGTCCAGGCACCAGCCCGTAGCGCGCCGCCGGCGACCCAAACTGGAAATACGCGACATAGACACCTTCCGGCGGGATGCCGCGCTGCGCGCTGATAGCCCGGTGCGGCGCCTGCAGCGTCGCACCGGCCCATTGCACCAGGCGCTCGACGTCTCGGCCCGAGAGCGTCGCGGTCTTTACCATAAGCGTTTTCTCGCCATCCACCCGCCACACAGTGGCATTGACGACTTCCTTATTGGCCACCGCCAGTTCGACATCGCGAAACTGCGTTACCGGTTTGTCGTCGATCGCCAGCAATATGTCGCCCGGCTGCAGCATGCGCGCGGCATCGGTACCCGCCACCAGCCGCGCGACGCTCAGCACTTCGCGCGCCGCCGGGTTGGCCTTTTCGATGCGCAGCACCCAGGCGTCGCTCAATCCCAGGCGGCGCGCGCTCGCCAGCGACTGCGGATTGAATTCCGCCTCCAATGAATGCAGCGGCCGGCCCTGGCGCACGATATCGAGCGTCTCGGCTACCAGGTCGCTCGACATTCCGCGATTTTCCTGTACCAGCTCGCGGCCGTTGTCCGAGGCGAAGCTCGCCCACAGGCCGCGCACGCGACCGAGGTCGTCGGCCAGTACGCCGACGAAATCATCCGGCGCGTTCACCAGCGAGGCGACTTCGAGATTGCTCTCGCGAAACTGCACCGAGCGCGACAGCGGCAGCTGCAGCGGATCGACATCGGCGATGCTGGTGATGCGCGACTTGAGTTCGCCGCTGCCATCCAGGCCGACCACGTTGACGGTCTCGCCGGCTCTCAGCGCTGCCGTATCGAGCCTGGCCGCCCTTACCGCAGTCGTGCCGATGAGCTTCGGATCGTAATGAATTACCGCGAGGTTATGCAGCGGGTGCACATACACGATCTCGCCGGGAATCTCGATCGTGCCGGCGAAGGTCAGGCGTACGTCGCCGACCGAGACCGGAACGGTATTGCGGTCGGTGATGATCAGGCCGCGCTCCGCATCGATGATCAATCCGGCACCGTGGTAGTTGCGCTCGGTGACACCCGACACCGCGTACGGCATGTCGAAGGTGATGAACACCAGCGACGGGGCGATCGCAGCCGCATACCGGTCATCGATACGCGGCAGCTGCGCTGATGCCGGTGCCGGCAGTTCCAGCTTCGCGTTTGACGGCAGGTCGGTGCACGGCCAGTAACCGACATGATCGTCGCGCTGACACTGGCGCGCCGGGAACCAGCGCCGATCGATGCGTATCGAGCGCAGCTGGCTGGTGTTGGGATCGTCGATGGTGACGTAGCGCACGGTCGCGCGCGCGCCGTCGCCGAGCTCGCCGATCGCGGCGGTGAAATCCGCCAGGCTGTCGATCTTCTTCGAGTTCAGCTCGGTGATGATCGCGCCGCGAGGCACGCCGGCGGCATCGAATATATAGCCCGAGGCGGCGACGAATACGCCGCTGATGGGACGATGAAACGCACGCGCCTCCTGGTACGACAGGGTGTGCACGACGCCCTCGCCGATCTCGAGGTAGGACGCCGGCGTGATCGAGTCGAGGTCATCGACCTTGAGCCTGGCGGTGTACAGGACGCCGCCGCGCTGCAGCTGCAGTTCGACAGTGCCGCCGACGGCATCGTCGAGCACCGACTCCAGCGGTTCGAAGCGCGTCACCAGCTGACCGTTGACCCGCACCAGGATGTCGCCCGGCGCGAGCACGCCGTCGCTGGGCGAACCCGGCTGCACATCCCACACCACCAGCATGCCGGTGCCGTCCGACTGCGATTTGCGAACCTCGGTCTCGGTGCCGCTCTGCAGGCCCAGTCGCCTCAGTTCGTCGAACGGCCGGTAGCGGAATTCCGTCTCCACTGTGCCGCGCGTGACCGGCTTGCCCTGCTGGATCAGCTGCAGCGCGCGCCGCACGCGGTCGAGCGGCAGATAGAAACTCGACGCCGCGCCACTGGCGCCGCCGGCATTGAGCGCCACCACACGGCCGCGGATGTCGATAACCGGGGAGCCCGAGGAGCCGCCCGATGTGCCCGACGCGGCCTGGATATAGAAGGTATTGAAGTCGTTGTAGCGGCCGAGACCGTAGTCCGGTGCCTCGCGATCCAGTCGCGCCAGCGTGCCCGCCAGTATCGACAACTGTTCGCCGGCGTTGTTGCCAACCACGCGAATCTCGCGGCCGACCTGCGCCGCCAGCGGCGCCAGCGGCAGCGCCTTCGGGCTGATGAACTTCAGCTTGCCCGGATCATAGTGATAGATGCCGAAGTCATGCACCGGGTCGCGATACACCGGATACAGCTGCACTTCCTCGCGATTGAGGAACGTCGCCTCCGCGGTCACCGGTCCGGGCGTCACGACGTGCCGGTTGGTCAGGATCAGGCCGCGCTCGGCGTCGACCACGAAGCCGGTCGCCTGGGCGGAAGTGTTGCGCTCGGTATCGAATGAGCGCGACTGGTCGATCTGTATCGCCACAACGCTGCCGGCGATGCGCTCCAGCGTCGCTGCCCAATCGGCCGCGGATGCTTCCTCAGCCGCCGGAACCGCCGCCGTAGGCGGCATTTTCTGGGGCGGCGCGCTCGGCGCAGGCGGCGCGGGCGCAACGCCCTCGCCGCCGGCCGGGGTGGTGGCCGCAGCCGGGGTAGCAGCGGCCGGCGGCGGCGCAGGTCCTGCCGTTGCCGCCGCCGATGCGGCCAACGCGACGCAGATCGCCACAGCCCGGAGCCTGAATGTCATAGTGAATATCCAAACGCCGCTTTGAAGCGGTCATGAAATTCATCCGGACTGCAGCGATGCTGCTGCGTACCGTGCTGCTCGATCTTGATCGCGGCCAGCAGCGCGGCCACGCGGCCGGTGGTATGCCAATCGAACCCGCGCGCCAGGCCGAATAGCAGCCCGGCACGATAGGCATCGCCGCAGCCGGTCGGATCGGCGACTCGTGTCGCTGTCGCTACCGGGATTTCGCGTCGCTGGCCATCAGCGAAAATCCACGAGCCGTCGGCGCCGCGCGTGACGATCAGGGCGCGCACCTGCGTGGCAATTGCCTCCAGCGACCAGCCGCTGCGTTCCGACAGCAGACTTGCTTCATAGTCGTTTACCGCCACCCACGATGCGCGCTCGATGAACTGACGCAGCTCGAGCTGGCCGAACATCGGCAAACCCTGCCCCGGATCGAAGACAAACGGCACTCCCGCGGCGGCGAACTGCTCGGCGTGCTCGAGCATACCCTGCCGCCCGTCGGGCGACACGATACCGAGCTTGACGCCGGTACTATCAGTGACCCGATTCAGGTGCGAATAGTTCATCGCTCCGGGGTGAAACGCGGTGATCTGGTTGTTCTCCAGATCGGTGGTTATGTACGCCTGCGCGGTGAACTGATCCGGCACGATGCGCACATGCGTCAGCGGCAGGCGACTGCGCTCGAGCCAGTCGGAATACGGTGCAAAGTCGTGGCCGACGGTCGCCATGATCAGGCCGTCGCCGCCGAGCAGTTTCAGGTTGTAGGCGATGTTGCCGGCGCAGCCGCCGAAGTTGCGCCGCATCGACGGCACCAGGAACGAGACATTCAGCACATGCAGGCGGTCAGCCAGGATGTGATCGCGAAACTTGCCCTCGAACACCATCACCGTGTCATAGGCCATCGAGCCACAGATCAGTGCCGTCATCTCGTGGGAACTCCTGTAAGCAACGTGTTATGTCCCGCCGGTGCGGCGCGCCCGCCGCCCGATCGCCCGGCGACCGGTTACGGGCGTCCGGCCAGCACCAGCAGCCAGACTACGCCCAGCAGGATGAACGACAGCATTACCGCTGCCGAGCCGATGTCCTTGGCCAGCCCCGCGAGCACATGACGCTCCAGGCCGATGCGGTCCACCGTCGCCTCGATGGCGCTGTTGAGCAGCTCGACGATCAGAATCAGCAACACCGGAGCGGCCAGCAACGCGCGCTCGACGCCGCTGCGACCGAGCCACAGCCCGAGCGGCAGCGCCACGCAGGCGAACACGAGCTCCTGGCGAAACGCCGCCTCCTCGCGAAAGGCACCGACAAAGCCCTTTGCGCTGGAAGCGAAGGCCCGCAGCATGCGGCCCAAGCCCTGAAGCTTCTCGCGTTCCGTCACGTAGCCGGTTCCCGGTAGACCAGGTTCAGCTCGCGCGCCGCGCGCACGTCGTCCAGCCGCCGCACCGGCAGTGTATGCGGAGCCCCGTGCAGCTGCTCGGGGTCCTCGCGCGCCTCGCGCAGGATCTGCGCCATCGCATTGACGAATGCATCGAGTGTCTGCTTGCTCTCGGTCTCGGTGGGCTCGATCAGCAGGCACTCGCTGATCAGCATCGGGAAATAGGTCGTAGGCGCATGGAAGCCCAGGTCGAGCAGCCGCTTGGCCACGTCCATCGCGGTCACGCCGTAGTCCTGTTCCGCGCGCTTGAGCGTGATGATGAACTCGTGGCTGGCACGCCGCTGCGGATACGCGGCCTCGAAGCCGACCTGCTGCAGCCGCGCCGACAGATAATTCGCGTTCAAAGTCGCATACTCGGCGACCCGCCGCATGCCCTCGCGCCCGAGCATGCGCATGTAGACGTAGGCGCGCAGCAGCACGCCGGCATTACCGCCGAAACTCGTGAGCCGGCCGATCGACTGCGGCAGATCGCGCTCGCCGAGCCAGCGATACTGCGGCGCCTCGGCGCCGCGCTCGGCTGCCGGCTCGCGCGCGACGATCGGCAGCGGCAAGAACGGCAGCAGGCGCGCCGATACGCCGACCGCGCCTGCTCCTGGCCCTCCGCCGCCATGCGGCGTGGAGAACGTCTTGTGCAGGTTCATGTGGATCACGTCGAAGCCCATATCGCCCGGGCGCACCTTGCCGAGAATGGCGTTGAGATTGGCGCCGTCGTAGTACAGCAGTCCGCCGGCCTGGTGCACGATTCGCGCGACCTCCTCGATGCGCCGCTCGAACACACCGAGTGTCGACGGATTGGTCAGCATGATGCCGGCGGTCTTGGGACCCACCGCCGCACGCAGCGCCTCGAGATCGGCGTCGCCGTCCGCTCCTACCGCCACCTCGCGCGCAACGCAACCGCACATGGTCGCGGTCGCCGGATTGGTGCCATGCGCGGCCTGCGGCACGATGATCTCATCGCGCTCCAGATCGTCGCGTGCGCGATGATAGGCGCGGATCATCGCCACGCCGGCGAACTCGCCATGCGCCCCGGCCAGCGGACTCAATGCCACGCCGCGCATGCCGGTCACGGCCTTGAGCATTTCCTGCAGCTCGTACATGCAGGCGAGGAATCCCTGGCCTTGCGCTACCGGTGCCAGCGGATGGCGCCCGAGGAACTCCGGCATCAACGCCGCGGCATTGCAGGCCCTGGGGTTGTACTTCATGGTGCAGGAGCCGAGCGGATAGAAATGCGTATCGATCGAGAAATTAAGCTGCGACAGGCGCGTGTAGTGGCGTAGCGCGTCGAGTTCGCTGACCTCGGGCAACAACGGCCGGCGCTGGCGTCGCAAGCCGTCCGGCAGTGCATCCAGCGCCGAGCGTGCCGGGGCTTCCGGCCACTGTCCGCGCGCGCCGCGCCCGGGACGGGAATATTCGAAGATCAGCCTTTCGCGCAGCGCCAGGCTCATGTTCTTCAGGCCGCGCGCGCCGGCCGCAGCGCCTCGGTCAGCGCGCTCGCGTAGGCTGCGATGTCGGCGCCGTTCTTGGTTTCGGTCGCACACAGCAGCAGCGCCGGCCCGAGTTCGGGGTAAAAGTCCGCCAGATCGAGGCCGCCCTGGATGCCGCGCTGGGCCAATGCCGCGAGCACCGGTGCCACCGGCCGATCCAATGCCAGCACCGCCTCGTGAAATGTCGGCCGCGCGAACATGCGGCGCACCCCCGGCAGCACCGTCAGCGCAGCTACCAGCTCCGCGGTGCGCGCCATCGATGCCGCGGCGACGCGCTCCAGGCCTTCAGCGCCCATCAGCGCCAGATACAGCGTACCGGCCATCATCAGCAGGCCCTGGTTGGTGCAGATATTCGAGGTCGCCTTGGCGCGCCGGATGTGCTGCTCGCGCGCCTGCAGGGTCAATGAGAACCCCGGCCGGCCGTCAACGTCCACGGTAGCCCCGACAATGCGTCCCGGCATCTGCCGCACGTGCTGCATACGCGTGGTCATGAAGCCGAAGTACGGGCCGCCCGACGACAGCGGACACCCCAGCGGCTGGCCTTCGCCCACCACGATATCCGCGCCCTTTGCACCCCATTCTCCCGGCGGCTTGAGCAGCGCCAGCGAGATCGGATTGACCACCGCGATCACCAGCGCCTCGCGCGCGTGCGCCCAATCGGTCAGCGCATCGACCTCCTCGATCACGCCGAAGAAATTCGGCTGCTGGATCACCAGCGCCGTGAAGTCCTGCCCGTCGTGAGCCGTGAGCGCGTCGAGGTCAAGGTGGCCGCAATCGCGCGCATAGGGCACCGTATCGAAGATCAGGCCCTGATTCAGGGCCATCGTGAGCGCGACCGCGCGATAGTGTGGATGCAGGCTGCGCGGTAGCAGGATGCGCGCGGATTTCGAGCGCCGGTTGGCACGCACCGCCATCAGGCAGCCTTCCGCGACCGCGGTGGCGCCGTCGTACAGCGAAGCGTTCGAGACCTGCATGCCGGTCAGGCTCGCCATCATGCTCTGGTACTCGTAGATCGACTGCAGCGTGCCCTGGCTGGCTTCGGCCTGGTACGGCGTGTAGGCGCTGTAGAATTCCCCGCGCGTGATCGTGGACCAGACGGCGGCCGGAATATGGTGCTCATACGCGCCGGCGCCGAGGAAGCACAACGGTCGCCCATCCGCGCGTGCGCGCGCCGCCATCAGCTGCAGCACCTCGAATTCGCTCAGCCCCGTCGGCAGCTCATCCAGCGACTGCACCCGCAGCGCGGGCGGTATTTCGTCGAACAGGGCCTCGATGCTCGGCGCGCCGATGGCCGCGAGCATCTCGCGTTCATCGTCATCGGTGTGCGGAATGAAGGGCATTCGATCCTCTAGGCTTCAGCGGCGAGCACCTGGTAATCGTGCGCCGACAGCAGCGCCGAGTCGTCGCCCTGGGCCGTCGGCTTCAGGCGCATGATCCAGCCACGGCCATAAGGATCCTGGTTAATCAACTCCGGCGCCTCGGCCAGCTGCGCATTGATTGCGATCACCGTCGCGGCGACCGGCGCATAGATGTCGGAGGCCGCCTTCACCGATTCGACCACCGCGCAGGTCTCACCGGCGGCAAGACTGCGGCCCACCTCGGGCAGCTCGACGAATACCAGATCACCCAGCGCCTCCTGCGCATGGTCGCTGATGCCGATCTCAATGCTGCCGTCGGGCATCGACTTCAGCCATTCGTGGCTGCGCGTGTACTTGAGATCTTCCGGAATCTTGCTCATGAACCCCACCCCTCCCGAACGCCAAGGCGAACATATTTGTCGCGTCAAATCGATACCCGATCACGATTGACGATGAATCACCGGCCGGCCGTGGCGCACGAACGGCGGCCGCACGGTCAGCGCCGGCAACAGCCGGCCGCGCACCTCGACCTGTACCGACGATCCGGTTGCCGCCGGCACCCGCGCCAGCCCGATCGAGCGCGACAGCGTCGGCGAGAACGTGCCGCTCGTGACCTCGCCCTCGCCCACACCGGACACAATGACACGTTGATGGCTGCGCAGCACGGCCCGCTCATCCAGTACCAGCCCGACGCGCTTGTGTTCGCTGCCGCGTGCGCGAATCGCCTGGAGCGCCGCGCGGCCGATGAAATCGCGCTGCGTCGGCGCGAACGCCACGGTCCAGGCGAGGCCCGACTCGAGCGGATTGGTCGCCTCGTCCATGTCGTTGCCGTAGAGGTTCATGCCCGCTTCCAGCCGCAACGTATCGCGCGCCCCGAGCCCGCACGAGCGCACCCCGGCGGCGTTGAGACCCCACCAGAGTTTTCCCGCATCGCCGGCCGGCAGCATGATCTCAAAGCCGTCCTCGCCGGTGTAGCCGGTGCGTGCGACGAACCAGTCCCCGATCTGCGTGCCGAAAAAAGGCTGCAGCGCCATCGCCGCCGAAGCGGCCTCGGACGACATCTGCAAGGCGGTACGCTCGCGCGCCAGCGGACCCTGGACCGCCAGCATTGCCAGATCGCGGCGCACCAGCAGCCTGACGTCTACATTGGTGGCGTGGCTGCCGATCCAGGCGAGGTCCTTGTCGCGTGTTGCGGCATTGACCACCAGCCGGAAATGCTCGTCGGCAAGGTAATAGGCGATCAGATCGTCGATGACGCCGCCGTGCTCATTGAGCATGCAGCTATAGAGCGCGCTGCCCGCCTCCTTCAGGCGCGCGACGTCGTTGGCCAGCAGCCGCGACAGCAGCTCACGCGCGCGCGCACCAATCAGATCCACCACGCACATGTGCGACACGTCAAATACGCCGGCAGCGTTGCGCACCGCGTGGTGCTCCTCGATCTGCGAGCCGTAGGCGACCGGCATGTCCCAGCCGCCAAAATCAACCATGCGCGCGCCCAGGGCCACGTGCAGGTCGTATAAACAGGTATGCCTGCCCAGACTAGACTCCGCTCTGCGCCCGTTTTCTGCTCAAATCAACGGGTAGCGGAATCATAGCAGCGCCCGGCGCCTCGCCACTACGTTTGCCATTACAATAGGGACATGGTACGCAATCGCCACACTAGCCTGCCGGTCAGAGTCGCCGGCGTGACAATCGGCGGCCAGGCACCGATCGTGGTGCAGTCGATGACCAACACTGACACCGCCGAGGTCGAGTCCACCGCGCGCCAGGTGCAGCAGCTGGCTGCGGCCGGCTCCGAGCTGGTACGCATCACGGTCAACACCGCGGCAGCGGCAGCGGCCGTGCCGCATATCGGCGAGCGGCTGCAGCAGCTGCGCTGTACGGTGCCGCTGATCGGCGACTTTCACTTCAACGGCCATAAGCTGCTGCAGGAGCACCCCGCCTGCGCCGAGGTGCTCGCCAAGTACCGCATCAACCCGGGCAACGTCGGGCGCGGCAGCAAGCGCGACCCGCAGTTCGCGGAGATGATCGAGATCGCCTGCCGCAACAACAAGCCGGTGCGCATTGGCGTCAACTGGGGCAGCCTCGACCAGGATCTGCTACTGCGGCTGATGGATGAGAACAGCCGCAAGAGCGAGCCGTCTTCCGCGCAGGAAGTGATGCGCGATGCCATCGTGCGCTCGGCGCTCGACAGCGCAGAACGCGCGGTCGAACTCGGCCTGCCGCGCGATCGGATCGTGCTGTCGGCCAAGGTCAGCGCGGTGCAGGACCTGGTGGCCGTCTACACCGAGCTGGCGTCGCGCTGTACATTCCCGCTGCACCTGGGGCTGACCGAGGCCGGCATGGGCTCCAAGGGCATCGTCGCCTCCGCGGCCGCGATGGCGATCCTGCTGCAGCAAGGCATCGGCGACACCATCCGCGTCTCGCTGACGCCGGAGCCGGACGGCGATCGCACGCGCGAAGTCATCGTCGCACAGGAGCTGCTGCAAACCATGGGGCTGCGCTCGTTCACGCCGCTGGTGACCGCCTGTCCCGGTTGCGGTCGCACCACCAGCACCTATTTCCAGACCCTGGCCGATCGGATCCAGCGCCACCTGCGCGAGCGCATGCCAGGGTGGCGCAGCGTCTACGACGGCGTCGAGGACATGACCGTGGCGGTCATGGGCTGCGTGGTCAACGGGCCGGGCGAGAGCAAACGCGCCAACATCGGCATCAGCCTGCCCGGCACCGGCGAGCGGCCGGTGGCGCCGGTGTACGAGGACGGCGCCAAGACCGTGACGCTCAAGGGCGAGCGCATCGCCGAGGAATTCCAGGATCTCGTGGAACAGTACGTCGCGCGTACCTACACGCGCCGGGTTCAGAGCTGAAGGAGCCGCCACCATGACCGAACTGGTCGAACGCCGCTGCAAGCCCTGCGAAGGCAAGGTCGCCGCTTACACCGCCGAGCAGGCGAAGGCCGAGCTCAGGCAGCTCTCGGCCGACTGGCGCCTGATCGAGGACGGCAAGGCCATCAAGCGCGAATTTGCGTTGCGCGACTTCTACCGCACCATGAGCTTCGTCAATGCGCTGGCGCACGTCGCCAATATCGAGGACCACCACCCGGATCTCGAAGTCGGCTACAACTACTGCCGCGTGCGTTACTCGACCCATGCCATCGGCGGGCTGTCCGAAAACGACTTCATCTGCGCCGCGAAGATCGACCGTATCCCGACCAAATAAGCTGCGCGCGCCGGCAGGAGCAGGACGTTGCTGACCGAGCCCTCGAGGGCCGTATTCCTGAGCTATGCATCGCAGGACGCAGACGCCGCGCGGCGCATCTGCGAGGCGCTGCGCTCATCCGGCATCGAGGTGTGGTTCGACCAGAGCGAGCTGCGCGGCGGGGATGCCTGGGATCAGAAGATCCGCCAGCAGATCCGCGACTGCGCGCTGTTCATCCCGATCATCTCGGCGCACACGACCTCGCGACCGGAAGGCTATTTCCGGCTCGAATGGGGAATTGCCGACCAGCGCACGCAGATGATCGCGCGCAACAAGGCGTTCATCATTCCCATCTGCGTGGATGCGACGCCCGAGTCGATTCCGGATTTGCCCGAATCTTTTCTACGCGTGCAATGGACGCGCCTTGCCGCCGGCGCGACGCCGCCCTCGTTCTGCCAGCGCATCGCCACCCTTCTGGCAGGCGCCGGGCCGCCGGTCGCACCGCCAGCCGCAACACGCCCGCCGCCGCCAAATGAGCCGCCGCAGGCACCGGCGCTGGCACCGGTGCCGACGCAGCCGCAGAAACTCGGCCGCTGGATTGTGACCGCGGCAGCGCTGCTGCTGCTGGTCGGAGCGGTTGCTCTCAAGCCGTGGCGGTTCATCGCGGCCAAGCCGGCAGCCGATGCCACTGCAGAATTCGGCACCAATACGCGTGCCGCCGCGCCCGGTGCCGCCGCGCTGCTGGTCTCCCAGGGGTCCTCCGCCGCCGCTCCGGAGCGATCGATCGCGGTGCTGCCATTCACGGATATGAGCGAGAAGAAGGACCAGGAATACTTCTCCGACGGCCTGTCGGAGGAACTGATCGATCTGCTGACCAAGGTGCCCGATCTGCGCGTGCCGGCGCGGACCTCCTCGTTCTATTTCAAAGGCCAGCACGCAACCATCGCCGAGATGGCCAAAGCGCTCAGTGTCAGCCACGTGCTCGAGGGGAGCGTGCGCAAGGCCGGCAACACCATCCGCGTCACCGCGCAGCTGATTCGTGCCGACAACGGCTATCACCTGTGGTCCCAGACCTACGATCGTGACCTCAAGGATGTCTTCAAGGTCCAGGACGAGATTGCCGGCCGCGTGGTGGAGGAACTGAAGCTCACGCTTCCGACGGCGGTATCTGCCAGCGCCGAGCGTACCGGGAATGCGGCGGCTCACAGTCAGTACCTGCTCGGCAGGAAATTTCTCGATCAACCGACACCCGAGGGCTTCAAAAGTGCGGTCGAGTCGTTCAAGAGCGCGATCGCGCTGGATCCGGGCTACGCCGCCGCCTACTCGCGTCTCGCCCTGGCCGAAGGGAATCTGGCAGATTTGACCGGTGACCCGAGCGGCCTGACGCGCGCCACAGCGGCGGCCGAGCGGGCGATCAAGCTCGCCCCCGAAGCCGCCGACGGCTATTACGCACGCGCTTATCTGCGTTCCAATTTCCTCTGGGACTGGGACGGCGCGCGGGCCGATTACAACAAAGCCCTGGCCATTGATCCGAACAATTCCGACACGATCTTCGGCTACGGTGACCTGCTCGGCACCCAAGGGCAGCTGCCGGAAGCGCTGGTGCAGATGGACAAGGCGATTCGAATCGATCCGCTGGTCGCCAGGTTCTACAGTTTGCGCGCCCGGCTGCTGCTCGATACCGGTGACCTTGCCGCCGCGCGCGACGCCTATCAGCTGCTGCTGCGACTCAACCCGGCACACCCGCATGCGAATGTGGATCTGGCGATCATTGAGCTGCTCAGCGCCAGGCCCGAGCAGGCATTGGCTTTGCTGCAGCGTCCCGCGGCACCGGGGTGGCGACTGATGGGCAGCGCGCTGGTCGAATACTCACTGGGACATGCGCAGCAGTCACAGCAGGCTCTAGATCAGACCATCCACGATGCGGCGCAGTTCGCCGCCTATCAGATCGCCTCGATCTATGCCTGGCGCGGCGAGAAGGATCCGGCGTTCCAGTGGCTCGAGCGCGCCTTCACGCAGCACGACGGCGGCCTGACCGAAGTCAAGAATGACCCGCTGCTGGCGTCACTGCGCACCGATCCACGCTACCAGGCCTTTCTGGCCAAAATGAAGCTGACGCAGTAACCGCAACGGCCCGCGATGCGGTCAATGCCGCCTACGCGAGCGATGCACGCGCCAGGCGCGGCAACTCCCCGGCCGTCCCCAGAGCCTGGCGTGCGAATGCGCGCTTGAGCGCGCCGCTGCGATTGACCGCGCCCAGGCCACGATTGATCAGCCAGGCCGCCGGACCGGAGGCGCCAAAGCCGCTGTGGAACGCACTCATCGCCGCATCCATCAACAGATTGTGCGTGCGCCGCTGCTGCTCGTAGCCGCGCAACACCCGCAGTGCGCCCGGGTCTTCGCGCTGTGCGCTCGCGCCGGCCACCGCCTCGCACAGTGCTGCCGCGTCCAGCAACCCCAGATTTGCGCCCTGGCCCGCGAGCGGATGGATCACGTGCGCCGCATCGCCGATCAGTGCGCAGCGCGGCGCGACGTACGACTCAGCCGCCATGCTGCGCAACGCAAAGCTCGCCCGCTCGCTCGCAAGCGCCGTGGCGCCGAGCACGCCATCCAACGCCGCCTCCAGCCGCTGGTTGAATTGCGCATCGCTGCCATCGCGCAGCTCCGGCGCCTGGAGCTCATCGACCGACCAGACGATCGAACTGCTGCCGTCGAACAACGGCAGGAACGCGAGCGGTCCGGTGGACAGAAATCTCTGCCAGGCCGTGTTCTCATGCGCTCGCGTCGTGCGCACCGTCGCCACGATCGCAAGCTGCCGATAATCGTGGCTACGAACCGTAATTCCGGCGCACGCGCGCACCAGCGAGTGTGCGCCATCGGCGCCAACCAGCAGGCGCGCGCTCATGCCACGCCCATCGGTACATTCCAGGCTTGCGCCCTCGGGGCCGAAGGCAGCAGCCGCCAGTTGAGCGCTGATCAGCGTACCCCCGGCGGTGCGGAAGCTATCGATACAGGCGCGCAGCAGCGCACCGTTCTCGGCGATGAAGCCGAGATTCGGCTCGCCGATGTCGGCGGCATCGAAACACAGCGCGTCGGCGCCGGTGGCCGCGCTCGCCTGATGCCAGACCCGCATGCGCTCATAGGCGCAAAGCCGCGCCTGATCCAGCCGCGCCCAGGCCCCGGCCGCGCGCAGCACCCGCTCACTGGCGCGCGAGATGGCCACCACGCGCAGCTCCGGCGGCGCCTGTTCCGCCGCCGCCTGATACGCCGCCGCCGCGGGCAGCTCGCCGGCGAGCAGGGCGACGCCTTGCGGCTCGATGCCGGCGTGACGAACCAGCAGCGCGGCGGCACAGGCACCGGCCAGGCCGCCGCCGACGATCACGATGTCATAGGCCGGCGTCATCGCAGCAGCGGCAGGCCGCGCGACAGCCGCGGCAGCGAATCGCCGAAGCCCCAGCTCAGGCGCGACAGTGCGCGCTTGGCCGGCTGGCTCAGGTCGAACAGCAGCAACCCCAGATTGCGCGCCGCGATCGCCGCACCGCGCCGCGTGTTGAACAGCTTCACCAGCTGGTCGGTAAACATGATCATGCCGCCACGATCGGCGTCGCGTTGCCTGGCGAACTGTGCCAGCACGGCCTGCGCCCCGGGGTCAGCCGCGGTGGCAATGAGTTCGGCCAGCATGGCCGCGTCGCGTAGTCCCAGATTGAAGCCCTGGGCGGCCACCGGATGCAGCGCCTGTGCGGCGTTGCCGATCAGCGCCACGCGCTCGCCGGTGACGCCCTGTGCGCGCACCAGCGACAACGGGTAGCTGGCGCGCCTGCCGACCTGGAGCATCCGGCCGGCGCGCCAGCCGAAGCTGCGCTGCAGCGCCCGGCAGAATTCGCCGGCGTCGCAATCGCGCAGCGCCTGCGCGGCGTCGGGGGCCAGTGTCCACACCACCGTGTAGGCGCCATCGGCCAGCGGCAGCAGCGCCAGCGGCCCGGTGGCGGTAAAGCGCTCGAAGGCAACGCCTCGGGCGCTGTGGTCGGTCCTGACATTGGCGACGAGCGCGACCTGCCGGTAGTCGCTGCTACTGGATTCGATGCCGGCCGCCTGCTTGACCAGCGAATGCGCGCCATCGGCAGCCACCACCAGCCGGGCAAGCAGCGGGCCATCATCGCCATGTTCTGCCTGGACCGAGAGCTGCGCCCACTCCGGCGCAATCCTGACCGCAGCCACGCGCGCCGGACTGCGCAGTTCGATCTGCGGCGAGCGCCCGAGCGCGCGCCACAGCACCGCGCCCAGGTGCCGGTTGCTGACTACGTAGCCAAAGGCGGCCAGCTCATGTTCGGCGGCGTTGAGCCGCGCAAAGCCGAAGTGGCCGGCGTCGGACACATGGATCTCGCGTATCGGCGCTGCGGCGGGCGCGATCTCGTCCCACACCCCAAGCGTCTGCAGGATCTGGCGCGCCCCGTTGCCCAGCGCGGTGCTGCGATCATCGAAGCTCGGCTGCAGGTCGCTGCCCGCGACCACAGCCTCGATCAGCGTGACCTTCAACCGCGTGCCGGCCAGTGCCAGTGCCAGGCTCGCCCCGACCATGCCGCCACCGACGATCGCGACATCGCAGCGCCCCGCCCCCGGCGCGCTCACGCCGCGGCCATCAGCGCTTCGATCTGATCCGGCTCCTTGGGTGCATCGTCGGTCAGTACCTGGCAGCCGCTGCGCGTGACCACCACGTCATCCTCGATGCGCACACCGATATTCCAGAAACGCCTCGACACGCTGCGCGTGCCGGCCGCGATATAGATTCCCGGCTCCACGGTCAGCGCCATGCCGGGCTCGAACACCCGCCATTCATCCCCCACCTTGTAGTCACCGACGTCGTGCACGTCCATGCCGAGCCAGTGGCCGGTGCGATGCATAAAGAAAGCCTTATAGGCGCCGGAACGGATCAGCCCCGGCAGCGACCCCTTCAGCAGGCCGATGCGCTTGAGCCCCTGGGTGATCGCGCGCACCGCGGCCTCGTGCGGCTGGTCCCAGGAATTGCCGGGCTTGACCTTGGCAATCGCCGCGCGCTGCGCCTCGAGCACCACCTCGTAGACCGCCCGCTGCTCGCTGCTGAAGCGGCCACCGACCGGATAGGTACGGGTGATGTCAGAGGCGTAGTAGTCATACTCGCAGCCGGCATCGACCAGCAGCAGATCGCCATCGTTGAGGCGCGCACTGTTGTCGCGGTAGTGCAGCACGCACGAGTTGGCGCCACCACCGACGATCGGGTGGTAGGAGATATCCGCGCCGTGACGATTGAACTCGTGCAGCAGTTCGGCCATGACCTCGTACTCCATGCGTCCGGGGCGGCAAAAGCGCATCGCGCGCACGTGCGCGCCGGCGGCAATGGCGCCCGAACGGCGCATCAGGCTCAGCTCGCCGCGGCTCTTGAACAGGCGCATGTCGTGCAGCACATGATCCAGGGCCACGAACTCCTGCGGCGGGTGCGCACCGCTGCGCGCCTGGGCGCGCAGCGTATTGACCCAGCCGACCACCCGCTGGTCGAACTCCTGGTTCAGGCCCATCGTGTAGTACACCCGCGAGCACTTCTCGAGCAGGCCCGGCAGGATCTCATCGATGTCGGTGATCGGAAAGGCGTCGTCGGCGCCGTAGTCCTTGACCACGCCGGCCGGACCTGCACGCTGGCCATCCCAGATCTCGCGCTCGCGGTTGCGTTCGCGTACGAACAGGACGTATTCCGCCACCGCGCGCCCGGGGATCAGGACCGCCACCGCCTCCGGCTCATTGAAGCCGGTCAGGTAATAAAAATCGCTGTCCTGCCGGTAGTTGTACTCGACATCGTTGTTCCGCTGCCGCGGCGGGGCGGCCGGCAGGATCGCAATTGAATCGCTGCCCATCAGGCGCATCAGTTGCGTACGCCGGCGTGCGAATTCGCCTTTCACTGGATCGGCCATGAGTACCTCGGTGACGGTTGCTGCAGTCTAGTGCAGGACGTGTCCTGGCGGGATGTGCCGCTCGCGCAACGGCTCCAGCTCGTCGAATACCAGTTGTACGCCGACACGGACGAACTCGGTCAGTTCCGCCAGCGCGGATTCATTGGCTTCCTCGCCGTCGGTCGCATCGACGCCGGCGCGCGTGATCTCGGTCAGGTCGCGCACGATTTCGCCGAGTTCTCCCGGCAGGCGCTGCGGGTCGGCGGTGCCGCTGGTACCCAGTCCATACAGGAAACCGGTGCACCAGGAGGTCAGCGCCTGGGTACGCTCCTCGATCGGGGCGTCGTCCCCGGGAATCAGCAGGTCGAAGTCCATGCCGCGACCCGCCAGAGCCGCCACCGTTCCCTCATAAAGAGTCTGCAGTACCGGATCGGCGTCTCCGCCGCCAGTGCTTCCGTCCGGCAGTATCTCTGCCAGCCAATCCTCCAGCCGGTATGGGACCAGCGCACATAATGCCCCGGCGAGGGTACCATGCGCTTCGGCCGGATCGGCCAGCGCGTGCGATGCGGCCAGCGTTCGCTGGATTTCGGAGTAATCATGATACGTTGGCACGCCAAAATGGTATTGCAGCCTTCGTATCGACCGCAACCTTCATCAATACACCACCAATCTCATTGACCGATGTGTCTGCGCGGAACTATAGTTTTGCCATGGCAGAAGCAAAGAGTAACGGGGCGTTCGATCTGGAGCTCAAACGGCTCGAGAAACGCGTCGATGAACTGCTGAACACCGTGCAGCAGATCAAGGAAGAAAATCGTGCGCTGCGTCAGCGGCAGGAAACGCTGGCCGCGGAAAAGACCTCGCTGCTGAATCGCAGCGAGCAGGTGCGCACGCGCGTCGAGGCCATGATTGGCCGCCTCAAGGCGATGGAACACAGCGCATGACCGAGTCGCGCGATGCGATCCGCCCCCTGAGCGTGCGCATCCTGGAAAAAGAATACATCGTCGCCTGCGGCCCGGATGAGCGCACCGACCTGCTCGACAGCGCCGAGATCCTCAATAAGAGCATGCGAGAGATTCGCGACAGCGGCAAGATCGCCGGCCTCGACCGGATTGCGGTCATGGCAGCGCTCAACCTGGCACACGAAGTGCTTAAGCTTCGCGCCCGCGATACCGGTGCCGACCACGACACCGGGCACCGCATCAAGGCGCTGCGCGAGCGAGTCGAATCGGCGCTGGAAAAAGGACAACAGCTCGAACTGTGATCGAAGTCTGCGGAACCGACCAAGCCTTAGGACAGTTGCCGGAGGTTTGGTGTACAGTGGCTACAAGCGTCGCCTGCGGTGTTCGATAATCGGGCTGGGTTACCTCTCGACCCTAATTGAAACACCCAAGGGATCGATAGCCTTGCTGACAGCACTGTGCAGGTCTGCCATGCAGCAGAAAGCCTTACCTGTCGCAGGTGATCCCACTTGTTGCTCCGGTCGAGAGCAACGGTTCGTACCGGCATCTGCGGGTGACGCCCCTGAATTCCCTCGCCCTTAGCGCGGCCCGCGCCGCACCCGGGCCCGAGGCGCGCCGCGACCTCAGGCGCCGGCTGCGCAAGCGCCGCGCCGAACTGACACCGGCGCAGCGCGCCGCTGCCGCGCGCGCCATCACCACGCACATCGCCGCCACCCGCTGGCTGCGTGGCGGACGTAGCATCGGCCTGTACGTATCGATCGGCGCTGAAGTGCCGACCGACGCATTGCGCGCTCTGGCGGCCAGGCGCCATTGCCCGGTATATCTACCCAGCATCGTCGATTACCGCTACCACCGCATGGTGTTCGCGCGCGACGAAGGTGCACTGCCGTCGATCAATCGCCTTGGCATCCCTGAACCCGCCGCCCTGCGGATCATCCCGGTGCGCGCGCTGTCAGTGGTGCTGCTGCCGACACTGGGATTCGATCGTCACGGCACACGCCTGGGTACCGGCGGTGGCTACTACGATCGGATGTTTGCCTATCGGCACCATCGGCACAGCTGGCACCGGCCACTGCTGGTCGGTATCGCCTTTCAATGCCAGCTAGTGCCGGTGGTCGAGCGCAGCAGCCATGACGTACCGCTGGACGCGGTAGTCACCGAAGATGGCATTTCGATATTCAGCGCCGCAGCCTGGTAGAGGCGGGCAATGCAGCATTGGCTCCTCAAGACGGAACCCTCGACCTTCGGCGTCGATGACCTCGCAGCCGCGCCTCGCAAGACCACCAGCTGGGAGGGCGTACGCAATTACCAGGCACGTAACTTCATCCGCGACCGGATCAGCAAGGGCGATGAGGCCTTCCTCTATCATTCCAGCTGCGCGCTGCCGGGCATCGTCGCGATCGTGCGGGTGGTACGCGCGGCCTATCCCGACCCGAGCGCCTTCAACCGACGTGACCCGCACTTTGATGCGGCCAGCAGCAAGCAGGCGCCGCGCTGGTTCACCTTCGAAATACAGCTGAAACGCCGATTGAAACGCGTCATCGCACTGTCGGAGCTGCAAGCGCACGCGCACCATGAGTTGGCCTCGATGATGATTCTGCGCGGGGGTAATCGCCTCTCGGTCACGCCGATCGAGGACGCGCATTGGCAATTCATCCTCTCACTCGAATGATGTGGACCGAGGTGTGAGGCAGATCACAGTGACGCGCGCCCCTACTCGCTTGCTTGTAATTTTGCAACGCGTGTATATACTCGGGCCCCGGACTAACCTGACATGGAGATATAGTCATGGCGAAAGCAAAGAAGAAGGCCAAAAAGAAAGCTTCGAAAAAGAAGTAAGGCCTTCATATACGGCGGGCT
>JABCZO010000029.1 GCA_013289615.1 Gammaproteobacteria bacterium
CGGGCCACCGTGCGACGGGGTGGTTCCGTTAAGAGATACCGTGGCTGGTCCGGCGTCTTCCCTGCCCTTCGGGTAGCGACGGATGAGAAACAAAGAATGGCTACGCGCGTAGATCCTGAAGTCTAGGACTTGCGGACGCGGGTTCAATTCCCGCCGCCTCCACCAACCCAGGGGTCTCGGTACACCAGCCGGGACCCCCGTACACCGCCGGATCGGCGGTACATGGCCTTGAAGACGAACCCCCCGGCATGAGCGCGACAACTTGCGGTGCATCGTTCGAGCTGCTCGCCGGAGGTAACACCGGTTCTGGTTTAATCCTCTCAGCTTGCTATCGCAATGGAGGCATGGAAACCCGCCTCGCTGACAGCCATGCCGCCGCAGTCAAACATAAGGTAATCACGATTGAGAAAGCGATCGGTAAGATAAATAGGTATCTCCAGCTCACAACCGTGATGGCGGCAAAGCAAAGGGCGAACGCCCACGCCGTGCCGCGCATGAGCGCCAAAGTCGCTGCCGGAAGGCCACCTAGCTGCCATGCCAATATCGCCGCGAACAGATAAAACACGCCGACAGAGAATCCGGCCGCCAAAAAGATCTCCCAATACGTGCGGTTGAACCCCTGCACGTCAAAATGAATTGAGCGCATTGAGCCAAGAAGAGCATCAACTCCCCAATTTGGATCAGACTCGCGAAAGCCGAGTGTATGTCCTACCGCGAAAAGCAGCAGAAGAACAGCAGCGATTCGATAAAACATGGATGCTTTCATTCCTGCCTCCTAAAGATCACGGCAGTGGCCACCACTTTCCTGCCGCGTATTGCCGTCGTCATACCAACGAGCATCGGCAACTGATCATCGTCGAGGATGACGGTCGCCGATATATCGGCATCGCGAAGGGGCGGCGCGCCGTCAGATGGCACCAGCTGGGCCTCGCCACTTTGCCAACCCGGGACGACTCACGGATCTGGCGGGTCAACTCCAGATAGGTATCTGCGGGCAGCTCGGCGCGGGCGTGTTCTGCGCTCAACCATGCCAGCAGCGCGCCAGCGTCAGCGGGCCGCTCCGCAAGATGAGTCTCGATTTCCGCCAGCAACTGCTTTCGTGAGAGCAAGCCGCTTCGATACTGGCGCAGCGCCTGGGCAAACTGTGACATGAGGGTCGATTGTGCGTCTGTTGGGGTTGCAATGGTCACCACGACGTCCGTGCCGACAGCCACCGACAGTGAACTATCCTCGCCTGCGACGATGCATCCGTGCCGAACAAAGTCTACCGCGCCCGTGGCGGTGGGTGTTCTGGGTGCGGCGCCGAGGCGCGTACATTGCAGGTTGGAAGTAAGATCACAATGTGCTGGTAACATATTGATTTATTTACTGCTCGATGAGGCACACCATCATCCGATTGACCGGATGCCCATCGCCAGCCGCGACGACTCCAGCGCCCCGAGTCTGCCAGCGCAGCGAAAGGCAATCGCAAATCTCAGGTCGGTCATCATTGCACGCGGTTGCTCACGGGTTCGATCAGACGGGTCAGCAAAAATGTGAACGCGCGCTTCTCGGAGGTGCTGATCGCACTGCGCGACAACTACCGGCGCCAGACTGTAGTGACAGCGAAGCCCGCACCACTTGGCCGTGCGACGTCGCGTACTCGCGTACAATCGATCTCATCATGTCCACCCCGCCCGATCCGCGTGTGCTGTTTGCGGCGGAGCGCACGCTCCTGGCCTGGCAGCGCAGTAGTCTCGCCCTCATGGGCTTCGGCTTCGTTATCGAGCGCTTCAGCCTGTTTCTATCCGCTCTGCGCGGCGAGCCGGAGAATCCGGGACATCATCTTTTCTCCCTGCTGGTCGGTGTCGCTCTGATCCTGATTGGAGCTGGCGTCGCGCTCGCCTCCAGCGTCAGCTATCGACGATTCGTCAGCTCCTTGCCCAGCCAGGACGTATCGTCGGGTTACCTGGTCGGCCTGGGTTCGCTTATTAACCTGGTGGTCGCCGCGGCCGGGATTGCCCTGGCGCTGTATTTGCTTGTCGGGGCACTCTAGTCGGCGACTGCATTCAGTCCTTTTCCTGCAGCGTATCTACGGCTGGTGGCAGGCCATTCAGGAGAATTTGGAGTTAAGCATGATCCGCGTGGCTTGAGGCGCGCCGTCGATCGTGACACTAGCTGCAGCACAAGTGGAGGCATCGACAATGGCTGACAATGGATTGGTCACACTAGCAAGCAACCACCCCGTCCGTGAAACACTCGATCGCCTCGAGGCCGATCTAAGGGTAAAAAACATCACGGTATTTGCGCGCATCGACCATGCGGCCGGCGCCACTTCAGTGGCGATGCCGCTAAGAGCGACGGAGCTGCTGATCTTCGGTAATCCCAAAGCCGGAACGCCACTTATGCAAGCCAATCAATCGATCGGAATCGACTTGCCGCTGAAGATACTGGGATGGCAGGACCAGGGCGGAAAGGTATGGCTCACCTATAGCGATCCTCACTGGCTTGCCCGGCGGCATCAGCTTGCTGCCACAACGGACGCAAGCGTTGGCGCGTTAGCGTCTTTACTGGCAAAGCTTGCCAGGGCTGCGGCGGAGTAATCCCGCCGCAGCGTTCGATCGGAGGGCAAACACAAGGCCCTCGGTATGTGCCCCGGCGGCCGGCGGCACTGGCTACACTGTCCAGGATTCGGCAGCGGAGGCAAGAATGAACGATTCGATCAGGCGCTGGCGGTCCAACGGCGTGCGGGTGGTACGTGCCGGCGACTTGGATTCAAGCACCGCTCAGACGCTGGGTATGCAACGTCGCGCGGCGGTAACGACCGAGCGCACCGGGGCGACGAAACTTTGGGCCGGCACGGTCACCATCGATGCGAAGGCCAAGACGGGCCCGCATCATCATGGCGACCTGGAAAGCGTCATATATGTCGTCAACGGCCTCGCACGATTGCGCTGGGGCGATCGACTCGAATTCGTGGCCGAAGCCAAGGCCGGTGATTTCATTTATGTGCCTCCGTTTGTTCCGCACCAGGAGATCAACGCCAGCGAGGATCTGCAGCTGCACTGTGTCCTGGCGCGAAGCGGGCAGGCCGGTCTGGTCTACAACCTGGATATCGAGCCAGTGGAAGTGCCGGAGCTGGTCCGGTGGATCGACGATCTGCACCGGTAATCCGCCCGCGTTCGGATAAGAATAATATGGAATCTTTATCCCCGGCTGCCGCATCCTGACTCCGGCTTAAATCGAAGCAGGTTTCTTCTTGTAGCAAGGAATATCCGCGTCGCCGTGAAAATCTCGCCATGAACGCCGAGGCGGTCATCCAGGTGGCCGCCCCGCTGTCGGCCGTTCAGCACTAAACAGACGTTGGATCGGCGAGACTCCGGGGCGCGATTTTCTTAACACCTTTCAGTCTAGGCGCTCCACCGGTCATACGCGAAGCTAACTGCGACGATCACTGTTGGGGAGAACAGGCAATGATTTGTTGGAACCGCACAAGAACCTCAGGTTCACGAGCTGTGCAAACGCTGGTGATGTCGATTCTGGCAATCGCATTTCTGCTGCCGAGGGTCCAGGCTGCGGAGCCGTCCGCATCGCCTGGAACGATCGTCGGAATCGTTACTAATTCGGCAAAGCTTCCGGTTGCGCACGCGACCGTGACCGCCATCAGAGTGGACGGCAGCGGGATCCATGCCACGCTATCGGGTAGCGACGGGGTCTATTCCTTTCCCGACCTTCCACCCGGCACGTGGTCGGTCATATCTGAGCTGGATGGCTATCCGGAAGCGGTGGCACATCCGCTGGTGGTGGTCGCGAACAAAGCCACGCGCTACGACATCGTCATGAACGTTCCCGCCCCGGCACCCGCTCCTCTGGTAGCAGCAGCTGCGCCCGCACCGACGGTACCCCTGGGCCTTCAGGCGCCTGAGCCAGGTCCCGAAGTCGATAATGAGACTCCGTTTGCCTTCGCGGATTTTACCTGGATGAACGCCACCCCACGCAACAAGGCTCCGGCGTTTGATACCAAATTCTTCACGCCCGATGTGCGTCTGGACGTGAACTACATGTACGACAAGAATCACCCGCAGGATCACACGATCGTCGGGTCGACCGAGTCGTTCCGCTCAGGCGAATTCCAGGTTGAGCAGATAAGCTTCGGTGGTGACTTTCATTGGGAGAATGTACGAGCGCGTGTGCTTACGATGTTCGGACTGTTTGGTACCACGACGCCGCGCAATGACGCGAGTTCCGGCAATATCGGCGGGGTCGGGCAGTGGGACCTGCAGGACGCTTATAAGTATGTCTCGGAAGCGAATGCCGGGTATCACTTCGACGTGAATCACGGCCTTAATATCGATGCGGGTATCTTCGTCTCGTACATCGGCCTGTTCAGCTACTACAATTTTGACAACTGGACCTACCAGCCGTCCTATGTGTCATCGAACACGCCATGGTTCTTTGATGGCATAAGAATCCAGTGGTTTCCGACCAACAAGCTGAAGATCGAGCCATGGCTCATTAACGGCTGGCAATCCTACGCCAGGTTCAACCGGGATCTGGGCTTCGGCGGCCAGATCCTGTGGCAGCCGACCGGATGGTTCAAGCTGGTGCTGAACAACTATGGCGTTGGCGAGGATAACCTGCAGAACTACCCGCCTGGGGAGATCATCAACGGCGTGCCGGTTAATTTCGGCAAGGTGAGCCGTTTTCACACCGACGACAGCATCGAGGTGAAGTACTACGAGAATCACACCAACGGCAATGGCGTCTCGAAGATGGCATTCACCTTCACGGCGGATGCGGGCTGTCAGTATGGCGGCGGCATCTCCTGTACGCGCGGGGTCAACAAGAGCAATTTTCTCGGCGCGATGGCCTATAACCGCTGGTGGTTCCACAACGACCTGTACGCAATCACGGCGGGCGGCGGCTTCATGAACAATCCGGGCCGCTATCTGACGCTGTTGCCGCCGATCAATGGAGCAAGTGCGTCGACCGGCACGCCCTACTTCTCGGAAGCACCTGGGCAAGGGGCTTTCATGTACGACATGACGCTGAATTTCCAGTATATGCCCAGAGACTGGATCACCTGGTGGACGGAGACAGGGTACAGGCATTCGAGCATCCCCTATTTCGCCGGCGTCGGCGGGGTTACGCCTCCCTTCGGCAACAACGGTTCGCCCGCAAACTACACATGCTATTCGGGCGCCTCAGCCAACACCAACGTGCTGTCGCAGGCGACAGCCACCTGTGCCACCAGCGGTGGCGTCTGGTTTCCGGATCTTCGCATGGAAGAATTCAAGATATCGTTTGGCGTCATGGTCAAGTTCTAGCAATCGCAGCAACTGCCACGGTCGGGCTCAGACCACCCCCGAGCCCGACCCTGGTGGCCAACCGAAACGCCGCAGATTTTTTCAAGCGCTCTCGGATACTTCCGCCTCGCTGGGTGCCGGCGACGCAGCGATTTTCACCGCCAGTCTCATCTGGAAGCACGAGCCCTCGCCTTCGTGGCTATCGACGGTGACCTGGTTCCACCCGTTATTGACGCCGCTCATCCAGGACATGACGCATAATCCCTGCTCACATCAGCTCACAGGGGTCTGGATGGCCGCGAACTCCCATTCTTCCGAAGTCGGCGCAATTGGAATAGGCAAGACGTTTGGCATGTTCCGCGCGTTGAAGGACATCTCGATCACGATTCGCGACGGCGAGTTCCTGACGTTGCTCGGACCCTCAGGGTCCGGCAAGACTACGTTTCTGATGATTCTCGCCGGCTTCGAGGCGCCGAGCGAAGGCCGCCTGATCCGCAATGGCATCGACATCTCGGCCACCTCGGCCGAGGAACGCGCCTTCGGGATGGTATTCCAGGGATATGCGCTGTTCCCGCATATGAGCGTTGAACAGAACATTGCCTTCCCCTTGCAGGTGCGCAGGCTGCCGCAGGCACAGATAAGCCAGCGCGTCGCCGAGATGGTCATCCGCGTGGGACTTGAAGGGCATGAAAAGAAACTTCCGGCGAAGCTATCCGGCGGCCAGCAGCAGCGCGTCGCCCTGGCGCGCGCGCTGGTGTTCGAACCCACGCTGTTGCTGCTCGACGAGCCGTTCTCGGCGCTCGACCGCAATTTACGTGCGCTGATGCAGGACGAGGTCAAGCGCCTGCATCAGGAACTGGGCACGACCTTCGTGTTCGTGACCCATGATCAGAGCGAGGCACTGTCGTTGTCTTCGCGCGTGGCCATTTTCAATCGCGGCGAGCTGCTGCAGCTCGGTGCGCCGCAGGATGTGTATGAGCGGCCCGCCAACCGCTTTGTCGCCGAGTTTCTCGGCGACATCAACCTGCTGCCGTTGTGCAATGTCGGCCATGGCGCGCTGGCCGCCAGCGGGCGTTTCGAGGACTGCAGCCTGGCAGCGCCAGCGCGTCCCGATTGCGGTGCCGATGCGATCCTGGCGGTCCGCCCAGAGCACATGTCACTGGCCGGGGCCAGACCCGGTAGCGACAACGGCATCGCGGCATCGCTGATGTCGGCGACCTATCTGGGCGCGGCAACACGCCTGGCGCTCGCCACGCGCGGCGGCACCTCGCTTACCCTGACGTTGCCGACCGAGCGTGCCGCGGCGGCCATCGGCGCAGGTCCGGATCTTTGGGTCACGTGGCCGATCGACAGGGGTTTCCTGCTTCCGGGAAGCGGCTGAGGAGTAGCAGATGCACCAGGCCTTCCAGCAGGACTGCCTCGAGATGCTTGCCGGCCGGCTAGAGCGCGGTGAGGTCAGCCGGCGTCGCTTCATCCAGGCCGCGACGATCATGCTTGCGGGCACACCGTTCGCGTTGCGCAGCACGTGCGCCGATGCCGCCGACAAGACGCTGGTTTTCGTGAACTGGGGCGGCGATGCGATCCGCTCCTACGATCAGGCCTACGGCCAGGCGTTTCTAAGGCAGAGTGGCGTCACCGTCAGGCAGGACGGTTCCGGCCCGACCGAAGGTGCCATCACGGCGCAGTTCAAGAGCGGCAAGCCGACCTGGGATATTGTTGATGCCGACCCGTTCTCGGCCATTTCGCTCGGCAAGCGTGGGATGATCGAGCCGATCGACTACCGCATCGTGGATCGATCCAAGATGCGCAGGGGTTTCGGCTGGGACTACGCCGCGTCGACCTACTTCTTCTCGTACGTGATCGTCTACGACACCTCGAGGTTTGGTGATCGTGCGCCGGCCGGCATGGCGGATTTTTTCGATGTCAGGAAATTCCCCGGCAAGCGCTCGCTGTACAAATGGGGCGCCGGCATGTGGGAAGCGGCGCTGCTGGCCGACGGCGTGGCGCCGGAAAAGCTCTACCCGCTCGACCTGCAGCGCGCGCACGGCAAGATCGCTGCCTTCAGGCCGCATGTCGTGTCCTACTGGGGTGGGGGCGCCGACAGCCAGCAGATCCTGCTGAGCGGTGACGCCTCGATGGCGCTGATCTGGTCGACCCGGGCATCGGTGCTCGAAAAGGACACCAACGGCCAGCTGAAGTTCACCTGGGATCAAGGCCTGATCTCCCCGGGGGCGATGGCGGTCATCAAGAACAATCCTGCCGGCGCGGACACGGCCATGAATTTCATCGCCAGCGCCCAGGATCCGCACAAACAGCTGATAGCTTTCGAATTGATGGGCCAGGGGCCGGCCAACCCGGCGACCGACGCACTTATTCCGGCCGACAAAAAGCGTATCAACCCGATGGATCCGGCCAATGCCGCCAGGCAGGCGGTGCTCGACATGGGCTGGTATGCCGATAACTATGGCGCGGCACTCGAAGCCTATACCCGGCTGATCTCAGCCTGAGTGCGATCGCATGCAGCGGCGAACTCGGGCATTCACCGGCTTATTTCTGACCGCCCCGCTGCTGGCGTTCCTGCTGCTCGCCTACGTGCTGCCGTTCCTCGGCGTAGTGCGATGGAGCGTAACGCTGCCGGAACCCGGGTTCTCGCAGTACCGGAAACTCGCCACCGACCCGCTGGCGCTCGCGGTGCTGATCCGGACCTTGCGCATCTGCGCGCTCGTGACCATTGCCGCCACCGCAGCCGCCTACGCGATCGCCTACGTGTGGGTGCGCGGCACGCCGCTGCAACGCCGGTTGGCGGAGCTGTGCATACTGATCCCATTCTGGATTTCGGTACTGACGCGCGCCTTCGGCTGGCTGGCGCTGCTGTCGAACCGCGGTCTGGTCAACACCTGGCTGCAGGGCCTGGGCGTGCTCGCCGAGCCGCTGACCCTGGTGCGCAATGAATTCGGTGTCGTCGTCGGGATGACGCATTTCCTGATCCCGTTTGCAGTGTTCCCGATCGCCTCGGCGATGCAGGCGATCGACGGCCGCGTACTGCTGGCCGCGCGCGGGCTGGGGGCTGCCCGATTGCGCATTTTCTGGCGGATTTTCGTGCCGATGACGCTCTCGGGCATCGTTGGTGCCGCGCTGATCGTGTTCGTGTTCGCGCTCGGCTTTTTCGTCACACCGGCGATTCTCGGTGGCGGACACAGCGTCATGGTGGCCGAATTGGTTTATCTGCATATGTTCCAGAGCCCGGACTGGGGACTTGGCGCCGCCATCAGCGTCGCGCTGGTGCTGGTGGTCGGGCTGCTGATGGGGCTGCTATTCCGTTTCGCCCGTCCCGCGGGCCTGCGGGCATCGCGTTGAGCGCCAACCGGCCGGGAGCCGCTGCACTGGCGACCGCCGCCGTGGTCGCGGCTTTTTTGCTGCTGCCGCTGCTCGCGGTGGTGCCGATCTCGTTCACGCCGGCGCGTTTTCTGACCATGCCGAAGGGCAGCTGGTCGCTGATCCACTACCGCGAGCTGATCGCCAATCCGGACTGGGGCCGCAGCGTCCTGCTGAGCCTGCGTATCGGTGTCGTCAGCAGCCTGATCGCCACCGTGCTCGCGACCCTGTTTGCGCTCGGCATCTGGATGGCACGGCCGCGACTGTCGGCGCTGCTGGTCGGTTTTGTGTTGTTGCCGATGATCGTGCCGCCGATCGTCTCGGCCATGACGCTGTATTTCCTGCTCACCGGACTGTCGCAGCTGACCGGCCTGGTCGGCTATGACACCTGGCTGGGCGTGGTGCTCGCGCATGTCGTGATGATCGCCCCTTTTGCCGTGGTGCTGATCCTGGTGGCGCTCGCCGGCGTCGATCGGCGCATAGACCTGGCGGCGCGCGGTTTCGGCGCCACCGTGACCCAACGCGCGCTGCGGGTGATCCTGCCCAATATCCGCTTCGGTGTGCTGATGGCGGGGCTGCTGGCGTTCGTTCTGTCGTGGGAGGAAATCGGCGTAACGCTGTTCATTACCAGCGTCAATGCCATCACGCTGCCCCGGCTGATGTGGATGGGAGTGCACGACAACATCGACCCGGCGATTGCGGCGGTTTCGGTGGTGCTGATCGCCCTTACCACAATTGCGCTCGTCGGGCGCATGATGCTCCATAGGACGCAGGCCTGACGCCCATCGAGCGCACGACCAGGAGCCGGGAATTAAACATGGATGAGATATTCGGCCGTCGCGACATGATCGCGCCCGCCAGACTGAAGCAGCTCACCGTCAAATCCGATCTGCGCGGCTCAGTGCGGGTCGGTGCCTACCTGGGCGCCCTGGCGCTGTCGGGCACCGCGCTGTGGCTGAGCCGGGGCACGCTATGGGCGCTTCCGGCCTTCATAGTCCATGGCACGCTGATCAACTTCCTGTATGCCGGCCAGCACGAGCTCAGCCACTGGACCGTGTTCCGCACCCAGGGTCTGAACGAATTCTTCGGCCGCCTGTTCGGCTTCGTGCTGTTCTTTCCGCGCGACTTCGACCAGGTGCAGCACTTCGCGCATCATCGCTACACCCAGGACTGGCAGCGTGACGGGGAACTCGCGCGCCCGCGCTACCGCCTCGCATCCTATCTGCTTTGGGTGCTGGGGCCGACCTACTGGTACACGCGCTGGCGGCGGATCGTCCGCTATTCGCTCGGCATCGTCACCGAACCCTATATACCGCAGGGCCGCCGGGCGGGGGTCATCCGCGAGGCACGCTGGCATCTGGCCGGCTACGGGCTCATCGCTGCGCTATCGGTCGTCAGCGGCAGCACCCTGGCGCTGCGGCTGTGGCTGCTGCCGATGCTGGTGATGAAACCGGTGCACCAGCTGCAGAACACCATTGAGCATCTCGGGCTGCCGCATATCGACAACATCACCCAGAACACGCGCAGCACCCGCACCAATGCGGCCATGCGCTGGCTCGGCTGGAACATGCAGTACCACACCGCGCATCACGCCTTCCCGGGTGTTCCCTGCTACCGCCTGCCGGCGCTGCATCACGAGCTCTTTGTCGCCAGGGATCGCCAGCCGCCGACCATGTCCTATCTGGCATTCCAATGGGCGGTGATCCGCGCCCTGCGCCACGGACGCTCGGAAGCCGATTACCCCGACGATGCCCAGTGGATCGGCGACGACACCGACCTGGCGCCCGTGGGCCCGCGCCTCCGTCCTTCGGCGAAGGCCTGACGCTTGGGTCGACTGCAGTGCTTCCAGTCATTGTGGGCGACCGAATTGCGGCGCCCGGGGATCGCGGAGCGACCGGTGCCCGAACGCTTCGATCGAGTCAAGGCGGCAGGCTACGATGGGCTGGCCATCGACCTGGGGGCGACCGATCTGCCCGCCGCCCGCTCCTGCGTCGCCGAATACGCGCGCACCGGTCTTGCCGGTCTCGTGATCGCGTTTCCGACGTCAGTCGAGGCGCTGCGCCCGGCGCTGCAGCTCGCCAAGGACATCGGTGCACCGTTCGTGGTCGTGGTCGGCAAGGTGATGCCGCTGGCGCTCGAGGACATGATCCCGGTGGTGCGCGGCTGGATGCGGGTCGCAGCCGAGGAAGCAGTGCCGATCCAGTTTGAAACGCATCGCAACTGCATCACCAACGATCTGTTCTCGACCTTGCAGATGCTCGACGCCATCCCGGCCATGCGACTGTGTGCTGACCTGTCGCACTACGTGGTGGACCGCGAGATGATGCTGCCGATCGCGCCGGAGATGCGCGATTACGTTTCGCGCGTTCTCGAACGATCCGATTCTTTCCAGGGGCGGATCGCAACCCGTAGCCAGATCCAGGTACCGGTCGGGTTCCCGCAGCATCGCGTCTGGCTCGATACATTCCTGGCGTGGTGGCGAGAGGGCTTTACACGCTGGCACGCACGGGCGCCCGGTCAGGATCTGGTGTTTCTGTGCGAGCTCGGGCCACCGAACTACGCAATAACCGATGCCAACGGCGATGAGCTCTCGGATCGATGGGAAGAGGCGCTGCTGCTGCGGCGCCTGGCGCTTGAAATCTGGGCTGACGTCACGAAGGGCGCCCGCTAGCCGGCTCCTGCCCGGTCAATGCCCATCGGTAGCGCGTCGTCCGCGCGTGGCGCGGCGCTCCTGGGTCCAGGCCGCCGCCTTGTGGCGCGACAGCGCATTTTGAAACAGCTCGCTTTCGGTGACTCGTCGGGGGCCGGTGCGCCGGTCGCTGTAGTGCTTGTATTTGCACCGGCACGACCTGGGCTGCGTGCAGCCTTGCAGCGGCAGGGGAGGCGCCTGGCTGGATAGAAACCGGCTCTCGCGTAAAAACACCGCCGCCTTGCAGCACGAGACACCGGTGCCGATACCCACCGCATGCCAGGGATTCGTCACGTGAACGTGCTCGATAGCCGATCCCGCGCGCGTGTTCTGGCGCTGGATCTTGTTCACCTTCAATCGGCGCCTGAGCCAGGAGAACATAGTTGATATCGCCACGAATTCGCCTTCCGCTGTAATCAGCGCAGTACTTTCTGCGGCGCAACGAGCTTGCCCATCCCAGGCACGACAGTAGCGGCAGCCGGGATAAACCAGCGTTTGGTCATGCTCATTGCCTCCCCTGCTGCCCCATGGGCCGCCCTCAGCTTACTAGAATTCCCGGCCAGCTGATCTGTATCTGCGCTGGCGCGGATCTGCGCACATGACGTTGGCAAGCCACTGGGCACCATTGGCCTGGACGCGCTTGTGTCAGCCCCCGGGACTGAAGATACCAAGCTGGGGTCGAATAGCGAGCAGGATCGAAATGGTAACGCTACCCTGGCGTCGCCACCTCCCCGCACCCAGTCGCAGGAGTTCTTTAGCGCAGGTCTCGAGCGCCAATCAATGCATCGGAAGCCGACACGCCCGCCAGCAGTTCGGCCTCTTGCCCACGAGTGTCGACGATGAAACTGATGTCTTCGTCGATGCCCAGGATCCGCATTGGCGCGCCATCGGGGTCGCGTTGCAGGCTCGCGGCCGCAGGCTTCACGGCTGCGCGGGTCGCGACGATTGGGCCAATTGAGCCGCAATGGTCGCCAGGAATTCCCGGTACGCAAACGGCTTGGCAATGTAGCCATCACAACCCGCCGCCCGGATACGCTCCTCGTCGCCGGACATCGCCAGTGCGGTCAGCGCTATGACCGGAATAGCGCGCGTCGCAGCGTCCCGCTTGAGCAGCGCTGTGGCTTTGAGCCCGTCCATCCCAGGAAGCTGAATATCCATCAGGACCAGGGCGGGCTGACGTTCGCGCGCCAGCGTCAGCCCGGCCTCGGCATCGATCGTGCTGAGCACCTCATGGCCCACCGATTGCAGCAGGAATGTCGCCAGCGCCATGTTGGCCGGGTTGTCTTCGATGACGAGGATCGTTGCCATCTCAGGCGACCTTCCGGCGACCGCTCATTGCACGCCGGACCTCGGACGTGAACAGCTCGGAATCAAAGCCGGACTTCTCCATGATCGTTGCCACATAGCGGGTCAGCTTGACACGGTCGTCGGCCGTGATGTGCTTGGCGGTGACCACCAGCACCGGAATGTCGGCGGTCTCTGGACGTTCATTGAGCGCAGCCACCACATCAAAACCGTTCACTTCCGGCATCATCAGATCCAGCACGATCACGTCCGGCAGCTCGCGTCGGGCAATCTCGATCGCCTCGCTACCGCCGTAGGCACGAAGGACGTTTCCCGCCATGCCGGCCACTCGTAGCGCGATGAGGTCCACCGCGCTGGGGTCGTCATCAACGACCAGCACCGTGAGTTTCTTGCCGTTCGGGTGCGGGAACAGGCTGAGACCGACCAGCGCCTCATACAATTCCAGCCTGGAAATCGGTTTCTGCATGACTGCCGCTGCACCGAGCGACAAGCCCTTGTTGGCATCTGCGACTATCGACAGGATCACGACCGGGACGGCCCGCAATTCCGCCACCTGCTTTACCCGGCTTAGAAACTCCCAGCCGTCCATGTTCGGCAACAGGATGTCGAGCGTGATCAGCGACAGTGGCTGTTGTATGGCGAGCACCAGCGCAGCCTCGGCGGAGGCGGCGTGCAGGACTTTGAAACCTTCTGCCTCCAGTTGTACGCGGATGAGTTGCGCGGCTTTGAAATCGTCTTCAACCACCAGTGCGATGCCTGCCGTGGCGACCGGCCGCACCGGCGAGGCAGCCGGCAGCTTCGCGATGGTCACCACTTCTGCCTCGGTCGCTCGCAGCGGCAGCCAGACCGTGAAGCATGAGCCCGCGCCCACCGCACTTTCCACCGCCACCGCCCCACCGTGCAGCTCGGCGAGGACTTTCACCACCGCCAGGCCGAGGCCGGTGCCCTCGAATTTTCGTGACAGAGCGGCATCGATCTGGCTGAACGGCTTGAACAGACGCTCCAGTCCCTCGGCGGTGATGCCGATGCCGCTGTCGACAACGCTGATTTTGAGAAATTGCTGGAAGCCGTTGTCCGCCAGCGGCAGACTCCAGCCTTTCCAGGCACCCGAGAGTCTGCCGACGTCTGCACGTGCGACGCGTGCAGTACGCACCGTCACCTGCCCGCCCTCGTTGGTAAACTTGACGGCGTTGGAAAGCAGATTGTAGAGAATCTGCTTGACCTTGCGCGCGTCCGCATTGAGTGAGCCCATGTCGGCGGCAGCCACCAGATCCAGGCGAATGTGGCGGGCGGCAGCCTTTTCCTTGACGATCGACAGACTGTTCTGCAGTAACGCGGCTACCTGTATCGGCTCGACGTCGAGCGTCATCTTGCCGGCTTCCACTTTGGACAGGTCAAGGATGTCGTTGATCAGTGAAAGCAGATGCTGGCCGCTGATGAAGATGTCGCCAATATAGCCACGCTGCTGCACGGTCAACTCGCCGAGCATCCCATCGCGCAGCACCTCGGAGAAGCCGATGATCGCCACCAGCGGCGTGCGCAGCTCGTGCGACATGTTGGCGAGAAACTCGGACTGCATGCGGCTTGCGTCTTCCAGCTGGACGTTCTTCTGCACCATGGTTTGCTCGAAGCGCTTGAGCTCGGTGATATCGCGCGCCGCGGCAATGACTCCCTGAAGATTGCGGTCCCGGTCGTGAAAGGTGCTGGCGTTATAGGACACCACCGTGAGCGTGCCGTCCCTGGCGCGCGCGGTAAGCTCGTAGTTGGTGACCTTGCCTTCGCTCAGCACGCGATTGATGCCCGCCTCGGCCCGATGGGCGTCGGTAAACTGGTTCTTGAACGGTGCACCGACCAGCTCGTCACGCGTCCTGCCGGTCAGCGCCTCGGTCTGCCTGTTGATGTCGGTGATGATGCCGCGCGGATCGGTGGTGATCAGCGCGTCGATACTGGATTCGATCAGCGAACGCGTATAGAAGTGCTGATCGCGCAGCCGTTGATCGAGCTTCATGCGCTCCTCTTCGACTTGCTTGCGAGCGGTGTTATCAGTGCCGATCAGCAGGTAGCCAATGATGGCGTCCTGCGCATCGCGCAGTGCTGTGACCGACACCACCGCCGGGAAGCGGCTGCCGTCCTTGCGAAAATAGGTCAGCTCATAGATGTCCTCGATGCCGCGCGAGGCCTTGAACACCAGCGCCTCGAAGCCGGGTGCGATCGGCGTGCCAAGCTCGGCGCTCAGCGCCGTGGCGCGCGCGATCACTTCCTGCGGATCGGAAATTTCGGCCGGCGTGACCTTATTGACGACTTCGGCGGCCGCGTAGCCGAGCATGCGCTCGGCGCCGACGTTGAAGATCTGGATCACGCCCTTGGCGTCGGTGGCGATACTGGAGAAGTTGGCGCTGTTGAAGATGGCGCTCTGCAGTGCGCCTGCCTTGACCAGTGCCTCTTCGGCCTGCTTGCGCGCGGTATTATCGGTGCCGATCAGCAGGTAGCCGATGATGCCGTCCTGCGCATCGCGCAGCGCGGTGACCGACACCACCGCCGGGAAGCGGCTACCGTCCTTGCGAAAATAGGTCAGCTCATAGATGTCCTCGATGCCGCGCGAGGCCTTGAACACCAGCGCCTCGAAGCCCGGGGCGATCGGTGTGCCAAGTTCGGTGGTCAACTCCTTGGCGCGCGCGATCACTTCCAGCGGATCGGAAATGTCGGCTGGTGTCAGCCGGTTCACGACCTCGACGGCGGCATAGCCGAGCATGCGCTGGGCGCCGACGTTGAAGATCTGGATGACGCCCATCGCGTCGGTGGCGATACTGGAGAAGTTAGCGCTGTTGAATATGGCCTTGTGCAACGCCCCGGTTTTCAGTAGCGCATCCGCTCTGCCGGCGCCGAGTTGGATATCCGGCGGCTCGTGTGCTCGTTTGGGAGGTAGCGGCGTTTGATCCAGATCCGCCCGTTCGAGCGCGGCAATCGATAGTTTGTCCATTCAACAGCTTTGTCGGCGACGCCGACGGCGTCTGTGCGGCGACGTACGCAAGAGAACCGTCCAGCAACGGCATTGTGACCTAGGTCCGAGATGGCCCGCGGACGGCCTTAGGTCCTGGGCGGCTGGCGGCCGGATTCACTGTTTTACATAAGGCTGTGGGCTTTGCCGCCAGTGCCAGCTACGCAGCATCGCATTGAGCACTTTGACGTCGGCGGCATAGCGCTCCGGCACGCTCTGCAGGTTCAGGCGATAGATCTCCCGATTGCGCACCACGATCACATCATCGTGGATGTAAATCTGAGGATTGCCCGCGCACTGAACCCGCGTCACGTAGCGGCCACCCGCCACCTGGGCGAGCGAAACACTCGACGACTGATCGGCTGCGACCAGGTCGTGCAGGCGAATGGCGTTGATATCGCGCCGGTGCACCCCTTCGGGGCTGATGTCGTAGTAGACATCGTAGGCGGCATCGACGTTCAAGTAGGCCCGCGGTGTCCACGACAGCACAATGCCGAAGCCGCGCTCAGCGGTCCCCGCTTGCGAGTAGGCACTCAGCGGCGCCGGGATCAGGACCGAATAGCCGTAGAGCGGATTGTCGTAGCGCCCCGAATGCGGACGATTCGGGGGCTGATCGAATCCCGGCGTCGGCACGTTGCCGCAGAACTCGCCCCGCGCCTGCGCTGCCCCGCCAGCGCCCATTGCCACGGCGGCGATCCAAAGCGATGTGGAGATTGCAGACATCGTCAATTGAATCTCCTTATGTTTTATTATTTAAATCACTCGAATCCAGCGAGTGCATGGATGCACCTGTGGCGCTGTCAACCGTAGCAGCGAATCGGCGTTGAACAATAATCGCGACGCCGGATTTTGGCACTCAGCGCCTGTCGCCACTCGGCGACAAATTTAAACTGCTTCGATGGCGGCACAGTAGGTAGGATGATCCCCACACGGCAGCGCGCCTCGACGCAGTTATCGCTGCTACAGAACAACGTTATTCTCTATACATCATGTCCGTCCCTGCAGATTTGAAAGAAGTCGGCGTCGGTGAGGTCGACGACGCGTTGCTGTCGCTGGTGAGCGCGATGCTCAGTGGCCGCTACAAGGAGGACCTGTATCTCTGGCATGTATCCGAGCTGTGCCGCGACGAGCCCGAGTCGGCACCGGAGCTGCTGGGACTGATCGACCGCTACTACCGCCTCGGCCGCATGCCGGCCGAGCAATACCAGAAGGTCAAGGCGAAGATCGAGCAGGCCATGGGCACGCGCCCCGCCTCCGATGAACCCGAGCGCGAGCCTGCCCGCGCGGACGTTGACTCCGAGGAAGAGGAATCGGTCACGCGCGAGCTGACCCCGGCGCGCGCGCCATCGCCGATCCCGCCGCGCCGACGCTTCCGGACACCCGCTGCCGACCCGACGGCCACCGGCGCGCAAGCCAGTCGCGCAGCGCCAGCGGCCGCAGCAGCAGCGCCAGCGGCCGCAGCAGCAGCAGCAGCGACGCGCCGGCCACCGCCCGCGCACCAGGCCGCGCCCCAGGCCGAGGCACCGGCCCAGGCAGGGGCTACGGCTGCTGCCGATGGCGAGCGCGCCAGCATCGGCATCGGTACCGTGCTGCGCGATCGCTACGAGCTGTTGCAGCTGCTCGGCCGCGGCGGCATGGCATCGGTATTCAAGGCGCGCGATCGCTATCGCACCAGCCTCGGTGTCGCCGACTGCTTCGTCGCGATCAAGATCGTGCAGCCGCACCCGTCGCGGCCCGGCAGCGTCGCAGCGCTGGGGCGCGAGTTTCACAACGCGCAACGGCTCTCGCACCCAAACGTGGTCAACGTCTATGACATCGATCGCGAAGGCGACGCATCGTTCTATTCGATGGAGTTCCTCGAGGGCGAGCGGCTCAGCCAGCTGCTCAAGCGCGCCGGCGGCCGACTGCCGCGCCGCTATGCGCTGACCATCATTCGCGATATCGGCGCCGCCATCGCGCATGCACATTCGCGCGGTGTCGTGCATTCGGATCTCAAGCCGCACAACATCATGATCACTCGAGACGGCCACGTGCGCGTGCTCGACTTCGGCAGCGGCGTCGTGCGACCGGGCGAGCCGTGGATTTCCGAGCTGTCTCCAGGCGGCGATTACCGCCAGGCGACGCCCGCGTACGCCAGTTGCGAGCAGCTCCAGGGCTGGTGCGCCGATCCGCGCGACGATATCTACGCGCTGGCTTGCCTGGCGTATCAGTTGCTCGCCGGCCGGCATCCGTTCGATCAACGCTCATCGCTGGTAGCACGGGGACGGCGGATGCGTCCACGGCGACCCGCCGCCATGCGCGGCGACAACTGGCGCGCGTTGCGGCGCGGACTTGCCTGGAGTCGCGAACAGCGCAACATGACGATGGAAAAATGGCTGGAGCAGCTCGGGGTGGCCGAAGGCGCGGTGGCGCTGCCGCCGCTGACGCGGCTCACGGCCGCGCCGCCGCCGCGCTACTGGCCGCAACGTGTCGTCGCAGCCGCTGTAGTGCTGCTGACGCTGGGCCTGGCGGCATTCGCGATCGATCGCCAGGCAGGCGTCGACTGGCCGCAGGCGCTGGCCGGCGTGCGGCACACCTGGGACGGGCTCTGGCAGCAGCAGCAGCCCGCGGCGGACTCGTCCGCCCCCGCTACTGCAGCCGCCAGTCCAGCGGGCACAACGCTCTCGCTGAGGCTGCCCGCCTCGGTGACGGCACCTGCCAGTGCGGTGATGCCCGCAACTCCGGCGGCGATGCCCCGGGTGCGCTCCGCGCGCGTGGCAAGCGTGACCGCTGCCCCCGCGGCCGGCGCGAGCGCCAGCACCGGCACGAGCACCGGCACGAGCGCCAGCACCGGCACGAGCGCCAGCACCGGCACGAGCGCCAGCACCGGCACGAGCGCCAGCACCGGCACCGGCACGAGCGCCGGCAGCGGCACGAGCGCAGACGATGCCAACGCGCTCGCCGAGGGCTCGGGCCCAGCCCGGATAGGGTTCGCCAGCTTTAGTTACGATGTCGTCGGAGGAGACCCTGCCGCGCGCATCCTGGTGAGGCGCCTGGGCAGTACCAGCGGGGACGTGAGCTTCATCTGGTGGACCGAAGGCGCATCGGCGCAGCCTGACGTTGACTACGCAGCGCTGGGAAAGCGGGTGGAGCGCATTCCCAGCGGAGTCGACAGGATCACCGTGTACGTGCCTATTATTTCAAATCCACAGCGCACCCGCCCCAGTCAGTTCTTCGTCGCGCTGGGCGACGCCAGCGCCGCGGGAGGCACGCCGCCGAGCGACCGCGCTATCGTCACGATCGCTCCCACCCACGATCGATAGCACTCGGTCGCGCCGCTGATAGGCCGCCGCCGCCGATCAGCGCCGATAGCGTGCCGGCCGCCGCGTCCAGCCAGACCAGCCCCCGAAGCGCTGAACGCTACAGGCTGGCGGACAACCTTAGACCGGCAAAGCGATGCGCATCGCGGGCCGGCTGACCGATCACGGCCGGACCGCCCCACGGACCGGTCCAGAAATCCTCGACGTCAACGTAGTACACCTTGTTGGTCACGTTATTGAGGAACGCCGTCGCCGAGAACCTGCCGTTGCTGGTCTGGAACCCGGCGCGCAGGTTGAGGATGCCGAACGCACCCTGCACCGCCCAGGGATTCTGATCCACCAGCATCTGCGCCGAGGTGCGGTAGGTGTAATCGGCGCCGAACACCAGTTCCTCCGGATGACTGCTCAGCGGCACGCGCTGCTCGACGCCCGCGATCGCCTTGAACTTGGGCGAATTCGGCATCGTCTTGCCATCGACGTTCTGCACGCCCTGGACGACACCATTGATCGTCACCGGTGTGCAGCCCTGCGCTGCGGACTGAACGATTCCGCCCGGCTGGCCCCAGCACGGCGCATTGGCATAGTCCTTGAACGTCGCGTCGATGTAGGCGGCGCTGAAATTCAGCCGCGTGGTCGGGGTCGCCGCCCACTGGGTGTCCAGTTCGACGCCGCGCGTCTCGGCTTTACCCGCCGAGGTCAGATCCAGCGGCGGAGTGAGCACATTGGCGACCGCCGCATAGGTCTGAATCTGGTAGTCCTGGTAGGTCGTGTCGAACACGTCCAGGTTCAGCATCAGGGTGCGATCGAGGTAGGTTCCCTTGGAGCCTATCTCGAAGTGATTGATATGCTCCTGTCCGACCGGCTTCAATGGAATCGCGGCGCTGGGATTGCCGGGCTGTGGATAGAGCACGGCAGAAGTGTTGTAGGCCTCAGGCGAATAGCCGCGCGCGTAGGTGAAGTACGCCATCGAATTTTCCGCGATTTGCTGCTGCACGCTGAAATCGCCGACCACGGCGTTGGAGGAGCTGCTGCCCGCGCTGTAGAGCGGCCCATAGATCGCGGTCGGGAAACTCACCACGTTGACGGTTTCCCCATAGGTGTACTTCAACTCATCGTGATTGAGGCGCACTCCGCCGACCAGTGAGGTGCTGGCCAGGATCTTCCAGGTGGCGCGCCCGTACACGTCATAGGTCGCCGTGGTCGGAATCGGACGTACCACGTACTGGGCCGGTGGCAATTCGCGTATGTAGAGCTCATCCACCTTGGTATTGGAATAGAACGCGCCCAGCAGGTAGCTCACCGGCTGGTCCAGGGCCGACACGAGTTTGATTTCCTCGCTGCTCTGCGTGACCGTCTCGTTCTGGCTCTGGGTATTGAAGAACGGCGGCCCGAACGGCGGTCCATTAGGCGTGAGCACGTTCCAGTAGTAGACATCGACCGCGAAGATGTCCTGCACCTGCTGCTGCGTTTCGCGCTGGTAGGCGCTGGTGGAGGTCAGCGTGCTGCCATTGCGGAAACGATAGTTGAGGATCACGGAAGTATCCTGGTCCTTGTGCACGGCGCCGGCGCTGTTGACCGGACTCTTGTAATCCAGGTTGTCCCAACTCGGCGTGATGCCCGGCAGGGCCACGGCCTGGCTCGAACCGATCAGAGAGGCACCCGGCGGCACGTACACATAGACAAAATTAAATCCGCTCGATCGGTCCTGCGCCTGGTGCGCCATGACCGTCACATCGAAATTGTCGGTGAGCAGGAGCTTGAGCTTGGCGCGAAATCCCGCAATGTCCTGTGTGGTCTTGGAGCCGTAGGCAAGATTGGTGATCGGATAGTCGATCGTCGCCCCATAGAGCGCCAGGCTCCCCTGGATCTTGTCGGTCAGCGGTCCCGAGATGAAGCCATTGGCCCGCACCTCGCCGTCATCGGTGAAGGTCAGGCTGGCGTTGCCGGCCGCTGCCTCGGTCGGTCCGCGCGTGACCAGGTTGATCACGCCCGAGGCCGCGGTACGACCACCGAGGGTGGCCTGTGGCCCCTTGAGCACCTCGATGCTCTGCACATCCATGATGTCGTTGCCGTCATAGGAGTCGGACGGCACCGGTACGCCGTCCACCTGGATCGCCACGCCGGAGGAGATGCCGACCGTACCCTCGTTGGACACGCTGGAAATGCCGCGGATGCCCATCGGCACGCGGCCATTGATGGTTCCGTTCAACTGCACCGAGGGCACCAGCTTATTAACGTCGGAGATGTCGCTGACGTTCTGCTGCGCCAGCACCTCGGCCGACACCACGCTCGCGGCGACCGGCACGTCCTCCAGCCTCTCGGTGCGCTTCTGCGCGGTGATCAGGATCTCTTCCAGTTGGCCGCTGTCCGCACTGGCTGCGCCGCTCGCCTGCTGCGCAAGGCTCACTGGGCCATGGACGGCCAGTGCGGCCCCTGCGAGCGCAGTCAACGACGCACGCACAGCTGTCGACACCTGTATTGAGTGCATCTGTATCCCCCTCCAGACATCTGGTTATCAGTCAGCAGGCCCGGTGCCGCTGGTTGTTGCTCATACACAACGAGCGGCAGCACCCATCTGGTGCGTAGATTAGCTGGATTGGTAGATTTGCAGAAATAATTAATCTAAATTGTATTGATTGATAGCATCAATTGGATTGCTCAACCGGAAGGGTGGCATGCGACTCAATCGTTTTGACCTTAATCTGCTGGTGGCGCTCGATGCGCTGCTGACCGAGCAGAACACCACCCGCGCCGGCAAGCGCATCAACCTGAGCCAGCCCGCGATGAGCTGTGCGCTGGCCCGGCTGCGCAGCTACTTCAACGACCCGATACTGACCCAGGTGGGGCGCAACCTGGTGCCCACGCCGCTGGGCACCAGCCTGGCACAGCCGGTGCGCGAGCTGCTGATGCGCACCGAGGCCACGCTCGACAGCCGCCCGAATTTCGATCCCGGGACCACGCGGCGCAAGTTCAGGATAATGATGTCGGACTACGTATCGACGGTGCTGATGGCGGAGATCACGCGGCGCACTGAGCGTGTTGCTCCGGGAATGACCTTCGAGATCCTGCCGCACGGCATCTCGCCCGAGACCGCGCTGGAAAACGGCGACATCGATCTGCTGCTGATGCCCGATGAGTTCCTGCCGCGCGAGCACCCCTCCGAACCGCTGTTCGAGGAGTACTACGTGTGCCTGGCCTGCGCGCACCATCCGACGATAGGACAGAGCATTACCCAGGCGCAGTATCTGGAGCTGCGTCACGTGGTCGCGCGCCCGGGCGCGCATCCGCAGCGTCGTCGCGCGGTGGATGAGCTGTACCTGGAACGCCTCGGTCACGAGCGCCGCATCGACGTCGTGGTGGGCGAGTTCAATGTGCTGCCGCAGTACGTGGTCGGCACCACGCGCATCGCGACCATGCATTATCGCCTGGCGCGGCTGTACGCGAGCTACATGCCGTTGAAGATCCTGACGCTGCCGTTCAAATGTCCGCCGATCCGCGAAGCCACCGCCTGGCACAGTCATCGCGATCAGGATCTGGGACTGGCGTGGGTGCGACAACTGCTCAAAGTCACGGCGGAGGAACTCGACCTGACTGCCGCCGCAGCCGCGACGCCGGAAGCCAGGACGCCTGCCGCGGCGCTCAGATCGCGCTGAGGACGTCGATGCCGCGCGCGGCATGGCGATGGCCGATGGCGCCCGATATAATTCGCACGGGTCTATTCACCCCCAAGAGTCATTTCCGGGAGCGCCATCATTGGCAAGAACGTAGTCGTCCGTGAGATTTCGCGCGCCGCGCCGGCCGATCTCAAATTGTTGGGCGAGTACGGCGTCGCCACGGTACACGAAGCCCAGGGCCGCACCGGCCTGATGGCCGCGTATCTGCGACCGATCTACCGTCCAGCCACCCTGGTCGGCAGCGCGGTCACGGTGCTGGTACCTCCCGGCGATAACTGGATGCTGCACGTCGCAATCGAGGTGTGTCGCCGCGGCGATGTGCTGGTGGTGGCGACGACTTCCCCGTGCGAGGACGGCTATTTCGGCGACCTGCTCGCCACCTCGTGCGTGGCGCGCGGCGTCAAGGGGCTGATCATCGATGCCGGCGTGCGCGATGTAGCCGTCCTGACGCAGATGCGGTTTCCGGTCTGGTGCAAGGCGATCTGCGCCCAGGGTACCGTCAAGGCAAGCCTGGGCGCGGTCAATGTGCCGGTCATCTGCGCCGGCGCACGCGTAAAGCCCGGCGATGCAATCGTCGCCGATGACGACGGCGTCGTCGTGGTTCGCCGCGCGCAGGCCGACGAAGTCGCCAACGTAGCCGGCCTGCGGCTCGCTAACGAAGAGGAAAAGCGCAAGCGCTTGATGGCGGGCGAATTGGGGCTCGACATCTACCAGATGCGCGAGCGCCTCAAGGCTCTGGGGCTGGAATACCGCTAAAGCACCCGCGGGTCGCGAACCGGATGCCAGGCCGACAGACAGCAATTGCATGCACGCTGATGCGCGGCGGCACCTCGAAGGGTCCGTTCTTTCTGGCCTCCGATCTGCCGGCTGAGGCCCGCTCGCGCGACCGCGTGCTGCTGGCGGTCATGGGCTCACCCGACGCGCGGCAGATCGACGGGCTCGGCGGTGCCGAACCGCTGACCAGCAAGGTTGCCATCGTGTCGAAGTCGCAGCGCGCCGGCATCGATGTCGATTTCCTGTTCGCACAGGTGCTGATCGAACAGCCGCAGGTCGACGTCAGCCCCAATTGCGGCAATATGCTGGCCGGCGTCGGCCCGTTCGCCATCGAAGGCGGTCTGGTGGTGCCTTCCGATCCGACCACGCGGGTCTCGATCTACATGGTCAATACCGGCAATCTTGCCGTGGCAACGGTACAGACTCCAGCCGGCCAGGTACGCTACGACGGCGCGACCGCGATCGCCGGTGTGCCGGGCACGGCGGCGCCAATCAGCATCGACTTCCTCGACACCGCAGGCTCGGTGTGCGAATCGCTGTTGCCGACCGGCAGGGTGCGCGATCGCATCGACGGCATCGACGTTACCTGCATTGATAACGGCATGCCTGTGGTCGTGGTGCCGGCGCGCGCACTTGGCAAGAGCGGCTATGAAGCCCCGCGGCAACTCGACGCCGACCTGGACTTCAAAGCCAGGCTGGAGAAACTGCGGCTCGCCGCCGGTGGGTTGATGCGCCTGGGCGATGTCAGTCAGAAGGTGGTGCCCAAGATGGCGCTGATCGCGCCTGCGCAGGCCGGCGGCCACGTCTGCACGCGCAGTTTCATCCCGCACCGCTGTCATAGTGCGATCGGTGTGCTGGGCGCGGTCAGTGTCGCCACCGCCTGCGTCATGCCCGGCTCCGTAGCCGAGGGCATCGCCAGGATTGCGCCCGGCTCAGCGGGCGTGATGTCGGTCGAGCATCCCAGCGGTGAATTCACCGTCACGCTGGAAGTCTCGGGGGCGGGCGAGAATTTCACCGTCACGCGTTCCGGCATCCTGCGCACCGCGCGTGCGCTGATGCGCGGTGAGGTGCTGGTGCCGCACTCGGTCTGGGACGGGCGCTAGCGGCTGCGCGGCCGGTTCGCTAGCGGCCCGTTTTCTTCAGCAGCGCATCCAGGCGCGGAAATACCCGGCGTGCATTGGCCGAATAGACGCGTTGCCGGTCGGCTTCGCTGAGCTGCAGCGCATCGACATAGCGCTTGGTGTCGTCGTAGTACTGCCCGGTGCGCGGGTCGATACCGCGCACCGCGCCGACCATTTCCGACCCGAACAGAATATTCTCGTGCGCCACCACCTTGAACAGCAGCTCGATACCCGGCAGGTGGTAGACACAGGTGTCGAAATAGACGTTGCGAAGCAGCTCCTCGAGCGGCGGGCGCTTCATGTCCTGCGCCAGGCCGCGATAGCGCCCCCAGTGATACGGTACGGCACCGCCGCCGTGCGGGATGATGAAGCGCAGTGTAGGGAAATCCCTGAACAGGTCCGAGGTCAGGAACTGCATGAAGGCCGTGGTATCGGCATTCAGGTAGTGCGCGCCGGTGGCGTGGAAATTGGGGTTGCAGGAGGCACTCACGTGCACCATCGCCGGCACATCGAGCTCGACCATTTTCTGGTAGAGCGGATACCAGTGCCGGTCGGTCAGCGGCGGGGAATTCCAGTGGCCTCCGGAGGGGTCCGGATTCAGATTGCAGCCGATGAAGCCGAGCTCGCGCACGCAGCGCTCGAGCTCTGTGGCGCTGTTGCCCGGCGCGGCCCCGGGTGACTGCGGCAGCTGGCAGACGCCGGCGAAATTGTCCGGGTAGAGCTGGCACACGCGGTAGATCAGATCATTGCAGACCCGCGCCCACGTAAGGCTGGTCGCCTCGTTGCCCAGATGGTGGCCCATCGCCGACGCGCGCGGCGAGAAGATCGTCAGGTCGCTGCCGCGCTCGCGCTGCAGCTTGAGCTGCGCCGTCTCCAGGCTGCCGCGGATCTGATCGTCGCTGATGCGCGGCAGCTCGAGCGCGCCGGCGGCCGGACTGTTCAGTGCCACAAGCTGTGCATCACGAAAAATCTGCAGCTCTCCGGGCGCGGTGGTGTAGTGCCCGTGGCAATCGATGATCATCGGCTGCCCTACGCCTTGCCAGGCTGAAGGCTGCTCTCCAGCCTAGCAAGCGTCTGCATCGCCGCCAGGCACTGCATGACGCTGGCGTTGGGCTCGCGCTGCTGCCTGATGGCGGCAAAGAATTCGCGATCCTGCAGCTCGATGCCGCTCATTGACACATCGACCTTGGAAACGTCGATCGGGCTGTTGTTGCCGTCGAATAGATCGTCGTAGCGGCACAGGTAGGTGCCCTCATCGCAGATATAGCGAAAGAAGGTACCGAACGGTCCGTCATTGTTGAACGACAGCGACAGGGTGCAGAGGGCACCGGAGGGCACCGCGAGCCCAATGCTCATGTCCATTGCGATGCCGAGCGTCGGATGCATCGGCCCCTGCAGCGCATAGCAGCGCGAAGTTTGCTGGCCGGTCTGGTACTGGAACAGATCGACCGTATGGCAGGCATGGTGCCACAGCAGATGATCGGTCCAGCTGCGCGGCTGGCCGAGCGCATTGGTGTTGGTGCGCCGGAAGAAGTAGGTCTGCACGTCCATCTGCAGCACCCTGAGCTCGCCGGCCAGGATTCGGCGGTGGATCCATTGGTGGCTCGGATTGAAGCGGCGCGTGTGCCCGCCCATGGCGATGAGGCCGCTGTCCTGCTGTGCCTTGACCAGCCGCTGCGCATCGGCGAGTGAATCGGCGATCGGAATCTCGATCATGACGTGCTTGCCGGCGGCCAGGCACTGCAGCGCCTGTTGCGCATGCAGCTGCGTCGGCGAGCACAGTAGCGCGGCTTCCACGCCGGGTTGGGTCAGCGCCTGCGCCAGTTCGGTAGTGCAATGCGGAACCTTCCATTTCCTGGCCACTGCAGCGGTGGACGCCGGATCGCGGCTTACCAGCGAGACCACTTCGACGCCGTCGATCTTCGCCAGCGCCTCGAGGTGTTTGACGCCAAAGGCCCCAGCACCCACCAGAATGACTTTCATGAATTACCAGGCGCTCCGTGAGGTCTACAGGTTCTCGAGTATCAGATGTCCGACCGCGGTGTTGGAGGCCGGCACATGATAGAAGCGGCGCACGGTGCGCACCTTTTCGTCCAGCGCGCCGCGCATGATCAGCCACATCACCAGCTCAATGCCCTCGGAGCCCGCCTCGCGCAGGTATTCCAGGTGCCCGATCTGCACCAGCGACTGCGGGTCGGGGCCGATCTTATCCAGAAATCGATTGTCCCAGGGCTGGTTGATCAGGCCGGCGCGTGGACCCTGCAGCTGGTGTGACATGCCGCCGGTACCCCACACCATCACGCGCAGATCCTGCGGATAGGTCTCCACCGCCCGCCGGATCGCCCGGCCGAGGTTGAAGCAGCGATTGCCGGTCGGGGCCGGGTATTGCACCACGTTCACTGCCAGCGGAATCACGCGGCACGGCCACGCTTCGGGCGCACCGAACACCAGCGACAGCGGCACGGTCAGGCCGTGATCCACATCCATCCGGTTGACGATCGTCAGGTCGAATTCATCCAGGATCACCGATTGCGCGATATGCGCGGCAAAGCGCGAATCACCCTTGACCACGGGCACCGGACGCGGACCCCAGCCCTCATCGGCCGGCGCAAATTGCTCGGCGCAGCCGAGCGCGAAGGTCGGGATGATCTCGAGCGAGAAGGCGGTGGCGTGATCGTTGTAGACCAGGATCACCACATCGGGGGGATTGTCGAGGATCCACTGCCTGGCGAATTCATAGCCCTGGAACAGCGGTCGCCAGTAAGGTTCGTGCGACTTGCCGTTGTCGAGCGCGGCGCCTATCGCCGGCACGTGCGACGTCGACAGACCCGCATAGATCCTAGCCACGACTGTTCCACTGTTGCATCACCGGCGCCACCTCGGGCGCATTTTCACACAGACCACTACGGGATAAACACCCAATCGCGATCGATCACGCCGGCAATGCGCAACTGGCCGATGACCTGCTCGGCCGCCTGTTCCGCACTCAAGCGGGCGGCATCGATATGAATCTCGGGGTTCTCCGGCGGCTCGTACGGGGAATCAATGCCGGTGAAATTGCGGATCTTGCCGGCGCGCGCCTTCTGGTACAGGCCCTTGGGGTCGCGCGCTTCGGCCACTGCGAGCGGGGTATCGACGTAGATCTCGAAGAACTCCCCGGGTGCGAGCAGCGAGCGCGCCAGCTGGCGCTCCGAGCGAAACGGCGAGATGAACGACACCAGCACGATCAGTCCGGCGTCGCTCATCAGCCGCGCCACCTCGCCGACGCGGCGGATATTCTCCACCCGGTCGGCGTCGGTGAAGCCCAGATCGCGGTTCAGGCCGTGGCGGATGTTGTCGCCGTCGAGCAGGTAGGTGTGGCGCCCCATGCCGAACAGCCGCGTCTCTACCAGGTTGGCGATGGTCGACTTGCCGGCGCCGGACAGCCCGGTGAACCACAGTACACAGGCTTTCTGGTTCTTCTGCACCGAGCGGTTGCCGCGGCCCACGTCCAGCACCTGCCAGTGCACGTTCTGCGCCGGCCGCAGTGCCGCCTGCAGCATGCCTGCGCCGACCGTGTTGTTGTTGATGCGATCGATCAGGATGAAACCGCCGGTGTCGCGGTTGCGCGTGTACGGATCGAAGGCCAGCGGCTGGTCGAGATTCAGATTCACCAGCCCGATCTCGTTGAGCTCGAGCTGGCGCGCGGCAAGTTCTTCCAGCGTATTGACATTGAGTTTGTACTTGAGCTGCGCCACCGCCGCCGTCACGGTGCGCGTGCCGCACTTGAGCAGATACGGTCTGCCGGGCAGCATCGGCTCATCGCTCATCCAGACAATGGTCGACTCGAACTTATCGGACACGCCGGCGGCAGCCTCGGCCGCCGCCAGCAGATCGCCGCGGCTGATATCGATCTCATCCTCCAGGGTCAGTGTGACCGACTGGCCGGCCACTGCCTGCTGCAGATCGCCGTCCGCGGTCACGATTCGCGCGACGCGGCTGGTGAAACCCGAGGGCAACGCGCGCAGGCAGTCGCCGGGGCGAACGCTGCCGCCGACGATCAGGCCGGCGAAACCTCGAAAATCCTGATGCGGCCGGTTGACCCATTGCACCGGCATGCGAAACGGCTGCGCGTCGACCTCGTCCCCGATCGGCACCGTCTCGAGGTGCTGCAGCAGCGTCGGGCCGCGATACCAGGGCATGCTGTCGCCGGGCTCGATGACGTTGTCGCCGCGCAGTGCCGACACCGGGATCGCGACGATGTCGGACAGCCCGATCCGGGCCGCGAACTCGCGATAGCCGCGCTCGACGTCCTCGAATACCTGTGCGGCATAGCCGACCAGGTCCATCTTGTTTACCGCCAGCACGATGCGTCGGATGCCCAGCAGCGACACCAGGTAGCTGTGCCGCCGGGTCTGCGTCAGCACGCCCTTGCGCGCATCGATCAGGATGATCGCCAGATCCGCGGTCGATGCCCCGGTGACCATGTTGCGCGTGTACTGCTCGTGCCCGGGGGTGTCGGCGACGATGTACTTGCGCCGCTCGGTGGCGAAGAAGCGGTAGGCGACGTCGATGGTGATGCCCTGCTCGCGCTCGGCCGTCAGTCCATCCACCAGCAGTGCGAAATCCAGTTCTGCGCCCTGCGTGCCGAGCCGGCGCGAGTCGCTCGCCAGCGCCTCGAGCTGGTCCTCCAGTACCATGTGCGATTCGTACAGCAGGCGGCCGATCAGAGTGCTCTTGCCGTCGTCGACGCTGCCGCAGGTGAGGAAGCGCAGCAGATCCTTGCCGCTCTGGGCCGCAAGCCAGGCGCTGACATCGGCGGCAGGCAGTGCCAGCTTGGCGTTCATCAGAAATAGCCTTCCTGCTTCTTCTTTTCCATCGCCGCGGCGCCGTCGCGATCGATCACCCTGCCCTGGCGTTCGGAGGTGCGCGCCGCCAGCATCTCCTGGATGATCGCCGCCAGCGAATCGGCACTGCTTTCGATCGCGCCGGTGAGCGGGTAGCAGCCGAGCGTGCGAAACCGCACCTTGCGCAGTTGCGGCCGCTCGCCAGGCTGCAGCGGCAGGCGTTCGTCGTCCACCAGGATCAGCGCGCCGTCGCGCTCGACCACCGGCCGGTCGGCGGCGAAATACAGCGGCACGATCGGGATGTCCTCCTGATGGATGTACTGCCAGATGTCCAGTTCGGTCCAGTTCGACAGCGGGAACACACGCAGGCTCTCGCCCTTGGCCTTGCGCGTGTTATAGAGCCGCCACAGTTCCGGGCGCTGGCGCTTCGGATCCCATCGGTGCTGCGCCGAGCGGATCGAGACCACGCGCTCCTTGGCGCGCGATTTTTCCTCGTCGCGCCGTGCGCCGCCGAAGGCGGCGTCGAAACCGTAGCGGTCCAGCGCCTGGCGCAGTGCCTGGGTCTTCATGATGTCGGTATGCAGCGCCGAGCCGTGCACGAACGGATTGATGCCCATCGCGACCCCGTCCGGATTGATGTGCACGATCAGATCCATACCCAGCCGGCGAGCGGTCAGATCGCGGAACTCGATCATCTGCCGGAACTTCCAGGTGGTATCGACGTGCAGCAGCGGAAACGGCGGCTTGGCCGGGAAGAACGCCTTCAGCGCCAGGTGCAGCATCACCGAGCTGTCCTTGCCGATCGAGTACAGCAGCACCGGCCGCTCGCACTCGGCCACCACCTCGCGCAGGATGTGGATGCTCTCGGCCTCCAGCCGCGATAGCTGCGATAACTTGGACATTAGGCGGCGGTCGCTCCCCGCGGAAAACGCGCCATTCTATATTTTCGGCATTCGCTAGGCCGTTATCTGCTTATTCTGGTTCAGATTCTGGTAGGCCATTATCGGCGCGATATCGGCCAGCGGGCTACTGTGACCGACGAAGTAGATGCGCGCCAGTTCATCGTTGGTGCGGGCGAGCGAGACCTGCAGCCGGTCGATGAATTCGTGCAGCTCACCCTGCTCCAGTGCTTCAAAACGCGTGTGATGGATCGCGCGCCGCATGCGCGACACGCGCCGCAGCAGCGGCTCGCTGTTTGGCAGCCGATGCAGCACTTCTTCGACGCGACGCAGGCAGCACACGCAGGCACGCGGAAACTGCTCGTCGGCCAGCAGGAAGCGCACCACCCCGGCGCCGTAGACGCGCTCGCGCGTCTTCAGGCGGTACATCTGGTAGCCCGACAGCGAGCGCAGCACCCCCATCCAAAGCACGGTCTCGAACGGTCCCAGCTCGGCCGCGCTCGGCCCGCTCATCATCGCGGCCGCGCGTACATCGACGATGCGGCTGGTCATGTCGGCACGCTCGATATTGCGTCCGAGCGTCAGGAACGACAGCGCATCGCCTTCATTGAAGATACCCTCGAACATGCCGGTCAGGGCATGGGTCGCGGTGGTGACGTGGCCAAGGAAGCCGTAGCGGGTGCGCCTGGCCGAGGCTTCGGTGGCATGCTCGCCGACATACAGGTACAGCTCGTTGATCTGTTCCCAGACCTCGCGCGGCAGGATATCGCGCACGGTGCGGGCGATCTCGCGCGCCCGTGCGATCGAGGTCATCATCGAACCGGGGTTCTTTTCGCTGGCGACGATGAACTTGACCGCCGATTTTTCGCTGTAATCGCGCTCGTGCTCGGCGTACAGGCTGTCGTTGCCGGTGATCTTGACCAGCGGCTGCCAGCCCGGCCGGAGCCGTTGCGGCAGATCGAGCATCAACCCGGCGCTGACGCCCACCAGGCGCGCCAGATTCTCGGTGCGCTCCAGGTAGCGCGCCATCCAGTAGAGGTTGTCAGCTACGCGCGAAAGCATGGTCGGTCGACGTGTCGACTATCCAGGTGTCCTTGCTGCCGCCGCCCTGCGAGGAATTGACCACCAGCGAGCCCTTGCGCATCGCGACGCGCGTCAGGCCGCCCGTGGTCACCTGCACCTCACGGCCGGAGAGAATGAACGGCCGCAGATCCAGATGCCGCGGCTCGATCCCGCCTTCCACCAGCGTCGGCGTGGTCGACAGGCTGATCACCGGCTGGGCGATGTAATTGCGCGGATTGAGCTGGATCAGTTCGGCGAACTGCTTGCGCTCCGCGGCGCTGGATTTCGGTCCCATCAGCATGCCGTAACCGCCCGATTCATTGGCCGGTTTGACCACCAGCGTGGCCAGATTCGCCAGCACATGCCTGCATTGCGATCCTTCCGCGCACAGGAACGAGGGCACGTTCGGCAGGATGGCATCCTGATCGAGGTAGTAGCGAATCATCGCCGGCACGAACGTATACACCAGCTTGTCGTCGGCGACCCCGGCCCCCGGCGCGTTCGCCAGCGCGACGTTGCCGGCACGCCAGGCGCGCATCAGACCGCGCACGCCAAGGGTGGAATCGGACAGAAACACTTCCGGGTCGAGAAACAGATCGTCCACGCGCCGGTAGATCACATCGACACGCTGCCAGCCGACGATGGTGCGCATGTAGACGGTGTCGTCGTCCCCGACCACCAGATCGCGCCCTTCCACCAGTTCACAGCCCATCTGGTGTGCCAGGTACGAATGCTCGAAATAGGCGGAGTTATAAATGCCGGGCGTCAGCACCACCACCTCGGGCTGATCCACGCCGGCGGGCGCCAGCGCGCGCAGCATGTCGAACAGCTGCGATGGGTAGTCATCGACCGGCAGGATTCCCGCCGCCTCGAACACCTCGGGAAACACCCGCTTGACGACCTGCCGGTTCTCCAGCATGTACGACACGCCGGAGGGCACGCGCAGGTTGTCCTCCAGCACGTACACGGTGCCGTCGGCGCCGCGCACCAGATCCGAGCCGCAGATATGCGCCCAGATGTGCTGCGGCGGATGGATGCCGACGCACTGCGAGCGAAAGTTGGCCGAATCGGCCAGGTAGCCGCGCGGAAACACGCCGTCGCCGACGATGCGCTGCTCGTGGTAGATATCGTCGATGAACATGTTCAGCGCCTGGGCGCGCTGCTGCAGTCCGGCCTCGATGCGACGCCACTCATCGAGCGCGATCACCCGCGGAATGATGTCGAGCGGCCAGGCGCGATCGATCGAGCCCCCCTCCTCGTGGTAGACGGTAAAGGTGATCCCCATGCTGCGAATGGCCACATCGGCGGCCTTCTGCCGCGTTGCGAGCTCGTCCGGACCGAGCGCCGAGAGAAATTCGATCAGTGCCGTGGCGGCAGGTCGCGGCGCACCACCGGGCCCGATCAGCTCGTCGAAGCTCGCCGATGCCGGATACTCATCCCAGGCAATCCGCATGTGATTTGCCAGGCCCTGTTTGACTGTCTTGCAGCTACAGTAGCAGGGCGCGGGTGGCGATTGAACACTCGGCGGCAGCGGCGTGAAAAATGTACCAATTGGTTAGACTGGCGCCCGTTCCTGGTGCACCAGGGCTTAGCTCGATGGATCTGCAATGACCTACTGCCTCGCATTGAAACTCCGTGACGGCCTGGTGTTCGCCTCCGACTCGCGCACCACTGCCGGCGTCGACTACATCAGCACCTATCGGAAAATGCATGTATTTCAGCCGTCCGGCGACCGGCTGCTGGTGGTACTGACCTCCGGCAACCTGGCGACGACCCAGGAGGTGCTCGACAACCTGCGGCGCGACCTGGCTGCGACGCAGCCGAGCGAGAGTCTGGCCACGGTGTCCTACGTTTTCGAGGCAGCGCGCTATGTCGGCAAGGTGCTGGGCACCGTTGTGCAGCATTACGCCGCCACGCTCGGCGCCAGCGTGGCGGAGTTGCGCGCCACGCTGATCGTCGGTGGCCAGATCGCCGGCCAGCCGCCGGAAATCTATATGGTGTATCCGGAGGGCAACTATGTCGCCGCGACCTGGGAGACACCGTACCTGCAGCTGGGCGAATTCAAATACGGCAAGCCGATCCTGTCGCGGCTGGCCGGTGCCGACCTGTCACTGAACGATGCCGCCCGGCTGGCACTGATCTCGTTCGATGCGGCGATGAAATCCAACCTGTCGGTCGGACCGCCGCTGGAGCTCGCGATCTACCCCGACGGCGCGCTGAAGTTCTCCCAGCACCTGTCGCTCGATGCCGAATCGGCGCTGCTGCGCAGTGTCTGCCGACGCTGGCATGAAAAGCTCACGCAGGCCTTCCACGCGCTGCCAAAGTTCGAGTGGGAGCGCCCCGGGCCGCCGGCATGAGCGAGCCGCTCGCCGGGCGCGTGATCGCGGTCGCCGAGGCACGTGAACTCGACGTGTTTGCCGCGCTGCTCGAGCGCCGCGGCGCCCAGGTGCAGCGTTACCCGCTGGTGCGCATCATCGATGCGCCCGATCCGGTGCCAGTGCTCGCCTTCCTTCGCAGTGCCGCCGAAGGCGGCTGCGACGATCTGATCCTGCTGACCGGCGAGGGCCTGCGCCGCATGATGGGTTGCATTGATCGGCATCAGCCGGCGCTGCGCACGCCGTTTCTGGCGGCCCTGAAGCAAATGCGCAAGATCACGCGCGGTCCCAAGCCGGCGCGCGCGCTGCGTGAGCTCGGCCTGAGCAGCGATCTGCCGGCCGCGGTGCCGACCACCCAGGGCGTGATCGAGACCCTGCGCGCATTTGATTTGCACCGGCGGCGCATTGGCGTGCAGTTGTACGGGGCAGAGCCCAATGTAGCGCTGATCGAATTCCTGCGCGGCGCCGGGGCGCTGGTGAGCACGGTCGCGCCGTATTTGTACGCCGATGGTGCCACCGGGGCCGCGGTACTGGAGTTGCTCGAGCGCATGGCTGGCGGACAGATCGACGCCATCGCCTTCACCAGCAAGGCCCAGGTCGAGCGGCTGTTTCGTGCCGCGCCGGCCGAGCGGGTGCGTGCGGCGCTGGCCTCGACCAATGTTGCCGCGGTCGGCCCGGTCGTGAGCGACACGCTGGCGAGCTACGGGGTGGCGGTTAACGCGATGCCCGACAGCGCCTGGTTCATGAAGCCTCTCACCGCATCGCTATCCGAACTGCTCGCGGACAGCAGCACCCAGCCTGATGGAGATATCGGGTTATAGAGTTTGTTTTTCATTACGAAAAACAAACTCTATAACCCGATATCTCCAAAGTATTGGGTATTCCTGGTCCGCGCTCAGGTCGAGTACATGCGCTGCAGGAAGCTCAGGAACTGCTCGAGCTCGGCTTTGCTGAAGCGGCTGGCCATGTGCCGCTCGAGCTGGCGCACCTGCGTCATCAGCGCTTCGAGTTCCCCGGTGCCGGATTCGGTCAGTGAAATACCCTGGCGGCGACGATCGCGGGTCGAACGGCGGCGCTCGATGAGCCCGGCGCGCTCGAGCCGATCCAGCAACGCCACGATGCTCGCCTTGTCCACGCCGAGATGGGTGCCGAGTTCGATCTGCGCTATGCCGGGGTTGGCACGCACCAGGCACAGCAGGCTGAACAGGCCAGGGCGGATCTTGTTCTCGCCGATGAAGCTGACGTAGGTGCGCCAGGAGGCCTGGTTGGCGCGCCGCAGGTTGTAACCCAGCAGCTTCGGCAGCGGCCCCAGATCCACCTTGGCGCCGGCGGCACGCTCGCGCCTGGGGGCGGCGGGACGCTTATCGCGCACGCGTGCGCTGTTACTGCCCGCCTGTTCCACTATTACACCCCAACCTTGATGCGAGGACGCCGAGTCGGCGTAAACGCGCGCAGTATATTTTCATTACTGTTCGTACTGCAAATGGATAGGCATTGCTACATATTGCAGTTATTGCAGGCTGCAGCGCCAACGGCGGCGGTATCGCCGGCAGCTGGCGCACCGTGCCACCTCAGCGCCCACTGAAGCTTCCCAGTGGGCCATACAGCTCCGGCCGGCGGTCGCGAAACACGAACCAGCTATCGCGCGCCTGGCGCAGCTGATCCAGGTCGAAGCTTGCAATTACCACCGCCTCGGCATCGTCGGGCGCTTCGTCCACCAGCGCCCCGCTGGCATCGGCGATGAACGAGGAGCCGTAGAAGCGAATGTGCAGCGCCTGCGGATTCTGCATCGAATACTCGGTGCCGATACGGTTACTGGCGATCAGCGGCATCAGGTTGGCGGCGGCATGGCCCTGCTGGGTGCGCTGCCAGTGCCGCCGTGAATCCACCGGCGACGCCGGCGGCGGCTCGCTGCCGATCGCAGTTGGATACAGCAGCAGCTCGGCGCCCATCAGCGCCATGATGCGCGCGCTCTCGGGAAACCACTGATCCCAGCAGATGGCGGCACCGATGCGGCCATGGCGGGTATCGAACACGCGAAAGCCGGTGTCGCCGGGACTGAAATAGAACTTTTCCTGGTAGCCGGGGCCGTTCGGAATGTGCGACTTGCGGTAGATACCAAGCCGCCGCCCATCGGCGTCGAACATCGCCAGAGAATTGAAATAGACGTTGCCGGCGCGCTCGAAGAAGCTGATCGGCAACACCACCTGGAGCTCGGCCGCCAGGGCGCCGAAGCGCCGCAGCAACGCGCTGTCGTCGGCATTCTCGGCCAGCTGCAGGTACTTCGGATCCTGTTCGATGCAAAAATAAGGCGTCGCGAACAGCTCCTGCAGCAGGATGACTTGGGCTCCGCGGCCGTGCGCCTCGCGCACCAGGCGCTCGGCGCGATCGAGATTCGAAGGCAGCTCCCAGCTACAGGCGAACTGCGTCGCAGCGACCGTGACCTGGCGGGCGCCGTCACTCATGCGCGCGCTGCCACGGGCGTGCCCTGCACCCTCTCGCTGATCGCAATCGCGGTCTGCAACGCGCGCAAGCCATCCTCACCGCTCACCACTACCCGGTGCTCGCCGCGTATGGCGGCAATGAATGACTGGATTTCCGCCAGCAGCGCATCGCCCTGATCGAACGACTGTTCTTCGATGTGCGCCGGCAATTGACCCTCGCGCACCGGCCCCAGGCGCTTGCGAATCACGGTCAATATCTTCTGCTGCAGGTCGATCGACAGGTAGGCATCGTCGACGAATACGCGCAGTTTGCGCTCGGTCTTGAAGCTCACGCGGCTGGCGGTAACGTTGGCGACGCAGCCGCTGTCAAAGCGCAGCCGCGCATTGGCAATATCGATCTCCTGGGAGAACACCGGCGTGCCGATCGCCTCCAGGCTCGCTACCGGACTGGCGACGATCATCTGCACCAGGTCGATGTCGTGAATCATCAGGTCGAGCACCACGTTGACGTCGGTACCGCGCTCCTTGAACGGCGCCAGGCGGTGACCTTCGATGAAGCGCGGCCGCGCCAGCAGCGCTTCGGCGGCCAGAATGGCCGGATTGAAGCGCTCCAGGTGCCCGACCTGCAGTACGCGCCCGTACTGGCGCGCGACGCCAATCAGGCGCTCGGCCTGCGCGGTGCTCTCGGTGATCGGTTTCTCCACCAGTACATGCGCCCCGGACTCGAGGAATGCGCAGGCGATATCGTAGTGGCTCGGAGTCGGGGTGACGATACTGACCGCGTCAACCTTGCCCAGTAGTTCGCGGAAGTCGCCGTACGCCGGCGCCTGCACCTCGGCAGCCACCCGCGAGGCCACCTGCGCCTGGCTGTCCACCACCCCGACCAGGCTGCAGTCGGCAAGCAGAGCGTATTTCTGGGCGTGAAAGCGTCCCAGATAGCCCACTCCGACCACCGCCGCTCTGATTTTCTCCATGTGCCGGCTATTATGCCTAAAGGTCGCGGACACGAGTCAGCGCCGGCTGGCGGGTGGAACCTGGCCGCCACTAGTTAGAAGGATTGGACGTGAACGATCAATTGCGCCGCTTGTGGGACCGGTGTCGCGGCGCGCGTGGCCTGTGGCGCGAGCTGCTGATGTTCGCGGCGTGCATCGGCGTCGGCGTGATCGTCATGCCCTGCCTGATCTTTGCTGTCGGCCGGGCCGCGCTCGGTCCCTACGCCCACGGCAGCGTGTTTGCACTCTGGCACGATTTCATGATCGGACTGCTCTCCGGCTCGCAGGCGGTGTGGTTCATCGTGCTGGGACCCTACCTGCTGGCGTGGCTGCTGCGCGGCGGCCGCCGCCTGTTACATAATTGAGAGCAGCTTCGCCGACCCCGTGATTGCCATCACAGATCCGGCGGCACTGCGGCACGGACAGATCCGCAGGGTGTAATCCTATTCTCCGGGAAATACTGTGCGCACCGAGCGCCTGACTGGATGGGACCGATGGGGAAGACAGCTGACAAGCACTGGCGAATTGCGGGCTCCGGGCAGCCAGAGCCGGCGTGCCGCGAGCAGGTGCTCAAGGACATAACGCTCGCTCTGGTGGCCGCTCACCGTGCCGATGCCAGGCAGCATGGCGGTTTCGATCCGTATGACAAGCCCCTGGGCTCCAACCAGCACGATGTCTGGGGCCGGCGGCGCCGCGCCTGATGCTAGCGCCGCGCTTGATGCCGCAGGGTAGATCGTGCAACGGCCGCATGCCTGGCTGCCGCGGTGCTCAGGGCCAGTAGATGAAGCCAAGCGCGACCAGCATGGCCGCCAGTGCAGCCTCGGCGCCGTAGCGCCAGCGCCAGTGCTTCAATTCGCCGACAAAGCTCGCGCCACCGACCAGCGCCAGGCTCCAGGACCACAGCAGGCCCTTGAGCAGCGGCAAGCGCTCGGGCGTCAGCCGGGCCGAATACTCCGGCAGCAGCAGGAACACGATCGCGCTCATGGTCAATGAGACCGACATAGCGACCGCCGATCCCATGATGATGCCGACCAGAACGGCCATCGGCCGCATGCGATTTCTCCGATTTTCGGCCGTCGGCTGCTTGAATACAGCCGCGACTGCCATATGGTCTGTAAAGATGTCAGACTTGATGGCAGTCTAGCCCTTGCAAGGTCCCACACCCAGCATGTCCCACAAGCCACGACCCTGGCGCAAGCTCCTGGCGCCGTTTGCCCTGTCCGCCCTGGGGCTGCTGGCCCTGACGGCCGCCGGCTCCACCGGCGCGCCGGCGGTGACCGGCCTGCTGCCCGAAGGGGCGCTCGGCCCTACCGCCCAGCAGCGGCTGCTGGCGCCGCGCATCGCCAATATTCTCGAGCAGAATCACTACCGCCATATCGCGATCGACGACAAGTTCTCGCCGCAGGTGTTCGACCGCTTCGTGAGCGCACTCGACGGCCAGCACAGCTATTTCCTGGCCGGCGACGTGTCCGGTTTCGAGCGCTGGCGCAGCCACTTCGGCGACATGATCCACACCGGCGAGATGGACCCCGCCTACCTGATCTTCAATGTGTTCCAGCAGCGCAATCGCGAACGCATCAACTATGCGATCAAGCTGCTCGACACCGAGCCGGACTGGAGCGTCGACGAGAGCTTCAACTTCGATCGCGAGCATGCGCCCTGGCCGGCCACGCAGGCGGACATGGATGAGCTGTGGCGCCTGCGCATCAAGAATGACGCCATCTCGCTGATGCTGACCGGCAAGAGCTGGCCCGACACGGTCGACCTGCTGCGCAAGCGCTACCAGCGCGTGCTCTCGCGGCTCGACAAGATCACGCCCGAGGACGTTTTTGAATCGCTGATGAACGCCTATTGCGCCGTCTACGATCCACACAGCAATTATTTCTCCCCGCGCAGTTCCGAGGAGTATCGCATCCAGATGAGCCTGAGCTATGAGGGCATCGGCGCCTCGTTGCAGCTCACAGACGACTACATCACCGTCACCAACATCCTGCCCGGCGGTCCGGCCGCCACCGACGGCAGCCTCAAGCCCAACGATCGCATCACCGGTGTCGGCCAGGGCCACGACGGGCCGGTGACCGACGTCATCGGCTGGCGTCTGGACGATGTGGTGCAGCTGATCCGCGGCAAGGTCAGCACCATCGTGCGGCTGCAGATTCTGCCTGCCGGCGCCACCCCCGGCACCGCCGAGCGCACCATTGAGCTGACGCGCAACAAGGTCACCCTCGAGGCTCAGGCGGCCAAGAAGGAGGTGCGGCAGATCACACGCAACGGCCATGTCTACAAAATCGGCATCATCACGGTGCCGAGCTTCTATAACGACATGGACGCGGCCAATGGCGGCGACGCCAACAACCGCAGCACCACCCATGATGTGCGCCGGCTGCTGCAGGCGCTGACCGTCGGCGGCGGTATCGACGCCCTGGTGCTCGACCTGCGCGGCGACGGCGGCGGTTACCTGCCCGAGGCCATCGGGCTGACGCATCTGTTCATCAATCACGGGCCGGTCGTGCAGCTCAAGGACACCTCCGGGCAACTCGAAGTCCTCGATGAGCCCGATCCGGGCCAGGCGTATTCCGGTCCGCTCGCCGTACTGGTGGACCGGACCAGCGCATCGGCGTCCGAGATATTCTCCGGCGCGATCCAGGATTTCCATCGCGGCCTGATCATAGGGCAGACGACTTTCGGCAAGGGCACCGTCCAAAGCGTGATTCCGCTCGATCGCTGGTCCTCGCGGCCGACCGAGGGACAGGTCACGGTGACCATAGGCAAGTTCTATCGCATCACCGGCGAGAGCACGCAGCTACGCGGTGTTGCCCCGGATATCGCATTGCCGTCGCCCATCAGCACCGACGATGTCGGCGAGAGCGTTCTCGAGCATGCGCTGCCCTGGGACCGGATTGCATCGGTGCCGTTTCGCGCTCAGGTTCCCGAGCCGAGCACAATGCAGACGCTCGCCGGCGAGGAGAACGATCGCGCCCTGCACAATGCCGATTACCAGTGGCTGCTGGCAAGCCTGAATTCGCTCGACAGCGCGCGCAAGGAAAAGACCCTGTCGCTTAACCTGAAGAAGCGCCAGCAGCAGCGCGTCGCGCAGGACCTGGCGCGCCTGACGCAGGAAAACCTGCGCCGCGGCGCCGACGGTCTGCCGCCGTGGAAGGCCGTGGATGAGATCAGCATCAGCGATGAACCGGATGTGATTCTGGCACAGGCGGGCGACATCATGGCCGATGCGCTAGCGAGCAATGCCAGCCGCGGCGCCCCGGCGCTCGCCCAACAGGCACCGGCCGCGACCGCTGGCCACTAGCGATCCGGGCTGTTTGCAGCGGCGCGCCGTCAGCGCAGCAGCACGCGGAAGATCTCCCACAGATCGTCCGACAGTACCTTGGACCCATCGATCGCGGCTGCGAGACTCTCGGCGGTCGGCACCGTGTCACCGCTACTGCGGTATTTGGCCAGCTCGCGCACGAACTCCGAGCGCTGCTTGATCTCCTGCTGCAGCGTGCCGCGCTGCTGCAGCAAGCCGCGACCCAGCACGATCGCGGCCATGGTGGCCTCGCAGCGCGCCCGATCGCCGTATTCATCGCGCGGCGGTTCGCGCCGGCCGGACGCCGCGCGCGCCAGTTCCATCAGCGGCGTACGCGCCAGCCGCTCCACCAGCACCTGCGCATAGGCAATCGTCGCCTGATTGATCGCCCGGCGCGCATCGACCGACAGGCCGCCGAATTCCGGGGCCGGTTCGGCATCGAGGGCATCGCGCCCGGTGCGCGCGGCCTCCAGATCCTGCATGCACAGCATCGACTGCAGACTGGCGGTCTGCAGACGCTGGCGTATGGTGCGACGTTTGAAGAAGTGCCAGAACTGGCGCAGGCGCGCGAGTTCCTGCTCGAGCTGCGCGACCGTGTCGCGTGCGGCGACGGCGTTGTTCTCGGCATCGCGTAACTTGGCCTCGATCCCCTGGCGGCGCTCGAACTGTTCGCGGTTGTACTCGGCGAAGAACGCGCGCCGTTCGCGCTCTTCCTGCTGCGCGGCGAGCTCGGCGACGAACTGCGTAAGCAGCGTGCGGCCCAGATTCCACAGCTCGCGCAGCTGATAGAAGACCAGAGTGGGATAGGCGGTCTCGGGCTGGGACAGGCGCCCTTCCAGGCCCTGCAGCATTTCCTGCACGCGCGCGGTAGCGCCTTCCTGCTGCTTGACCCGATCCTTCAATCGCTGCACTTCGTCCTGCAGCGTTATATGGGATTTCTTCAGTTCGGCGCGGTTACGAAACAGGTGCAGCACGCGGTCGTCGTCGACCTCGAGCTTATTCGAGTCCCCGCCGAGTCGCAGGAAACCCAGTTGTGAGATCAGCTTCATTAGTGGCGCCATGATGCGCACGGGCCACCGTCCGCGAGCCGTTGGTGAAAAGCCCTAGATCGTGAACCTGTGGCCCCGCTCTACGCAGTACTCCAGCCACTTATTTAGCATCATGTTGCGAGTCCAACGCTGATGCAGTTCACGTTCCCCCTTCCGGGGGTCCCGCCGCTGGGTGTTATGTTCCTTCGGCCGGTGCTGGCGGAACTGATCCGCCTCGAGCAGCCGCGCGTCGTGATAGGCGCGCAACCTGAGGTCCGGCAACCGCTCGAAGCCACCGCCGTCACCCGACGGCAATAAATAGGTCAGCGTCAGCAGGCTGGTGTACGGCATGTGCTCGAGCACCGCCAGACGCAGCTCGCAGTCGCCATCGACACGCGAGATCAGCGTTCCTGCCAGGCGCGTCGGATCGCCCGCCAGATGCAGGAAACGCAGGTAATTGCTCTCGTACAGGCTCATCAGCGCAACAAACCCCCGGGGGCGCGCCCGCCACGACACCTTGATGTCAGCCTCGCAGAGCATGCATTGACTATAGCATGTGATGGTTTCGCAAAGCCGCAGCCTTGGAATGATTTAGTGGCGTGGTTCTCGAACCGCCGACAACGCTCGGCTACGCGCCATGCCGCCCCTTAGGGCTTGACGAACATGCGCTCGCGGTAATAGCGCAGTTCACTGATGGATTCGTAGATGTCTGCGCGCGCCAGGTGCGCCGACTGCTTGTTGTAGCCGCTCGCCATCGAGGGCATCCAGCGCCGCGCCAGCTCCTTCAGGGTACTGACGTCGAGATTGCGGTAATGGAAGAATTTCTCCAGCTCTGGCATCAATCGTGCAAGAAAACGCCGATCCTGGCAGATGCCGTTGCCACACATCGGCGATACGCCCGGATTCAGGTGTGTGCTCAGGAACAGCAACGTCTGGCGCTCGGCCTCGGTCACGCTCATGCGGCTCGAACGCACCCGCGCCAGCAGCCCCGAGCCGCCATGCTGGCGCTGATTCCACTCATCCATGCGCGCCAGCACCGGTTCGGGCTGCTGGATCACCAGATCCGGGCCCTCGGCGACAACGTTGAGATCGTTGTCGGTGAGCACGGTGGCGCTCTCGATGATCTGATCGGTCTCCGGCATCAGGCCGGTCATCTCCAGGTCGATCCAGATCAGATACTGGGGATTCGCCATGGCGCCTCGTAGCCGCAAGAGTTAGGGCATCATAGCAAGGAATGTCGCTCGCCCGAGTCACTGTCACCCATCGCCGCCTGCTGCACGTGCGCACCGCAGATGGCCGCGAAGCCGTGGCACGCCCGGCGCGTCGCGAGCTGTCGATCGTCTGCGGCGACTTCGTGCACTTCGAGCTCGATGAGCGCCACGACGAACTCAATGTGGTCGCGGTCGAACCGCGCAGCAGCGCGCTCTATCGCACCAATGCGCGCGGCGGCAGCGAACTGATCGCCGCCAATCTGTCGCTGCTGCTGGTGGTGGCGGCGCCACGGCCGCAGCCGGATTTCTTCGTGGTCGATCGGTACCTGTGCGCTGCGCAATGCGCGGGCGTGGCGGCGGCAGTGGTGCTGAATAAGTCGGAGCTGGCAATCGACGCCGACATCGAGCGCGAGCTGGCCAACTACAGTGCCGCCGGCTATCGCTGCCTGCGAGTCTCGGCGCTGCAGCAGGCTGCGATGGCGGCACTGTCGGCACTGCTGCCGCAGCAGACGGCCATGCTGGTCGGCCAGTCGGGGGTGGGCAAATCGTCGCTGCTGCGCCAGCTTGTGCCCGACAGCGAGGCAACCATAGGCGAGCTGATTCGCGACGACGAGGGGCGACATACCACCACCGCGACACGGCTGTACCAGCTACCGGGCGGTGGCGAGATCATCGATTCCCCGGGGGTGCGCGATTTCGCCCCGGCGATCGACCGCCTGACTGGCTCCGATCTGGGCTTTCCGGAGATCGAGGCACTGGCACCGCGCTGCCGCTTTGCCGATTGCCGTCACCTGCGCGAGCCCGACTGCGCCGTGCGCGCGGCCATCGGAGCGGGCTTTAGCGAGCGGCGCTATGAGAGCTATCGGCGGCTGCGCCGGCTGTACGAGCGACTGAGCGCGGAACGCCTCGCAGGCGGCGAGCGCCGGCGGCGCTGAACCGCGCGGCTGCAGCACTCTGGGCCTCGCGCCCTAGGTCAGCGCGTGACGCCCTGCCATCGCATGAGCCAGCGTGCCGCCATCCACATACTCGAGCTCTCCGCCCACCGGCACGCCATGTGCAATGCGGCTCGCAGCAATCCCGCGCGCGCGCACCAGCTCGGAAAAGAAATGTGCCGTAGCCTCGCCCTCGACCGTCGGATTGGTCGCCAGAATCACCTCGCTCACCCCACCGCCATCGAGCAGTGCCTCGAACTCGCGCGCGCCGAGCTCGTCCGGACCGACGCCGTCGAGCGGCGAGAGATGTCCCATGAGCACGAAGTAATGGCCGCGATAGCCACCCGACTGCTCGATCGCCACTACATCGGCCGGGGATTCGACCAGACACAGCAGCGACCGATCACGCAGCGGGTTGGCGCAGGTGGAGCACAGCGTGCCTTCGGTCAGCATGCGGCAGCGGCCGCAGCGAACCACCGAATCGAGCGCCATATTGAGTGAATTGGCCAGCACGCGCGCGGCCGGCCGGCCGGCCTGCAGCAGCTGAAATGCCATGCGCTGCGCGCTCTTCGGCCCGACCCCGGGCAGTGTGCGCAGCGCCTCGATCAGGGCCGCCAGAGCGGGCGAATGCTTCATCGTCAGCGCGTCATGGCCGTCAGAACGGCAGCTTGACGCCCGGCGGCAATGACAGGCCGCCCATCGCCGCCGACAGCTTGGCCTGCGAGGCGGCCTCCAGCCGATGCACTGCGTCGTTGATCGCAGCGGCAACCAGGTCCTCGAGCATCTCGCGATCCTCGCCGACGATCGACGGCTCGATCTGCACGCGCTTGACCTCGTGTCGTCCGGTCATCAGCACCTTGACCATGCCGCCTCCGGACTCGCCGGTCACCTCGAGACTGGCGATCTCGGCCTGCGCCTTCTGCATATTGGCCTGCAGCGCCTGCGCCTGTTTGACGAACTGGTTCATGTTAGCCACGGGTCACCTCACTCGATCGGTTTAGCGGGCCGCACCGAGTCCGGCAGCACGCTCGCGCCAAAGCGTTCTTTGAATGTCCCCACCAGCGCGTCAGCCTCGAACGCCAACTGCGCCTGCGCCCGCCGCTGCGCCTCCAGCCTCTCAGCCGCACGCGCCGGCGTCTCGTGCGCATCATCACGCAGCTCAAATTGCAGCCGCACGGGCTCACCGAAGTAACGCGACAGCGCCTGTGCCAGCTTATCCTCGAGCGCGCGCGTTCGCATCGAGGCGCTGCGCGGATCGAGCGCCAGCCGCAGCATCGCGCCCTCGCGTCCCAGCAGCGCGCAATTTCTCGCCAGCTCACGCGGCGCGCCCTGCAGTTCCAATGCGGCGACGATCGCGGACCAGTCGGGCATGGCGCAATTCAGCGGCGCCGGCGCGACATCGCTGCCGCCCGCAGCAGCCGCGGCCACCGCTGCGGCCGCCGCCGCCGTGGTGGCGGCGGCCGCCAACGGCGCCATCGCCACCGGGCCGCTTCCCGCCGGCAGTGCGGCCGCGCCCGCTCCCGCCAGGGCCGGGGACGGCGTCGGCGCCGGGGTCGGCGTGGATGCCAGCGCCGCGGGCGCGGTGGCCGGACGAAATGCCAACATGCGCATCAGCGTCATCCGAAAGCCGGTCCTGGCGTCTGGGGCCAGGGCCAGATCACGCCTACCCAAGATGGCGGTCTGGTAATACAGCTGCAGATCCTCGGCGGCAATCTGCGCCGCCAGTCGCGCGAGCAGTTCGGGCGGATGCAGCTCATCGCCTTCGAAGCCCGGCACCAGCTGCTTGAGCGCAACGCGCTCCAGCAGCGACGCCAGCTGGTCGAGCAGCTGAGCGTAGTCGGGCGACAGTTCGTCCAGCGAGCGGGCGTATTCGAGCAGCCTGGCGGCGTCGCCCGCCGCCAGCTGCTCGGCCACGCGCAGCACATGATCACGCTCGACCGTACCGAGCATCGCGCGTGCGTCGGCTTCAACTGCCTTGCCGTTACCGAACGCGAGCAACTGATCGAGCAGCGACAGCGCATCGCGCAGACTGCCGTCGCCGGCCTGGGCGAGCAGTTGCACCGCCGCTGCTTCGAACGCAATCTTCTCGGCCTGCAGAATGTGTGTCAGCCGCGAGCCGATCAGCGCCACCGACAGGCGCTTGAGATTGAACTGCAGGCAACGCGACAGCACCGTGACCGGCAGCTTCTGCGGCTCGGTGGTCGCGAGCAGGAACTTCACGTGCGGCGGCGGTTCCTCCAGCGTCTTGAGCAGCGCATTGAACGAATGCGCCGACAGCATGTGGACTTCGTCGATCAGATAGATCTTGTAGCGGCTGCGGGTGGGCGCGTATTGCACGTTATCGAGCAATTCGCGGGTATCGTCCACCTTGGTACGCGACGCGGCGTCGACCTCGATCAGATCGACGCTGCGGCCGGCATCGATCTCGCGACAGCTGGCGCACTGGTCGCATGGCGTCGCACTGACGCCGCATTCACAGTTGAGACATTTCGCCAGAATGCGCGCCACCGTGGTCTTGCCTACCCCGCGAGTGCCGGCAAACAAAAACGCGTGATGCAGCCGGCCGCTCGCCAGCGCATTGGCGAGCGCGCGCAGCACGTGCTCCTGCCCGGTCATTTCGGCAAAGCTGTGCGGCCGCCATTTACGAGCAAGTGCGGTGTAAGCGGTCATTCAATCCCAAGCGTCTCGAGAGCAAACGGGAGGTGATCCGCACCAGTCTAGAACTTCGGCACCCGACCGCTCCGTTACCGCTGCTCCCTTCCGGGCCTGACGGGGTTCACGGTAAGTCGTCGCGAAGGAACCGGCGCGGATCACCGTGGACCAATGGCGGAGAGGGTGGGATTCGAACCCACGAACACCCGTGAAGATGTTACTGGAATTCCAGTCCAGCGCCTTCGACCGCTCGGCCACCTCTCCATTCAATGTGTTACGGGTATATCTTAAGGTCGATCGTCAATGCTGCAACCGAAAGTTGCCAGGCTTTCAGAGCGATGTTGAATTCTAACAACGACGTCGTCAAAGCGCCTGTCCTAACCCGGCGGCACCACATCGCCGGAAGACCCGCCCTGAGGGGCGGCTGGGACGGTCGGTGCGGCAGGCGCGGGCGTTGCCTGCGGAGTCGCCGGTGCCGCGGGTGGCGTCACGGGTACCGTGGGTGGCGTCGCGGGTGCCGTGGGTAGCGTCGCGGGTGGCGTGACCGGCGTGGTGCCCGACGGTGCCGGGGCGACCGGCTTGGCGGCAGCGGGCGGCGCCTTGGCGTAGAACGGCGGCGGCAGCGCCAGGCAGGGCTCGGTCTTGGGTCGTTCCCGATCAGCCGAAGCGAGCTCGGGGATCTTCACCGCATTGCGCGTATCCGGCGCGCTCAGCCCTTCGGGGACTTTCAGCGCCGGTCGCGACTCCGCGTTGCCGGCAAACGGCTTTTCATGGCAGGTGGCCGGGTTCTTCGGGCTGCGATGAAACATACGATTGTACAGCGCGCAGCCGGTCAGCAACGGCAACAGTGCGACGCATATCAGCAGCGCGCCGGGTGCGACGCGCAGCGGCGATCGGGGTCGGGTCACGCCGACTTCGCCCGCGCCAGGGGCAGCTGGCCCCGCGCTGCATCGACGGCGGCGCGTACGCGCGCGCGCAAGGCTTCCGACAATTCGGTCATCGGCAGACGGATGCCGCGTTCGATCCAGCCCTGATCGCTCATGGCCCACTTCACCGCGATCGGATTGGGCTCCAGGAACAGCGCGTCGTGCAGCGCACGCAACGGCGCATCCAGGTGCTCGGTGGCGGCGCGATCGCCGCGCAGCGCAGCCGCGCTCAGATCCGCCATCGCCTTAGGGCAAACATTAGCCGTCACTGAAATCACTCCTCGCGCACCGTTCAGCATCGCCTGCGCAGCACTCGCATCATCGCCAGACAGCACCGCAAACTGCGGGCCGGTCAGTTCCACCAGTGCGCGCACGCGCTCCATCGACGCCACCGCCTCTTTGACAGCGACCACGCGCGACAGTTTCGACAACCGTGCCACCGTCTCGGGCAGCAGATCGACCGCGGTTCGCGACGGCACGTTGTACAACACGACAGGAACGCTGGCGGCCGCGGCCACCGCCTCGTAATGACGGTACAGGCCCTCCTGTGTCGGCTTGTTGTAGGCTGGCGTGACCACCACCAGCCCGTCGACGCCCGCAGCCGACAGGCGCCGCGCCCGCTCCACCGTCACTGCAGTGCTGCTGCTGCCGGCCCCGGCCAGCAGCGCGGCATGGCCGGCGAGGCGCGCTCGCGCACTGTCAACCAATGCCAGCAGTTCGGTATCGGTAATGGTTGCCGATTCTCCGGTGGTGCCGCCGACGAGAACGCCGCTCGTGCCCGCCTCCAGATGCATCGCGAGCAGTCGTTCCCATGCTGGCCAATCGATGCTGCCATCCACATGCATCGGCGTCACAATCGCGACCATGCTGCCGGCAAACATATCGTCCTGCTCAATTAATGACGGGGCCGGCGATGTTACGGGCCACGGCTGACAAGAAGCAAGCCGACGTTCGCAAGCCACGCGACTCCCGGTACACTGCCGCCCCAGCACCGTGACATCGGATCCAATGAAGCAGCATCTCGCCGTCTCTGCCATCGGCAATGACCGAACCGGCATGGTCCATGAGCTTACCCGCGTCATCAGCGACTGCGGCGGCAATATCGCGGAAAGCCGGATGGCGGCACTGGGGTCCGAGTTTGCGATGCTGCTGCTGGTGAGCGGCAACTGGCACACGCTGGCGCGCATCGAATCCGAACTCGCACGCCTGGCCGAGACCGCCGCCCTGAGCGTGCATGTGAAGCGCACCGAGCCCAGGGCGGCGCGCGCCGACATGCTGCCGTACTCGGTGGACATCGTCAGCCTCGACCAGACCGGCATCGTCGCCGGGCTGTCGGGTTTCTTCGCCAGTCGTGGCATCGACATCTGCGAAGTATCGACCCGCAGCTATGCCGCGGCGCACACCGGTGCACCGATGTTCGCCGTGCAGATCATCATCAACGTGCCCGGGAAGCTCCATGTCGCGCAGCTGCGCGAGGAATTTATGGATTTCTGTGACTCGCTCAATCTCGATGCGATTCTCGAGCCGGTCAAGTCATGAGCGCCGCCAAACGCAAGCGCGCCGCGGCGCCGGGAAAATCAGCGCGCCGCAAGCCCGCCACGGTCAAGACGCCGGCGAAGCGCGCCGCCGATACGGCCGGCTCTCGCCCGGCCGTGGCCGTCGGCAGCGAGGTGCCCGAGTTCGCGCTGGCATCGACCGGCGGCGGCATCTGGCGGCTGTCGGGCGCGCGCGGACGCAAGCTGGTGCTGTACTTCTATCCGCGCGACAACACCCCCGGTTGCACACTCGAGGGCCAGCAGTTCGCGGCGCTGGCGGCACGCTTTGAGCGCGCCGGCACCGGCATCGTCGGTATCTCGCGCGACAGCCTGGCCGCGCACGAGAAATTTCGCGCGCAGATGGGTTTCCCGTTCGCGCTGCTATCGGATGCCGACGGCCAGGTGTGCAATCTGTTCGACGTCATCCGCGAAAAAAACATGTATGGACGTAAGGTCATGGGCATCGAGCGCAGCACTTTTCTGCTCGATGCCCGCGGCATTCTCAGAAACGAATGGCGCAAGTTGAAGGTCGACGGCCACGCGCTCGCGGTCCTGGAAGCGGCACTGGCACTGTGAAAGCCGCCACGCGCCGACTGTTCGTGCTCGACACGAACGTATTGATGCACGATCCGACCGCTATCTTTCGTTTCGAGGAACACGACATCTACCTGCCGATGGTGGTGCTCGAAGAGCTGGATGCGAATAAGAAAGGCCTGTCAGAGGCCTCGCGCAATGCGCGCCAGGTCAGCCGCTTTCTTGACGACATGATGCGCGGCGTCACCAAGGAGCAGATCGACGCCGGCCTGGTCATCCCCGGAAGCTATAACGGCAATCACGGCAAAAAGCCGCCGGCTGGCCGGCTGTTCTTCCAGACACGCGAACTGTCCGGTGGGCTGCCCGCCGGTCTGCCCGGTGTCGGGGTGGACAACCTGATTCTCGGCCAGACCATGTCGCTGCAGCGCCAGGAACCGCGCGCGCGCGTCGCCCTGGTATCGAAGGACATCAACCTGCGCATCAAGGCGGCAATCGTCGGCGTGCATGCCGAGGACTACTACAGCGACAAGACGATCGAAGACGCCGATGTGCTGTACACCGGCGTCGAAACCTTGCCCGGGGACTTCTGGGAGCGTCACGGCAAGGACATGCGCTCATGGAAGGAAGGCGACCGGACCTGGTACCAGATCAGCGGTCCGGCGGCGGCCTCCTGGCGACCCAATCTGTTCGTCTACGAGGCCAGTGCGCAGGGCATCGAAGCCATGGTGCGCTCGGTGGATGGCGAGTCGGCGAAGCTGGAGCTGGCGCGTGATTTTCGCAGCGAACGCCACAGTGTCTGGGGCATCACCGCGCGCAACCGGGAGCAGAATTTCGCGCTCAACCTGCTGATGGACCCGGAGATCGACTGCGTGACGCTGCTGGGTCCGGCAGGCAGCGGCAAGACGCTGCTGGCGCTGGCCGCCGGGCTGGCGCAGACGCTGGAACGCAATCGTTTTGTCGAAATCATCATGACGCGCGTCACCGTTCCGCTCGGCGAGGACATCGGCTTTCTGCCCGGCACCGAAGAGGAAAAGATGGAGCCGTGGATGGGCGCGCTGATGGATAACCTGGAGGTGCTCACGCGCAGTGACGAAGGTGGCAACTGGGGTCGCGCGGCCACCAACGATCTGCTGCGCAATCGCATCAAGATCCGTTCGCTCAATTTCATGCGCGGACGCACGTTCCTCAACCGCTACATCATCCTTGACGAGGCGCAGAACCTGACCCCCAAACAGATGAAGGCGCTGGTGACCCGCGCCGGGCCGGGCAGCAAGGTGGTGTGCCTTGGTAATATCGCCCAGATCGATACGCCCTACCTGACCGAGACCACCTGTGGCCTGACCTACGTCGTCAACCGCTTCCAGGGCTGGCCGCACTCAGGCCACATCACGCTGGTGCGCGGCGAGCGCTCACGGCTGGCGGATTTCGCCTCCGACGCCCTGTAGCGGCATCCTGAGGCCGCCGCGCACGGAACCTTGGCGCCGTCAGCGAGGTCACAGTACAGTACAAGGTATTGATGTCTCTAGATGTTATGCGCCGCACCTACGCTGCCCTGCTCGGCTGTCTGTTGACCGTTTCGGCCACGTGGGCGGCGGCTGCCGACCCCACCCCGGCCGGCTTTGCCCCGAGCGCCGCCTCGATCGGCACTAACCTGCCGGACCTGGGCGGCCCCGCCAACGCGATGATCAGCAAAGCCGACGAGTACCAGGTCGGACGCATGGCGATGCGCGAGATGCGCGACCAGAACATGATTCTCGAAGACCCCGAGGCCACCGATTACATCCAGCAGCTGGGAATGCGGCTCGCCTCTCAGGCGCACGACGAAGGCCAGAATTTTACATATTCCGTGCTGCGCGAACCGATAATCAACGCCTTTGCGACCTTTGGCGGCTTCGTCTGCATCAACAGCGGCCTGATCCTGCTGACCGATAACGAGTCGCAGCTGGCCGCCGTGGTGGCGCACGAAAGCGGTCACGTGATCCAGCGCCACATCGCCCGCGGTTACCTGGCCCAGAGCCGCATGTCGCTGGCATCGACGGCGGCGCTGCTGGCAGCGATCCTGATCGGCGCTGCCACCGGCGCCGGCGGCCAGGCGATGGAAGGTGCCATTGCGATGAGCCAGGCCACCGCTTTGCAGCAGAGCATCAACTACACCCGCGGTCAGGAGATCGAGGCCGATGCGGTCGGCATCGAGCTGCTGTCGGGCGCCGGCTTCGATCCGAACGAAATGGCGAGCTTCTTCGAGTCCATGGCGCGCACCGAGGGTCTGCAGATGGCCGGCATTCCGGCGCTGCTGGTCGATCACCCAGTCACCAGCGACCGCATTGCCGCGGCCCGCAACCGCGCAGCGAATTTTCCGCCGGTCAAACTGCTGCCCGAGTCGCTGAGCTTTGCATTCTTCAAGGAGCGGGTGCGCGTGTTGTCGACACCGCCGGAAGTGCACCTGGATCAGTTTTACAACTCGATCCGCGATCGCCGTTCACTGACCCCAGCCGAGCGCTATGGCGAGGCACTGGTGCAGATCCAGCACGGCAACGCGGCCACCGCGGTGAAGACGCTGCGCGAGCTGCAGGCGGCCAATCCGCAGATGACGGTGCTGTATGCGGCTCTCGGCCAGGCGTTGGCGGCCGCTGGCCAGGTGGATGCCTCGCTGGCGCTGTTCGATCGCTCGGTGCGTTTGTTCCCGCGCAACGTGCCGCTGACGGTGCGCTATTCAGAGACCTTGATGCAGGCCGGCCGCGCCAAGCAGGCGCACGAGCTGCTGCTCGATCTGTTCAACAACGTCGATCCCTCGCCGGCACAGATCCGCCTCACGGCGCTCGCGGCCAGTGCCGCCGGTGATGCCGGCGACGCCTACGCGTACATGGCTGAATACGACCTGGCTGGCGGGCAACTGGCACTCGCCAACCAGCAGCTTGAACTGGCGCTGGCGGCGCCCGATCTCACCAGCGTGCAGCGGGCACGATTTCGCGCACGCCTTGACGAAGTGCGCGGCTGGCTGCGCGAGCAGCAGCAATCGCATCGCGGCCAGCGCGGCAGCTGATCCGCACTCACCGAGGCGCCATGTCGGCGCCGTCCAAGCTGCTACACTTGCGACCCATGCCGCCTTGCCGTAGCGCCCTTCCAACACGCACCACACTCCCTGGGTTCCACGCCGGCCGTGTAGCGGCGCTTGCATTGCTGCTGCTGACGTTGGGCCTGGCAGGCTGCGCGACGCTGCCGAACGGCAAAGCTGATCCCAGGGATCGATTCGAGCGCTTCAACCGCTCGGTGTATAAATTCAATACCGCGCTCGATCACGCGGTCCTGCGCCCCGTGGCGCGTGAGTACGTAAAGGTCACGCCGCAAACGATCCGCACCGGCATCAACAATGTGCTCACCAACCTTGCCTACCCGGTAACCCTGGTCAACAGCTTCCTGCAGGGCAAGTTCCACGACGGCATGAGCGATGCTGCGCGCTTGCTGGTGAACTCGACCATCGGCATCGGCGGCCTGTTCGATCCGGCGAGCGGCATGGGTCTAGACCGGCACCAGGCGGACTTCGGCCAGACGATGGGGCGCTGGGGCATGCACAGCGGCCCGTACCTGATGCTGCCTTTTCTTGGGCCGTCCACCGTTCGCGATGGCTTCGGCCTGGTGCCCGACTATCTGCTGCTGCACGAGATCGAAACCGTAAAGCTGTTCGACAACAACGAGTACGTCGAATGGAGTCTGTTTGCGGTCGGTACCGTGAATCGGCGCTCGCAGCTGCTGGACCAGGACCACATCCTCGACAGTGCCTACGATCCGTACGCATTTCTGCGCAACGTCTATCTGCAGCGGCGCGACTACCTGATTCACGACGGCAACGTGTCGCCCGAGGAGGAGTTCCCGGATGCCGACATGACCGGCGCCGAGCCGGCAGCGCCCGCGACGCCCGCGACGCCCGCGACGCCCGCGACGCCCACGGCGCCGAAATAAGCGGCCCCGGTCGGCGCCCCGATCATGGGCTCAGCAGCGGCTCGACCTCGCTCAACCGCGCC
>JABCZO010000030.1 GCA_013289615.1 Gammaproteobacteria bacterium
ACCGTGGACCAATGGCGGAGAGGGTGGGATTCGAACCCACGAACACCCGTGAAGATGTTACTGGAATTCCAGTCCAGCGCCTTCGACCGCTCGGCCACCTCTCCATTCAATGTGTTACAGGTATATCTTAAGGTCGATCGTCAATGCTGCAACCGAAAGTTGCCCGGCGTTGGCACCGCTGTTGAATTCTAACAACCGCATCGTCAAAGCGCCTGTCCCAGGTTCTGCCCGTCACCGGCGCGGGAGCTAACCCGGCGGCACCACCTCGCCGGAGGACGCACCTTGTGGTGCGGCCGGGGCGGCGGGCGCCGGCGCTGCCGGCGGCGTCGCGGTCGCGGGCGCCGTGGCCGGCGGGGTGTCCGGGGCTGGGGGCGCGGCCGTGGCCGGCGCGGTAGCTGGCGCGGCTGGGGCGAGCGGCTTGGCGGCGCCCGGCGGTGCCTTGGCGAAGAACTGGGGCGGCAGCGCCAGGCACGGCTCAGTCTTGGGTCGTTCCCGATCAGCCGCACCGAGCGCGGGGATCTTCACCGCGTTGCGCGTATCGGGCGCGCTCAGGCCTTCCGGGACTTTCAGCGGCGGTCGCGAATCCGCGTTGCCGGCAAACGGCTTTTCATGGCAGCTGGCAGCGTTCTTCGGGGTGCGATGAAACACACGATCGTACAGCGTGCATCCGGCCAGCAACGGCAACATCGCAGCGCATATCAGCAGCGCGCCGGGCGCGGCGCGCATAGGCAACCGGGGTTGGCTCACGCCGACTTCGCCCGCGCCAGGGGCAGCTGGCCCCGCGCTGCATCGAGGGCGGCGCGCACGCGCGCCCGAAATGGCTCGGACAGTTCGGTCATTGGCAGGCGGATGCCGCGTTCGATCCAGCCCTGATCGCTCATGGCCCACTTTACCGGTATGGGGTTGGGCTCCAGGAACAACGCATCGTGCAGCACGCGCAACGGCGCATCCAGATGCTCGGCCGCGGCGCGATCGCCGCGCAGCGCCGCCGCGCTCAGTTGCGCCATCGCCTTAGGGCAGACATTAGCCGTCACTGAAATCACTCCTCGCGCGCCGTTCAGCATCGCCTGCGCGGCACTGGCATCATCGCCAGACAGCACCGCGAACTGCGGGCCGGTCAGTTCCACCAGTGCGCGCACGCGCTCCATCGATGCCACCGCCTCTTTGACAGCGACCACGCGCGACAGTTTCGACAACCGAGCCACCGTTTCAGGCAGCAGGTCGACCGCGGTTCGCGACGGCACGTTGTACAACACGACAGGAACGCTGGCGGCGACGGCCACCGCCTCGAAATGACGATACAGCCCCTCCTGTGTCGGCTTGTTGTAGGCCGGCGTGACCACCACCAGGCCGTCGACGCCGGCAGCCGACAGGCGCCGCGCCCGCTCCACTGTGACGGCGGTGCTGCTGCTGCCGGCCCCGGCCAGCAGCACGGCGTGCCCGGCGAGGTGCGCGCGCGCGCGCTCGACCAATGCCAGCAGCTCGGTATCGCTAATGGTTGCCGATTCCCCGGTGGTGCCGCCGACCAGGACGCCGCTCGTGCCCGCCTCCAGATGCATCGCAAGCAGTCGTTCCCATGCCGGCCAGTCGATGCTGCCATCCACATGCATCGGCGTCACAATCGCGACCATGCTGCCGGCAAACATATCGTCCTGCTCAAATAATGACGGGGCCGGCGATGTTACGGGCCACGGCTGACAAGAAGCAAGCCGACGTTCGCAAGCCGCACGACTCCCGGTACACTGCCGCCCCAGTACCGTGACATCTGATCCAATGAAGCAGCATCTCGCCGTCTCTGCCATCGGCAACGACCGACCCGGCATGGTCCATGAGCTTACCCGCGTCATCAGCGACTGCGGCGGCAATATCGCTGAGAGTCGGATGGCGGCGCTGGGCTCCGAGTTTGCGATGCTGCTGTTGGTGAGCGGTAACTGGCACACGCTGGCACGCATCGAATCCGAGCTCGCACGCCTGGCCGAGACTGCCGCCCTGAGCGTGCACGTCAAGCGCACCGAGCCCAGGGCGGCGCGTGCCGACATGCTGCCTTACTCGGTGGACATCGTGAGCCTCGACCAGACCGGCATCGTCGCCGGTCTGTCGGGCTTCTTCGCCAGTCGCGGCATCGACATCTGCGAGGTGTCGACCCGCAGCTATGCCGCGGCGCACACCGGCGCACCGATGTTCGCCGTGCAGATCGTCATCAACGTTCCCGGGAAACTTCATGTCGCGCAGCTGCGCGAGGAATTTATGGACTTCTGCGACTCGCTCAATCTCGATGCGATCCTCGAGCCGGTCAAGTCATGAGCAGCGCCAGCAGGAAGCGCGCCGCGGCGCCGGGCAAGCCGGCGCGCAGCAAGCCGGCTACGGTCAAGGCGCCGGCGAAACGCCCGGCCGATAGGGCCGGGCCTCGCCAGACCGTGACCATCGGCAAGGTAGTGCCGGAGTTCTCGCTAGCGGCGACCGGCGGCGCCACCTGGCGGCTGTCCGGCGCGCGCGGGCGCAAGCTGGTGCTGTACTTCTACCCGCGCGACAACACGCCCGGTTGCACGCTCGAGGGCCGGCAATTTGCGGCGCTGGCAGCGCGCTTCGAGCGTGCCGGCACCGGCATCGTCGGTATCTCGCGCGACAGTCTGGCGGCGCACGAGAAATTCCGTGCGCAGATGGGTTTCCCGTTCGCGCTGCTATCGGATGGCGACGGTCTGGTGTGCGGTCTGTTCGATGTAATTCGCGAAAAAAACATGTATGGACGCAAGGTCATGGGCATCGAGCGCAGCACCTTTCTGCTCGATGCCCGCGGCATTCTCAGAAACGAATGGCGCAAGCTAAAGGTCGACGGCCACGCGCTCGCAGTCCTGGAAGCGGCACAAGCACTGTGAAAGCCGCCACGCGCCGACTGTTCGTGCTCGACACGAACGTATTGATGCACGATCCGACCGCTATCTTTCGCTTCGAGGAACACGACATCTACCTGCCGATGGTGGTGCTCGAAGAGCTGGATGCGAATAAGAAGGGGCTGTCTGAGGCATCGCGCAATGCGCGCCAGGTCAGCCGCTTTCTCGACGACATGATGCGCGGCGTCACCAAGGAGCAGATCGACGCCGGCCTGGCCATCCCCGGGAGCTACAGCGGTAACCACGGCAAAAAGCCGCCGGCCGGACGCTTGTTCTTCCAGACCCGTGAACTCTCGGGTGGACTGCCCGCCGGGCTGCCCGGCGTCGGCGTCGACAACCTGATCCTCGGCCAGACCATGTCGCTGCAGCGCCAGGAGCCGCGCGCGCGCGTCGTGCTGGTATCGAAGGACATCAACCTGCGCATCAAGGCGGCGATCGTCGGCGTGCATGCCGAGGACTACTACAGCGACAAGACGATCGAGGACGCCGATGTGCTGTATACCGGCGTCGAGACCTTGCCCGGGGACTTCTGGGAGCGTCACGGCAAGGACATGCGCTCGTGGAAGGAAGGCGATCGGACCTGGTACCAGATCAGCGGTCCCGCGGCGGCTTCCTGGCGACCCAATGTGTTCGTGTACGAGGCCAGTGCGCAGGGCATCGAAGCCATGGTGCGGGCGGTGGATGGCGAGTCGGCGAAGCTGGAGCTGGCACGCGATTTTCGCAGCGAACGCCACAGTGTCTGGGGCATCACCGCGCGCAATCGGGAGCAGAATTTCGCGCTCAACCTGCTGATGGATCCGGAGATCGACTGCGTGACCCTGCTGGGTCCGGCGGGCAGCGGCAAGACGCTGCTGGCGCTGGCCGCCGGGCTGGCGCAGACGCTGGAGCGAAATCGTTATGTCGAGATCATCATGACGCGCGTCACCGTTCCGCTCGGCGAGGATATCGGTTTTCTGCCCGGCACCGAAGAGGAAAAGATGGAGCCGTGGATGGGCGCGCTGATGGACAACCTCGAGGTGCTCACGCGCAGTGACGAGGGTGGCAACTGGGGTCGCGCGGCCACCAACGATCTGCTGCGCAATCGCATCAAGATCCGCTCGCTCAATTTCATGCGCGGGCGCACCTTCCTGAACCGCTACATCATCCTTGACGAGGCGCAGAACCTGACGCCCAAGCAGATGAAAGCGCTCGTGACCCGCGCCGGGCCGGGCAGCAAGGTCGTGTGCCTTGGTAATATCGCCCAGATCGATACGCCCTACCTGACCGAGACCACCTGTGGCCTGACCTACGTCGTCAACCGCTTCCAGGGCTGGCCGCATTCAGGCCATATCACGCTGGTGCGCGGCGAGCGCTCACGGCTCGCGGATTTCGCCTCCGACGCCCTGTAGCGGGCTCCCCGGGGCCGCCGCGCACGGAACCTTGGCGCCCTCGGCGAGGTCACAGTACAGTACAAGATATTGATGTCTCTAGATGTTATGCGCCGTACCTACGCTGCCCTGCTCGGCTGTCTGTTGACCGTTGCGGCCACATGGGCCGCGGCTGCGGACCCCACCACTGCCAGCTTTGCCCCGAGTGCCGCCTCGGTCGGCAGTAACCTGCCGGACCTGGGCGGCCCTGCCAACGCGATGATCAGCAAGGCCGACGAATACCAGGTCGGACGCATGGCGATGCGCGAGATGCGCGACCAGAACCTGATTCTCGAGGATCCCGAGGCCACCGATTACATCCAGCAGCTCGGCATGCGGCTCGCCTCCCAGGCTCACGACGAAGGCCAGAATTTCACATATTCCGTGCTGCGCGAGCCGGTGATCAACGCCTTCGCGACCTTTGGCGGCTTCGTCTGCATCAACAGCGGCCTGATCCTTCTGACCGATAACGAGTCACAGCTTGCCGCTGTAATCGCACACGAAACCGGCCACGTGGTCCAGCGCCACATCGCCCGCGGCTACCTGGCGCAGAGCCGCATGTCGCTGGCGTCGACGGCCGCGTTACTGGCGGCGATCCTGATCGGCGCCGCCAGCGGCGCCGGCGGCCAGGCGATGGAAGGCGCCATAGCGCTCAGCCAGGCCACCGCTTTGCAGCAGAGCATCAATTACACGCGCGGTCAGGAAATCGAGGCCGATGCAGTCGGCATCGAGCTGCTGTCGGGCGCCGGCTTCGATCCGAACGAGATGGCGAGCTTCTTCGAGTCGTTGGCGCGCGTGGAGGGCCTGGGGATGGCCGGCATTCCGCCGCTGCTGGTCGATCACCCAGTGACCAGCGACCGCATTGCCGCGGCCCGAAACCGCGCGGCGAATTTTCCGCCGGTCAAGCTGCTGCCGGAGTCGCTGAGCTTCGCCTTCTTCAAGGAGCGGGTGCGCGTGTTGGCGACCCCGCCAGAAGTGCACCTGGATCAGTTTTATACCTCGATACGCGATCGACGTTCACTGACCCCGGCGGAGCGCTATGGCGAGGCCCTGGTGCAGATACAGCACGGCAACGCGCCCAGCGCAGTGAAGACGCTGCGCGAGCTGCAGGCGGCCAATCCGCAGATGACGGTGCTGTATGCGGCTCTGGGCCAGGCGCTGGCGGCCGCGGGACAGGTGGATGCCTCGCTGGCGCTGTTCGATCGCTCGGTGCGACTGTTCCCGCGCAATGTGCCGCTGACGGTGCGCTATTCGGAGACCTTGATGCAGGCCGGCCGCGCCAAGCAGGCGCATGAGCTGCTGCTCGATCTGTTCAACAACGTCGATCCCTCGCCGGCACAGATCCGGCTCACGGCGCTCGCGGCCAGCGCCGCCGGTGATGCCGGCGACGCCTATGCATACATGGCTGAATATGACCTGGCCGGCGGCCAGCTGGCGCTCGCCAACCAGCAGCTTGAACTCGCGCTTGCAGCGCCGGATCTCACCAGCGTGCAGCGGGCCCGATTTCGCGCGCGTCTGGACGAAGTACGCGGCTGGCTGCGCGAGCAGCAGCAATCCCGTCGCGGCCAGAGCGGCAGCTGATCCTAGCCCGCCGTAGCACCATATCGGCGCCGCCTAAGCTGCTACACTTGCGGCCCATGTCGCCTTGCAGCAGCGCGCTCCCACGACGCAGCAGAGTCCTAGTGTTCCACGCACGCCGTACAACGGCGCTTGCACTACTGGCGCTGACATTGGCCCTGGCAGGCTGCGCGACGCTGCCGAGCGGCAAACCAGATCCAAGCGATCGATTCGAGCGCTTTAACCGCTCGGTGTACAAGTTCAACACCGCGCTCGATCACGCGATCCTGCGTCCCGTGGCCAGACAATATGTGAAGGTAACGCCGCAGACGGTACGCACCGGGGTCAACAATGTGCTCACGAACCTTGCCTACCCGGTAACGCTGGTCAACAACTTCCTGCAGGGCAAACTCACCGACGGCATGACCGACGTGGCCCGGTTTCTGGTCAACTCGACCATCGGCATTGGCGGCCTGTTCGATCCGGCGAGCGGCATGGGTCTGGACCGGCACCAGGCGGACTTCGGTCAGACCATGGGCCGATGGGGTATGCATAGCGGGCCGTACCTGATGCTGCCGTTTCTCGGCCCCTCGACCGTCCGCGATGCGTTTGGCCTGGTGCCCGATTATCTGCTGCTGCACGAGATCGAAACCGTGAAGCTGTTCGACAACAACCAGTACGTCCAGTGGAGTCTGTTTGCGATCGGTACGGTGAATCGGCGCTCGCAGTTGCTCGATGAGGATCACATTCTCGATAGCGCTTACGATCCGTACGCGTTTCTGCGCAATGTCTATCTGCAGCGGCGCGACTACCTGATTCACGATGGCAACGTGTCTCCCGAGGAGCAGTTCCCGGATGCCGACATGACCGGCGCCGAGCCGGCGGCTCCCGCGGCTCCCGCGACTCCCGCGACTCCCGCGACTCCCGCGGCTCCCGCGGCTCCCGCGGCACCGAAGTAACCGGCCCCGGTCAGAGCACGCTGCCCTTCGGTTACTCGTTGCTGGAGGCCGCGATCATGGGCTCAGCAGCGGCTCGACCTCGCTCAGCCGCGCCAGCGCCAGCAGTGTCTTCCCTGGTTTGGCGTAGTGCAGCTGGCAGGAGCGTGCGCGCGCGATCGCCAGCCAGTCGATCAGCAGCGCCAGTCCGGCGCTGTCGACCTCAGGAATCGCCGCCAGATCCAGTGTCAGTGCGCTGCCGGCCGCGCCAATCAGCGTGAGCCCGAGACTACGCAGCGCCACGACTGTGGCCAGGGTCAGCGGCGCCTCGAGCCGGTAGACATCCGGCGACACGGTGACAAACGCGCCCTGGGCGGCCGCCGCGGTCATCGTCACAGTGCCCCGAGCGCGCCGCCTCCTCAATGTCACTGTCATGAACTAGCCCTTGGCGCTTGCGGCGCCTTTTATGGCGCTCGGCTTGTCGCCGGCCTGCAGACGCCCGATCACTTCGTCCAGGCCCTTCTGGTCGATCTCGGCGCTGAAGTCGTCGCGGAAACTCTTGACGTAGCTGATGCCCTCGATCACCACGTCCCAGGCTTTCCAGCCCTGATCCGTGCGACGCAGGCTGTAGTTGACCGCGACCTGCGAGCCATCGCTCTTACGAACCTGCGTGCGCACGGTCGCGTTGGTCGCATTTGGGTCACCGGTGTAGGGAAATACCTTGAGCTTGTCGGCGGTAAAATCCACCAGCGCATCACCGTAATTGTCCAGCAGCGACTTATAAAACGCCTTGATGAAGCGCTGGCGTTGATCCTCGCTGGCCGCGGTCCAGTGGCGGCCCAGCACCAGGCGCGCCGAATATTCGGTGTCGAAATGCGGTAGCAGCACCTGGTCCACCAGCGCATGCACCTTGCCCGGATTGGCGCGGTAGTCGGCGCGGTGCGCGTCCAGGTCAGTAAGCATCGTGCTGGCGGCGGTCTGGATCAGCTGCCCCGGTCCGCTGGCATCGACCGCGCTCGCCAGATCTGCAGCGCCGCTGGCCGACGCCAGACCCAGCGTCAGACTCAGTGCCGCCGCCGTTCCCAGAATTAGTTGTCGCATAGCCGCCTCACTTGGTAGTTTTGCCGGAACCCTTCTTGTCGCCACTCGAGTCCTTGCTGCCCGACGAGTCCTTGCTGCCCGACGAGTCCTTGCTGCCCGACGAGTCCTTGCTGCCGGCGACGTTTGCAAACAGTTTATTCACCAGGCTTTCCAGCACCAGCGCCGACTGCGTGAACTGCAGCTCGCTGCCGCCATGCAGAAACGTATCCGAACCGCCGGGCGAGATGGCGACGAAATTGGCGCCGAGCAGCCCTGAGGTCTCGATCGCCGCATCACTGTCGTCCGGAATGTGGTCAAATTGGCGCTCGATGGTCATCGTGACCGCGGCCTTGTAGGCCGAGCTGTCGTAGACGACTCTGGTGACCTGGCCGACGCGCACGCCGGCCATGGCCACCGGCGCCCCGACCTTGAGTCCTCCGATGTCATCGAACCTGGCCACCACAGCATACGTCTGTGTCGCGCGCTGTATCTGTAAGCCGCTGCCGGGTAGTTGTGTAGTCAGAAAGCCGAGCGAGGCGAAACCCAGCAGCACGAACAGGCCGGTGCCGATTTCAATGGAACGATTCGCCTGGGCCATAAGTCAATCCTTTGTGCCGGACTTACAAAAACGCCGCGGTCAGCATGTAATCGAGCAGCAGCACCAGGACCGCTGAGGTCACGACGGTGCGCGTGGTGGCGAGCCCCACGCCCTCGGCGGTCGGCTCGGCATGGAACCCCTCATACACCGCGAGCAGGCTGCAGGCGGCGCCGAACACCACGCTCTTGATCAGGCCCTCGTTGACGTCGCGCAGCCCCACCGCGCTCTGCATCTGCGACCAGAAGGTGCCGGCCTGGATACGCATCATGGTCACGCCGATGAGCTGCGCGCCGTAGATGCCGACGCAACTGAAGATCGCCGCCAGCAGCGGCACGGCGATCAGGCCACCGAGAAATCGCGGCGCTACCACATGACGCACCGGGTCGACCGCCATCATCTCCATCGCCGCGAGCTGATCGGTCGCGCCCATCAGACCGATCTCCGAGCATAGCGAGGTGCCGGCGCGGCCCGCAAACAGCAGCGCCGTCAGCACCGGCCCGAGCTCCTTGATGAGTCCGAGCGCGGCAGCCATGCCGAGCGCCGACTCCGAGCCGAAGCGTTGCAGCAGCTGGTAGCCCTGCAGTCCGAGCACCATGCCGACGAACAGGCCACACAGCATGATGATGACCAGCGAGCGGGCCCCGGCGTTATAAATCTGCCGGATGATCAGCTGCGGACGCACGAGTGCCGGGATGCACTGGCCCAGCAGGCGCACAAGAAACAGCGCTACGGCACCCACCTTGGCGACCGCATCGAGCGCTATCGAGCGTCGCTGCGACAGACTGCTCACGCGGCCATCCCGACGCCTCGGTATGGGCCCATGCGGCGCTTTGTGCTCATGCATCCGTGTGCGCTCATGCGTCGGGGCGCGCGAGCAGCTGCTCGAAATAATCCGGTGCCGGGTAATGGAACGGCACCGGGCCATCGGGTGTGCCGCTCATGAACTGGCGCACCGATTCGGTCTGTTCCTTGCACAGCTCCGCCGGGCTGCCCTCGGCCATCACCTTGCCCTCCGCCAGCAGGTAACTATCATCGGCGATGGCACTGATTTCCCGCACGTCGTGCGACACCACGATGCTGGTAGTGCCCAGCAGGCGATTGAGTGACTGGATCAGGCGTACGATCACGCCCTTGGAGATGGGATCGAGGCCCACGAACGGCTCATCATAGATCAACATCTCCGGATCCATCACGATCGCGCGCGCCAACGCGACGCGACGCGCCATGCCGCCCGAGAGCTCGGCCGGCATCAGCTCAGCGGCGCCGCGCAGACCCACCGTCTGCAGTTTCATCAGCACCAGCTCACGCAGCACCGGCTCGGGCAGGTCGGTGTGCTCGCGCAGCGGAAATGCCACGTTCTCGAACACCGACAGGTCAGTCAGCAGCGCGCCGTTCTGGAACAGCAGGCCGACGCGCTGGCGCAGCTTGTAGAGTTCGCGGCGCTCCAGGCCGGCGACCTCCTTACCGAATACCGTCACGTGCCCGCGCTGCGCCACGCTCTGGCCCATGATTAGCCGCAGCAGCGTGGTCTTGCCGGTGCCGCTCGGGCCCATCACCGCGGTGATCGCTCCGCGGCGCACGCGCATGTTCAGGCCCTTGAATATCGCGTGCGTGCCGATCGCGTAATGCACGCCGCGGACTTCCACGACGATGTCGTCGTCGATCACGCGGCCTGCTGCTCCATGCCGGCCTGAAAGCCGCCGCTGCGCGCCAGGCTATTGAGGCGCGACCATTTCTGGAACTCCTTTTGCCCGGCGGCAACATTGGCTGATTTACCGCCCCAGGCGGCGAGTGCCGCCTCCTGCAGCGCGCGGCCGTAGCTGAAGGACAACTGCCAGGGCAGCGGCCCGAGCCGATTCATCAGCGACAGGTGCAGCGCGGCCTGCGCCGGGGTCTGACCGCCCGACAGGAACATGATGCCGGCCACCGCCGCGGGCACATGACGCTTCAGGCAGCGCACCGTGGCGGCGGCAACCTGCTCGGCGCTCGGCTGCGTTGGACACTTCTTACCAGCGATCACCATGTTGGGTTTCAGGATCATGCCTTCCAAGTGTATGCGCTGCCGATCAAGCTGCGCGAACACCTCGGTCAGCACGCCGCTGGTGACCGCGTCGCAGCGCTCCAGCGTGTGGCCGCCGTCCATCAGTACCTCGGGTTCGACAATCGGCACGATATCCTGTTCCTGGCACAGCGCCGCGTAGCGTGCCAGCGCGTGCGCATTGGCCTCGATCGCAGCGTGCGAGGGGATGCCCTCGCCGATATCGATCACCGCGCGCCACTTGGCGAAGCGCGCACCGAGCTTGTAGTACTCGATCAGCCGCTCACGCAGGCCGTCGAGGCCCTCGGTGATGGTCTCGCCGTGAAAGCCGGCCAGCGGCTTGGCGCCGGTATCGACCTTGATGCCCGGGATGATGCCAAGCTTGACCAGGTAGTCCGGAAATGGCACGCCATCACGGGTCTTCTGGCGGATGGTTTCATCGTACAGGATCACCCCGCTGATCCATTGCGCGATCCCGGGTGTCGTGAACAGCAGTTCACGATAGCTGCGGCGCTGCTCCTCGGTGGAGGGGCTGCCGATCTTGTCCAGGCGCTTGGCGATCGTGGTATTGCTCTCGTCTGCCGCCAGCAGGCCCTTGTCCTTCGCCACCATTGCGGTGGCCACCCGTTCCAGGTCGCTACGACTCATGATTGCTACCCTCCGGTTTGAGACCGCGAGGATACCAAAGCGGCGGCGCCCTTCTCATTCCAACCATATAGTACTAAACTAGTCCTAGTTTAGAGGCCACCCATGTTGCGAATCAGCAAACTGACCGACTACGCCACCGTGATCCTCGCCCGACTGGCCGCGCAGCCCGAGCGGCGCTTTACCGCAGGGCAGCTGGCGAGCCAGACGCACCTGGCCTCCCCGACTGTCTCGAAGCTGCTGAAACAGCTGCAGCGGCGCGGCCTGGTCAACTCCACCCGTGGCCTGCACGGCGGCTATCTGCTGGCGCGGCCGGCGATCGAGATCAACGCCGCGCAGATCCTGGATGCGCTCGAGGGCCCGATGGCGCTGACCGAATGCGCCAGCAGCGACAGCCACTGCTGCATCGAGAGCAGCTGCCTGGTGGGACGCGCCTGGCAGCGCGTGAATCTTGCGATCCGCCGCTCGCTGCAGGAGATCACGCTGCTGGAGCTGGCGGGACTGAGCGCCAGCAGCGGCCAGCCATCGGCGCTCGATCGCGGCATTCCGCTCGCGCTGGGCAGCATCGCCTCGCGCAGCCTCAAACGCGAGTCGCTATGAGCACCCCCGACATCGACGCGCTGGTCAACCGCAGCTATCGCCACGGTTTTGTCACCGATATCGAATCCGACACGGTGCCGCCGGGCCTGGACGAAAGCGTCGTTCGACTGATCTCGCATAAGAAGCACGAGCCGCAATTTCTGCTCGACTGGCGGCTGCGCGCGCTCGCCCACTGGCAGCGCATGCGCGAGCCGCATTGGGCGCACCTGCGCTACCAGCCGATCGACTACGACGCCATCTCGTATTACTCGGCGCCGAAGCAGAACAAGGATGGGCCCAAGAGCCTGGCCGATGTGGACCCGAAGCTGCTGGCGACCTATGAAAAACTCGGTGTGCCGCTGCATGAGCGCGCGCGCCTGGCGGGCGTCGCGGTGGACGCGGTGTTCGACAGCGTTTCGGTCGCGACCACGTTCAAGGAACGCCTGTCGGCGGCGGGCGTGATTTTCTGTCCGTTTTCGGAGGCGGTGCAGAAGCACCCGGCGCTGCTCGAGCGCTACCTGGGTTCGGTCGTGCCCTACACCGACAATTTCTACGCCACGCTCAACTCGGCGGTGTTCACCGACGGCTCATTCGTCTACGTGCCGCCCGGCGTGCGCTGCCCGATGGAGCTGTCTACCTATTTTCGCATCAATGCCGCGAACACCGGCCAGTTCGAACGCACGCTGATCATCGCCGATGAAGGCGCGTATGTGAGCTATCTTGAAGGCTGCACGGCTCCAATGCGTGACGAGAATCAGCTGCACGCCGCGGTGGTGGAGTTGATTGCGCTCGACGATGCGCAGATCAAGTACTCGACGGTGCAGAACTGGTACCCGGGCGACGAACAGGGCCGCGGCGGCATCTATAACTTCGTCACCAAGCGCGGCGAATGCCGCGGGCGCAATGCGCGCATCTCGTGGACGCAGGTGGAAACCGGCTCGGCGATCACCTGGAAGTACCCGAGCTGCATCCTGCGCGGCGAGAATTCGGTCGGCGAGTTCTATTCGGTCGCGACTACCAACAATTACCAGCAGGCCGACACCGGCACCAAGATGATCCACATCGGCGCCAATACGCGCAGCACCATCGTGTCCAAGGGCATCTCGGCCGGCCACGGACAGAACGCCTACCGCGGGCTGGTGAAAATACTGCCGTCGGCGATCGGCGCGCGCAATTTTACTCAGTGCGACTCGCTGTTGATGGGCAAGCATTCGGGGGCCCATACCTTTCCGTACATCGAAGTGCGCAACCCCACCGCCACCGTCGAGCACGAAGCCAGCACCTCGCGCATCAGCGAGGAGCAGCTGTTCTACTGCCTGCAACGCGGCATCGGGGCCGAGGACGCGGTGAACATGATCGTCAGCGGCTTCTGCCGCACGGTGTTCAAGGAATTGCCGATGGAGTTTGCGGTCGAGGCCCAGAATCTGCTGGCCGTCAGTCTGGAAGGAGCCGTTGGATGACTAGCGCCGCCGACCCCCTCGCACCACCACTGCTGGATATCCGCGACCTGCACGTCAAGGTGGGCGGGCAGGAGGTGCTGCGCGGAATTTCGCTCGTCGTTCGCGCCGGCGAGGTACACGCCATCATGGGGCCAAACGGCTCGGGCAAGAGCACGCTGGCGCATGTGCTGGCGGGTCGGCCGGGCTATGAGATCGTCTCGGGCAGCGCCAGTTTCGAAGGCCGTGACCTGTTTGCGCTGGCACCGGAACAGCGCGCGCGCGCGGGATTGTTTCTGGGGTTCCAGTACCCGGTCGAGATTCCCGGCGTCAACAACGCCTACCTGCTCAAGGCCGCGGTCAATGCGGCGCGCCGCGAACGCGGGCTCGCCGAGCTCGACGCGTTCGAGTTCCTGTCGGTGGTGCGCACCAAGATCAGGCTGATGCAGATCGACGAGAGTTTCCTCAGCCGTGGCGTCAATGAGGGCTTTTCCGGCGGCGAGAAGAAACGCAACGAGATCCTGCAACTGCTGGTACTGGAGCCGAAGCTGGCGCTGCTCGATGAGACCGACTCGGGTCTGGACATCGATGCGCTCAAGCTCGTGGCCAACGGCATCAATTCATTGCGTGCCGCCGAGCGTGCCATCGTGCTGGTGACTCACTACCAGCGCATGCTCGACTTCGTGGTGCCGGACTACGTGCACGTGCTCGCGCGCGGGCGCATCGCGCGCAGCGGCGATCGCACGCTGGCACTGGAACTCGAGAAGCGCGGCTACGACTGGATCGGCGAGCAGGCCGCCGCCTGACAGGTCCCACCATGGCAAGTCCCGCCGCCACGCGACCCAGCGAAACCCTTGATCGCATCCTGCGCGATTACCAGGCGGTCGCTGCACGCCTGCCGGACGCCGCCGTGACGCGCGACGCGCGCGCGCACGCGGTACGTGAGCTGTCGCGTTACGGATGGCCGAAGGCAAGCGACGAGCAGTGGCGCTACACCAACCTGCGCGCGTTCGAGGCCGTGCCGGCATTTGGTCCGGCAGTGCCGGTGCCTGAGCTGCTGCTGCCTGAGCTGGCGCCTGAGTTGCCGCCCGCGCTGCCCGGCTTTCAACGGCTGCTGTACGTGGACGGTGTGCGCCAGCTCGGCGCCGCGGCGAGCGCCGCCGCCACGGCCACCACCACCGCGGGCCCGGACTGGCCGGCGGAGCAGCGTTTCGGACTGCTGTGCGACATGTTCGCCAGCGACGTTGCGGCACTGCGAATCCGCGGCAGCGCTGCCGTCGAAGTTCTGTTCCTGACCAGCGCGGCCGCCGCCGGCGCCGCGTGCTATCCGCGACTGCAGGTTGCGCTCGAGCCGGACAGCGAGCTGAAACTGGTCGAACGCCATCTCGGCGCGCCGCCGGCGCCCACCCTGGTGTGCGCCAACATTGCCATCGAGCTCGGCCGCGGTGCGCGGCTGATGCATTACCGGCTGCAGCAATGCGGTCCCCGGACCGCGTTTGCCGACACCCTGGACGCGCGGCTGGCCGAGCAGGCGAGCTACAGCGTGCGCCAGGTGGCCATCGGTGCGGGCTCCGCGCGCACCAGCGCGCAGGTGCGGCTGTCAGGCCGCGGCGCCGCGCTGAGCTGGCAGGCGATCGCGGTCGGCCGTGGACAGCAGGTGCACGACGCCGCACTCAAGGTTGAGCACCTCGCCCCCGACACCCGCACCGAAGAGGTATTCCGGGGCATTGCCGATGAGCGCGCGCGCATCGCCTTCAGCGGTCACATCCATATCGCCGCTTGCGCGCCCGGTTCCGATGCACGCCAGTCGCTGCGTGGATTGATCGAAGGCGCCGGCGCGGAGATCGATCTGCGACCGCGGCTGGAAATCAACACCGATGAGGTCAAGGCGCAGCACGGTGCCACCACTGGGGCGCTGGATGAGAATCTGATGTTTTATCTGCTGGCGCGCGGCATCGACCGCAGCACCGCACGCGCGCTGCTCAAATGGGCGTTTCTCGGCGACGTGCTGCGCGCGATCGACCTGCGGGAGGTGCGCCGCGCGGCCGAGCAGGGTGCGGCCGGACAGCTTCCGGACGTCGTGGCGATAGGAGCGTTGACATGAGCATCCAAGCATCGCCGGCAAGATCGTTGCCGGCGGGCAAGCCGGCATTCGATGCCGCCACGGTTCGTGCCGCGTTCCCGATCCTGGCGCGCGAGGTCAACGGCAAGCCGCTGGTGTACCTGGACAGCGCGGCGTCTTCGCAGCGGCCGTTGGCGGTGCTGCGCGCGGTCGAGCACTACGAGACCAGGCTGCACGCCAACGTCCACCGTGGGGTCCATTCCCTGAGCCAGTGGGCCACCGAGGCCTACGAGAATGCGCGCGAAACCGTGCGCCGCCATCTGCACGCACGCTCGACGCACGAGATCGTGTTCGTGCGCGGTACCACCGAGGCCATCAACCTGGTCGCCAATAGCTGGGGGCGCCGCCATCTCCGGGCCGGCGATGAAATCCTGATCACCTATCTCGAGCATCACGCCAACATCGTGCCATGGCAGATGCTGTGCGCTGCTACCGGCGCCAGCCTGCGTGCCGCGCCGGTCAAAGCGAACGGCGAACTCGATCTCGCGGGGTTCCGCAGCATGCTGTCGGCGCATACGCGACTGGTCGCGGTCGCGCATATTTCCAATGCGCTCGGCACCATCCTGCCGGTGCAGGAGATCGTGCGTCTGGCGCACGCGCGCGGCGTCCCGGTGCTGCTCGACGGCGCTCAGGCGGTGCCGCATCAGGCCGTGGACGTGCAGGCGATCGATTGCGACTTCTATGCTTTCTCCGGCCACAAGGTCTATGGACCTACCGGTATCGGCGCGCTGTATGCGCGCGAGTCGCTGCTCTCGGCGATGCCTCCCTGGCAAGGCGGCGGCGACATGATCCTCTCGGTCAACATCAAGGAGAGCACCTACAACGCGTTGCCGTGGAGATTCGAGGCCGGCACTCCCAATATTTCCGGGGCGGTCGGCCTCGGCGCGGCGCTCGACTACCTTGATTCGCTCGGCCTTGCCGCGGTTGCTGCGCACGAGCACGCGCTGCTGGAACTGGCGACCGAGCGCCTGTCTGCGCTGCCGCGGCTCAAACTGATCGGGACCGCGAGCGACAAGGCCGCCGTGCTCTCGTTCACGATGGAAGGCGTGCATCCGCATGACATCGGCACCATCCTCGACACCGAGGGCATCGCAATTCGAACCGGACACCACTGCGCCATGCCGATCATGGAAGCGTTCGGCCTCGCGGCGACCGCCCGCGCCTCCTTTGGCTGCTACAACAACGCCGAGGACGTCGAGCGGCTGGTCGAGGGTCTGAAGAAAGTGCGCAAGGTATTTGGTTGAGCCTGCAGGCGGCCCCGGCATGGAACTGAAAGAGCTGTACCGCGACGTGATTCTGGATCACAACCGCAGTCCGCGGAACTTCGGCCGGCTCGAACCGGCCGACGCGCAGGCGGCCGGCCACAATCCACTGTGCGGCGACAAGCTCAATCTGACGCTGCGCCTGCAGGGCGATCGGGTACAGGACCTGCGTTTCGAGGGCCAGGGATGCGCCATCTCCACCGCGTCAGCATCGCTGATGACGGAAGCGGTCAAGGGTCGCAGCCGCGAGCAGATCGCGCGCCTGTATAAGGAAGTGCACGCGCTGTTGACCGCGTCGACCGAAGTGCCGTCCGCCGATCTCGGCAAACTCATGGCGCTGGCCGGCGTGGCCGAATTCCCGGCGCGCGTGAAATGCGCCAGCCTGTGCTGGCACACGCTCAATGCCGCCCTCGAGCGCGCGCCGGCACCGGTGTCCACGGAGTGAACGATGCGAGCCTATGAAAACGAACCGGTGGTCATCCAGCGTGACGTCGAAGCCGTCATGGTGCCTTCCGGTCAGGCGATTACGCTCAAGCTGGGACTGGCGGGCTACATCACCCAGGCGCTCGGCGGCAGCTTTACGCTGTACGTCGAGGGCAACCTGTACCGCATCCCCGGGGATCAGGCGGACGCCATCGGCAAGGAAGTCGCGCGCCGGCCCGAGCTGCCGCCCAACGCCACCGAAGACGATGTGCGTGATCTGGCCTGGGAACAGATGCGCGCCTGCTTCGATCCGGAGATCCCGATCAATATCGTCGACCTTGGCCTGGTGTATGAATGCAAGGTCGAGCCAAACGCGGATCAGACGCGCGACATCGGCGTCAGGATGACGCTGACCGCTCCGGGCTGCGGCATGGGTGACGTGCTGGTACAGGACGTCAGGGAAAAGCTCACCGCGATCCCGACCGTGCGCAACGTCAGCGTCGATCTGACCTTCGATCCGCCATGGAATCAATCCATGATGTCGGAGGCTGCCCGCCTGCAAACCGGGATGACCTGGTAGTCACCAAGGCGCCATGAGGCCGTTCACCCTGTTGCTGTTGCGACATGCGGAGGCCGAAGCGTCACGTCCCGGGCTGGCCGACATCGACCGGCAGTTGAGCGAACTCGGGCGCACCGAAGCGCTCGATGCAGCCGATTGCATGGCCGCGCAGGCGCTGCGCGTCGACGCGCTGCTGGTCAGTCCGGCACTGCGAAGCCGCGAGACCGCGATCATCGTCGCCGCCGAACTGGATATCACTGATGATCTGCAGCTCGAGCCGGCGTTGTATCTTGGCGACCCCGCCGCACTGCTGCCGCCGCTGCAGCGCTGCCCGGCCGACGCACAGACCGTGTTGATGGTCGGCCATAATCCGGGATTGAGTGCGCTGGCGCAGCAGTTCATGGGCGGCGCACAGCGCATCCAGATGCGCCCCGCGGGTTTGTGTCGCATCGACTTCGAGCACGATTCATGGCGCCAGGTGCGCCCCGACGTGGCGGTCGCATTTGCCGTGCTGCGCTAGCAGGAGACCTGCCGCAGCACGCCGCTGTAGTCACGGCTTGCTGATTTCCACCAGCCAGTCCACGCCCGATTCCACCTTGTGTGCGGCCGCGTAGTTGCCCAGATTGAGCGCAATAGCCAGGTTCATCAGGCTGTTGATGTACACCAGCGGCTGGCCGACCGGGACCTCACCGAACGTGCGCCGGTAGGGTGCGACCGTGTCATCGACCAGTTCGCCGTTGTGCGAGATGCGTACACGCACCGATTGACCGAGCTGCACGTGCAACTGGTCGAATATCTGCTTCGGAATATTGGTCCAGACGTTGCCGAACTGGATATCGAGCACCGGAATGATGCCGAGCACCTTGTCGCCCACGCGTTCGGGCTTGCGATAGGCAATCGACACCAATGCCGACGGCGGCAGCTTCGGTCCGACCTGCGCAAAGCTGATCACGCCGGCGGCGAGGCGCGCGCCGGTATAGCCGAATACGTCGCGACCGTGGAAGGTATGGGACTGCTCCGAGCCGGGACGACGATTGATCTTCTCGTCGATCTGACGCAGCTGTTCGATGCCATCGCGCTCCGCTACCAGCGTCAGCAGGCCATTATTGGGGGCTACGAAATAGCGGCCGGTGCGCGTCTTCAGTACCACCGACAGGCGCTCGGTGCCGACACCGGGGTCGATCACGGCCACGAACACCGTGCCCTTGGGCCAGAATTCCTCGGCCTGATAGAGACGGTAGGCGCCGGTGAAGATGTCCGGATTTTCGTGGCTCAGGTCGCAGATCAGCAGCTCCTGCGAGACGCTGTACGCGACGCCTTTCATCGCAGCGACGGCCCCGTCGGTGGTGCCGAAGTCGGTCATCAGCACCAGCGGAGCGCCCGCGAGCGCGGCGCTCGAAACCAGCGCCAGGGCGATCAGCAGACAGCGGTGCATTCGATTCATGGGCTTATTTTCCGTCATCAATTTCGCGCTGGTCGGTGCGTGTAAGTATACCGGTGCTCGCCGCGCCCGCGTCGCATCGGGTATTCTGCAACGCCCTGCCCCTGACAGCGGAAGATGGCAATGCCTTTGTGGGCGTCCCTGACCCCGATTGCGGCCGCCGCGCTGCTGGTTGCCGCCGTGCTGTTGCCGGGTAGCCTCGCGCTCGCCATCGCCTGCGTTGCCGCACTGCTCGGCGCCGTAATCGCCGCCGTCCATCACGCCGAGGTGATAGCGCACCGCCTGGGTGAGCCGTTTGGCGCCCTGGTGCTGGCGGTATCGATCACCACCATCGAAGTGGCGCTGATCGTCACGCTGATGCTCACCGGCGGCCCGGACCAGGCCACCCTGCCGCGCGATACGATCTTTTCCGCCATCATGATCATCTGCAATGGCGTCATCGGGCTATGCCTGCTGATCGGCGCGCTGCGCCACAGGGAACAGGTGTTCCCGGTGGTTGGCAACAGCGCCGCGCTGGCGACACTGCTCGCCCTGGCCACGCTGTCGCTGGTGCTGCCGACGTTCACGACCAGTTCTTCGGGTCCGACCTACAACAGCGCCCAACTGACTTTCGCGGCGCTGGCATCGCTATTGCTGTGGGGCACGTTCGTCTTTGTTCAGACCGTGCGCCATCGTGACTATTTTCTGCCGCTCGAGGATCGGGCCGACGAGGAGGTACACGCGGCGCCCCCATCAGTCGCGCAGGCGTGGGCCAGCTTCGGCCTGCTGTTCATCGCACTCGCGGCGGTGGTCGGGCTGGCCAAGCTGCTATCCCCGAGCATCGAGACGGCGGTCGCTGCGGCCGGGGCTCCCAAGACCACGATCAGCGTCGCCATAGCGCTGCTGGTGCTGTTGCCGGAAACCATGGCCGCGCTGCGCGCGGCGCGCGCCAATCGCCTGCAGACCAGCCTCAATCTTGCGCTCGGATCGGCTCTGGCCAGCATCGGCCTGACGATCCCCGCGGTCGCGTTCACCTCGATGCTGATCGGCGTGCCGCTGGTACTCGGACTGGATGCCAAGGAGCTGGTATTCCTGCTGCTGACCGGCTTCGTCACGCTGATCACGTTTGTTTCCGGCCGCGGCCACGTGATGACGGCTGCGGTACATCTGGTGATCCTCGGCGCTTTCCTGTTTCTGGCGCTGGTGCCGTGAAGCGCGATGATCGGTCCCATCCGAGCCCCTTGCGATGAAAGCCTCATCCGGAGCGCGGCTTTCGCTGCGCCCGGGTGCGCGAGCAGCGCACGGCCGTGGGTGCTTGCCGCCACCATCATCGCCTCCAGCATGGTGTTTATCGACAGCTCGGTCGTCAGTGTCGCGCTGCCCTCGATCCAGGCAAATCTCGACGCACCGGTCAGCCAGGCGCAGTGGATCGTCAATGCCTATGCATTGACGCTCGGGACCCTGATTCTGATTGGCGGCGCGGCCGGGGATCGCTTCGGGCGCCGCCGGGTATGCATCGCCGGACTACTGCTGTTCACGACGGCATCGGTATGGTGCGGATTGGCGCTGACGTCGTCGATGCTGGTGGCAGCACGCGCCGTTCAGGGCGTCGGTGGGGCGCTGCTGGTACCGAGCAGCCTCGCCATCATCAGTGCCACCTTCCCTCAGCGCGAGCGTGGTCGGGCCATCGGCACATGGGCCGCCGCCTCAGCGCTGACGACCGCTCTGGGTCCGGTAGTGGGCGGCTGGCTGGTCGACACGCTCTCCTGGAGGGCAATATTCTTCATCAACGTACCGCTCGCGGTCATTGCACTGCTGCTCGCGGTCCGGTGGGTACCGGAGAGCCGCGACGAGGCGGCCCGCGGCGTGGACTGGAGCGGCGGCGCGCTGGCGGTGGTGGGGCTCGGGCTGCTCGCCTATGGTCTGACCGCCGCCTCCAGCGCCGGCTGGGCACAGGCGTCGGTACTCGGGTCCCTGGGCGGCAGTTGCCTGGTACTCGCCCTGCTGGTGCGGTGGGAGGCGCGCGCCGCACAGCCGATGCTGCCACTGAGCCTGTTTCGCTCGGCTACCTTCAGCGGCGCCAACGTCATCACGCTGCTGCTTTATTTTGCATTGGCCGGCGAGGTGTTTTTCCTGCCGTTCTACCTGATCGACATCCAGGGCTACTCGGCCACCGGCGCCGGCGCGGCGTTCCTGCCGTTCAGCCTGATCGTGGCGGCACTGTCGCGCTGGGCCGGCGGCCTGAACGATCGCTACGGCGCGCGAGCGCTGCTGGTGGCCGGGTCGCTCGTGGTCGCGCTCGGCACGGCGTTGTTCGCATTTCCGACGCAGGGCGGCCACTACTGGAGCTCAGTTCTTCCGGGCATGACGCTATGGGGATTCGGCATGGCGTTGAGTGTCGCGCCACTGACAACCACGGTGATGAGCTCGGCGGGCGACCGCTACGCGGGCGCGGCTTCCGGTATCAACAACGCCACCGCTCGAATTGCCGGGATGCTGGCGGTAGCGCTGCTCGGCGTCGTTGCGGTGGGGGTATTCAGGATAGCGCTCGATCAGCGCCTCGAGCGCCTGCAGATTCCTGTCAGCATCCGGCAAGCGTTGCAGCCCGAGGTACAAAAGCTCGCGCAGGCGCGAGTGCCGCCTGGCGTTGATAGCGCCGCACGACAGGCACTGCGGCGCGCGTTGGATGATTCATTTGTCTACAGCTTTCGGGTTGCGACGCTGATCGCGGCGGCCGCGGCGCTGCTGAGTGCCCTGTGCGCGTGGCTGACGATTGATCGGCGATCGCGTTAGGCAGCGCGGATGCCTGCGCGGATACACTCGATTCAGGGCGACATCACATCGCTCGAGCTGGACGCGATAGTCAACGCTGCCAACTCGACGCTGTTGGGCGGAGGCGGCGTCGACGGCGCCATTCACCGAGCCGCGGGGCCTGAGCTGCTGGAGGAGTGCCGGCGCCTGGGCGGCTGCCCCAGCGGCGAGGCGCGCATCAGCGGCGCCTACCGGCTGAAAGCTCGCCGCATCATCCACACCGTGGGGCCCGTCTGGCGTGGCGGCGCATATCGCGAGCGCGAGCTACTGGCGTCGTGCTATGAGCACTCGCTGCAGCTGGCGACCCGGAATGGGCTGCGCTCGATCGCCTTTCCATCCATCAGTACAGGTGTCTACGGATTTCCATTGGAGCTGGCAGCGCCGATTGCAGTCAAATCCGTGCTGCAGTTTACCGACGGACGCGATGACATCGGCGAGGTGGTGTTCTGCTGCTTCTCCGCTCACGACCTGGCGCTCTATCAGCAGGTGCTGCGCGCGGCCAGAACCTGAGCGGCTGCTATTCGATACTGCAGAAACAGTAGGCGTAGATGGTATTCGGCGATGATAGACGGGCCCAGCGCGCGAGTTCCAGATCCAGCGGCTTGAGCCGCTGCACCAGCTGCACCGCACCGCTGCGCGCGATGCCGATGCGATCCAGCATGCCCTGCCCAGTCGAGCGCACCTGGAACAGCAACTGCTGCGCCCAGCTCAGCTCCTGCTCAATGCGTCGCACGCCATAGCCGCCCTTGAGCCCGGCGCGCGCAGCAGCCTCGACCACCGCATCGTCGTAGCCGCCGAGGCGATCCACCAGGCCCTGCTGCCTGGCATCCACGCCCGACCACACCCGGCCCTGCGCGATGGTATCGATCGCCTCACGCGTCTTGCCGCGGCCCTTGGCAACTCGCGCAAGAAACTCCTCGTAGGCATGATCGACCGTGATCTGGATCAGCCGACCGGCATCGGCCGACATCGGCCGATCGAGCTGTGTCGCCCCGGATAGCGGCGTGGTGCCGAGACCATCCACGTTGACGCCAAGTCGCGCCAGGCTGCGGCTGAATGTCGGGATGCCCGCGAACACGCCGATCGAGCCGGTGATCGTATTCGGACTGGCAATGATCTGGTCGGCGGCGGCGGCGATGTAATAGCCGCCCGAAGCCGCCACATCGCTCATCGACGCCACCACCGGCTTGCCGTCCTTCTTCAGCGCCTGGACCTCGCGATAGATCTGCTCGGAGGCCAGCACGCTGCCTCCCGGACTGTCGATGCGCAGCACCACGGCGCGAATGTCATCGTCCTGGCGCGCCTCACGCAGCAGCTGAGCGGTCGACTGGCCGCCGATCGTACCCGGCGGTTGCTTGCCGTCCAGGATCTCGCCGCTGGCCACGACCACACCGATCGCCTGACCCTTGCCGCGTTGCTTGTCCTCGGCGTGGGTCGCGTGCAGGTAATCCGCCACGCCGACCTGGCGGTAGGACTTGCCGGCGGTATCGGCGCCGGCCAGATCGATCAGCAGATCCTCGACCTCCTGCCGAGTCTTCAGGCCGCTGACCAGGCCGCTGTCCCTGGCGACCTTGGCGGTATCGCCGCCGGCGGCGGTGACCGCGCTGACGTAGCCGTTCGCGTATTGTGCGAGCGCGTCGGCCTTCAGGTTGCGCGCGCTCGACACCGCCGTGCGGTAGCCGCGCCACAGCGACTGCAGATAGGCATCGCTCTCCTCGCGGTCCTCGGGCGACATATCGCGCCGGGTGAAGGTCTCGGCTGCGCTCTTGAACTTGCCGGCCCGAAACAGATGCATGTCGATGCTGAGCTTGTCGAGCGCGTCCTTGAAGAACATCCGATAGCGATCGTAGCCGTCAAGCAATACGAAGCCGAACGGATCCAGGTACACCTCATCGGCCTGCGCGGCGAGGTAGTACTGGTTCTGCAGAAAATAAGTGCCGCGGGCAATGATCCGCTTGCCGCTGTGACGGAATGTGGCGATCGCGGCGGCAAGTTCCTCGAGCTTTGCCTGCCCGGCACTGCCCATGTCGTCGGTATCGATGACCAGCACCACGATGCGCGGATCGCCTGCGGCGGTGCGAATCGCGGTGGTCAGGTCCCACAGCAGCGTCTGCGGTGTACCCTGCCCCTGCGCCTCGTTGATCGCGCGCTCGATCGGCTCGCCACTGAGCTGTTCGACGATGTCGCCGGAGGGACGCACGACCAGCGCGGCTTTATCCGGCAGGCGCGCTGTCGTCTGCCACAACGCGCCGATGACGATGCCCAGCAGTGCCAGCAGCAACAGCAGATGCAGGCCACGGCGCAGAACGTCAAGCCCGCGCCAGATGCCGTAGAAGAATCGTCCAAAGTAGTGCATACGGGAAAAAGGTCTAGTCTTCGGCGTGCCGGGCACACCCTGGGGAGCAGATCGTCGTACGCCCGCAATCACTCAGGCGAATCACACCATAGGGAAAATTTTCGATAATAAAAATTTTCCCTATGGTGTGATTCGCCCGGGTGGCTCCTGAGGCGCACCGGTCTGGTCCCCGGCGCGCCGCAAGCGCGCTCGAGACTAGACCTTTTCCTCGATACGCGCGGCTTTGCCTGCGAGATTGCGCAGGTAGTATAGCTTCGCGCGCCGCACGCTGCCGCGGCGCTTGACCGCGATCTCGGTGATGCTCGGGCTGTAGATCGGGAATGTGCGCTCGACGCCCTCGCCGTGAGAAATCTTGCGCACCGTGAACGAGGAGTTGAACCCTCGATTGCTGCGCGCGATGACGACGCCTTCATACGCCTGAACGCGCTCGCGATCGCCTTCGACCACCTTGATCTGCACCACGACCGTATCGCCGGGCTTGAACGCCGGTACCTTGCGGGTCATGCGCTCGGCTTCGAGTGTCTGGATGATGTTCATTGTCGTCTCCTCAGGTCTCGCCAGCGCTGTCGCGCTGCTGCTGCAAAAATTCTTCCAACAAAATCCTGCGTTCGGCGTCGAGCGGCGTGCGCCCGATCAGCTCCGGCCGTCGCAGCCAGGTGCAGCCCACGCTCTGCGTCGCGCGCCAGCGCCGGATCGCGGCATGATCACCCGAGCTCAGCACCGCCGGCACCGCCCGGCCCTGGTACACATCCGGCCGGGTGTAGTGCGGCCAGTCGAGCAAACCCGCGCCAAACGATTCCTCGACGCTCGAGCGTTCATCGCCCAGGGCGCCGGGCTGTAGCCGCGCCAGCGCATCGATCAACACCAATGCCGGCAGCTCGCCGCCTGACACCACATAATCGCCGATCGACAGTTCCTGGTCGACCGCAAGCTCCAGCACGCGCTGGTCGATGCCCTCGTAGCGCCCGGCGATCAGCACCATGCCGGGCAGGCTGGCCAGCTGTTGCACGCGCGCCTGCGTCAGCAGCTGCCCCTGCGGCGACAACGCGATGCGCAGGCTGCCGGCAGGCAGGCGCTGCCGCGCCGCCGCAATCGCCGCGCACAATGGCTCAGGCTTCAACACCATCCCGGGACCGCCGCCATACGGCCGGTCATCGACCGTTCGATGGGCGTCCTGCGTGTGCGCGCGCGGGTCGTGCATGCCAACACTCAGCAGGCCGCGCTCGATCGCCCTGCCGAGCACTCCATATCGCAACGCGTCCTCGATCAGGGCCGGAAACAGCGTGACGACTTCGATCTGCACGCTCAAAAATCCGCTGGCCAGTCGATCTCCAGTTCACGCAGCGCAAGGTCCACGCGCTTCAGGTGCGGTGCCGTTCCCGGCAGCCACACTTCGCGCCCGTCCCCGGCCTTCACCACCATCAACGCGCCGGCCGGCGCCTCGAGGAAGTACTGCAATATGCCCAGCAGCGCACCCTCGGTATTGCGCACCGTGAAGCCTTCCAGGTCCTCACGATAGTACTCGGCCGGGCCGGCCGACGGCCGCTCGGCGCGCTCGATCAGGATCTCGCAATCCCGCAGGCCGGCTGCCGCGTCGCGATCGGCTACGCCCTCGAGCTCGACGCGCATCGCGTGTCCATCCCAGTGCGCCTGCAATACCTGGTACGTGTCCTCGCTGCCGTCGGGTCGGCGCAGGCGCCAGTGGCGATGCTGCAGCAGCGACTGCGGCGGATCGGCATACGACCAGACCTTCAGGCCGCCGCGCACGCCGTGCGGTGCGAGGATCCGGCCGAGGATGAAATAGCCGCTCAGGCAGCCGCTGCCTGCTTGCCGATGTCCTTGCGGTAGACCGAGACGAGCTGACGCACCCGCTCGGACTCGTGCGCCCCAATCTTGAGCCAATGATCGATGCGCGCGAGATCCAGCTTGAGCCGCGTTTCCTTGCCGCGCGCGACGGGGTTGAAATAACCCACCTGCTCAAGGCTCGATCCACCCTGGCGCTTGCGGCTATCGGTCACCACCACGTGATAGAAAGGCTGATTCTTGGCGCCGCGGCGCGTCAAACGAATTGTGACCATAATCGAACTTCACCAGCGCCCAAAAAAGAGCGCGGATTCTACGCAAATTAGTCGCGCTAAGAAAGGCTTATGGCAGCAGCCGGGGTAAGTCGAGCCGCGGCGACACGCTAGCGGCGGCGCGGCGGCGGTCCGGGCGGCATTGCCCCGCCAAGACCCGCCATCAGGCGGCCGAGCTTGCCGCCCTTCATGCCCTTCATAAGCCGCTGCATGTCCATGAATTGCTTGAGTAGACGGTTGACGTCCTGGACCTGCACCCCGGCGCCCGCGGCGATGCGCCGACGGCGCGAGCCGTCGATGATGCCGGATTGCCGGCGCTCCTGGGCGGTCATGGAATCGATGATCGCCATCTGCCGGCGAAGCTCGCGGTCGGCCTGATCCCCCTTCATTGCCGCGCGGCCGGCAAGCTGGGTCGGCAGCTTATCCATCACTGCGGACAGGCCGCCAAGCTTACGCACCTGTTCCAGCTGCGAGCGCAGGTCCAGCAGGCTGAAACCCCTGCCCTGCACCACCTTGCGTGCAAGTTTCTCGGCCTGGTCGGTATCGACCTTGCGTTGCACTTCCTCGACCAGCGACACCACGTCGCCCATGCCGAGAATGCGCGACGCCATGCGTTCCGGATCGAACGGCTGCAGCGCCTCGAGCTTCTCGCCAACGCCGAGGAACACAATCGGTTTGCCGGTCACGTAGCGCACCGACAGTGCGGCGCCGCCACGGGCGTCGCCGTCGGCTTTGGTCAGTATGATGCCGGTCAGCTCGAGCGCCGCGCCGAAGGCGCGCGCGGCATTGATCGCGTCCTGGCCGGCCATCGCATCGACCACGAACAGGCGCTGGTGCGCCGGCACGGCCTGGTCGATCGCCTGCATTTCAGCCATTAGTGCGGCATCGATATGCAGCCGGCCAGCCGTATCGATGATCAGCGTGTCGTACACGCCGCGACGCGCCGCATCGAGCGCCGCCAGTGCGATCGCCGCCGGCTGCTCACCGGCGGTGCTCGGGAAGAAGTCGGCGCCGACGCTCTCGGCCAACCGCTGCAGCTGCAGAATAGCTGCCGGTCGGCGCACATCGGTGCTCACCAGCAGCACCCGCCGGCGCTGCTCCTCCTTGAGCCAGCGTGCCAGCTTGGCGGCGGTGGTGGTCTTGCCCGCTCCCTGCAGACCGGCCAGCAGCACCACCTGCGGCGGCTGCACGTTGAACGCAAAGCCGGCCGCAGATGCGCCCAGCACCGTCGTCAGCTCGCGATGCAGGATGCCGATAAAAGCCTGGCCCGGCGTCAGGCTGCCGGCAACTTCGGCGCCCAGCGCCCGGGTTCGCACGCCGTCGATGAAGCTCTTGACCACCGGCAGCGCAACGTCGGCTTCCAGCAGCGCCATGCGCACTTCGCGCAGAGTTTGCGCAACGTTCTCTTCGGTCACGCGGCCGCGGCCGCGCAGGGTTTGCACGGCGCGGCCGAGGCGCTCGGTCAACTTGTCGAACATGGCGTGGCTGCGGCGGAACCGACCTATACAGCTGTCAGGCTACCGATTATAAGAGACTACGTGGACAAAGCGCCGACGATCGTCCTGATCCTGATTCTGCTCGCGCTACTGCTGGTGATAGCCTTTTCCTCCGGCACCGAAGTAGCGATGCTGTCCGTGAACCGCTACCGCATCCGAAACCGCGCCAGCAACGGCGAACGGCGCGCGCGCCTGCTGGAGCGACTGCTGGCGCAGCCGGATCGCTGGCTCGGTGCCAATCTGGTCATCCTGGGGCTCGCCAGCGTCGCAGCTTCCACCGTGGCGACACTGCTGGCGCTGCGTACCGGAGAGCAGCACGCGATCTCGGTCATGATCGTGATGTTGACGCTGGTCGTGATCGTGTTCTGCGAGCTGGCGCCGAAGATCTTTGCCGCGACACACCCCGAGAGCGTGGCGCTCAACTGCGCCTTTGTGTACCAGCTGTTGCTGTGGGCGACCTGGCCGATCATCTGGCTGGCGAACTACGTCGCCCGTGGCTTCCTGCGACTATTTGGCGTGCGGCGCGGCAGTTCCTCCAGCCACGCGCTGTCGGCCGACGAACTGCGCACCGTGGTCACCGAGGCCGGTGCGCTGATTCCGCAACGCCATCGCCAGATGCTGCTGTCGATCCTGGATCTCGAGCGTGTCACGGTCAACGACATCATGATTCCACGCCAGGAGATCTCCGCGATCGACATCTCGATGAGCTGGGACGACATCCTGGAGCGGTTGCGACACACACCACATTCGCGCCTGCCGGTCTACGACGGCGAGCTCGACAAGCTGGTCGGTATCCTGCACATGAAGCGCGTCGCTCAGGAGCTCGCACGCGGCACCCTGGTGCGTGAGCGGCTGCTGGAGATCTCGCGCGCCCGCGAACCCTACTTTGTGCCCGAAGGCACGCCGCTGACGCAGCAGCTGGCGCAGTTTCAGCGCACGCGCCGCCGGCTGGCGTTCGTCGTCAACGAATATGGCGATATTGCCGGATTGGTGACGCTCGAGGATATCCTGGAGGAAATCGTCGGCGAGTTCACCACCGATCCGGCCACCGTGACGCACAAGGACGTGCAGCGCGATGCCGCCGGCAACTGGCTGATCAACGCCAGCGCGACCATACGGGCACTCAATCGCACGCTCGGCTGGTCGCTGCCGGCGCTAGGTCCACGCACGTTGAACGGTTTGTTGCTCGAAAAGCTCGAGACCATCCCGACACCCGGCACGGCGCTGCGCATCGGCAACTATGATTTCGAGGTGCTGCAGATCGCCGACAATGCCATTCGCACCGTGCGCGTGCGCGCGATTCCGGCGGCCGAACCGAGGGCAAGCTGACGCGTCGTGGCAGGCTCGACTCCTAGCTCTCCGTGAACGCAGCTGCCAGCGCCTCGCCGAGGCTGGCGACCGGGTGCAGTGCAACGCCTGCCGGGGGGCTACGCGGCAGGTTGTCACGCGGCAGAATCACGTGCCTGTAGCCGAGCTTCATCAGCTCGCGCAGCCGCTCCTCCCCGTGCGCCACCGGCCGCACTTCCCCGGTCAGTCCGAGCTCACCAAACACCACCGGCGAGGCCGGCAGGGCGCGGCCGCGCAGGCTCGAGGCGAGCGCCAGCGCCAGCGGCAGGTCGGTCGAAGTCTCGGCGATCGCGATGCCGCCGACCAGGTTGACGAACACATCGTAGTCCGCCAGCGGCAGATCCGCATGCCGGCTCATGATCGCCAGCAGCATCGATACGCGATTGACGTCCACGCCCTGCGCGACGCGGCGCGGGGTGCCGAAGCGGCTGCGATCGACCAGTGCCTGTACTTCGATCAGCAGCGGCCGTCCGCCGTCGCGCGCGACCATGACCACGCTGCCGGGCACCGGCTGTGGTTGGCGCGACAGAAAAATCGCCGATGGGTTGCGCACCTCCTTCAGTCCGCCCGCGCTCATCGCGGAGAAGCCCAGCTCATTGACCAGGCCGAAGCGGTTCTTGGTCGCGCGCAGCATGCGATAGCGGCTGCCGGCGTCGCTCTCGAAATACAGGACGGTATCCACCAGGTGCTCGAGTAATTTCGGGCCGGCGATGCTGCCGTCCTTGGTGACATGACCGACGATGATGACCGCACAGCCGCTGCTCTTGGCGTGGCGCACCAGGGCTGCGGTGCAATCGCGCAGCTGCAGCGGCGAGCCCGGACTGGAATCGTTCGCGGCCAGTTGCATCGCCTGGATGGAATCGATCACCAGCAGCGTCGGCTGCCGCTCAACCGCGAGCGCGAGGATGGCGTCGAGCGAGCTGTCGCTCACCAGCAGCAGCTGCGCGCCGCTTAAGTCCAGGCGCCGCGCCCGCAGCCCGATCTGCGGCACCGATTCCTCGCCACTGGCGTAGACGATGACGCGCCCGGCAGCCAGCGCGGACGCCACCTGAAGCAGCAGAGTTGATTTGCCGATACCAGGCTCGCCGCCCAGCAGCGTGACCGAACCGGCCACCAGGCCGCCGCCGAAAGCCCGGTCGATCTCGGCCATGCCGAGCGACAGGCGCGCCGCAGCAGCCGGATCGCCCACCCCGTCACCCAGGCCGGCCGAGGCGGCCGCAGCAGTGCCGCGCTCGCGCGCCCCGCGCACGGCAGTCACGCCAGTCACAGCTTCGAGCGAGTCCCATTCCCGGCAGCGTGCGCACTGGCCTTGCCACTTGAGCGCTTCACCGCCACAGGCCCGGCAGACATAGAGGGATTGGGTTCGCGCCACGGGCGTGAATGCTACACCGGGCGTCTGGACCCGTGTCTCATGGCGCTTGGGGCAACCACGTAGGGCGCCTACCCCGGCCAAGCAAGTGTGATCAGGACCGCGCATTGACCGTGCCACGATGCTAAGTTATGCCTTCCGATCAATGCCCCGGCACGGTGCAGCTGGGGCGCCTCGCCCACCGTGGGTGCGGTACCGCACGAGAGTTGGCTGGCTACAAAGTGTGACGCAGTTCAAGATTTAATGAAAAAAGGAATTATGCCGCGCGCACGAGGCCGCATAAGCCTCAAAGGGAAGCTGCGTTGTGTGGGCCAGACCGACACCGGTCGGGTTCGTGATCACAACGAAGACACCATTGCTTACGATGCCGATATCGGCCTTTTGGTGCTGGCCGACGGCATGGGCGGCTATAACGCCGGCGAGGTCGCGAGCGGCATTGCCGTCAAGACCATTGTCGGCCTGGTAAAGGATGCGGTGGAGCGAGAAGACCTGCGCGTCAACGACTCCACCGCCGGCCTGACGCGTGCCTCGATCATCTTGCGCGATGCGATCGTGCGGGCCAACAAGATCATCTTCCAGACCGCGCGCACCCAGCCGCAGTGCGAAGGCATGGGCACGACCGTGGTCGGGGCGCTGTTTTTCGACAACAAGGTGTCGATCGCGCACGTCGGGGATTCGCGGCTCTACCGGCTGCGCGCCGCCGCCCTGGAGCAGATGACGATGGATCATTCGCTGCTGCAGGAGCTGGTGGATCGGGGCTTTTATTCGCCGGAGGAGGCGCAGCGGGCCGCCAACAAGAACTACGTGACCCGCGCCCTGGGGGTCGAGTCCAATGTGGATGTCGAGGTGCAGGAGCACCCGGTGCAGAAGGGTGACCTGTATCTCATTTGTTCAGACGGACTCTCGGACATGGTCGAGGACGACGACATTCACTTAACCATAAGCACCTTTGGTGCTAACCTTGAGACCGCCACTAAGCAACTGATTCAGTTAGGTAACGACAATGGTGGCAAGGACAATATCTCGGTGGTGGCGGCAGAGATCCTGGAATCGTTCCCCGCGCCGCGTGGAATTCTCGACAAGATGTTGGGCTGGTTCAGCTCGACCTGAAGGCTAAACGCATATGGCTAGGTTGATACTGAGTCTGGATGGTTCCGTGCTGGCGGAATACAACATGAACAAGGAGCGCTACACCATCGGGCGCCTGCCGGACAACGACATCCGTATCGATAACCCGGCGGTCAGCGGCCACCATTCGCTGATCATCAACATCCTCAATGATTCATTTCTCGAGGACCTGAACAGCACCAACGGTACCTACGTCAACGGCAAGCTGATCAAGAAGCATGCGCTGCAGCACGGCGATGTCGTCACGGTCGGCCATCACCAGCTGCGCTTCGTCGAAGACGACGATGCGCACCAGGACGAATTCGAAAAGACCATGGTGATCCAGCCCTCGGCGCGCCCGCTCGAAAAACTGCGCGCCGCCGCCCAGCCCGACACCACCAGCACCACACAATCCCGTCGTGCGCTCGGCACCGGGCCGCCGGCGCTGAGGAAGGCTAAGCTGCAGGTGCTATCCGGCGCGTTCGCCGGCCGTGAGCTCGAGCTCACCAAGGCGCTGACCACGCTCGGACGTCCGGGCGTGCAGGTCGCGGCCATCACCCGGCGCTCGGAAGGTTATTTCATCGTGCACGTGGATTCCGACTCGTCGAATAATCCGCCGCTGGTGAATGGCGCACCGATCGGCGAGCAGGCACGCAAGCTGGCCGACAACGACGTGATCCAACTCGCCGGCGTGAAAATGGGATTCTTCGAGGGCTAGGGGCCGGGGCACTCGAACCAGCCGGGTTAACCCGCCGGTGCGCGGCGCTCAGGCCGTTCGGCGATGCGGTCCTGCAGCGCCAACAGCAGATCGTGGCGCAGTACCTCACCAAGCAGCACCGGACTCCAGTGGCCCGACACCACCGGCAACTGCTTGCAACGATTGGCGATGAACACATCGAGCGCGTCCCCGAGCAGCATCTCGGGAATCAGCACCGGCGGTGCCGGCTGCATGATCACGGCGACGGTGAGATGCGCATCGAGCCGCTGCGCGCGCGCCTCGCGCCGCAGGTCCTGGGTGGATACCTGGCCGACCAGCTGATTCTGCGCGTCCACCACGTAGATGCTGTAGTCGCCGCGCGGCGTCAGGCGCTCGAGCACGCCGGCCAGGTGTTCGTCCCGATGCAGCACCAGTCCCGGCGGCCGCACCAGCGCCGTGATCTGTCGCAGGCGCCACTCATCTTCGTCGCCCGGACCGGTGACCCGCAGTGCGCGGGTATACACCGATTCGCCGCGCCGATAGATACTCGCGACATAGTGCGCGGTCACGCAGGCGAGCATCAGCGGCAGCACCACCTCATAGTCCAGTGTCATTTCGAAGATCAGCAGGATCGACGTCAGCGGTGCATGCGTGGTGGCCGCCAGAAATGCGCCCATGCCGACCACCGCGTAGGCGGCCTGTTGCGAGGTCAGGTGCGGATCGATGACGTGCAGCACATCGGCAAACAGCGCGCCGAAGGCTGCACCCATGAACAGGGTAGGCGTCAGGATGCCGCCGTTGGCCCCTGAGCCCACCGAGGCCGCGGTACTCACCAGCTTGGCGACCAGCACCAACGCCAGCAGGTTGAGCGCGAGCTTGTCGTTCAGCATGTCGTTGACGACGCTGTAGCCGTTGCCCCAGACCTGGGGCACTGCCACCGAGATCACCCCGACAATCAGTCCGCCCAGGGCCAGCGTGACCGGCAACGGCCAGTGCTGCCGGCCGAATGAGACCCGCGCGCGCTCCAGCAGCGCAAGATACGGTGGCGCGCCATGGCCGAGCAGCACGCCGAGCAGCGCGTACAGGGCCAGTTCCCAGGAAGCGCCGAAGTTGATATGCGGAACCTGGTACACCGGCCCGTAGCCGAGAAAATGGCGCGTGGTCGCGTCCGAGACCACCGACGAGACGATCAGGGGGCCGAAACTCTCCATCGCGATCGAGCCGAGCACCACTTCCGCGACGAACAGGGCGCCCGCAATCGGTGCGTTGTAGGCCGCGGCAATGCCGGCCGCCGCGCCACAGGCGACCAGCAGGCGTAACCGGGGCACCGGCGCCTGCGTCCATTGGCCAATCTTCGAGGCCACGGTCGCCGCCATCTGCACCAGCGGTCCTTCGCGGCCGATGGAAGCGCCCGAACCGATGCTGAAAAACGAGGATGCCGCCTGCAGCAGTGCGGCGCCGCCGCTGAGCTGCCCGTTGCCGACGGCGACCGCCTCCATGTAGTCGACGCGGCGCGCCTGGCGCAGCACCCGCTGTCCCGCCCAAAGCAGTGTGCCGGCAACCACCCCGCCCACCGTCGGCACCGCAATGCGCGCCCACCACGGCAGCAGCTCGGCAGTCTCGACCAGACCGGCCGATGAGCCGGTAAGCCCCCGCTGCACCAGGCGCACGCCGGCCCGAAAGGCCACGCCGGTGAAGGCACCGCAGACGCCGATCAGCGCGGCCCAGAACACGATGCCGCTGAGCTGCTCGTGCTTGGCAGCAATCAGCCCCGCGCGCAGCAGCCGGTCGATCCGGCCCAGCAGGCGTGCACCGAATTGAACCATGGCCTGCACGCTTGCCGCTCAGACCAGCTCGATCGGCACGCGCTGGCTGACGCCGCAGAGCAGTTCGTAGGGAATGGTGCCGGCAGCGACGGCGAGTTCCTCCACCGCCAGGCGGGAGCCCCAGATCTCGACCCGATCGCCGACCGACACCGGCGGCAGGTCGGTGATGTCGGCGGCGATCATGTCCATCGACACCCGGCCGGCGAGCGGCGCGCGATGGCCGCCGATCAGTACCGGCGCGCCGCTGGGAATGCCGCGCGGCAGCCCGTCGCCGTAGCCGGCGGCGACGATGGCCAGGCGCGAGGCGCGCTGCGCACGCCATACGCCGCCATAGCCGACACGCTCGCCGCTGGCGACTTCGCGCAGCGCAATCACGGTGCTTTCCAGCGTCATCGCCGGGCGCAGGCCGAGCTGCGCGCCGCGCTGCGCGGCAAACGGCGAAACTCCATACAGTGCCAGACCGGGTCGCACCCAGCTCGCATGGGTCGAGGGCTGCGCGAGAATGGCGGCCGAGTTGGCGATGCTGAGTTCCACCTCAAGGCCGGCGACCAGCGGCCGCAGCCGTTCGAGCTGCTCGGCGGTGGCGCCGCCGTCGGCCTCGTCGGCGCACGCCAGGTGCGTCAGCACCCGCAGCTGCAGCGGTGCCGGCTGCAAGCCGCGCAGCCGTTCCCACGCGGCGCGAAATTCCTCGGGGCGAAATCCAAGCCGGTTCATGCCGGTGTCTACCTTGAGCCACAGCGGCAACGGCCGCGGCCCTCGAAAGCGCTCCAGCAGCTCGATCTGCAAGGGTTGATGCACCACCAGGTCGAGTTCGAGCTGCGCCGCCTGCGCCAACTGCGCGGCATCGAACACGCCCTCCAGCAGCACGATGCGCCGCTTGAGTCCGTTATCGCGCAGTGTGATGGCCTCTTCGAGCCGGGCGACCGCGAACGCGTCGGCGTCGGGCAGCGCGAGCGCCGTCGGCACCAGGCCATGACCGTAGGCATTGGCCTTGACCACCGCCATCACGCGGCTCGCCGGTGCGCGGGCGCGTATCGCCTGCAGATTGGCCCGCAACGCGGCGCTGTCGATGCGCGCGCGAATCAGCCGCATCACCGCAATACGCCCTCGGCGTAGGTGTCGGGCGCGTAATTGACGAAGCGCGTGTACTGGCCCTGGAACGTCAGCAGGAAAGTTCCGGTCTCGCCGTTGCGGTGCTTCGCCAGATCGATTTCCGCCATGCCTTTTTTTGTAGTGTTTTTATCGTAGACCTCGTCGCGGTAGATCAGCAGGATCATGTCAGCGTCCTGTTCCAAGCTCCCAGAGTTGTGAGTCGCCACACCATCTGCGAGCCAGTTGGCTGGGCCCGGAACAGTCAGGTCGTAAACATCTTCTTCGCCGTCCGGCAACACGGCAGTCACGCGATCCCAGAATATATCGGTCTCACACGCCGCCTGAAGCGATTCGTCACCAAGCAAGTCGGCATATCTTCGTAAATAATTTCGTGACGGCGCGAAACGAACACGCGAATTTGCCATCGATGAGCCGCGCACACGGGCTAGCCGGCTGTCGCTCGCGACGAGCGAGTTGACCATAGCACGTGCTCGGTCGAGCATTTCGACCGGCAAAGTATCGACATTGGTGTTCTCGTTGGTTTCCATCAGATAGCGCTTCACTTGCATCATTGCGTCCAGGCGGGGCCCGTGGCCTCCAACCTCCATGACGAAGCGGCGCATCGAGGCGACACCACTGATGTAGACCGAATACATCGGACGTGTCCCCGCACTCTCCACAGTGTAAATGCGCGCCACAACACCCAAGCGCAGCAGCAATGCGGCGACATCGAACGCGAGCCGGCGGCTGCAAGTCGAAAAGTGGATTTGCGGCGCGGGGTGCTTGCCCCTCTTGGACACCGTAATCGAGCCATCGGTAGCCCATAAGTGCCGCAATAGGCACGCGATCTGATCGTCAGCGAGAGTAAAGACCTCAGCCGGCAAATGCTTTTGATGTGAACGCTGGCCAAAAATTCCGAGCTGCTTCAGCCACGCGCCCACGCCGGCAGGATGCCAGCGATTGCCGTTGCCGCTGATGACCAGCTGATGCCAGGTGCCAGTCGGGCCTTCATGCCTGCTCACCGTGCTACCGAATGCTTCGGCGCACGTGCGCACCAGTGCGCTGTTCTCTTCATCCATCGTCGTGTAACGCAGCGGTTGATGCACCGGGTAGCTGCCGTCGCCCACCAGATGTCCGAGCAGGATCAGCCAGTGCTCAGGCCAACGCTTGGGTTGCGCAGGAGCCGGAAGTCGTCGAGCCAGCGCCAGCCTGTCGCCCGTCGCAAGTTTGCCCACCGCCGTCCAGCCGGCCCCGGCGAGCAGGAGGTGTTCCGCCGTCGCCCGGATACTGCGGCCGCTGGCAAGCGCGACGCGAAACACCGGCTTACGGCCGACATGCCAGACCTTGTCGGCCCGCGCGGCATGCAGCCGATGCGTCTCATCGAACGACCACACTTCCGGCGCCGTGCCGACCAGTTCGCGGATCGGCGTACGCCTGCCGTCGGTAAGGCACACCAGCGTATCGCCGGTCACGCACTCACGCAGATCCGACATCACCGGCTTCTTCTCGTTGCGCTGCTCGACCGCGCGATTGAGCTGCGACAGCGCAATTACCGGCACCGCCAGCTCCTTCGCCAGCGATTTCAGTCCGCGCGAGATCTCCGCGATCTCGGTGGCGCGGTTCTCCTTCGTGCCCGGTACCTGCATGAGTTGCAGATAATCCACGACCACCAGGTCGAGCCCGTGCTCGCGCTTCAGGCGCCGGGCGCGCGCACGCAGATCCGTCGGCGTCAGCGCCGGCGATTCGTCGATGAAAATTCTCGCATCGGACAGCTGGCTGGTGGCCGAGTTGATGCGCACCCAGTCGTCGTCGGATATGCGGCCGCTGCGGATGCTGTTGAGCGGCACGTGCCCGATGGACGCCAGCATGCGCGTCACCAGCTGCTCGGCCGGCATTTCCATGCTGAAGATGGCGACCGAGGCTTTGCTGTCCGGACTGACGGCGGCGTATTCGGCCATATTGACCGCCAGCGTAGTCTTGCCCATCGAGGGGCGCCCGGCGACGATGACCAGGTCACCGGGCCGCAGGCCGCCGGTCTTGTTGTCGAAATCCGTGAATCCGGTCGCCAGCCCGCGCAGCTTGTCCGGATGGCTGTGCCACTCGTCGATCTTGTCGATCAGCGCCGGCAACAACGCCTTCACGCGCACCGCACCCGCGCCGGTGCGGATGCCCTGTTCGGCGATCTCGAACACCAGGCCCTCGGCACGATCGACCAGATCGCGCGCCGACGAGCCGTCATCGTTGAACACCGAGGAGGCAATCTCGCGCCCGGCTTCGATCAGTCGTCGCAGCAGCGCGCGCTCGCGCACGATCTGTGCATAGCTGCGGGCATTGGCGGCGGTCGGTGTATCACCCGCGAGCGTACCGAGGTAGGCCAGTCCCCCGGCATCGGTGAGCCGGCCACGACGCTCGAGCTGTTCGGAGACCGTCACCACGTCGGCCGGGCGGCCGGCGGCGACCAGTTCCCCGAGTGCCTCGTAGATCAGCCGATGGTCGGGGCGATAAAAATCTTCGGTGGTGACGATGTCGGCGACCTGGTCCCAGGCCGTCTTGTCGATCAGCAGCGCGCCGAGTACCGATTGCTCGGCTTCGAGCGAATGCGGAGGAACCAGCCCTTCGGCGCCCGCGCTGCCGCCGTCGCGACGTGAGCGCAGAGGAGTACTCACGCGCCCGCGCCCGCCGGCCTCAGCCCGCTTCTTCCGCGACGATGATGACCGGAAGCTCGACTTCGACGTCGGCGTGCAGGTGCAGCGTCACGGCGTGCTCGCCCACGGCGCGCAGCGGGCCGCCCGGCAGACGCACTTCGCTGCGCGCCAGCGAGTGGCCAGCGGCGCTGGCCGCCTCGGCGATATCGGCCGTGCCGACCGAACCGAACAGTTTTCCTTCCGATCCGGCCTTGGCAATGATGCTGAGCTTGAAATCCTTGATGGCGGCGGCGCGCTGCTGGGCGCGATGCAGCTCGGCGTTGGCGGCACTCTCGAGCTCGGCCCGACGCGCATCAAAGCGCGCGACGTTCTCGGCCGTTGCCAGCGTCGCCTTGCCCTTGGGCAACAGGAAATTGCGGCCATAGCCGGACTTCACTTTGACGCGATCACCGATGTTGCCGAGGTTGGCTACTTTCTGCAGCAGGATGAGTTCCATGGCGGCACCCTCAGTGCTGATCGGTGTACGGCAGCAGCGCCAGGAAGCGCGCACGCTTGATGGCGGTCGCCAGCTGGCGCTGGAAGAAGCTCTTGGTGCCGGTGATGCGGCTCGGCACGATCTTGCCGGTCTCGGTCACGTAGTTCTTCAACGTCGCCAGATCCTTGTAGTCGATCGAGGTGACGCCGTCGGCAGTGAAACGACAGAACTTCTTGCGGCGCGTAAAGCGGGAAACTCTGGGTTCGGCCATCACGCACCCATCACAGCAGGTTCATCGTCCATCTCATCGTCGCGCTCGCGGCGTAGCTCGCCCTCTTCCTCGGCCTTGGCCATCGGCGAGGGCTCGGTCAGCGCGGTCTCGACGTTGGTCACCAGGTGGCGCAGCACCGCGTCGCTGAATCGGAAAGCGCCGATCAGCTCGGCGAGCGTCTTCTGGTCGCACTCGATGTTGAGCAGCACGTAGTGCGCCTTGTGGACCTTGGCGATCGGGTAGGCGAGCTGGCGCCGGCCCCAGTCTTCGAGCCGATGCACCTTGCCGCTGCCGGCGGCGATCATGCCCTGGTAGCGCTCGATCATCGCCGGAACCTGCTCGCTCTGGTCCGGGTGGACCAGAAATACGATTTCATAATGCCTCATGTATCCTCCTCACGGGGTAATGCCGCCCACCCGAGGCTTGCAAAAGGAGCAGTGCGGCAAGGAGAGCCGGCAGACTAACAGCAATGCAGTCGCCGGGTAGTCGAAAAAGGCGCGCAAGGATACAAAAAGCCGCCCAACGACGCAACGGCACGACCTTGAGCGCGCTTATCGGGAGAATTTAATGACATTCGCACACTGGCTGGCCTTTGCCGCCGCCTCGGGCGTCCTGCTGGCCATTCCAGGCCCCACGGTCCTGCTGGTGATCTCCTACGCCCTCGGTCACGGCCGCAAGCCCGCCGCCGCCATCGTGGCAGGCGTTGCGCTGGGCGATGTGACGGCAATGACCGCCTCGATGGTGGGCTTAGGTGCGCTGCTGGCCACGTCCGCGATGCTGTTCACGCTGCTGCGCTTGCTGGGCGCTGTCTACCTGATCTACCTCGGCGTCAAGCTGTGGCGCGCCCCGGTCGATGCTGCCGAGGCGCTGCAGGCGCCGCCGATCAAGCCGCTGCGCATGCTGTGTCACGCCTACGCGGTGACCGCACTGAACCCGAAAGGCATCATTTTCTTCGTGGCGTTCGTACCGCAGTTCCTGGTCGCCGGCCAGCCGTTCTGGCCCCAGGTGCTGGTGCTGGAAACGACCTTTGTCACGCTCGCCATCGTGAATTCGGCGCTGTATTCGCTGCTGGCTTCGGCAGCACGCCAGCGGCTGCGCCAGCCACGCGTGCAGCGGGCCGTGAACCGAACCGGCGGCTCGATACTGGTTGGGGCGGGGATCTTCGCCGCCGTGTGGCGGCGGGCGAGCGCCTGAGCCGTCGCGTCGAACCGCAGTTGCTGCCTGGCCGCGACTTTAGCCGCGCGCCGCCCGCTGCCGTAGCGCCTCGTACAGCAGCATGCCGGTGGCCACCGAGACATTCAGGCTCTCGACCGTCCCCAGGCTCGGCAGTCGCGCCAGCCAGTCGCAATGGCGGCGGGTGAGCTGACGCAGGCCCGCGCCCTCCGCGCCCATGACCAGTACCCGGCCGCCGGTCAGATCGATCTCGTGTGCCGGCTGCGCGCCCGCAGCGTCGGCACCCACGATCCACAGTCCGGCACCCTTGAGCAGGCCGAGGGTGCGCGCCAGGTTGGTCACGGTGACCACCGGCGTGCTCTCGGCGGCGCCCGCCGCCACCTTGCGCGCGGTGGCATTGAGCGATGCCGCCCGGTCGCGCGGCACGATCAGTGCGAGCACGCCGCAGGCATCGGCGGTGCGCAGGCAGGCGCCCAGGTTGTGCGGATCCTGCACACCATCGAGCGCCAGCAGCAGCGCGTCCGGGGTCCGCGTGACCGCCTCAAGCAGATCGGCCTCGCTCCAGGGCGCCAGCGGCGCCACCTCGGCCACGACCCCCTGGTGCACCGCCGCCTGCCCGAGCCGCGCCTGCAACTGCTTCGCATCCACCCGCTCCAGCGCGCGACCGGCCGCGTGCGCCAGCCGCTCGATCTCATCGGCCCTGGCATCGTGACGGCCGTGCTGCAGGTACACGCACACCACGCGCTGCGGATCTCGCGCCAGCAGCGTGCGCACCGCATGCAGGCCGTAGACGACTTCAGTCCGCTGCGAGCTCAAGATCGATCAGTCCTTCCACCGGCTTCACCGCCGCGACGATCACCCGCAGCCGCACACCGGGGGCCAGGCGGCGTTTGCTGCGCTCGCCGATCCACTGGCCGCCATCGCGCGCCATCTGATAATTGTCGTCGCGCATCGAGGCCAGCGGCAGCAGGCCGTCCACCCCGAGCGCCAGCAGCTGCACGAAGCAGCCGAATTCCATCACGGTAGTGATCAGGCCATCGAAGGTCTGCCCCACCCGATCGCGCAGATACACGCACTTCAAGAACGTGCCGACGTAGCGATCGGCTTCATCGGAGCGCCGTTCGAGCCGCGACAGGTCCACGCCCAGCGCGGCCAGCTCCGGCGCGGCCGGCAACGACGCAGCATCCAGTAGTCCCAGCCGGGCGCGCAGCGCACGGTGAATCATCAGGTCCGGATAGCGCCGTATCGGCGACGTAAAATGCGCATAGTCCTTCAATGCCAGTCCGAAGTGCCCGATGTTCTCGGGCTGATACAGCGCCTGCGCCATCGAGCGCACGATCAGCGATTCGACGAACGGCCGGCTCTCGGCATCGCGCACCCGCGGCGCGATCGCCGCCAGGTCGCTCGGTTTCACCGGCTCGGGTAGCTGCAGCTCGATGCCGAGCACCCGCAGCGTGCTGCGCAGCTGGGCGAGCTTCTTCTCATCCGGCGAGGCATGAACTCGAAACAGTGCCGGCTGGCGCTGGGTGCGCAGTTCCTGCGCGACTGCGACATTGGCCAGCACCATGCATTCTTCGATCAGCTTGTGGGCATCGTTACGCGAAATGAATTCGATCGCGCGCACCCGCTCGCCGTTCTCGATCACGAATTCAGCCTCCGGCGCATCGAACTCGAGTGCGCCGCGCCGCCGGCGCGCCGCCTGCAGCGCGTGATAGACATCGACCAGCGGCAGCAGCGATTCCAGCACCGGCCCGAGCGCAGCGCGCGCTGCCGGCTGGCCGAGGAACAGCGCGTCATGCGCCTGGTCGTAGGTCAGGCGCGCCGCCGAGCGCATCACTGCCGGATAGAACTTGCTGTCCTCGAGCGCTCCGCGCCTGGAGATGCGCATCTCGGCCACCATGCACAACCGATCCACCTGCGGTTCGAGCGAACACAGGTGGTTCGACAGCGCGGTCGGCAGCATCGGCAGCACGCGCGTCGGAAAATAAACCGACGTGCCGCGCGAGCGTGCCTCGGCATCCAGCGCGCTGCCGGGACGCACGTAGTGGCTGACATCGGCGATCGCCACCAGCAGCCGAAAGCCGCCGGCCTCGAGCCGTTCGGCGTACACCGCGTCATCGAAATCCTTGGCATCCGCGCCATCGATCGTGACCAGCGGCAGCTGGCGCAGGTCGATCCGCTGCGCGGCCTCCTGCGCATCGACGTTCTTGCCCCAGTGCGCGGCCTCGCGCAGTGCGGCCGCCGGGAAGTCCACCGGCAACCCGAAGCGGGCGATCGCCGCCTCGGTGGCCAACTGCACCGGGCGCTCGGGATCGAGGCGCTGCTCGATGCGCGCCTCGCCCTGCTGAGTGTCGCTCGGATAACGCAGCACGCGCGCAATCACCCAGTCGCCGGCGCGCGCCGCCAGCGGGTTTTCGGTCACCGCGCACTGCAATCCCAGGCGCTGGTCGGCCGCGCGCACCGCCAGGCCGCGGTGGCCGGCCTCGAGCGTGCCCAGAAATGCCTGCACGCCGCGCTCAACCACACCGAGCACCTGGCCGATATAGCGCCCCTGGCCGTCGCTGCGCACCTCGATGCGCACCCGATCGCCATGCATCAGGCCTTTCATTTCTGGCGGCGGCAGGAATACCGAGTCCAGCAGAGCATCGGTACGTACAAAGCCATAGCCGGCACGGTTGGCGCTCAGCAAGCCCTCCGCCTGCATCAGCGCAGCCTCGCCGCCGCCGGCCGCTTTGCCGGATCGGCGCGTGCGCAGGTGCGCCGGCGCGGCCGTCTTGCGCCGGCCGCCTGAGTTCGATGGCCGTTGCTTACCGCTACGCCTCAATTGACAGTCCCCGACCCCTTCCGTACATTGCGCCGCCCACCGCATGCCCAGGTGGCGGAATTGGTAGACGCACTAGTTTCAGGTACTAGCGGGGCAACCCGTGGAGGTTCGAGTCCTCTCCTGGGCACCAATTAAATCAAAGGGTTGCATAAAGACATTATAGTATCGTTTGACACAAATTGCGATTCAAAGTTTGCCCTGCCGGGCGTATTCAGGAGCGTGCATTCGTCGTCGCCGGACGCATTCTCCACCACGCGCGCGAGCGCCAACGCAAAAATAGCGTGCTCCCGAGCACCATGATGTAGATCAGAACGGCCACCCAGCCGCCGATCGCACCCCAGCCCAGCTGCGGCAGGAACTGCACCCAGCCCTGCCCGGGCGCGAAGGTGAACGCATGGGCCATCGGCACGAACAGCAGCCACGACATCACGATCACCAGTGCCGCCGGCACCACCGCATCGCCGGCACCGCGCAGGCACATCGCGCTGCCGAGATTCACGCCATCGAAGAAGTGATATCCGGCGGCCACCCACAGCAGCTGTGTGCCGAGCGCGACCGCCGCGGCCGCATCGACATCGTGTGCGCCGGTGAACAGCGGCAGGATCGCGGGACCGGCGAGCGCCAGCAGCACGCCGATGCCCCCCATATAAGCCGCCGCCAGCAGGATCACACGCGAGCCGACACGAGTGGCCCAGGGCGTGTCGCCGGCGCCGATCGAGTGCCCGACCAGCGTGGTGCCGGCCATCGCGATACCGTAACCGGGCGTGTAGGCAACCGATGTCAGCATCATTACCATCTGCGTCGCCGCGCCGGCGACGGTGCCCAGACGCACCTGCATCATCTGGAAGATGGCAAAGCCCAGCAGATCCGCTGCCGGCAGCAGTCCCATCGGAACGCCCAGCCGCAACTGCTGGCGCAGCAGGCCGGCGCGCGGCCGCCAGCTCTGGTGTGACAGGTACTTGAGACGAATATCAGGACGCAGAAAGATGGCCAGGGCCAGTACCAGCCCCAGCGCCTGCGCCCAGGTGGTCGCCCAGCCGGAACCGGCGATGCCCCAGCCGAGCCGGAAGATGAACAGCTGGTTCAACAGCGCGTTCGCCAACGCGGTCACACAGGTGACCAGCAGCGTCGCCCGCGGGCGTCCGATGCCGTTGAAGAAACCAAACATGGCCCATACCGCGGCGCCGAGGAAGGCGCCGCCGACGCGCGGGAACCAGAAGTCGCCGGCCAGGCGCGTAATCTCGGGATCGAAGCCCAGCGGCGCCAGCAGCACATGCCTCGCCGCGCCGACCGCGACGAACAGCGGCGCCGCGCACAGCGTGCCCCACAGTGCCGTCCACACCGCCTGCCCGGCGCGCTGGTAGTGCTGTGCACCCTGGGCCTGCGCCACCATGGTCTGGACCGCAGAGCCAATGCCGCCAAGGACGTACACCACCACCAGCACCAGCCATTGAACGGCGCCGACCGCCGCCAGCGCCTTGGTCGAGATTCTGCCGACGAACCACATGTCGGTCAGGTTGAGCACGATCTGCACCGCGCTGTTCGCCATCAATGGCAACGCCAGTGCCAGCACCGCCCGCTGGTCCACATGTGCACGTCCGCCGGCGTCCAGGCGACGGGCCGGCAGCCCGGCGGCGGCGCCGGCGGGTGGTATCACGACCTGCATAGGCGGATAATTGGGTGAATCGGGCCCGGGGGGGTCAGCTCAGCGGGACTATCCACGCCAATGCGCGTCCGTCCCGGCTTTTGCGTATCACTCCTCGAGTGGCGCTGCCCCAGAAGGGCCAGCGCGAAACTGCCAGTCATGGCGCCCATGTAGATACCGACTCTTTGAGGAGAACTATTATGACTATCGCCCCGAGCACGCACGGCAGTCTGAAGATTGCTTTCAAGACCCGCTATGGCAACTTCATCGGCGGCAAGTGGGTCGCACCGGTGAAAGGCGAGTACTTCGAAAATATCACGCCGGTGACCGGTCAGCCGATCTGCGAGATCCCGCGCTCGACCGCCGACGATATCGAGCTGGCGCTCGACGCCGCGCACGCGGCCAAGACCGCCTGGGGCAAAACCCCGGGCGCCGAACGCGCGATCATTCTCAACAAGATCGCCGATCGCATGGAAACCAATCTGAGCATGCTGGCGCATGCGGAGACCTGGGACAACGGCAAGCCGATTCGCGAGACCATGGCGGCCGACCTGCCGCTCGCGATCGATCACTTCCGCTATTTCGCCGGCTGCATCCGCGCGCAGGAGGGCTCGCTGTCGCAGATCGATGAGGACACCGTCGCCTACCATTTCCACGAGCCGCTGGGCGTGGTCGGCCAGATCATTCCGTGGAACTTCCCGATTCTGATGGCGGTGTGGAAGCTCGCGCCGGCGCTGGCAGCTGGCAATTGCGTGGTGATCAAGCCGGCCGAACAGACGCCGGCGTCGATTCTGGTGCTGATGGAACTGATCGCCGACCTGCTGCCGCCGGGCGTTATCAACGTGGTCAACGGGTTCGGTGTCGAGGCCGGCAAGCCGCTGGCGTCCAGCAAGCGCATCGCCAAGATTGCGTTCACCGGCGAGACCACCACCGGCCGCCTGATCATGCAGTACGCGTCGCAGAACCTGATCCCAGTGACGCTCGAACTCGGCGGCAAGTCGCCCAACATATTTTTCGCCGATGTATGCGAGCACGATGACGCGTTTTTCGACAAGGCGCTCGAGGGCTTTGCGATGTTCGCGCTCAATCAGGGCGAGGTCTGCACCTGCCCGTCGCGGGCGCTGATCCAGGAATCGATCTACGAGCGCTTCATCGAACGCGCCGTCAAGCGTGTCGGGCAGATCAAGCAGGGCGACCCCTTAAGTCCCAGCACCATGCTCGGAGCCCAGGCCTCGAGCGAGCAGATGCAGAAGATCCTGTCGTACCTCGACATCGCTCGCCAGGAAGGCGCCAAGGTGCTCACTGGCGGCGCGCAGGCCAAGCTCGCGGGCGATCTGGGAGAAGGTTTCTACATTCAGCCCACCGTGCTCAAGGGCCACAACAAGATGCGCGTGTTCCAGGAGGAGATCTTCGGACCGGTGGTATCGGTGGCGACCTTCAAGGATGAGGACGAGGCGCTGGCCCTGGCCAATGACACGCTCTACGGCCTGGGGGCCGGCGTGTGGTCCAGAGACATGAACACCTGCTATCGCATGGGGCGCGGTATCCAGGCCGGCCGTGTGTGGACCAACTGCTATCACGCCTACCCGGCGCATGCGGCGTTTGGCGGCTACAAGCAATCGGGCGTGGGACGCGAGAACCACAAGATGATGCTGGATCACTACCAGCAGACCAAGAACCTGCTGGTGAGCTACTCGCCGAAAGCGCTCGGGTTTTTCTAGGCGACTGGCGATGGCCGAAGTCGAGCGCGTGAGTGCGACGCCGGCGGCACTGGCGCTGATCGGCCAGCTCGAGCGCAAGCACGGAGCGGTGATGTTTCACCAGTCCGGTGGCTGTTGCGATGGCAGCGCGCCGATGTGTTTCCCGTGCGGCGAGTTCCTGGTCGGCGATCAGGACGTCTTGCTGGGACACATCGGCGGTCAACCGTTCTACATCGGCGCCGCGCAGTTCGAGTACTGGCAACATACCCACCTGATCATCGATGTGGTGCCGGGGCGCGGCGGCATGTTCTCGCTGGAAGGACCCGAGGGGCTGCGATTCCTGACCCGATCGCGGCTTTATACCGACGATGAATCGCGTCAGCTTGCGTCCCAGCCGCCGCAATCTGGCGCAGCAGCGGCGTGCCTATAGCGGCACGAACTGCGGCCGCCGTGCCCCGGGTTTGCTCAGCAGCATCTGCACGTCGCCGGTCGCGCGCTCGATGAATCCGCCTTCGCAGTAGGCCAGGTAGAATTCCCACATACGCACGAACCGCTCTGGGTAGCCCAGCGAGCGTACCTGGTCGCGCCGGCGCACAAAGCGCTCGCGCCAGGCCCTGAGCGTCAACGCATAGCTCGGGCCGATATCCTCGAGATTGAACAGCTTCAGGTCGCTCACCCGCCCGATCGCCTCGAGCATGGCACTGATCGACGGTATGAAACTGCCGGGAAACACGTGCCGCTTGATGAAGTCCACCGAGCTCAGCGCCTGGGCGTAACGATAGTCCTCGATAGTGATCGCCTGGATCAGCGCCATGCCGTCGTCCTCGAGCAGCGCCCCGACCTTGCGGAAATAGGTATCCAGGTACTGGTGCCCGATGGCCTCGATCATTTCGATCGAAACCAGCCGGTCATAGCGGCCGCTTAAGCTGCGATAATCGGCCAGCAGCACCTCGATGCGATCCTGCAGGCCCGCCGCCGCCACGCGCGAGCGCGCCAGCTGGTACTGCTCGTGCGAGATGGTGGTCGTGGTCACGTGGCAGCCGTGCTCTCGAGCCGCGTGCAACGCGAAGCCGCCCCAGCCGCTGCCGATCTCGATCACACGCGTATGCGCCGACAGCTGCAGCTTTTCGCAGATGCGCGCAAGCTTGCGGGTCTGTGCGACTTCCAGCGATTCGCGCCCGGACGCAAACAACGCCGACGAGTACATCAGGTTGTCATCGAGAAACAGCCGGAAGAATTCGTTGCCCAGATCGTAGTGCGCGGCGATGTTACGCCGGCTGCCAGCGTGGGTATTGCGCCGCAGCGCAGCCCAGGCACGCATCACGGCACCGCCGAGCCGGGCCGCACCGCGTTCCATCGCATCCAGGCGATCGCGATTGCGCACCAGAATGCGCACCAGCGCCACCAGCTCATCGCAATCCCACAGTCCGTCCATGTAGGCTTCCGCGGCGCCGACGCTACCGTTCAGCGCGACGCGGCGATAGAACGCCGGATCGTGCACCTGCACGCAAGCGCGCAGCGTTTCGCTCGCGCGTGGCGCGGACCCGGCTGCGGACGCGGCGACGGCAACCGCTTCACCGCCCTCCCTTACCAGCAGCGCGCAATCCTGCAAGCCGCGCAACAGATCGAGCACGCGCTCGCGCATGACGCGCTCGACCCAGGTCGCGCGCTGCGGCGCACGCGCCAGCTGGACCACGCCGGCGTCGGTCACGACAGCCCGCCGTGCGTGTCCTGGCGTCGCGCCATGCGCACACTGGCCGGAAAAGGGCGCAGATCGTGCACCACGCCGAGCCACGACAGCACGCTCAGGCCGTAGTAGGTCATGTCGAATTCCCACCAGCGCAGGCCCTGGCGCGCAGCACCCGGAAAGCGGTGGTGATTGTTGTGCCAGCCCTCGCCGAAGGTGATCAGCGCCAGCCACCAGTTGTTGCGGCTGGCATCAGGCGTGCCGAAGCGGCGCGTACCGAAGCGGTGCGCCAGCGAATTGATCATGAAAGTGGCGTGGAACAGCACCACCGTCGAGATACAAAATCCCCACACCACCAGCTGCATGCCGCTAGTTCCCAGCTGCGGCTGCGCGCTGCCCAGGTAGCACCCGAGCGCATACAGCGCGACGGCGAGCACCACCGGCATCAGGATGTCGAAGCGATCGAGCAGCCGCAGTTCCGGATAGCGCGCCAGATCCGGGATCAGTCTCAGGTCGGTGCGAAAAGCGCGCGGGGTCAGGAACCAGCCCACGTGACTCCACAGGAAACCGCGCCGTACCGGCGAATGCGGGTCGAGTTCGCCCTCGGCATGGCGGTGGTGACTGCGGTGGTGGGCGGCCCACCACAGCGGGCCGCGCTGCACACTGCTGGCGCCAATCGCTGCGAAAACGAACTGCACCGCTCGCGATGCGTGGAACGCCCGGTGCGAAAAATAGCGGTGATAAAATCCGGTGATCGCGAACATGCGGATGACGTACAGAATCACGGCGCAGGCTACCGCAACGCCGGAGACGCCGACCCAGATCACCGCTGGGCAGGCCAGGTGCAGCGCAATGAACGGCAGCGTGCGCAGCCAGTCGATATGCTGGTCGTCGTCGTCGAGCAGCGCGCCGGCGCTGGAATCAAGCCAGCGAGCCAGCGCTGTGCCGATTCGCCGCGGCCGCGGCAGTATCGTTTCCATCGTCGCTTCCCTGCACATTATTCTTGGTTCTTGTGCACTCACGCCCGTGCACCGGGCTGCATCCGTCGCGCGGACCGTGATCGCCGCCGGCAGCTTCATTGCAGCATGCA
>JABCZO010000031.1 GCA_013289615.1 Gammaproteobacteria bacterium
CAATGGCACGACCTGGACCTCCCTGGGTCAGTACACCATTGCCATGGCCTCCCAGGCCTATGTCGGCCTGGCCGTCTCCAGCCACAACAACGGCACCCTGAGCACCGCGGTGTTCGATAACGTGACGGTCAGCGCCGCGACGACAGGTGCGCCCCAGGCACCGACGGTGCCCACGGGTCTGGCGGCGTCGAACGTCACGGCGAGCAGCCTCACGTTGAGCTGGAGCGCCTCGACCAACCCCGGCAGCAGCGGCGTGGGCGGCTACTACGTGTATCGCAACGCCAGCAGCACACCGATCGCGACCGTCACCAGCGGCACCTCCTTCGCCGACACCGGGCTCACCGCCGCGACCGCGTACTCCTACCAGGTCGCTGCCTTCGACACTTCCACCCCGGCCAATGTCTCAGCCCTCTCCAGCGCCCTGAGCGTGACCACCCAGAGTGCGGTGGCCGCGAGCTGGAGCGATGAGGACATCGGGGCGGTCACGGCGGCCGGCTCCTATACGCTCAGCGGCGGCACCTTCACGGTCAAGGGCTCAGGGGCGGACATCTGGAATGCGGCCGATGAGTTCCAGTTCGTCTCCGAGCCGCTCACCGGCGACGGCTCGATCACCGCGCGCGTGGTGAGCCAGACCAACACCAACGGCTGGGCCAAGGCCGGCGTGATGTTCCGCGAGACGCTGACCACCGGCTCGACCGATGCGCTGGCGGCGATGACTCCGAGCAACGGCGTGGTCTACCAGGTGCGTCCCACCACCGGTGCGGCCAGCTTTGATGTCACCTATGGTCCGATCGTCGCCGACCCGTACTGGGTACGCATGGTGCGCGCGGGCAATGTCTTCACCGCTTACTACTCGGCCAATGGCACGACCTGGACCTCCCTGGGTCAGTACACCATTGCCATGGCCTCCCAGGCCTATGTCGGCCTGGCCGTCTCCAGCCACAACAACGGCACCCTGAGCACCGCGGTGTTCGATAACGTGACGATCGGCGGCCAGACTGCGCTCACGGTGACGCCACAGGTGGGCGCGATCACCCAATCGCAGTCACAGCAGTTCACCGCGGTCGTTTCGGGCGGCGGCGGTGCCACCTGGACGGTGGACGGCGTCCCCGGCGGCAACAGCACGGTGGGCACGATCACTACCGGTGGCCTGTACACCCCGGGGTCCGCCGTGGGCACGCACGCCATCGTTGCGACCAGCGTTACCAATCCGTCATTGTCGGGCAGCGCCACCGCGGCGGTCACGGGTCTGGCCGGCGTTTACACCTTCCATAACGACCTTGCCCGCGACGGCGCCAATACCCAGGAATACGGGCTGACACCTGCCAATGTAAACACCTCCAGCTTCGGCAAGCTGTTCTCCTGCACGGTCGATGGCGCCGTCTATGCGCAACCGCTCTGGGTCGCCAATCTGAGTGTGAACGGTGCACAGCACAATGTGGTCTTTGTCGCGACCCAACACGACAGCCTGTACGCATTCGACGCCGATGCAAACCCCTGCGTACAGCTCTGGAAGGCCAGTCTCATCGACACCGGCCACGGTGGCACCGGCAGCGAGACCACCGTGCCCTCTGGCGTCACCGGTTATCTTGTCGGGCAGGGCTACGGCGATATCAAACCGGAAGTGGGGGTGACCGGTACGCCGGTCTTTGATCCGGCCAGCGGCATCCTCTATGTAGTCTCAAAATCGGTGAATCTCGCAGGTCCGACGTTTTATCAGCGTCTGCATGCGATTGATCCGACCACTGGTAATGAGAAGGCCAGCGGCTCTCCAGTGACGATCGCCGGAAGCGTGCCCGGCAGCGGCGACGGCGGCAGCACCGACACCTTCAACTCGCGCCAGGAGAACCAGCGACCCGGTCTGGCGCTGGTCAACGGCACCGTCTACATCGCCTGGGCGGGCCACGAGGATACCACTCCGTGGCGCGGCTGGATGATGGGCTACACCTTTAACGGCTCGTCATTCACGCGCTCGGCGGTGTTCGCGGTGACACCGAACTCCGGGTATGGCGGGGGCATCTGGATGGGGGGCGCGGCTCCGGCCGCCGATTCGAGCAACAATCTCTATGTCCTGACCGGCAACGGCCAATTCGACGCCAACAGTACCAGTGGACCGAACAATGACTATGGCGATTCGCTGCTCAAGCTAACCGGTAATCTGACGGTCTCGGAATACTTCACGCCCACGGATCAGTTGGCGGACTATGACGACGACAACGATTTCGGATCCGGCGGCGCGGCCATCCTGGCGGATCTGCCCGCGGGCAGTCCGATAACGCACCTGGTCATGGGTGGCGGCAAAGACGGCAATCTCTACGTCCTGAATCGCGATCTGCTCGGCGGCCTGGGCGATAGCAGCGCGGTGCAGGAGATCAGTTTCGGCTATGGGATCTATGCCACCGGAGCGTTCTGGAACAATTATTATTATCTGGTGGGCCTCGGCAGTCCGTTGAAGGCCTATCTGCTCGACCCAACGGTGCCGAAGTTCAATCTCGCGACCTCGTCGGGCAATACCTATGGCTTTCCGGGCAGCGCCCCGGCGGTGTCAGCGGCAGGAACGACCAACGGTATCGTCTGGGCAGTGGACAGCAGTCAGTACTGTACACAACAGTCCCCAGGCTGCGGCCCGGCAGTGCTGCACGCCTACAACGCGACCAACGTTAAGAGCGAACTTTGGAATAGCTCAATGGTGAGCGCAGACAAGGCAGGCTATGCGGTCAAATTCACCGTCCCGACCATTGCGAACGGAAAGGTCTATCTTGGAACGCGCGGTAACAATTCAGGCGGGCTCTATGGCTCGAGCACGGTGTCCGGCGAGCTGGACGTCTACGGCCTGAGATAACGACGTATCACGCGCTGTCGATGCTGGCCAGTAGGATGGGGTGGGTAGGTACACCTGCATGATAGGATGGCTTTTGTGCCGCAAACACGGGTTCAGCAATACCAGCCAGGGGGCGGGCAGTTGGGCAAGTCAGGGGTCTGTGCGGCCCGGCCGGCCATCGGCCGGGCTGTCATGCAAATGCTGACTTCGGTCCGCGCGCCGGCATTTGCTGAGAGTTGATCCCCGTGGCATCAGAAAGACAAAGCGTACTTTCACGCGTCGTGTGGATTCTGGTCGTGACCGGGGTTGTCGCTGGCGGCATCGTCTGGGCGTTTCGTGCCTACGTACAGCTGGGTGAGCAACTCTCCGGTCTCGGCGACATTGCGGTGGGCGACACGCGCGGGGAGATCAGATACAAGCGGGGAGTCCCTCCGGTCGTGTACGGAGATGCGGACCCGGTAAGTGCGGGTGGTGCCCGCGTCTACTACACGGATCCCCTGAAAGATCCCGACAATGCACTGCCAGAAGGGGCCGACATCAACAGCTATCACACCTGGGGGTACGACAACGGCTCCAGGTTGAATACTCATCTCGACCTGACGTTCGACGCCAACTCTGGCCGTGTCGCGAAGATCGACTGCATCGATCAACTGGATCCTCCTACGACCTACTGTCCTCCGATAGTTGGCGTCGGAATTGGCGATCCGGAGTCCAGAGTCACCGCGCTGCTTGGAAGGCCAACGCGTCAGGCAATCAACGACAAGACGGGTGTGAAGACCATGCTCTACGATGATCTGGGCGTGGGCTTCGTGCTGTCAAAGCAGCGTGTGTATGGCTTATCTGTAGTCGGCGCCGGCGGTTTCAAGCGCGTGCCGATAATCCGCTTCCTGGATTGGATTCGGGGGACGCTGTGGCAATAAGCTTTGCGCCTGCAGCAGCGCCGGATCTGACCCGCTAGACGCTCATCGAGCCGAACGGCACCGCGCCTCAAGGTTTGGTGCTGCACACTGCCTCGCCCTTGTCGAACACGATGCGCCAGGCGTTATCCGCCTCGAGTCGCCAAATGGAGTTGAAGCGTCCGACGATCTTGCCGTCCTCGTACACCGGTCCGGTGCTGAGCGCGAGCTTGCCCGACGCCAGAACTTCGACGTGATCCGGAGCCCAGGAGAAAGGCGCTTTGCGGCCCTCGAAGTACGGCTGCCACTGGACCGCCACTTCCGCGGGACCGTGTTTGACCGAAGCGCCGCTGAAGAATACCGCTTCGGGTGACAGGAACGTCAAGAACGCCTTGAAGTCGCGATTGGTCATGGTCTTGGCAAACGCCTGCTCGGTGGCAATCACCTGCTGGACGGCTGCCGCCATCGCCGCGTTAGCCACCTCCGGACTCAGCGTCGCGGTCTGGTTGTGGGTGCTGGCGCCCGCAGCCGCGCCGTGAGCGTGTGGGCCTCCGACGCAGCCGTTGATCAGGCATGCTGCGGCGGCAAGAGGTAGCATCAGTTTTCCATGCATCACCCGACAGCCCTCCACGAACGTTGTAATGCTATGGTCCATCGGGCGGCGTCGGTTGTCGAGCGCGCTGCACCGAGGCAATTACAGGTTCAAGTCGGGGCGCGCGCTAGGGGATCCGGTGTGGCGGCAGGCTGAGATCGAGGTTGCAACGCGCGGGCGCGGATATCATGAGTTGACCGCTGAAGTCGAGGCCCAGGTGGGCGGCTCGGGCATCCGTACCGGAATCTGTCACCTGTTTCTGCGCCATACCAGCGCCAGCCTGTGCATTACGGAAAATGCGGATCCGGAGGTGCGGCGCGACCTGGAACGATTTGCTCAGCGCCTGGCGCCCGATGGCGATCCGCTGTTCCTGCATGATGCGGAGGGGCCGGATGACATGCCGGCGCATGTACGTAGCCTGATCATCGGCCACGAGTTGACGCTGCCGATCCGCGAGCGCGCGCTGGGCGTCGGGACTTGGCAGGGCATCTACCTGTGGGAGCACCGCAACGGTGCGATGCGGCGCAATATCATCGTGACGCTCACTGGCGAGGCTTGAGGTGCAACTATGGCGATCTTCAGCGACAAGGTGACGACCGCATTTGAACTGCCTGGCCACCGCGTGGTGCTGAATCTCGGTATGGTGCGCGGAATAGTCGTGCGCTCGCGCAGCCTCGTGGGGTCGATCGGTGCGGCGCTGCAGACTCTGTTCGGCGGCAACATCACACTCTACACGCAGCTGTGCGAGCGGGCGCGCGATGACGCCTATGAGCTCATGCTCAAGCACGCGCGCGAGATGGGCGCGAACGCCGTCATCGGCGTGCGCTATGACGCGACCGAGGTCGGGCCCGGCATCACCGAGGTGCTCGCCTATGGCACCGCGGTCAAGATCGACGCCAGCGAACAGGGCGCGTGAAATGCGTGCTCCAATGCAGTTGAAGCGCGCCGTTGGGCGCATCGAGCGACGGCGACTGGTGTTGCAACAGGCGCGTGATCGGCTGCGATCGCCGCAGCAGCGCAACCGCCTCGGGCAATTTGCCACGCCGGGCGCGCTGGCGCGCGAGACGCTGCAGTACGCGCATCAGCTGCTCGGATCCAGGCCGGTTCGTTTTCTGGACCCCGCGATCGGCACCGGATCGTTCTACGCCGCACTGCTGCGGGAATGGCCCGTGGCCGACGTCGCCGCCGCCACCGGTTTCGAGATCGACGCCCACTACGGTGAGCCGTGCCGCACGTTATGGCAGGGTACGCCGCTGCGGCTGCGACTTGAGGACTTCACGGCCGCAGCGGCGCCGGCCAGCCAAGCCCGACGATACAACCTCCTGATCTGCAATCCGCCATACGTGCGTCACCACCACCTGCAGTCGAGCGCCAAGCTACGCCTGCAGCAACAATCATTGCTCGCGACCGGTGTGCGTCTGAATGGACTGGCAGGTCTGTACGCGCATTTCATCACCATCGCGCATCCCTGGATGAGCGACGACGCAATCGCCGGCTGGCTGATTCCGAGCGAGTTCATGGACGTGAACTATGGCCGCGAGCTCAAGCGCTATCTGCTGCACACGGTTACGCTGCTGCGGATCCACCGCTTCGACCCGACCGAGGTTCAGTTCAGAGATGCACTGGTGTCGTCGGCGTTGGTGTGGTTGCGAAATCAGAGGCCTGGAAACGCTCATCAGGTCGAATTCACCTATGGCGGCTCACTGAGTCAACCGAGAACGCGTGGTCTGGTGCCGGCGTCGCGATTGGAAAGCGCGGCCAAATGGAGCGCTTTTCCCGCGGCGCTTGGCTCAGCGCGTTTTGCCGCCGGGCTGACGCTCGGGGAATATTTCCGCGTCCAGCGCGGCATCGCCACCGGTGCCAATGCGTTTTTCATCATGACGCCTGAACAGGCCGCCGAACGCGGGATCCCGCGCCAATATCTGCGACCCATTCTTCCGGGTCCGAGGCAGCTCGAATCCGACGAAGTGTTCGCCGATGACAGCGGCGAGCCACGATTGGTGCGGGGTCTGTGGTTACTGGACTGTCGTTTGCCAGAGGAACTCATTCGTGTCCAGCACCCGCAACTGTGGCGCTATCTCGAGGCGGGCAGCGCCGAACTCACCCGCCGGTACCTGTGCAGCCGACGCTCGCCATGGTACCTGCAGGAGGCGCGCGAGCCGACGGCCTTTCTCTGCACCTACATGGCGCGCCGTGGTCGCGGCGGCGTGCAGCGTTTCATCTACAATCGCTCCAGGGCCATTGGCGCCAACAGCTACCTGATGCTCTATCCGCGCAATGCCCTGGCGCGATTCATCGGCGCGGATCCGGCCCGCGCCAGACTGGTATGGCAGGTACTCAAGGGTATTGCGAGTGAAGTGATGATCGCCGGCGGCCGCGTCTATGGTGGCGGCCTGCACAAGCTCGAGCCTGGCGAGCTGGCGAGCATCCCGGCGGCGGGTATCACGGCGCTGCTGCAGAACTGAGCCAGCGCTGGGCGCGCCCGGCGCGAAAAATCAGACGCGCGAATCGGCTGCCGGAGCGCTGGCGCTGCCAACATCGCTGGCGACTGCCCCGTCCAGAAAGCCAAATTCGGCAATACGCTCGGTCGGCAGAAGCAGGTAATTGGTGAGCTTTTCGTCGTAAGCCGGCATGTCGAATTCGAAGGTCTGCTGCAATCGTCTTGTCGCCAGCATTCGGAACGGAACGTATTCGAGTTCGCGGAACAGATCCGAAATCTGAATCAGGCGTCGCTTTCGATTCTCCAGAATCATCGGGGTCGATGGGGATGGGTCGCTCACATCGCAGCTGTATGGCAAAAGTTCGGTGATAATCAAAGGCCGATATTTATGCAGCGTGCTGGCCAGCCCTCTGAACACCTCCAGTTCCCCACCTTCGACATCGATCTTGATGATGGCGATGTCACCCTCCAACAGGTGCGGCAGCACCGAATCTCCAGTCTCCAACAGCACGCGGCGTCGATTGGTTCTGCGGGTGTTCTCCGTCCAAAAGGCCTCGACCGTCGTGGCAAGCGTATCGCTGGGACTGGCGGACTGAAACTCGACCGACCGCAACTTATCAGACAATCCAATCGGCACAACCAGGCATCGTGACAGGCCGTTGACGGCAATCAGTTCGTCCAGGTAGTGGTTACAGAATGTCGACACTTCAAATCCGAGGTAGTCACGATTGGGATCAATCGTAATCACCTTGAGCAGTGTCTGGCCGATGTTCGCACCCACATCGATAAATGTCCCGCGCACATGCGGAAATATCTGCTGCAGAAAGAAGTCGACGACCTCCACGTGTGCCTTGGCTTTGCAGTGGTCGTATCCGATCCCGTTGATCATCGGAATCGTTATGCGGCGGCCGCGTATGTCCGTGGTAATGCTGAATCTGAGCCTTGAGGCAATTTTCTTCGCGAATTGCCGCACTACCCGTATTGGATTGATCACGCGTCGTTCCTCGATTTCTAGCGCCAGTCGGCGATAGCGCGATCGTGGCGAGTGATATGGCCGGGTCTCCCCGCCGTCGTCTGACAGGCTATCGACAAGTGATCTTTGAAGCAACAGTCAGTCAGCTGTTGAACGCCGACTGTGTCGCAGAAATGGACTCGAGAAATGAGTCCAATCTTGGAGCCGTTATTTTCATGGGGCATGCCTAGGCGGCGGGCGTCGCGAGTGCAACGGGCACTGGCATTACCGCCGATGAACTCTGTCTGGGATCTGCCGTGACTCGGGCGTGCTACGCCAGCAGTCTCGCGGCGCGCTCTTGGGGGAGTATATAAGTGGCTGCTCAGGGTCGTTTTTGTGCAGCGCAGGGCTTGCTCCAGGCCATGCCGCTCTGGCGATCGGCGAGCAATCTATGATCCCCGGATCCCCAACTCTCGCACGGCGTGGCCGCACGCCCGTGCGGTGAGTGCAAGTACGGTGAGCGTCGGATTCTGCGCGCCCTGCGACGGAAAGGCCGACGCGTCGGTGACATACAGACCGCTCGCATCCCAGCATTGATTATGCGGGTCCAGCACCGAAGCGTCTGGGCTGTCGCCCATCCGAGCAGTACCACATTCGTGGATTGCCGTACCGGGAGGTGCGGGCCGCTCGTTCAGCTGATTGAATTTCACTTTCAGCAGCTCGCCTAGTTCGCCCAGCGCGGCCGACTGGTCCTTCGCCAGCTGGAGTTCGGCATCATTATGGTGGCAGGCGATGCGAAGCACGGGTAGTCCCCAGGCGTCCGTGCGCCGCTGATCAAGCACAACGCGATTTTCTATGCGGGGCGCCATTTCCGCGAACGCCACCGCATTGAAATAGGATATCCCCTGGCCCAACGACCAGCGATAGATCTGCACGCCGTAACCGCGGCCGCGACGCGCCGTCGCTCCATCACGCAGGTCGAATCGCGGCAGATACACGCAGCGCCCCGCTTCGCCCTGCACCGGCTCGTCAGGCAACCGGCCGCCAACGCCCTGGCCCGACACCAGGACATGGTCCATCAGGCATCGCCCCAGTACGCCGGACGCGGCGCCAATCCCATCCGGTGTTGAAGCTGACCCCGATGACAGCAGTATCCGCGTGCTCTCAAGGCTCGAAGCGCAGAGGAAAACGATCGGAGCGCAGGCTCTTTGCATGCGATTTGTGGCGCGGTCGTACCAACTCACGCCGCTCGCCCGCCCGTCGGCGTCGACCTGCACGTCCCGTACGATCGCACCGCGCCGACAGACCAGGCGCGTTGTCGCTGCTGCATACTCGATCGCGGCCAGGGGCGCGGCTGATCGTCCAAGGATCGGCTGGATGGCGCCCCAACGTCGCTCTACCAGTTCGACTACCTCGGCCTCTGCCGCTGACGGCGTCAACACCTGAGCTATCCGCCCGTCGGGGACCCACGGAGAATGCTCAGTTCCACCCGCCAGTCCGAGTTCGCGTTCCACCTGCTCATACCACTGGTCGAGTTCCCCGACAGCCAGTGGCCACTGCGGGCTCAGTGTGTCGTCGGGACTGAAGTCGCGCTCGCTTAGCCGGTAGTATTGCCGGCCATGGCCCGGAATGATCATCCGCCCGCCAATCTGCTGCGCGCGGAACCAGTCGAATCGACTGCCCGATTCATTCACATACGGGTTTTCGCGATCATCGATAAAGGAGCCGGGCGACAATTCCCACGCGAAGCACTTGCTTTGTATCGGCTGGTGGATCGCGCCGGCAACGCGCAGCGCCCGACGCCCGAAATTGATCACACCAGGCGGTAACAAGGACTGGAGCCTGGGATCTGCCGCCGTCCCTACTACGCTCCAGATCAGATGCCGCAGTGGCGCCTTCCAGAAGCTCGAAAGCCAGCCGGCATCGAGCAGCAGCACTTTCAGGCCCGCCCGCGTCAGCGACATCGCCGCCAGCCCGCCCGCAGCCCCTGCACCGACGACGATGGCGTCGAATCCGCCCGGAGCCTCGATGCGATTGATCGTTGCCGCGTCGATCGCGGCTTGCAATGCCAGGCTCATTGCCGGTTGCGACATGATCTACGCAGCCCTCGCAGGCGAACGCACGCATCCAGGCAGGGTCAGCGGGTTGTCAAAATATGGGGGTTGCAGCAAGCACGCGCCGTTCGGCATTGGCTTGCGCTTCATTCGTCCTTGCACCGGCACGCTCTTAGACTGCATTATTGCTGGCACGGCGCCGCATCAGCTCACCGCGCGTCCAAGTACAGTACTCCGCCATCGCTGTTGATAGTACCGGTCCTTAAGTAAGCAAGATCGTCACTGCCGAATAATTGCATTGGGTTGATATTCTGCAGGCGGCGCATCTTGCCCGCATCCCCACTCGCTTGCCAGCCTCTGTAGGCTTTCGGGGCGGCAATGGCCACCAAGCCGAGCATGAGACGGTGAGAATGAGTCGTTATGGCATCACGGACAACTGATAAACCCTCGGCCATTCTGCCTTCAGGGATGCCGCGCCTCGGCTTTGGCTGCGGCGACCTGTACGGCGCAGCCTCGTATGCCGCTTCCGCTCGACTGGTGGAAACGGCGCTCGACTCAGGAATCCGCTATTTCGACGTGGCGCGGCTCTACGGCAACGGATCAGCCGAGAGCGTACTCGGCAGCATCCTGCCGCGCGTGCGCGATCAGGTAGTCATTGTCAGCAAGGCGGGTATCCTGCCCTATAGCATGCTGCGATGGACCCACTTCGTCCGCAGGGCCGCGAAGGCGGCACGCATGGCGGGTCCACTGGCGCGGGCGCTGGTACCGGCGCCACCGCCCTCGGCCGCGCGATTTGGCGCGTTCGGTCTCGGCGATCTGGCCCGCAGCGTTGCTTGTAGCCTCAAGGCACTGCGCACTGATTATCTCGACATCCTGCTGCTTCACGAATCCAGTGTCACCGATGCGCGTCGACCGGAGGTCCTCGAATTCCTTGAGCGGCTGCGCAGCCAGGGCAAAATCCGTCGATTCGGCATCGCCACCCATTATCCCGATACGATCGAAATAGTGAATGCCGTGCCGAGAATTGCGCCAATAGTGCAGTTCGCCAGCGACGCGCTTAACCGAAACGTCAGCCGCCTGCCGGTATTGCATTTGGACCTGGTGGTAACGCATTCAGCGGTCAGGCCGATCCTGTCGCGCCTGATCGATCACCTCACTGCCGATCCGGCCGCGGCTGCGCGATGGACGCAACGCACCGGGATTGCATGCGCCGATCGATCGAAGATTGCTGGCCTACTGCTCGCCGATGCGATCGCCGCTAACACCTCCGGTGTCGTGCTATTTTCCTCGTCCCGGCCGGAGCGGATTGCCGAAGCGGCGAGCACCAGGCCGCTCGACGTCGAACGTTCCGCCGCGGTACGCGATGAGCTCGCCCGGATGTCTGGTGCTAGCGCGTCGGTGTCTTAGGAGATACGGGCTGCTACCGATTTCACACACACACGCACACACACAGCCTGACGCACACCCTCAGAATTGCGCAAACGGATTACCGCAAGCGCGCATCGGGTCATAGTAGCCGAGGTAGCGAACCAGCCGCGATTCATCGGCGCCATTTATCAAAAAATCGCTCGACAGCAGGTAGTTGGTGACAATGCGCTCTTCGCCATGGCGCAGTGCGCTGCCAAATCCCAACTTGGTGCTCAGCGTTGCATGAAGGTACAGCGGCTTTACGACGTTGAGAAATCGAAGTCGGTCGTTCGAGATGATATGTCTGGCCGCCATATCGCGAGCGAAGGCGTTGACTCCATCCAGGTCGAGCTTCAGGTAATCGAGCCTTCTACGTACCACGGTAACAAATGCTTCCTCATCGGAGCTGCCGAAATAGCGCCAGCCCGCGTAGCCGCCGAAGATTCCGCCGGCGAGCAGAAGCAGTCGGCGCCGCGTAATCATGCCGGGCTGCCCGCGAACAGGTGATCTGCCGCCCACAACGACAGCGCGGATATGGTCAGCGTCGGTAACGCCGGGCTTGCGGTCGGGAAGGCGCTGGCGCCCAAAACCAGCAGATTACGGAATTGGTGGTGTGTCAGGTAGCGATCGACAACACTGCTGGCTCGATCGTTGCCCATGACCACTGTACCCTGGATGTGCGCCGACGTCGTGCCCTGTGACGTTCCGGCAATGCGCTCGATTGGCAGCGCCGCCGCCAGTTTGTCGATCATTTGCGGAACCCGTTTCGCCCCGCGGTACGCATAGTCGGAATAGTCGGTGAAGTGAGCCTCGGCGAGCCTGGGATTGGCCGCATTTACGGTAATCGTATTGTCATCGCGCGGCACGTCATCGAACACGAACCGCACATTCACACGCTCTGAATAGCGTCCGCGCTCGGTGCGAAGTGCCCCCAATTTGTATGCGAACGGGGAATTCCACATCTCGATTATGCAGGCGGCGTACTCGCGCCGATGATCGCCTTCGTAAAACTGGTAGCCATTGGCGGTAATGAGGGTGCTGCCGTTGTATGACTTCAACCCGTTGAGGTCGAGCATCACGTCGATCGGCAACTGATCATGCAGTCGTTTGCCCACCAGCCGATGAGTATCGCCGGAGCGCAGCAGGATATGAGGATTAAACAAGGCGCTCGCGGCGAGCACGATCAGGTCTGCATGCGCCTGCTCGGCTTTGCCGTTGGATCTGTAGTTGACGCCGTGGGCTACTCCTGCGCTGAATTCGATCGTGTCGACTTCGGCCTGCAGCAGCAGCGTAACCCTGGGATCTGCGTAAATACCTTTCAATCCGTTCTGAATAGTGAACTTTGCGTCGACCGGACACTTATCACACACACCGGAGGCGCAGCACACGCCGCGGGTGCCGGTCGCAACGCGAGCGCGGGCGGTGGCGGCTTGGAACCAGCCGTCGGGAAAGTGCTTCTTGAGCAGCTCGTCAGGGCTGGAGAAGCGGTGTGGCGGCTGCGGAAACGGGCGGGAGCGCGGCATCGGACTGTCAGCGGGGCCGGAAACCGACATCACCTGCTCGGCAGTGCAGTAGTGGCCTTCCAGATCGTCGTAACTCAGCGGCCAGTCGATCCCCACACCGTAGCGCGATCTGAGCGCAAAATCACCGGGCATCATGCGGGTGGCGCCCCCCAACCAGCACTTGGAGTTTCCACCGAAGCCAGGACTCGTGTACCACTCCTTTTCCGGCGTGGTATTGACGAACACGGCCTCGGGGGCAATGCTGGAGGTGCGCCGATTGGCCAGCTGCCATTCCTTGCTGTCCTCGGCGCCGCGCTCGAGCACCAGAACTCGCGTCGTGGGCGGCGCGCGCTCCAGATAGCGCATCAAGAAGAAGGCGCCAGCAAATCCGGTGCCGATCACGATCGTGTCATAACCCGAAGTCATGTCATACAACGACCGTGTCGATGTGTCGGCGGCGATTGCCGTTGATTCAAAATCATAAATAACCGACTCATCGTATAAGCGGTGTCTATGGCACGCAAGTCTTAAGCTCGCGCGCGGCCTTACCAGGCATCGCACAGCGTGCCTGCAACCGCATCGACCAGATGCGCGATCGACTCGTCATCGCCGCACAGTCGCCGATCGATCCGAAGTGCCTCAGGCTGGATTTTTGCTTTGGTAACCCATTTGAGTGGTGGGCGGTACTGGGATCGAACCAGTGACCCCTGCCGTGTGAAAGCAGTGCTCTACCGCTGAGCTAACCGCCCCGGTTGCCGACGGGCGGCAGAGTTTAAGCGGCGGGCCTTGGCGAATCAATCGGCACGCCTGTACCATGCTCGGCCGCGATTGGCCCGGCGCGAGATCATGAAATGACTGTCGTCACCCGTTTTGCCCCGAGCCCCACCGGCATGCTGCATATCGGCGGTGTGCGTACCGCGCTGTTTTCGTGGCTGTACGCGCGCCATCACGGCGGCAAGTTCATCCTGCGCGTCGAGGATACCGATCGGGAGCGGTCCACGGAGGAAGCCGTCCGCGTGATCCTGGACGGGATGCGCTGGCTCGAGCTCGATGCCGACGAGGGGCCATTTTTCCAGTCGCAGCGCTACCAACGCTATCATGCCGTCATCGCCATGCTGCTCGAGCGCGGTGCGGCTTACCGTTGCTATTGCACCAGGGAGGAGCTGGAGGCAATGCGCCAGCAGCAGCTCGCACGCAAAGAAAAGCCGCGCTACGACGGGCATTGCCGCGAGCTACAGGAAGTGCGACCTGGCGTTGAGCCGGCCATTCGTTTCAAGAACCCGCTCGATGGCGAAGTGATTGTCGACGATCAGGTCCACGGCCGCGTTGTATTCCAGAATCGCGAACTCGATGATCTGATCATCGAACGCTCGGACGGCAACCCGACCTACAATTTCTGCGTGGTGGTCGACGATATGGACATGGGCGTAACCCATGTGATCCGTGGTGATGATCACCTGAACAATACCCCGCGGCAGATGAATATGCTGCGCGCGCTGGGTGCGACGCCGCCGGTGTACGCCCACGTACCGATGATCCTGGGGCCCGATGGCGCCAAGCTTTCCAAGCGCCACGGCGCGCTCAGCGTGCTGCAATATCAGGAGGATGGCTATCTGCCCGATGCGCTGCTCAACTACCTGGTGCGCCTGGGCTGGTCGCGCGGCGATCAGGAGGTCTTTACCCGCGAGGAAATGATCGCGGCTTTCGATATCAAGGATGTCAACAAGGCGGCATCGGCCTTCGATCCGGAAAAACTGCTCTGGCTCAACCAGCAGCACATGATGCGCGCGCCGGTGGGCACTCTGGCGCAAGGTTTGCGCTCGCGGCTGGCGGCGCTCGGCGTGGTGGTCGATGACGACAAGTTGCTTGAGGCAGTGGCCAATGCGCAGCGCGAGCGCGCCAGGACGCTCAACGAAATGGCCCACAACAGCCTGTTCTTTTTCTGCGATATCGAGGCGTACGATGACAAGGCCGCGAGCAAGAACCTTACGCCCGAGACGGCGCCGATGCTCCAGGCGCTGGGGGAGGGCTTCAAGGCCCTGAGCGAATGGAACGCCGGTTCCATCCATGAGGTAATCAACGCCGTGGCGCAGCGCTACGGGGTCGGCCTGGGCAAAGTTGCACAGCCGCTGCGGGTGGCGATATCGGGCGGCGCCGTCTCGCCGCCAATCGATATCACGGTGGCGCTTCTGGGCAGGCAGAGGACCGGTGAGCGCATCGAGCACGCACTGCACTGGGTGCTTTCGCTATAGTTGTTGACAGGATTCATGGGCTTGCGTACCTTCGCGCCCCTTCAGTGGGGCTATAGCTCAGCTGGGAGAGCGCTTGCATGGCATGCAAGAGGTCGGCGGTTCGATCCCGCCTAGCTCCACCACGATCGCGCTGCCCGTTCGATTGTCCCCATCGTCTAGAGGCCCAGGACATCGCCCTTTCACGGCGGTAACAGGGGTTCGAATCCCCTTGGGGACGCCACTAATATCATATGGTTAATTGGTCGAAGTCAGTGCTATTCACTGGTGTGGGAATCTGGCGGGCATAAGGCCGCGCCGGGCGCTTCGCTATTCGTCTGGATCTGCCGGCGCATGCGAGCTGGTGCGCCTCGACATCGATGTGAATCTAGCCATAGCCGGACCGCAACACCTCATGCAATTGGCAAATCCGAGCCGTGTTCGCCGCGGTCGCGAGAGATTCGATGCCGAAGGCGAGGCAAACGTCGATGTCCTTCTGCGAGAAATAATTGCCGTGAATCAGTAGCTCGCGAATCTGGTCGGCGGCGTGTGGGTATTCGCGCTCGTCTGGGTCGTGGTTCTGGATCTCGTCTACCACGCGCAGAATCTCTGCTGATCTTGACGTCGAGCGCCGCCTCGGTGCTGTAGAAAATATTGCCGTTGGAGTGCGCGGATTCGTTGCGGTCGTGCGCGAGCTGCAGGCGACAGGTCGCAACGCGGCCTGGGGCGCATAATAGCCACCGCCGTCCGCCAACTTGAGGCTAACAACAATGCGTTGGAAGTGGTACGCCCTTGTCGGCATCACAACCTTCGCGTTCTATCTATGGATTTGCAGGCCGCTGATCGCCAGTTATTTTCCGACTACTGACGACATTGCAATTGACGCAGCGTCTACGCAGATCGGCGGCCAAATACACCCTTCAGTATGGTTTACGCAGGGCTTTGAGGATTATTTTCGCCCGTACGCAGAATGGGGATCGAGGCCGTCGAACTTCTTTAGACCGCTTTTCAATGCCTTATTCTGGTCTTACTACCAAATATTCGGCACCCATTGGGCGTATCAACTGGTGTTTGGATACCTGGTACATGCGCTAGCCGTCTCGCTATCGGCCTATCTGGCCATCGCTGTCTTTGGGCTGACGAGGCCGGTCGCGAGCTTGTCGACCTTGATTGCAGCGCTCAATCCAGCTTGCTGGTCTTTATATCCTGACACGTTTGCGATTCCTCCAGTCGCACAATTCCCGGCCTATCAGACTGAAATCATCTGCGGAGCGCTGATGCTGGCAGCATTCCTAGCATTCATCAGATGTCGATTCGTACTATTCGCTATAGCCACGACATTGGCGCTGTTCCTGAAGGAAACCGCGCTTACGATCCCGATTGCGGCTCTGGCAATGACTGGGGTGTGGATTACTCCCGAGCGCGGCCGCTCGGTCCGAAATTTTCTCTGGCTCGCGATGCCCTTGGCACTATGGTTCATCATCAGGTTGAAAGTGTTCGAGTACGGGTTTTCATCATTTGTGATGATGTCGGGAAAGCCACTATCCTGGTTGACGCAGCCGATAAGAAACACCCTGATATGGCCTACTGGCCTGTACATCTCGGCGCTGGGACAGACCGCTGCAGCGCTGCGGATGCATGAGTGGAATATAGTGTCGGCTCAGGCCTTCGAGCTGGGCGCTAACACTGCCTGGTGGGCTGCGATAGCGCTCGCGGTAGTGCAGACACTCAGGCAGTACGGTCGGGGCTGGTTCGTGACGGCTCCCGCACCGTGGGTCGCCGGGTTGGTATTCGCCGGCAGCAATCTGGCGCTATTAGTCGCGCTGCAGGAAACCCACCTGCGATATGGATATCTGTGGTTCGCGCTTGGGCCGGCGGCAGTATTCGGGGTGCTATCGCGCCGGCGTGCCGGCATGGCCCTGTCAGCTGCGCTGGCGCTTGCGCTTGCGGTGCCGCAACTCTGGTCGATCAGGAGCGCACTATCCGATGACTCGGTACGAAACTATAGCCTGGTAAAACGGGCAGCCAGACAGCTCACGTCCCTGCTTGCAAGTTTGCCGTCCGGCGTCAGTACTGTTTACCTGATCGACGACATGGCGGTGCACGTTGTCGCACCAAAGTACATGGCAAAATTTTCCGGCTATCAAGGACGCTTGCAGTTGGTGAACAGCATCCGCCCCGTGCCGCATTGCAGTCCGGTGGCGCAGACCGCGCCGCGCTACCGCTTGACGAGCCAAGGCGACATGACCGTGCTGGAGTACTCGGTCCCGACGTGTTTCGAACCCTATTTTGGTCTGCCCCCGTTGGCGCTGATTGCCCCGGACAATAGTGTGCAGCGCGGTCCGTGGATGACTTACCAGTTTCCAGAGTTGTCGGTTGCGGACAGATCTGCCACGGCGCAGTACGGCGTCGGGCGAACATGGCGTGTGAGCTCTCATGACCCTATCTGTATGGTCATGGGCGCCTGCGTTTGGATAGGTCTCGACGAGCACAGCGGTCAATACTACCAACTCGATGACGCGACCCGAGTCGATTGAAGGTCCGACTCGACGCGCACGAATGCTCCTGATACTCGGTCAGGCACAAGCGCATCCCCTACCGGTATGAGCTCTGGTTGTTACTTGTCCTGAAGGGATAGAGGCCGCCGCCCGTTGGTATACAATGCGAACGACGTCGCCGCCGGCTTTTCCGTCCCTTTCGATACCACAACGCTGGCCTACCTTTTCGCGCTGGCCAGAGCCGGGGGCACGCAGCTACTCGCCGTTGGATCCGCCGCATGCAGCCACGACTTCATTCAGCCATGTCACGCCGCGAGGCCCTTCGCGTCGGGCTGCTTGCCTGCATGGGCGCCGGCTGCGCCCGGGCCTCATGGGCTGACGAGGCCGCCGGTCTGCTGGCCCTGATCAGCAAGGCGATACCCTCGAGCGGGGAGAAGATTCCGGCCATTGGGCTCGGGAGCGACTCGTTTCAGACCTCCGAGCGCGACGCCATTCGAGCAGAGATCGGGCGCATGCACGAGCTTGGCGGTTCATTGATCGACACCGCCGCCGCCTATGGCGACAGCGAGGCGCTGATTGGCGATGCGCTTGCCGCGCTGGGCATCCGCGATCGGATGTTCCTGGCGACCAAGCTCACCGCCGGCGGCTTGCTCGGTTCCGGGAACGGCGGTGAGGCGAGTTTTCACCGCTCGCTCGAACGTTTGAAGACGCCGCGGCTCGATTTGCTGCAGGTTCATAATCTGAACGGCGTGGACAGCCTGATGCCGATGCTGCAGCAGTGGAAGAAGGCTGGAAAAATCCGCTACATCGGTGTCACCACGTCGCGAACTTCGCAGCACGGCGATCTGGTTGAAGCGATGCGCAAGTATCCGCTCGATTTCATTCAGGTGGACTACTCGATCGCGAACCGCGACGCGGCCGCTAATGTGTTCCCGGTCGCCCTTGAGCGTGGCGTGGCGGTGCTGGCGAATCTGCCGCTGGCGCGAGCGTCGCTGATCGGACGGGCCGGGCAGCGCGCGCTGCCCGACTGGGCGGCCGATTTCGATGTCTCCAGCTGGAGCCAGTTCTTTCTCAAATACGTGATCTCCCACCCCGCCGTGACCTGTGCGATTCCGGGATCCACCAAGGTGGCGCATCTGGAGGACAACCAGCGGGCCGCACGTGGCCGCTTGCCCGATATGGCGATGCGCTCGAAGATGGAGGGATTCTGGGACGGTATGTGAATCGACCGCTAATAGGCGCGATCGTCGCGGAATACCAGCAGCACCGTGCGCACCAGTATCCTCAGGTCCAGCCAAAGCGACCAGTTGTTCATGTAGTCGATGTCGTATTCGATGCGTTTGCGCATCTTCTCGACCGTATCGGTCTCCCCGCGCAGTCCGTTCACCTGTGCCCAGCCGGTGATGCCGGGCCGGACCTTGTAGCGGATCATGTAGCCCCTGATGAGCTTGCGATACAGCTCGTTGTGGGCGATCGCGTGCGGGCGCGGCCCGACGAAGCTCATTTTGCCTTCGAGCACATTGAAGATCTGCGGCAGCTCGTCGAGCGACGTGCGGCGCAGAAAGCGCCCCAAGCGGGTGATCCGCCGGTCATCCGGTGTCGCCTGGGTGACGATCGCGCCGTCTTCGCATACCGTCATGCTGCGAAACTTGTAGATGAATATCTCTTCCCCATTGAGGCCATAGCGTCGCTGCCGGAACAACACCGGCCCCGGCGAAGTCAGCTTGACGGCCGCGGCGGTCGCCAGCATGAACGCACCCAGCAGCATCAGCGCCGACACGGCCAGCAGAATATCGATGACGCGCTTGCGCAGGCCGGGCATGCCCAGATGCGGGGTTTCGCACACCGCCAGAGCGGGAATACCGTGGATTTCCAGGCACCGCGGCTGCATCAGATCGAAGCCGAAAAGATTCGGCACGAAATAGATCGAAGCGGTGGTGTCGCGCAATTTCTGCAGTAACTCGGCGATGCGCGGCGCGGTGGAAATCGGCAACGCAATGTAAATGGCGTCGACCGCGTGGCGCTGCACGAAATCGGCGACACCCTGGCAGGCGCCGGCCCATTGATCCGGCGCCAGTTGCGGCAAGCGTCCGCGATCGCGGAAATCGAAGAAGCCGAGAAACTGGCCGGTGCTGCTGTCCTGTTCGACCCGCTTCGCCAGCTCCAGGCCGATCTCGGTGGCACCGATGATGATATGGCGGTGCAGGCGGCGACGGGCAGTGCGCCAACGCGTCAGGCGGATGGTGCCGTAGTTGGATGCCCACAGGGCTGCGGGTGTGACGATGAACCAGGTCAGCAGCGCCGCGTGAGGCAGCAGATAGGTAAAGCTCAGCGCAGTGGCAAGAAAGGTCACCAGCGCCGATATCGCGATCCACTCGAGCAGCAGCCGCGGCGGCGTCGGCCGGATCTGCTGCTGTCCATTCGAGGTGGTCTGTGTCGCCGGAGTACTCAGAATCCGGTTTGCTACCAGGAACACGATAAATCCGAGAGCGGCGCTGTCGATTGACAGTCGCGCACCATGCAGCTTCAGGCACAGCACCAGGCTGGTGACAACGACGACGGGCCCGAGAAACTCCTTTAACAGGGTTGTGGAAGGGGCTTCGGCGGTGCCAAGGCGGAACGCCTTGTTTCGAATCGAGCCGTCGGAGAGCAGCGCGGAGCTGCCGCGCGCCAGGCGACTCGCAGCGGCTGGCGCAAAGTTGTCGCTGAAGGATTCCTCGGCGCCCACCTACACCTTGCTCCCCAGGTCACTTGCTCTGTCGTAGTATATAACGCTGAGTTCCGCTACAAGTTGACGTTGGCGCCTGACCTGGGGCTATGCAAATGGCGTACCGCGCCCCGGGCGATGTGTGCGGTTCCGATATTTCCCGCGTATTCACCCGCTTACCAGCGGAAGCGGGTAGATTAAGTAAAGGCGATTGGCAATAAATCGATGCTCAGCGCGCGTTCGAGGGGCACCAAGGCACCGATTTGCGGCCTGTACTAGAATCCTGATCACATCATCGGGCGCCGATAGTGCGCCCACGGTTTGGGGAGATGACTGGGTGAATGATCGTCAATGCCCTCCGGCGTCCGGGTCTGGAATGTCATCACCTTGGCGCGGGTCCGCATGGTACCCGGTCTGGGTCGCAGCGCTGCTGGGATCGCCGGTATCGGCGTTTGCGGAGTTAGCGCTGACCGCGGGTGCGACCACACAGTACGAGTACAACACCAACGTGTTCGATCTGCAGACAGGTTCCGCGACGCCGTTCGGCGGCAGGAACTTTGCGGACTCGTTTGTGGCGTACGGCGGCAAGCTGGACGCGAGCTACCTGTGGAGCCGGCAGCAGTTCTACGCCACCGTCGTAGGCAATGAATATCGCTACGATCGTTTCACGCAGCTCAACCACGACGACTTCACGCTCGATGGCGGCTGGGACTGGAAGGTGGGACGCCTGTGGGACGGCGTATTGGACGTCACCCGCATTCGCAGCATGGTTTCGTTCTGGAATCTGGTCGGCACATCACTGGTCATACAGACCGAGCAGCGTGAGACGGGCAGGGCCAGTGTGCAGGCCACGCCGGACTGGCGGGCCGAATTCACGGGAATTACCCGCGTCGTCGATCAACCGCAGACCGTTGCCCCGAACCTGAGCCTGTCCGAGTCTTCGGGCCAGGCGGCGATCAAATATACCGGCACCGCCGGCGTGACCTCCGGTTTGACCGCCACCTATCTGAAGGGTTCTTTCAGCAACACCGGGGCAACGGAGGTACCTTCCTACACTCAAAGCTCGGCGGCACTAACCGCGACCGACGAGGTGACCGGCCTATCGGTGTTCCATGGCCAGCTCGGCTACACCCGCCGGACCTCCGACCGCGGCATCAACGCGATCTCCGGCGTCACCGGCGACCTGGATTACAGGCGCACGCTGACCGGTAAGACCACGGTGGAACTGGACTTGAGCCGCCAGATCAATGTCTATCTCACCAACACGGCCTCGGAAATCGACAGCATCGCGGCGCTGACGGCCAACTGGCAGGCGACTTATAAGATTGACGTGGTGCTGGGCTACACGTTTACCTACCGGCAACTGCCGGGTCAGGGCAATGTGTTCGTGGGCGGCGTCATCGTGCCGACCGGCAGTGAGCAGACCCAGCGCCTGCATATGCCGTCGCTGACGGTGACCTATGTGCCTGTGCCCTGGCTGATGCTCAAGCCATACGTCAATTATCAGACCCGCACATCACAGAACTTCGTTGGCGGCAACTTCGACGCCACCATTGTCGGTCTGCAGTTCACGCTGCAATGGCAGCGCGGAGTCATTCCGCCGCGCACGCCGCTCAACTATTGAGCGCGTCAGCGCGCTGATTGCACCAGCGCGCCGCCTGGCGTAAGCCGTCATCGAGCGCCGTCCACCGCAGCTGCAGCAACTGCCCGGCGCGCGTGACGTCGAGCCGGATGTCCTGTTGCCAAAGCCGCAACAACGACGGCGGCATCGCCTCGGGAAGGCGCAGCGCGCTCATTCCGGCCTTCCGGCACAGTATTTCGGCGACTTTGAGCGGCGGCGCCAGCAGCTTGGTCTCGAGCTTGAGCCGCCGCCGGCCGATTCTGGCCACCGGCACCGCGCCCAGAGTGCGGGCGAAGCCGACGAAATATTCGTTCCACGTCGGTGGCTGTGGCATGGCCAGATTGAAGACCTGGCCGACCATGCCGGGCAGATGCAGACACTGCGCGATCGCGGTGACGAGATCCGCGACGTAGACCAGGTTGCAACAGCCGTCGCCGGCTGCGCCCAGATCGCCCAGGCGGTGCGCGAGCAGCCAGCGGGCGACGCGCTCGGTCCATTGCCGGCTTCGAGGTCCATAGACGATGCCGGGTCGAAGGACGATGGCCCGGCTGTAATGGCCGCAGTTTGCTTCGGCCGCGATTTTTGCTTGCGCGTAGGCGTCCTCACCGCGCAGCGGCGCTGATTCCGCCACCAGTCCGGTGACGTTGCCGTAGACCGCCATGCTGCTCAGGTGCACCAGCGGCGGCGGCCTGGATTGCCGGGCGGCCGCAGCCACCAGCGCGCGCGCACCATCGGCGATGGTGCGCGCACTGCCGGCGATACAATTGACGACCGCATCGGCAGTCTGCAGCGCCTGGTACAGCGCGCTCTCATTGGTGGCATCGAACTGCAGTCTGGCGATAGGGTCGGCACCGCCGCCGGCTCGGGCGCGGTGGCCGCAGGCAATCGGACTGGCCCAGTCGCTCGCAGCCAGCGAGCCCACCAGGTGGCTACCGATGAAGCCATCGGCGCCCAGTACCAGCACACGCACCGTCATACCGGGGAGCCGGCGGCGATGGGATTGCGATGGCCGTCCGGTTGGGGTGGCCCGGCGATCGCAGTCGCCGCCGCCTCGGCCCGCACCAGCCCGCGCAAATGCGCCGCCAGCCGCAGTGACAGGGCGACCACCGTCAGCGTCGGATTGGCCTGGCTCGAGGTCGGAAATGTCGCCGCACTGGCGACGAACAGATTGTCGATGCCGTGCACCTTGCAATTGCCGTCGACCACGCTGACTCGCGGATCCGATCCCATCCGTGCCGTGCCGATGTGATGCCCGCCATAGGCACCGTAGCGAGTCATTTCCGCTTCCACCGTCGCCGGCTCGTAGTCGAGGCGGCCGACACCGCGGCGGTTGAACTCGGCCGCCAGCAGCTCAATCGCACGCGTCACCGTATCCACATCCCCGGGTGTGTAGCGCCAGTCGATGCGCAGGCGCTGCATCCCGAGCGCATCTTGAGCGCTATCGAGCATGACCCGGCTTGCCGCGTTGGGCTGCTGTTCGGCGTGAAAATCGATACTGTACAGATTCGCCTTTGATGTCACGATGATCGAAGGGAATTTGCGCTGTGCCAGCTTACGGTCCCGCAGCATGTGCCAGGCAAACGCGATCGCCTCGAGCGGGCCGGTCACGACATTGCCGAGGTGCTTGAACCACGTGCGCACACTCGCGTGCTCATCGCCGAGCAGCCGTCTAGCGTATTCGTAGGGTATGAGCGGCTTGGCCAGATAGAGCAACGACAGCACTGAGCTGTGGTGCGCCGGGTCGGTGACACGCGGATGATGCAGGCGGGCGATGAAGTTGCCGAGCCTTTGGGCGCGCTGCGCCTCGGGTCGCAGTGCCAGACGCCGTCGGCAATAGATTCCCTCCTCGGAGATCTCGTAACCGTGGTGCACCGCCCCAGGGGACTTGAGGATCTTGAGTGCACCAATGGTCCCGGCCAGGTGGCACATGTAGTAGCGGCCGACCACGTCATGTTGATTGCCGAGGCCATGGGCTTGAACATCGCGGCTTGCCAGTAGCAGGCGCGCCACCTCGAGGCCGCCGGCGGCCAGCACGAAATGAGCCGCGTGTGCCTGCAGGCGCTTGCCACCCAAGGTGCGTACATCCAGCGCCGCCACCCGATCGCCGGCGGGTAGCAGCCGTATCGCGGTCACGTTGGCGTGCATCACGACGCTGATATTCGACGCTGAGCGCAGCCGCTGGCCATATCGGGCACCGAAGTCGGTCGGGCAGCTGAAGCGCTCGAGCGTGTCGCTGCTGAAATAGGCACTCTCGAAGCCTTCGATCATGGGCCGGCCGCCGTCGCGAAAGGTCGCCGCGGCCGTATAGCTGAAGTCCCCGGCCTCGCACAGCTGATTCGCCTGCGGGTAGTACGGCAGCAATGCCTCGCGCGCGAACGGCCAGCCGCTGTGCGGCACGTAGTCGCGCGCTTCGAAGTCTATCGGGTCGAGCGGCGTGCAGCGACCGCCCCAGATCGTGGTGGTGCCGCCGAAACGCCGCTGACGATATCGATCCGGCGGGCTATGGAGGCGCTCGTCGGCTACGGCGCCAGCGTACAGCGCCTGGGTGTCCGGCTCTTCCCTTAGCGCGCCCGACTCGAGCAACAGTACCTCTATGCCGCTGCCCAGAAACTGCAGCGCCATGCTGATGCCGGCGGCGCCCGCGCCGACGATGCACACGTCGGCCCGCAATGTCCCATCATCGGGAAGATTGTTCGCATCGAGAATCATGATAGCTCTGCGGACTGTGCGAAGCCTCCCGCTGGGCATCGATCGACGTCATGACGGCGCGCCGGCACCCGTGCCGTCAGCGTGCACGCCTCAAGGGGCCAGACCGTAGACCGTCAGGGCACCTGCGCCGGCCACATAGACGTGACCATTGGCCACCACCGGCACGGTGAATTTTACGGCATTTCCGCCGGCGTCAGCCGGCAGTGTGTCGCTCGAATACAGTGTCGTGGTGAGGTTGGTGGCATCGTAGGCACGCAGAATCGCCGCACCCAATGCGCTGTTGCCGTCGGCGGCGCTGGTGCCATTGGCATTGTTGTCGAGCGCCCAGACGATGGCGCCACCCGAGGGCGACGCCGAGATCATCGGCGTCGGGCCCGGAAAGTCGTAGGTCTCGGCGCTCTGCGAGGCAGCGATGGCGACGTTCCCGCTGAACTGGAACATCCCGCTCGACAGCTTCAGCGCCATCAAGGGCCCGAGTCGTACCGCGATGTACAGCGTCCCGTTCCAGTAACCTGGCGATGCGTAGACGCATTCCGCCGCGGGGGCGGTGTTGATACAGGCCGTGGAATTGGGCAGCGTCAGGTACTGCACGGTGTTGTCGGCGCCCGGCATGTAGCCTGACATGTGACTGCGGTCGATCATCCACAGGTGCGACTGCTTGTCGGAGCCCACCAGCACATTCGGATGACCCGGCGGTCCCGCGCCGTCCGGCAGCACGGTGATGCCGCCCGAGGAAAGGTCGAGGTCGAAACCGCTCCACGACACATTTTGCGATGGGGTATAGAAGTCCTGCACCGCCAGCGTGGATGGACTGAGGTTGATGAAACTCTCGCCGTAGTCGTTGTTCGGCGCCGGGGGCGTCAGGGTGCTGCTGGTGGCATCGAAGCTGCCGTTGCCGGTCGAGACGAACATGTTGCCCTCGGAATCGAGCGCCGGCGCCCCGCCCGACATCCAGATGCCGCCATCAGTGCCGTTGGGCGTGTCATTGAGGACGGCGGTCTGCGCGAGCGAGGTTGCACCATAGCTCATGATCCAGCCGTGCCACGTCGTTGCGGCGTCGTCGCAGTGAGAGGACCAGCCAATGATCACGCCGCTGGCGGTGCCGGCGGTGTATGTGAGTGCCAGGCCGAGGCGCTGGTTCTGGTAGAGCGGATTGAAACTCACGGTGGTGCTGCCGTCGCCGGTACCGGGAACCGTCGCCTGGATCACGGCGGGCGAGTTGGTCCGCTCCGCGCCGGTCAAGAGGTCCAGCGCGTGCAGGCGCTGGTAGTTGCTGCCGCTCTCGGTGGTCGCGGCGACCAGGTAGATCGTCTGGGCGACCGGGTCGATCACGGGTGTGCCGGTGATGCCGTATTCGAGCGTGACGTCGGTGCAGCCGGGAAGAGCGTTGCTCGGGATGGTCGTAATGCCAGCGCCCGGATTGATGAAGCTGTCCTGCCAGTAGATCACGCACCCAGGATCGTCAGCGTCGAAGGCGTAGACGGAATCGTGCATGGTCACGACGAACAGCACGTTGTGCGTGGCGCCGCCGATCCCAATCGGCAGGTTCGCCACGTACAGGGGTTGCGCGTAGACCGCGCCGTCTACCGCTCCGACAGGACATGACCAGCGCTTGCCGAAAGTGCCGCCCGACACCGTCGCCGGCGTCAAAGCGTACTCCTGCAGATTCTGACCGGTTCGGGCCACATCGTTGTGATAGGTCGTGACACCGGCCAGGTCCGTCACCGCCACTGCCGCACTGCCCGTCACCGAGGGGCTGGTCGGGCTGACCGCGCTCACCGAATGTGTGCCAGCGCTCGCCGGCGGGGTGTAGAGGCCACCGCTGCTGATCGTGCCAACGGTGCTGTTTCCTCCGGCGACGCCATCGACGCTCCAGTTCAGGGTCATGCCAACCGGCGCATTGGTCGTGAACTGCTGCGTCTGCAACAGCGTCAGCGCGGCATGGCGAGGAGTGATGGCGAGCGGGATGCCGCTCGGCGTCGTCACACTCAGTGCCGTGGAGTGTGCGGAGACGTTGGGGGGCGTAGCCTTGTCGAAGGCGGCGACCTGGTAGCTGTAGGTCGTCGAGGCCGTACGGCCGACATCGGTATAGCTGGTACCGCTCGAGACCGTCATGACCTGCGTGCCGTTGCGGTAGACATAGTACCCGCCGACTCCGGTGGCGCCCGGATTCGGAAGATCCGTGGAGGCGTTCCAGCTCAGCGGCACGGTGGTCGTGGTGACGTTTGACGCCGCCAATCCCGTCGGTACGGTCGGTGCCTGCGTGTCAGGCAAGGTGGTGACGCTGAGCGCGGACGACAGCGCCGAGACGTGGGGCGGAGTGGCCTTGTCGAAGGCGGCAACCTGGTAGCGATAGGTCGTTGAGGCCGAGAGCGGCGTATCGGTGTAGCCCGTGCCGCTGGTGACAGTCGCGATCTGGGTGCCGTTGCGATAAACATAATAACCGCCGACGCCGGAACCGCCGGTATCGGTGGAAGCCGTCCAGGTGAGTGCGACGCTGCCGGTTGCGATGTTCGAGCTCGCTAAGCCCGCCGGCACACTCGGGACCGCAGCGCCGCTGCCGCTACTGCTGCTGCTAGTGCCGCTGCCGCTACTGCTACTGCTACTGCTGCCGCTGCTGCTGCTACTGCTGCCGCTACTGCTGCTACTGGCGGTTACACTGCTGGGCGTCACGCTGCCGCCGCAGGAGGCGACGAGCAACAGCAGCAGCATCGCTGCGAGATTCCGGGAGGAACGCGTCGACCAGTTCAACCAGTGCCGATGTGTGAAACCCTGCCTAATCGACCCCAAAAGCGTCCTTCCTAATCCCCCATGGGATTCCAAATGAGAGGGCGGAACCATCAATACTGCCAGACGGCCTGGCAGGTGACTATAACGATGTCGCGAAAGCCCGCAAAACCGCCGCATTTACCTCAATGGCGCTATCCGTCTGCGGATTGGTGCCTGCCCAAACCTTGTCCTACCGGGAGCCCACGCTTGCTGAAACCAACGATCCAGGCGATCAACGGCACGCGCTGAAGCAAGCCTGCCGACGGGCAAACTGGCGATCGCTCGGTGCAGAGGCAGTTCAACTTGGCCGGTCGAGAAACATGCCACTTGCCATCGAAGCAATGTGTGAGACAGTTCTCAAACCAGGTTCCAAAATTCGGCCCATCGGGGAGTGCTATCGACGATGGTGGTGCGCCCAAGCGACTGAAAATAGTTGGGAGTGAAGCATCGATTATGACAATCGGCTTGCATCTTGATAACTACGATCTCACTGCCTTCACTGCTATTGCCGCACGCTTCGGCCTCGACTCGTTTGGTTATGTCGTCACGCCGAACGTCGATCATGTAATCAGGTACCACGATGATGAGTCGTTCCGCGAGTTGTATGCACACGCAGAGTACGTGCTGCTCGACAGCCGCTTGCTGGCCTATCTGCTGCGCTTGACCAAGGGCGTCAATCCGCGCGTATGTACCGGCAGCGATCTGACAGCGCAGCTCCTGAGCATGTCGGCGCCGGGAGATCGGATCGTACTGATCGGAGCGAGCGCACAACAAGCCGAGCGTGTGCGCACAGACTATGGGCTACGGAATCTCGTGCATTACCAGCCGCCGATGGGGTTTATCCGCGATCCGCAGGCCGTTGAGAGTTGTCTGCAGTTCATCGAAGCCCGTAGTCCATTTAGATTTTGCTTCGTGGCCGTCGGCAGCCCGCAGCAGGAGCGGCTGGCGCGCGAGCTTAAGGTCCGCGGCATTGCGCGCGGACTTGCGCTGTGCGTTGGTGGTTCGATCAATTTCCTTACCGGAGATGAGCGGCGGGCACCGCGCTGGATGCAGCGTATCGGCTTCGAATGGCTGTTTCGCCTTCTGCAGGACCCGGGCCGCTTGGCCAGGCGCTATCTGATTCGCGGTCCGCGGATCTTGGCGCTGTTGCCGAAATTTCGTTTCGAGTTTGGCCGGTCCAAAACTTAAGCCGGCGCACTATCGACTCCGGCACCGCCTTGGTAATTCACATTCATGCCGGCCAGAGCAGGCGCGTGTAGGGGCAGCCAATTGCCCAGTACGGTGACGCAGCACACAATTCTTGCAGCGCAGAGTTAAGACTTGTGATAGATAAAGTGTCGATTGTGGGGGGACATCCTGCGTCGCAGTCCCCCTGGAAGACCCGCCACACGCATGCAATCTATATTTGCGCACGGTCCACGCAGCTCGGCTGAATCGTAGTCATGTCTTCGCGATCACGGCTACTGCCCGCAAACGCTTCGCTGGCGCCGCTTCTTGCGGCGGCTTTATTCCTCGTACAAACCCTAAGCACACTGCCTGGCGAACTCACCAACGACAGCCGCGAACAATTGCAGCAGGCGATCTCTCAGCACTATGCGGACTGGCACCCGCCGGTGATGGCTCTGGTGTGGTCGTGGCTCATGAGGCTTGGCGGCACTGCCGGTAGCCTGCTCGCCCTGCATCAATTCCTGCACTGGTTGGGTATTGGCCTCATTGCCGACGGTTTTCACCGTATCGGCCGACGACGCGAGGCGTGGCTGGTCCTTGCTGCCGGCGCCTTTCCGATCTTTTTGTTCTACGACAGATTCGTGGTCAAAGACGTCGGCATGGCGTCTGCATTAGTCGCCGGCACCGGCATGCTCGTTTGGTTTGCTGTGCAGAATAAGCGCATGCCTCTGTGGGTGATTCTTTTTTCGGGCCTGTGCCTGTTGTATGGCGCGTTGATCAGAACCAACGCGGTGTTTGCAATCGGCCCGCTGCTGCTGTTGTACTCTGTTGGCGGCAGGCGGCTTGGTATTCCGAAAATAATCGCATGGTCGATTGTTACGGCTGTGATGGCCGTGCCGCTGTCCAATCTGATCAATCACAGACTGATCGGTGCGACGCCGGAATATCCCATCCAGTCACTGCAGATTTTTGACCTGATGGGAATAGCGGTGTATTCGGCGGACGATCGGGTCATGGGCGCCAATCCGCCGGAGATGACCGAGGTCCAAGCCTGTTACACCTCGTATTGGTGGGATCCGGTCAGTCCCTGGGGCAGTTGCCCTGAGTTGCGTCGGGACCTCGGGTATACGCGGGATGTTGATACGACCGATCCGGCCACCATAGTGAAGACCGCCCAGCTGTGGTGGGCGGCCATTCTCGATCACCCGATCGCCTATCTGGCTCACCGGGTGCAGTATTTCAATTCCTCGCTTTACTTCATTGTTCCGGCACTGCACTTCAGGTATTCGAAGTTCACTGACCTGGCGCCCTATGGCACGCGAATCATTACGCAGCGTGAGATCCATCTCGATTACCTAAAGAGCAATTTCTTGTGCTGGCCGGTGGTGTGGCTGTGGATAGGAGTGGGCGCACTGGCATTGCTTCGGTTGTCGGCAGACGCGCCGGCCACGGTACTCACCGCGCGATTGCTGATTACCTCCGGACTGCTATTTGCCGGCGCCTATCTGCTCATCGGCGTGGCTACTGACTTGAGATACTACTACTGGTCGATCATGGCGATCTTGCTCGGAGCAATTGGTGCGTCACGCGAGATAGGGACTGCGATCTGTGCGCGCCAATGGTTGGCGACAGTTGCTGTTGGAGGTCTGCTGCTGATCATCGTGACGGGCTTGATCGCAAGAATTGCCGATGTGCGCTTTGTGTAGTCGAGTCCCTGCGCATAGTCGGGTTGTGGACTCAGGCCGGTTCGCATGAACAAGGCTGCCGTGTTCGGTATTGCTCGGCAGATGATCGCGCCTACGTGGCTGATGGTTCGGCCAGAAGCGGCATCCGGCGACGATTAGAAAATGAGGATTGTTCGGTTGCTTAGGTAAATACTGGCACTATATATTGCATGCTGTTTTGAGGAGGAGTTTGTGATGCGCGGCGAAAAGCCCAGTATTGCGGTGATATTGCCCGCCTACAACGAAGAACTGACAATCCGTCAAACGATGCAGGTATTCCACGAGGCGCTGCCCGAAGCCCAAATCGTAGTCGTCAACAATAATTCGACCGATGCTACCTACCGGATTGCGGTTCAGGCGCTAACGGATCTCAACTGCGACGGTCAGGTGATCAACGAGCAGCGGCAGGGTAAGGGCAATGCGATGCGGCGCGCGTTCATAGACGTGGATGCGGACATCTATGTGCTGTCGGACGCCGATATGACTTATCCGGCTGAGCGGGCACGCGACTTGCTGCTTCCGATCCTCAACAATCAGGCTGACATGGTGGTCGGAGACCGCCATAGCCAGGGCCATTATGCGAAGGAGAACAGGCGGCCGCTGCACGGCTTCGGCAATCGCCTGGTGCAGGGCCTGGTGAATAGTCTGTTTCGCTCCAACCTGGTCGATATCATGAGTGGCTACAGGGTCATGAGCAGGGCGCTGGTAAAGAACTATCCCATTCTGGTCGATGGATTTCAGGTCGAGACCGACTTGACACTGCATGCCTTGGACAAGCGATTTCGCATTGTTGAAATGCCGATCGAGTACAAGGATCGGCCGGCGGGGAGCTTCTCCAAGCTCAGTACGTTATCTGACGGAGCCAAGGTGCTGTGGTTGATCACGCAGATTCTGCGCCATTACCGGCCGTTGCAGTTCTTTTCCTGGCTATTTCTTGTGTTTTTCGTCGCCGGTGTACTGTGCGGCATTCCGGTTATCGGCGATTGGTTAGCGTACAGGTATATCTATCACGTTCCACTCGCATTGCTTGCGACTGGCCTTGAGATCATTGCGGTGATGTGTATGGCGATTGGGCTGACTCTCGACTCCATTGTGCATCAGCAAAGACTGGCGTTTGAGCGTGAAATATTGAATACCCCGGTGGCAAGATCTCAAGGCCGAACCAGGGCTTGAGCTCTGGTCGCGCCACGCTCAGTGCGGGCGATGACTGCCGCCTTGCCGGCAGTTCGAACCGCGCCGGACTACAGCCGCAGGCGGCGAAACAGCGTCTCGGGCGCAGATCTGATGATCCACATGATCGGCCGCCAGAACCAAGGCGTGTAAATCACCGCCTTGCCGCTATCCATGGCGCGCACGATGTCAGCTGCGACGCTCGCAGGCATCGCCCATAGCGCGCCCTTCTTGAAAGTCGCCGTCATGGGTGTACTGACAAGCCCGGGCTTGATGGTCACGACACGAATACCCAACGGATACAGCCGCTGGCGCAGGCCGCTAGTGAATGCTGTGACCGCAGCCTTGGCCGATGCGTATACATAGTTCGATCGCCGGCCGCGATCGCCGGCCACGGAGGAAATCACCGCAATGACGCCGTGGCCCTGAGATTCGAGTTGGTTGGCGAGATTGGTGCATAGAGCCATGACTGAAAGTGCATTGACGTCGAAGTCCTCGCGCAGCTGTTCGACCGAGCTCTGGCACGCGGTTTGGTCTGAGAGCGTGCCGTGCGCGATCAGTGCGGCGTCAAGTCCGCCAAGGTGTTCGATAGCTGTCCGCAGCAGGGCCGGGATGCGCTCGAAATCTCGGGCATCGTGCACGAAGGTATCCGCCAGCTTCGCGCCGCGCACCTTGAGATCCTCGGCGATTGCCTGCAATCGCTCGATGCTGCGGCCGGCGAGGAACAGGGCATCGCCGCGGCACGCGAACAGCCGGGCGGTCGCTTCGGCGATGGCGGATGTCGCCCCGACGATCAGGATGCGCTGCATCACCAACTCCTTGTCACGCGCCGCCAGAAAGAAGATGAGAACTTCGGATCAATATAGTCCTGCAGCTGCCTCCATGCGGGAAAGTATTGCTGAAACGATTGCGCCGCCATGCGCGCGTCCTTGGCCGGGTAGACCGCACCGCCCGCGGCGCGGGTGATCACATCGAGCGATTCGAGTAATTGCAGGGTCGGCTCACCGCGATTAGGGAAATCGAGCGCCAAGGTGACGCCCGGCCGCGCAAACGACAGCAATCCCAGCGACGGCAGATTGCCGAACTGCTTCAGGACCACCAGAAACGATGCCTGGCGTGAACGCGCAACGCGCCGCAGCATCTCTGGCAAAGCCGTGGCGGCCTCGGTTCCTGGCAGCAGGCATTGATATTGGAAAAAGCCGCGTGGACCATACAGTCGATTCCAGTCCAGCAGGCGGTCGAGCGGGAACAGGAACGGCTGATAGTGCCATAAGGCGCGCGCTTGCTGCGCTGCCGGCCGATGAAAATAGAGTTCATTGAACAATCGCACCGACAGACCCGTCACCGGCGAGAGCGGCGGCGTCAGTGGAAGGCGCAGTGAACGCGCGCGCGGTGGCCGGGCGTCGTGCTGCACGTGATTGCCGCGTATGAATACCCCGCGCCCGAGCTTGCCGCCGCTCGCGGTGCAGTCGAGCCAGGCCACCGTGTATTCGTAGGCGGCATCCGATTGCGCCGCCAGCGCGAAGAATTCCTGCAGGTTGTCGAAGCGCTGGCTATCGCCAGCGATCCATTCACCGGGGACGCGGCGCAACTGCAGGCGCGCCGTACTGATCATGCCGGTCAGTCCCAGTCCGCCGATGGTTGCGGCGAACCAGTCGGCATGCTGATCCGGCGCGCAGCGCAATGTTTCACCGCTCGAGCGCCGCAGTTCGAAGCCGAGCAGATGATTACCAAAGCTGCCCGCCCGGTGATGATTCTTACCGTGCACGTCGTTGGCGATGGCGCCGCCGACCGTCACCAGCGCCGTGCCCGGCGTCACAGCCGGCAACCAACCGCGCGGCAGCGTCAGCGCGATGATCTCACTGAGCAGGACACCGGCTTCGCACTCAAGAACGCCGCTCGCGGCATCAAAGCTGATGAATCGGTCGAGACTGCGTGTGGTCAACAACGTGCCCTCGGCATTGAGGCATACGTCGCCATAACTGCGGCCGTTGCCGAAAACCAGCATCGGCCCGGCTGGCGGCAGCGGCTGGTAGCGGTTCGTTATTGGGATGAGGCGCTGATCATAACGTGGCCAACGGCCCCAGGAGACACCGGTGGACATCGCGGCGCCTCAGATCGACAACAGCACGATCAGCCCGAGCGCGCCCAGGACCAGCAGGCTGACCCGATCGCCCAGAGCAAACACGACCGGATCGTCCTGCATTTGGCCACGCGCCGTCAGCATCCAGACACGGCTGATCCAGAACAGCATCAGCGGGCAGATCAGCCACATCGTCTTATGGTGGTGGTACAGGGCGATTGAGTCGGCACTATTGATATACAGCGCAATGACCACGACCGCACAGTAGCCCGCAGCAGTGCCGAAGCTCATGATGAGCGACAGATCGTCGGCGTCGTAGCCGCGGACATGTCCCGCGAGCTCGGCCGCCTTGCGGGCATCGTAGAGTTCGGCGTAGCGCTTGACGAATCCCAGACTGAGGAACAGGAATACTGAGAACGCCAGCAGCCAGAACGACAGTCCGATGCGCGTGGCAGCGGCACCGGCGATGATGCGCAGCGTATAGAGCCCCGCAAGCGTCATGACATCTAGCAACGCGATCTGTTTCAGAAGCAGCGAGTAGCTCCAGGTGATGATGTAGTAACAGGCCAGCACCAGGGCATACAGCCAGCCGATGACCGCGGCCAACAACATCGCGCACAGCAGCAGTATGGCGCCGGCATACAATCCGCTGCGCACCGACAGCTGTGCGGTGGCGAACGGTCGGTGGCGTTTGCGCGGATGCTCGCGATCGGCGGCGATATCAAATAGATCGTTGGTGACGTAGACACTCGAGGCACAGCATCCAAAGGCGACAAAAGCCATCGCTCCCTGCAACAACATCCCCGGTTCCGCGATCCGGTGTCCCAGCAATGGAGGCAGGAACACCAATGCATTCTTGACCCATTGGTGTAATCGGATCGCCTTGATCCATGTGCGCAGCGTCGGCTTGGTTGACTCGAAAACCCGAAGCACCCGGGTCCTGAGTCCGACGCTGTCGCCCAGGCTGCGATCGCCGACCACCAACGCAGCCCGCGAGGCTTCCCAGACAATCATGTCGGAGGGATCGCTGCCGGCATAGTCAAAACCGTGTTCGCCGAAGCGCTCGACCAGCGCGTGACGTTTGCGCTCCGCCGCCGAGCCGCCGGCGCCGGTAGGAATAACTTCGTCGAACAGCCCCAGGTGCACGGCGATCTGCTCGGCCAATTGCGGATCGCCGTCGGCAACCAGTATCAGTCGCTGTCCGCTGCTATGCTGCTGGCGCAGCCATTGCAGCAAGTCGGTACGAAACGGCAGGTACCTGGCCTCGGCGTGTTCGTGCTCGCGCGTTCGAGAGGCGGTCGGCTCGTTGGCGCGCCAGCGATGCAGCAGTCTGCCCAACAGCGGCGGTGATGCCTTGAATGCACTGATCGAGCGCTCGTGCCGGATGTTGGCCGGCGTCAGGGTGCCGATAATATCCAGACACAGCGGAACCCCGTCCTGGTTCACGGCGCGGGCTCCAGCCCGGCGCGCCTCGGGTGCATTTCGACCGTTACCGCGGCAGCCATACCTATCAGGACAGCAAACCAGAGCGTCGCGATACGGCACAACAGCGTCGCTGCCAGAGCCACCCGTAGCGGCGCGCCCTGCGCGACCAGCAGCGTAGTCATGACCAGTTCCATTCCGCCGAGCCCAGCCGGTAAGAAAAAGGCCGCACTACCGGCCAGCACCGCCAGCGCATAGATTCCGATGGCGCTGAGCAGCGGCACCTGCACATGCAGCCCCTGGCAGATCAGATAATAGCCGAGTCCCTCGGCACCCCACGATACCACGCCGGCGACGGTGCCCAGAATGAGTAACCGGGGCCGCAGCAACGCACCCGAGGAGCGCAGCAGATTCGCGATTGCCGGCAGCGGCCGGACAATGCGGGGGCGCCGGAAGTGCCGGCTCAGGCGCTCGAGTATTTCCGGCAGCGCCTTGATGCTGACGGCCCAGACCAGCGCCAGCACCAGCAGCAGTGCGCCCACCACCAGCGGCCGATAGGCCGGTCGGTCGGACACGATCAGGCTGGCCAACAGCACCATCGCCAGCAGATCCTGCAACCTCTCGACGAACAGCGCCGCAATGCTTTGCGAATAGCTCACGCCGTAACCCCGCAGGTACAGCGAGCGCACTGCTTCTCCGGCTTTGGCGGGACTGACGGTGAATGCAAAGCCGCTCAGGTAGTAGAGCAGGTGCCTGCCCACCGGCAGCCGATGACCGAGCCTGGTCAGGAATGTGCGCCAGCGCTCGAATCGAACTGCGTAATTGGCACCCGAGAGTGCGAGTACCAGTGTGCAACCGGGCCATGCGAGCTGATCGACCGCGGCCATGATACCGGCCGAGTCAACCGCATATGCGCCAGCCAAGTAGATCATGGTCGCCAGTGCTGCGATCGCAATTAATGCTCGCCGCTTGCTGCTCGTAATGACCGCTTGCTGCGCCAATTCCGCGCCCCTCTTGAGGTATCGCCGTGGTATCGTGGAAGCGGCCCCTCCAGACTTTCATCAGCCGCGGAGTGGATTGGTGCGCAACGTCACACGATGCGGCCGACAATTCGATTAGTCTTGGCTGCCAATGGCTATGGTATCGCCCCAGGTCACCTGACATAAACGCAATTATCGCACTTGCCTATGCGGCTTTTTGAAAATCGTCCACCACTGCGCACACCACTGCGCACACCACAGCGCGCGCCACTGAGCGCCGCCGTTGGTGCCGGCACAGAGCGGAGCTGGCTGGTAGACAGCAAGTACCAGCCGGCCATGACGCTGATGATGTACCTGCTGCTGTTCTATATCACGGTGCCGTCCAACGTGCTGACCCGGCAGGGCACGGATGTGGTGGGTGAGGTGGATCCGGTCTACCGAACCCTGAAACTGGCATTGCTCGCCGCCGGGGTGCTGGTGCTGCTCTGGCGACACTCATTTGCCCTGCGGCTGGCCCGCGACGTCAATAAATTCTTCATCGCTTTCGTCGCCCTGATTTTGCTGAGCACCACCTGGTCGATCGAACCGGCCATCACCGTGACGCGATTTTTTGCGATTTTCACGATCTGCCTCGTGTGCGGGGGCTGTGTGATGATTGGTTGGTATGACCGGCGGTTCCAGGAAATTGTGCGGTCATTCCTGACAGCGCTCATGGTCGGTTCTCTGATCTACGGCATCATCGCGCCCGATTTCGCCAGGGAACAAGGCAACAGCATCTCGTTGGCGGGCGCATGGCGCGGCATGATGCAGCAGAAAAACGAATTCGGTCACGCGGCCAGCATCGCCGTGTTCCTGTGGGTACACGGCGTGCTGACAAAGGAAGTCAAATTCCGCTACTTTGTGATTGGCTTCGGCTCTGCCGCCACCTGCCTGATTCTGTCGCGCAGCTCGACCTCGATATTCTCCGCGCTGTTCTCGAGCATGCTGCTGCTGCTGCTGCTGCGAGGCTCGAAAGGCAGACGTCGCTTCATGGCGTTCATCGTCGCGTCGTTCGCGACGCTTATTCTGCTGTACTCGCTGGCGGTGCTGAATATCATTCCGGGCCTGGATTTCCTGCTGCAGCCGGTGATCTCGCTGACCGGCAAGGACGCGACGTTTTCCGGCCGCACGCAGATTTGGACCGTGATTCGTGAACACATCAGCCACGCGCCGCTGCTGGGCACGGGCTACGGGGCGTACTGGATCGGCCCGGTGGCCAGGTCGCCGTCGTCGGTGTTCATTACCAGGCAGTCCAATTTCTATCCGACCGAATCGCATAACGGCTACCTCGAGATCATTAATGACCTTGGCTATGTCGGCCTGTTATGCCTGCTCGGGTTTCTGCTGGTGTTCTTACGGCAATCGCTGGCACTGCTGAAGCTCGATTACAACCAGGCCACGCTTTATCTGGCGTTGCTGTTCGCGGAATTGATCAACAACCTCACCGAGAGCGATTGGTTCGGGTCGGGCGGCATCGCCATGCCGATCGTGACGCTGGCAACCTTCGGTTTGGCCCGGGCGTTGCTGGAACAGCGCTGGCGTAGTCAGCCGCAGCAGGTGCCGTTACCGACTTCGCCGATAGAGCGTCGGCCTCGCAGCTTATCGAGCCGTCATTCCAGGTAGCGGGCCGACTGCGAATCACTGCCGCCTATAGTGCATTGCAGGATCGGAGCGACTGACTTTCGCCAGCGGACGGCTCGCCCCCCCGTAGCCGGCTAAGAAATCGCGCGGCGCCGCAGAACCTGCCGCCACAACAGCAACGCCAGGCCGGTCAGCAGGGCGCACTCGCCGGCCAGCTGTCCGATCAATACCGCAGCGGCACCCCAGCGTGGAATGCCAAGCCACATCGTCGACAAGGACATCGCGGCGCTCAGACCAATGATCCAAGCCATCGTTCTTGCACGCTTTAGCGCATACAGAGCCGATTGCAACACCTCGCGCGGCAGGAACACCAGCGCCACACACCCCCACAGAAACAGCAGCCGATCCTGATCGCCGATGTGCTTGTGCAGGAGATCAACGATCAGCCAGTCGCGGACGATCCAGGCGACTGCAAAGTACATCAGGTCAATCGCCGTGATCAGGACTGTGAGCACCGCCAGTCGTCGCAACATACTCGGCAATCCGAATTTTGCCAGCCAGTTTGCCGCCGTCGGCGTCAGCAGAATGTTGATGCCATACATGAACACGAATACCGGCATCACCACCAGGCGCGCTGCGTTCACATTGGTCACGGCGGTCAGATCGAGGCGCGTCGCCAGCACGTAGTTGTAGCTCTGCGCGAACAACCAGTAGATCACCGCGCCGACCGCCGACCACAGACCGATGGTGCGGATTTCGCGCCAGAATGGACCGGGGTTGCCTGATACCCAGCCGGGTTCCAAGGCCAGCATTCGGTGGGCCACGGTAGCGCCGGCCCAGCCCGCTGCGCTCAGCGCGGCAATGGCCAGAGGGCCGGCCGCGGGGCGCAGCAGCAGTGCGAGCGCGATGCCGAGCAGCAGGATCGCGACGTAGACCGCATCGGCCCCCAACATCGCCTGCGGCCGGGAATAGATCAGCAGGACGCCGCGGCGGTATTCACGCTGCAGAGCGGCCCATCCGGCCAGAATCGTGCCCGCGACCGCCAGCGAGATGCTCGCGCTCCAGATCCCGATCACATACGCCGCCAATGGCAACGCCAGCAGCGCCAATGCCATGCGACGCAGAAAGCTTGTCTGGCTGGCTCCCAGACTACCGATCATCTGCACCCGCAACCCCGCTGTTTTTGTCGGAGCGATCGCCGCAACCGGCCCGGAAAGCCACGCGGCCTGCGCACTCACCAGCAGCAGCACAGCGGATTGAGCCAGCACAAACTGGCCGTAGGAGACATCGCTGGCGTAGCGGATCATCATGAAGCCGGCGACGAAATTGGCCCCGGACAGCAGGACCTGGTCCAGAACGCCGGTACCAAAGAAATACAGGAAGCGGCCGGACGGGCGCGTGCTCATTTAACCAAGCTGATCAAACTCGTCTACCTGTGATAGCCGGCCAGAACGTGCATGATCCGGCAAGTATAACAATCGGCATCACGGGTTGATGGGATCGTTGCCCAGACGAGCGCCGTGACGGGATTGCAAGCAGTCCGGGCGCCCCGCGCGCCCGGCGTAGCCGATGCCTGCGCAGCGGGTAGACGCGTTGATAAACTTTTGGTATTGCTCGCCTACTTTCATGGCATGGCATGCGAGCCACGAACCGCCGGTTGATTAGCGCCGCATCAGCTGATCGGTTTTGATCAAGCTTGAGCCGCGCGCTTGGGCACTGGGGTGGCGCGGCAGGCAGGTGTAGTCGTGGCGTATGGAGCCTGAAACTGCGACCCGGCAGTTGGTAATTGGACGCGGAGGCGACGATGAGGACGCAGGTACTGGGAGGCGCTTGGTGCGCATTGCTTTGCACGCTCGCGGCGTGCAGCGCATCCAACTCCGGCGGTGCGAGCAGCGCCACGGTCGCGGGCGCATTGACTGACAGCAGCCGCACTCCCGCCGCCGTCAGATCGCTCAGCGCGGGGGCGGGCATCGCGGTCAGCGGCAACAAGTTCATCAACACAGCGACGGGTAAGCCGGTCGTTCTCGCGGGCGCTAACCTTGACGGCCTGGACGGCTCCGGGGGTTACGGCGGCGCCGGCCAGATCAAGCAATGGAGCATTATCGCGGGGATCACGAGCGCGCAGTGGGGTGCGATTGCAGCCAAGTGGGGGATCAACGCGATCCGCCTGCCGATGAATTCTGACTACTGGTTGAACCCCACCGTGTTTGACGATCCGGCTGCCGCGGCCATCGAGACCGGGGCGTGCTGTTACACCTCGATCGCTCCCGGCAGCTACACGCCGGACGCCAGCAGTGCCTACCAGTCCGTCATCACGACGATCGTGACTCGCATCACGGCCGCCGGGATCGTGGTTCTCCTCGACCTGCACTGTGACGCACCGAAGAACTCATCCGGCCAGTACATTGCCTGCGTGGGCGAGACCTCGTTCCCCAGCAGTGACACAGCCCCGAGCTTCTGGTCTCAGGTCGCCAACACGTTCAAGTCAAATCCCATGGTCATCTTCGCGCTGTTCAACGAGCCCTACGGGTCGTCGAACTATAACCGGGCGGCACCGCCGCCTGCCGCGGTCTCCGGGGGCGGCAATCGCGCGACGCCAGCCTCCTCGGCCGTGACGATGATCACCGGTGGGCTATACACCCCGTTCTCGATGCTGGCCAGCGACAAGACCCTGGTCACGCTGAGTGGCGGCGCCGCCCTCAATGCTGCCGGCATGACCGGCCTCATTACCACGATAAGAAAAACCGGCGCGACCAACGTCATCCTCGCGCCTCCGATCTGGTACTCAGGTCAGATTCAAACATGGCTCAACAGTTACACCACTGCCAACTATGGCCGGCCATCCGCCGGCAATCCCGACCCGCTCGGCCAGCTGGGCGCGGACTGGCACAACTACGACTGGTCTACCGGAACCCGAGCGCCAACGGCAATCCTCGCCGCTGGCTATCCGATCTGCATCACGGAGACTTTCGGGTTCGACAGCCAGCTCGATGGGGGCCGGGACACCTCGGGCTACACCTGGGCGGCATCGAATGGCATTGGCGTGCTGCTGTGGACCTGGGCGACGTGGGACTCCCACCGCTATATCCCGGGCGGCGCCCAGAGTTCGACCGACATGTATAACTACCTGCTCAACACCGGCCCCTGGGTCAACGGCGGCGCGCCGGTGCCGGCCGGGAACACGTTCGGTCAGAGCCCGCTATCGCCTATCTAGTCTGTTGCCTGATCTACCGTGGGTAATTTCAACAGCAGTGGGAGGCGTCATCACATCGTCGCCGCAGGCGTGTGCGCGCCCATTAATCTGCACAATGAGCCCCATGGCGACCGCAGCTATGCCAATCGGGTCACCACTGAACCGCTGATCATGCGAGGGCAGTCAGTTCGCCAACCAGGTGATGCAGGAAAACGCCAGCGCTAGGATCGGTGACAACGGCGGAGCCGCGGTGATGGTCGTCGGCAGACAAGCGATCGTCGCGGCGACACGCGCCACCGGGACAGCCAGCGTCGTTCGTCCAGCGGCGCTGAGCCGAGACGTGCGCATAGCGATGTTGCGCAAGGCGAGCATTGGGATCATAGCGGGCTCTGACCGAAGGAGTTGCCGTTCGGGGCGGGCGCGCCGCCGTTGACCCAGGGGCCGGTGTTGAGCAGGTAGTTATAGAAGTCGGTCGGTGTAGAGGCGCCGCCCGAGGCCCAGGTCGCCCACGCCCACACCAGCACGCCGATGCCGTTGGAGCCGGCCCAGGTGTAGCCCGAGGCGTTGCTGCCACCGTCGAGGGCGCTGTCGAGCCCGTAGGTCTCAGTGATGCAGATCGGGTAGCCGGCGGCAAGGATGGCCAGCGGGGTGGTGGTGCCAGAGGACCATCCGTAATCGTGCCAGGCGACGGCCAGCTGTCCGAGCGGGTCGGGGTTGCCAGAGGTCGTGCGTCCGTAGCCGGTGGTGGTATAGCTGTCGAGCCAGGTCTGAATCTGCCCGGCGTACCAGATCGGGGAGGCGAGGATGACATTGGTGGCACCGGTGGCGCGGATCGTGCTGATCAGGCCCGGCATGCCGGCGACGTTAAGTGCCGCCCCACCGCTCAACGTCACCAGGGTCTTGTCGCTGGCCAGCATCGTGTACGGGGAGGTGCCGCCCGTGATCATCTTAACGGCGTAGCTGCCTGGCAGCGCGGTTTTGCCGCCCCCGATAACGGCGCCTGGCGCGCTGTTGTAGTTCGCTCCGCCGTAGGGTTCGTTGAACAGCTCGAACATGACCAGGGGATTTGACTTGAAGGTATTGGCGACTTCCATCCAGAAAGTGGGTGCAGTGTCGCTGCTGGCGTAGGAAGTCTCACCAACGCAGGCGATGTACTGGCCGGAGGAATTCTTCGGCGCATCGCAGTGCAGATCGAGGCTGACCACGATGCCGGCCGCCGTGATATTAGACACGATCGTGGCAATGACGGATTGGTAGCTGCCGCTGGCGTCCGGCGTGTATTTGCCATTACCGATCGAGGTGTAACAGCACGCCCCGGTCTCAATAGCCGCCGCTGCCGGGTCGTCATAGACCGTGGGGTTCAACCAGTAATCAGAATTCATCGGCAGGCGGATCATGTTGATCCCCCACTTGGCCGCGATCGCCGCCCACTGCGCGCTGGTGATGCCCGCGATAATATTCCATTGCTTGATCTGGCCGGCGCCGCCGTAACCGCCCGAGCCGTCCAGGCCGTCAAGGTTAGCGCCCGCGAGCACGACCGGCTTACCGGTTGCTGTGTTGATGAACTTGTTGCCGCTGACCGCGATGCCCGCCCCGGTGCTGAGCGATTTGACTGCGGGGGTAGAGCTGCCGCAGGCGGGTGTTGTGGCGGGGGACGGATTTGCGGTTGCGACCCAGGCGCCGCCCGACCAACTCCACCACAGGCAGGTGTTGTTCTGCTGGTAGAGCACGCCGTTGTGATAGAGCAGCAGCGTCACATTGGCGCTGTAGCCGGCCGCGCTGGCACTGGCCGCACCGGCAGGCTGCTGGTAGACCACTCCGCCGTTGAGCGTCCAGACGGCCAATGCGCTATCGGTAATCTGCTTCGCGTTGGTCGGCACCATGGTGCCACTCGCCGATGCGCTGCCCGCCGAGGCGCTGGCACCGCTGAAGCCGTTTCTGCCGTTGAAAGCCACGGCGACGGAGGCTGCAGACGGTGAACCGAAGTAGGCCTGTCCCTCAACGCTGGTGAGGGCGATGTCGAATTGCTTGCCGCCCGCTTGGCTCATGACTGCTACTGCGACGGTCTTGACGGCCGTATCCCCGTCACTCCAGCTCACGGTTCCGCTGGTGGCGGTGTAATCGGTTCCGGCTATGGCAGTGCCATTCACGGTGGTGTAGCCGACGGTGGCTGCACCGCTCGGGTTGCCGGTTCGAGCAATCGTCACGATGGCGGTCGATGATGGCGCGGCGGTATAGGTCGCCGACGTGAGCGCGACCAGCGGGGCGGAAGTATTTGAGGAACTGCTACTGGTCGATGAACCCGCGCTACTGGCGGAATCGCTGGAGTTGGAACCGCCGCACGCCGCGAGCATGCCGAGCAGCGCGCACAATGCGCTGCCCCGAAGCACCATTCTCATCATCACTTCCCCGTCGATACACGAACTGCTGTGATTGCAGTTTCTTCACGATGTCTATAGGCGGCAATCTGTCTCTGCGTCGCGACGTGTCGCAAAACCGTGACAGAATCTTCTTACACGCGAGGCGCAGAAATTGTGGAGTTGCTCACAAAAAAATCCAAAAACGCCGCAATTTGTAGGCGCAAACGTGAATTGCATTCGCGCCGAGCGCAGTCGTTAATTGGTAATGCGAGCCGCACTGCGTGCCGCGCCGTGCGATCGGGCTCGCGCGCACATGCGTATCGGCAAATTGTTTTCTATGCGAATCGGTCGCCGCGTGACGATGCGCGTTGCCCGAGATGACGTGAATATCGGCGGCTGCTGCCGCGGATTGGTGCGCTCGCAGTCAGGAACGCTTGCGCTCGGTGCGAACCCATTCGCCGGATTGATGGCGACCAAGCATCAGCGCAATTTTCCAGACTACGAACGCCGGTGCGCCCAGCAGATCCAGCAGTCCGCGCACGCCGGTGCCGCTGAGCTGCCAGCCGCGCAGAATATATGCCACCAGCACCAGCGCGCAGCCGACGGAGAACCATACCCAGGGCATGAATGCGGGATGCCACCACGCAGCCAGCAGCGCGGCGAGCAGCAGGCTGCAGACACCGACGGCCACATAGGTCAGTGGCAGGACCAGCAGATCGAGGGCGAGGTCGAGACACACGGGGTTGCGCCGCCGCAGCGCGGCCCACAGCAACGGCCCGCTGCGGGCGCGGATCAGCTGGAAGCGACCGTGCTCCCAACGCTGGCGCTGTTTGCGGGCGGCCTGCGGCGTGGCCGTCATGTCCTGGCTTGCGTCGGCCTCGCCGGCATAGTGCACCCGATAGCCGGCCAGACCGAGCGCGATGCCGTATTCGATATCCTCCGCCAGGGAAAACGCCCCATATTTTACCTCTCTAAGCAGTTGATGCGTGACGCACCAGCCATTGCCGCGCACGCCGCAGGAGACCTGCTGGCGCTCGCGCGCGCGCGAGCGCACGACATGATAGGCAGCCATCGCTACCGTCAGCAGGCGCGTGCGCCAGGAAGCCTGCGGATTGAGCACGCCATAATGAGCCTGCACCGCGTGCGCGCCATGCTCGATGCGCGCCGCGAAAGCTTCCAGCAAGTTAGCTGAGACCTCAGCGTCCGCGTCGACCACCGCGACTGCGTCGGCCCAGGCATCCTCGCGGCTGCGCTGAAATCCCGCCAGCAGAGCGTAGCCCTTGCCGCGAAAGGTGGTATCAAAACGCTCAAGTACAGTGGCGCCGGCCGTGCCGGCGAGAGCGGCGGTGGCGTCGGTGCAGTTGTCGGCGATAACCAGGATGCGGTATCGATCCATCGGCCAGTCGAGATGACGCAAATTCGCGATGGTGTTGGAAATCACCGCGGCTTCGTTGTGCGCGGGCACGATGACGTCGAATCGCAGTCGTCGTGCTGAGGGCGGTGCGGCCGGCAATCGGCCCGACATCAGGGTCTGCACCAACAGATACAGACAGGCCAGTGCGGCGGGCAGAGCCAGCAGCAGCAGCGCCATCACGACCAGTAGACTCGGCAGGCTCATCGATTACGCCTTCAGGCGTAGGCGCGGTAGCGCCAGCCCCAGAACACCGACAGCTTACCGAGGTTGGCGGACGCGGTGATCAACCAGCGCGCCGCCCGGTGCCGCCCCCCGGGCCATGACAGTGCCGCTAGGCCGGCGGCCGCCAGCAGTTGCAGTAGCGCGCGGCAGAAGAAAACCGCGCGTCCGCTCCAGTTAATCGGGCCATACTTGCCGTTGACCGTCTGTCGTGCGAATTCCTGTCCGCCACTCAGAGCCCGCATCAACAGCCAGCGCAACGATAGTCGCCCGGTCTCGATCGGCTCCCTGACGATTGCCTCATCACACCAGATGATCCTTACGCCCTTGCGGGCAAGGCGAACCAGCAGGTCGCCATCCTCGCCGGTACTGAGTCCGTAACTCGGATCGAAAGGGCCCGGCTCGGCACGCAGCGGATTGCCGCGCAACAGGACGTTACCAAAGCGCATGCGATTGAGCGGCACCGGCTGGCCGCTGCGCAGGTGCGGAAAGTCGTAAAAGCGGCCGCGACGGATCCAGGCCGGCGCGTTCGCCGGCAGCTGCGGCTCGACCGGTGCGAGAATCCCGTCGGCGCCATATGCTGCTGCGGCCTCGAGCAGCTGCTGCAGCCAGCTCTCCGGTGCTCGCTCGTCGTCGTCGATGAATGCGAGCCAATCACCGTCGGCGAGCGTGACGGTTGTGTTGCGCGTCAATGCGATATTGCGCTCGGGCTGCACTTCGTAGGCGATCGCAAAAGGTGCAGCGCACGCGCCTAGCCCCTCGATCAGCGGACGGGCGCTGCCCGACGGGTCGTTGTCCACCACCACCACCTGTTCGGGCAGGCGGCTCTGCCGCGCCAGATCCTCGAGCAAAGCCCGCAGGCGCTCAGTGCGGCGATAGGTGGCGATGCAGACGCTGACCTTCATCTCGAGGCTTTCGGCCGATGGGGCCGCGGCGTGGCGATCTGGCCCGCCGCGCCTGACGGCTCAAAACTTGCTTGTGACCGCGCCTAGAATCTTCGATCCAGTCACGGCCAGCCTACGCAGCAATTCTTTCATACTGCGGAACGAGGTGGTTCCAGTCCGACCTACTATCAGAACGCGCTGGGCGACGGTGGCTATCTGCAGCGCATCGGCATATAGCGACACCGCCGGCGTGTCGATCACGATGAAATCATACTGGCGCCGCAAATCCGTGATCAATCGCTCGAAGCGGCGGTGCGACACCAGCTCGAGCGGATTCGGTGGAATGGTCCCGCAAGTCAGCACCGCCAATTCAGGCATCCCTTCGACAGCATACATATACGGCGACTCGCCCAGAGCCAGCGTTTGCGCGAGACCCCACTGATTGTCGGTCGAGAACAGCACGTGCTGGCGCGGGTGGCGCAGGTCTGCGTCTACCAACAGTGTTCGGCGTCCGAGTTGCGCGAACGCAATGGCAAGCTCGGCACACAGCTGCGAGCGACCCTCACCGCGCCCGGGACCCACCAATGCAACGACATTGCCGCGCTGGGCCGACTCGTTCAGCAGCATCAAATCCGTCCGTAACGCTCGAATTTTCTCGCTGCGCGTACTATCTGCATCACTTGCATGTAGCAGTACACTGCTGAGCCTGCCCATGCCCTGACGCACGGTCAGCGCGTGGGTAGCACCCTGCGCGTTGCGAACGGCAGTCTCGATCACGCCCGTAGTACTGCCGCGCGAGTGTTCGCGTACCCAGGTCGAGACCTCCTCGATGTCCTCGTGCGTGGCCAGGTTGAGCTGAAGCGCGGCATCACAGAAGCCCTGCCGCCGTGCGCGCATGGCCTCGCTGATGCGATCGATGTCGTTAGCCGATAGATTGCAATGCGCGATCAGCGCATCGCTCAGTTCAGTATCGAATGGTCGGGAAATCCCTTCAGCACGTTCGGCAGTCATGAGTATCTCGGTTCAGCAAGAATACGGTCGAATTCCGCGAGCACTGGCAGCCCGAGATCGCGCTCAATGTCGTCGCGACAATGCAGGCGACGATTAAACAGCAGCTCATAGCACAGCGGGCCGGCAACAGCCACGAACCCGGCGAACATGATGCCGATTGCCAGCAGCAGCAACTTATTTGGTTTGCTCGGCAACAGCGGCACTGATGCGCGGCTCACAATGCTGGAGGATGCGAACATCACCTGGTCATAGCTGTCGAGGGCGCGTTTGTACACGGTTTGGGCCGACTCGAGCTCGAGCAGCAGTTTCTGACCCTCATCCTGCAGCTGGCGTGTCTTAACCAGTTTTGCCCGCTGCTCGTCTACCGCGTGGTGCAACTTGCCCTCGAGCTCCGCGGCGCTGGTGACTGTGCCGGAAGTGTTTTGTGAGAAGTTCTGGATCTCGTGGTCGAGTGAGCGGCGGGTGGCCGCGATTTGCGATTGAAGCTCCAACACTTTCGGATGCCTGGGGCCGAGCGTAGCGGACGATTGCGCCAGCTCGGACTGCAGGGTGGAGAGCTGGTTTTTGAGGTTCTGGATCAGCTGCGACGCCATCACCGGGTCGCTGGCGCCTTGGTCCTCGACCCTCTTTGATTCCGCGGTGCGCCGCATATTTTGCGCCACCAGCAACTGTTGCTCGAGCGCGGCCAGAGCCTGGGTTTCGACGTCATTCGCCGCCGCGATGTCGGTAATGCCGGTGCGCTGGCGGAATTCCGCCATCTGCCGTTCTGCCGCGCTGACCTTGCCCTTCAGGTCGGTCAGCTGTTCCGAGTATTCGTGCGCGCGGCCACTGCTGGGATCATTGCCATGGATCGACTCCCGGGCCTGGTATACCTCGACGATCGCATTCGCGATCTGAGCCGCCTTGTTACGATCCTTGGAGGTCGCGGATACGTACAGCAGCTGGATTCCCTTGCCTTGCTCCACCGCCACGTTGGCGCGCAGTCGCTTCTCTACCCAGTCGCGCAACGTGTTGACACCATCGTTTATGTAGCCGCCCGCGAACTCCGGATCCTGGGTCAATCGCAGGCGATCGATGACGGCCAACAGCACTTCGCGGTTCTGCAGCAGTTCAACCTGCGTCAGCAGATAGCTGGTGAACAGATCCGCCGGCGCCTGGCGTGTGCCATCGTTGGACTCGAAGTTGACCAGCACGGTGGCTTGCGCCGTATAGTTCTTGGGCAACAGCTTGACGATCACGACGCTCGCGACCAGAAGCGCCAGCGCGATCAATATCACCTGGCTCCTGCGCGCCCGTAGGATCGCGAGAAGTTGTGCCATCGACAGCGTGCTCTGCACATATTGCGCCGGCACCATCGGTACGGGCGGCGGCGAACCCGATGCCAATACCGGCAAGTTCCTGGACGTTCTCAAAAGATGCTCTCCTTGACTCGGATCACGTCGTCAGGCAGCACGAGATCGTTGGGTTTGGGTTTGACGACTACCTGCTCGCCGTTCTTGCCGGCCCGCTTGATCTCGACGCGTCGGTCGCTGCCCCTGGGCGTCACGCCGCCGGCCAGCGAGATCGCCTGAAGGACCGTCAAATTGGGCTCGAGCTTATACATGCTCGGCTTCTGCACTTCGCCAAGAATGAAGAACTGCTCGGCGCGCGGCACGTAAACCGAATCCCCGCCGCGCAATAGCTGTGTCGGTGCCGAGGCGCCGGCGTCAATCAATCCCTTCAGGTTCACGGCGTATCTCTTGACGACGCCGGCCGCATCGGTACGCAGCACATACACGGTGTTGGAGCCAAGCTCGGTCTCGCCGCCGGCCTGAGCCAGAAGATCGACAATCGTG
>JABCZO010000032.1 GCA_013289615.1 Gammaproteobacteria bacterium
CGATCGGGGTGCCCACAGCGTCACCGCGCTGGTGCGCGATGCCGATGGCAAGGTGGTGTGCCATGCCGCGCCGGTCACGTTCTACGTCCAGCGTCCCTCGGTGAACTCGCCGGCCTCGCAGGTGCGTCCGCACTGAAGCCTGGTTGCGGGGCGCGCGGGCGCGCCCAGGCGGAGGCACGCGGTGGCGCTTGAACAGTTCGCGCCCTCGCCGCTGTCGCATTTCGATCCGGCGGACCTGCTCGATGTGCTGGCGACCGGCGTGGTGGTGCTCGACGCCCAGCTGTGCGTGGTGTACGCCAACGTCGGCGCGCAGGATCTGCTCGCTGTCGGGCTGAACAAGGCGCGCGGCCGTCCGATCACCGAGCTGTTTGCCGACCCGCTGGCGCTCGACGGCATCCTGCGCCGCTCGCTGGAGCGCAATGAGACCTGTGCCGGCCATGAAATCCTGCTGATACCCACGGGCCTTGCCGGCAAGCGCGACCCGGTGGTGGTCGACGTCACCGCGACGCCGCTCGAAGGCCAGGTCACCGGTACCCACCTGCTGCTCGAGCTGGCCGATGCCAGGACGCGCCAGCGCATCACCCGCGAGAGTGAAATGCTGTCGCGCCTGGACGGCAGCCGGCTGATGATTCGGCAGCTCGCGCACGAGATCAAGAATCCGCTCGGCGGCCTGCGCGGCGCGGCGCAACTGCTCGATCGCGAGCTGCACAACGGCGCGCTGAAGGAATACACCACGGTCATCATCAACGAGGCCGACCGCCTGCGCGCCCTGGTGGACAGCATGCTCGGGCCGTCGCGCCCGCCGCAGATGACGCTGGTCAACATTCATGAGCTGTGCGAGCACGTGTTTCACCTGCTGCGCAGCGAGGCGCCCTCGGGCGTGGTGATCGACCGCGACTACGACCCGAGCCTGCCGAGCGGTCTGTTCGATCGCAACGAAATCATCCAGGCACTGCTCAACGTCGCGCGCAACGCGCTGCAGGCGGTGGAGCCGTCCAACGGCCACGTCACGCTGCGTACCCGTGTGCTGTCGAACATCAATATCGGCACCGAGCGCCATCGCCTGGTGGCAAACCTTCAGATCGAGGACAACGGTCACGGCGTACCGCCGGAGTTGACTCGCAGCGTGTTCTATCCGCTGGTTACCAGCCGCCCGACGGGCACCGGCCTGGGACTGGCAGTGGCCCAGGATCTCGTGACTCGCCATCGCGGCATTGTCGAGTTCGAGAGCCGTCCCGGCTGCACCGTATTTTCACTGCTATTGCCGCTTGAGGGCACCGAATGAATGCACAACCTCTGCGTGTCTGGCTGGTCGACGACGACACTTCGATCCGTTGGGTGCTCGAACGGGCACTGAAGAATGGCGGCATGCTGCCGAAGGCCTTCGATGCCGCGGAGCCGGCACTGGCAGCGCTGCGCAACGACACACCCGATGTGTTGATTACCGACATCCGGATGTCGGGGCAGTCCGGCCTTGACCTGTTGCGCCGGGTACACGATGCGCATCCGGAACTGCCGGTGATCGTGATGACCGCGTACTCGGATCTGGGCAGCGCGGTGTCCGCCTACGAAAGCGGTGCGTTCGAATACCTGGCCAAGCCGTTCGACATCGATCAGGCGGTCGACCTGGTGAAGCGGGCAGCAGCGGCCGGGGTGCGCAGCGCCGATGCCGTCGCCGCGCTGACGCCGACGATTCCCGATCTGCTCGGCCGTGCACCGGCGATGCAGCAGGTGTTTCGCGCCATCGGCCGGCTGTCGCGCTCGAGTGTCAACGTGCTGATCACCGGCGACTCCGGCACCGGCAAGGAGCTCGCGGCGCGCGCTCTGCACGAGCACAGCCCGCGTGCCAACAAGCCGTTCATCGCGCTCAATACGTCGGCAATCCCGGCCGAGCTGCTGGAATCCGAGCTGTTCGGCCACGAGAAGGGCGCGTTCACCGGCGCCGACAGCCTGCGTCGCGGCCGCTTCGAGCAGGCCGATGGCGGCTCGCTGTTCCTGGATGAAATCGGCGACATGTCGACCTCGCTGCAGACGCGGCTGCTGCGCGTGCTGGCCGAAGCCGAGTTCTACCGCGTCGGCGGCCAGACCCCGATCCGCGTCGACGTGCGCGTGATCGCGGCGACTCACCAGAATCTCGAGGACCGGGTGCGCCTGGGACTGTTCCGCGAGGATCTGTTCCACCGCCTCAACGTCATTCGTATCGAGCTGCCGCCGCTGCGCGCGCGGCGCGAGGACGTACCGGACCTGCTCGATCACTACATGCGTATCGCCGCGCAGGAACTCGGTGTCGAGCCGAAGACACTCAACGACGATGCCAACGAGAAGCTGCGCGCCTACTCCTGGCCGGGCAATGTGCGCGAGCTGGTGAACCTGTGCCGTCGTCTCACGGTGCTGGCACCGGGCAACGAAATCCGCGCGCAAGACCTGCCAGCGGAGATCATCGGCGCGGTCTCGAGCGTACCGGCCGAGCAGGACTGGACCGGCGCACTGGCCACCTGGGCCGACCGCCAGGCGCAGTCGCCGCCGCGACCGCTGCTCGACGACGCGCTGCCGGCGTTCGAACGCACGCTGATCCGCGTGGCACTCAGGCACACCCAGGGCCATCGGCAGGAGGCCGCCAGGCTCTTGGGCTGGGGACGCAACACGCTGACGCGCAAGCTCAAGGAACTGGGGATGGAGGACATCGACGATCAGGAGTGATGCGCCGGCGCAGTCACTACAAATCACTGAGAGGCCGATCGTTGGCGACGGTCATTGATAGCTATCGGGCCATAGGGCGCAAATTTGATAATTAAATTTGCGCCCTATGGCCCGATAGCTCTGATTGAATGTCCACCGGATCGCACCATCAGGGCTTCTGCTTCGCCGCCGCCGCGCGCGCGTCCTTAAGCTGCTGCCAGTTGGGCGCGTACTTGAGTGCTGCGTCGTACTTCGCGACCGCCCCTTTGGGGTTGCCTTGCTTCGCGAGCACATCGCCCCAGGCTTTGAGCGGATCGGCCCAGTGTGGGCCCTTGAGATTCGCGTCCCTGAACTTCGCCGCCGCGGCGTCGAGATCCCCGTGCCTGGCGAGGGCGACGCCCCACGAGTAGTGGCCCGAGGGCACGCTGGGTGCCAGTTTGACCGCCTTCGCATACCACTGCTGCGCAGCTGGCCAGTCGCCGCGCAGATCCAGAATGTCGCCGCGGAACCGGTAGCAGTCCACCAGACTGAGCTTGCCGACCGGATTGAGGGCCGCATCCGCCTTCGCCGACTGACCGGTCTTCTCGTAGGTCACAGCCGCATAGCAGATGTAGCCGGGATTCGAGGTCGAGATGGTCGGGTTGGCATACGCCACTTCAAATGCGTCCCACTCCTTGGCCGCTGCCTTCAGATCCCCGCTCTCCTCGGCCAGCAGTGCCCGATCGTTCGCTGCCGCCGCCACGTCACCCAGGTTCTTTTCATCCACGGGTGTCGTCTTGAGCCGCAGTGCCGCCGCTTCGACATCGTGCATCTGCACTTCCAACTGTGCGACCGCGAGATTTAGAGCGCCTCCCGCAGCGCCGGTCGTTCCGATGCCGCCGTGTGTCTCCATGTCGGCGATCTGTCCGGCTCGCGAGGCCGGCAGGTCCCAGACCTCCTGATCGTAGTTTTGATACTGATATTCGGGTGCCCGCCCGGGCCGCCCGCCGGCGGCCTTGATCATCTGCTCACCCACGCGCACCACGCCTTCTTCATCGCCCAGACCCGCGAGCGCATACATGATGTTGTTGTACCCGATCCAGAAATCGGGCTTCAGACGCACTGTCTCCCGATACAGCGGCAGCGCCTCGGCCATCGCCCCATCACCGCCCTTACCGGAAATAGCATTGGCCCAGTAATTGAGCACATAGGGCCGCTCGCCCGGAGCTAGCGTGGTGTAGGCGGCCTGGGCGAATTGGATGGCCTCGTCGTTGCGATCGTTGTTGGACAGGTACGCCGCCCACAGGCCGGGCTGGGACTGGCTGTAGACATACTCACCGGCCTGCGTCAGCAGCTTGTCCAGATTTCCCGTCTCAGCGCTGAAGGTCTTGGCCAGGATGCCGGTGCCGCGCACCGTGAGCGCGAGTGCACCGGTCCTGGTCTTCACCAGATCGCCGTCGATGTGCTGGTCGTGGCCGAAGCGGGTCTTGAGCATGCGCTCCAGCTGCCCGATCGAGATGCCGGTCTCCGGCACGTCGATCGCGATATCGTTGGTCCAGGCGTTCGACAGCGAGCGATGCTCGGCGCTGGTCCGGGTCGCGGCCTGAATCCGCGTCAGCACGTCGAGCAGTCCCGCGGCGAGGATCCTGCTGCTTGGCACCTCGGCGGACAGGTTCGGGGCAATGTCGATCGGATCGATCACCACGCTGCGCGACTGGACCGCCTGGTAGATCACGATCGCAAGGCCGATGCCGATGACGGTCGCAAACAGCGCGAAGAACACCTGAAAGCCGGTGCGCAGCCGCAGCGCCAGCAGCCGCGGGTTCCATTCGGCTTCGAAGAACTGGTACTCGGCCTCAAGCTTCTTCTTTTGGACCTGCAGCACCTCGGTCTGCTTGCGAAACATCGCGACCGTTTCGGCGGCTACTTCAGGGTTCTGACTTGCCAGGTTGGCGGCAACGGCCGCGACGATGGGTTCGGTTCCACCCTCGGTCGGGTCTATCTTTTCTTCTTCGCCCCCGAGTACCCCGTCGAGCAAGCCTTCCGCCACGTCGGTCTCCTTGCGGCTGCCCTGCTAGAGCGTGCGCGCCATCACGATCAGGGCCAGGCCGCTCAGGAAGCAGGCAAACATCGCGGCGAGCAGCCTGGAGGTACCTGGCGGCGCGTGACGGAATTCCTTCCAGATGAATACCCCCCAGAAGGCAGCCACCATGGTGGCACCCTGCCCGAGTCCATACGAAATCGCGAAACCGGCGCGTCCCGATGCGATGAGGTTGAACGACATGCCGATTCCCCAGATCACGCCACCGAGGATGCCGGTCAGGTGGGTATTGAAACTGCCACGAAAATAGTCCGCGAAGCCCACCGGGGCGCCGACGAACGGCTTCTTCATCGCCAGCGTGTTCCACAGGAAGCTGCTCAGGAACACGCCGGCCGCGAATAAGAACACCGCCGCGTACGGGCCCATCTGGCCGCCAGCCGCATGCGCAGGGTCCGGGTACATCGCCGCGGCCACGAAGCGATAGAACATGCCCATGAAAATGCCGCTGGCGACCGAGAGCAGCAGTCCCTTCGTGGTGACGCCTGCGACCCCCGCGGACAGGCGGCGGTAGGCAACGGCATCCAGCACGATCGCCAGCGTCACCAACCCCAACCCCAGCGCGAGCAGCACCCCGTTGCCCACCGGCGCGGCGAGGTAGTTCACGATCACCCCGATCAGCAGCGCCAGTCCGATCGCGACCGGGAATGCCACCGCCATGCCGGCGACCTCGATGGCAGCGACCAGCAGAAGGTTGGCGAGGTTGAAAATAGCTCCGCCGAGCAGTGCGGATGCGATGCTGCTGCTGGATGCCTGAGACAGGTCGGCGATGAAGCCGCGGCCCTCGGTGCCGGCGCTGCCCAGGGTAAGTCCCAGGACGAGCGTCAACAGCGGCACGCCCAACGAGTAATCCCAGTAGAACAGCTCGAAGCGCCAGTCGCTGCCCGCAAGTCGTCGGGTGTTGGCCCACGAACCCCAGCAAAGCATCGTGATGACGCAGAAGACGACCGCGAGCGCATAGTTATGGACGACGAACATTGAGCAACCCCGCTGATAGTCGTGCGAATGACAGGCTTAGGGCGACCTTAGGGCGACGAGCATTTCAGCTAGCGGGCTGGCCCGCCATGCCTGGCTCGCTGCGCTTCGAAGTCGGCTCGCTTGGGAAAAGATTTCTGGGTTCCTACCCGGGTCGTGGACAGCGCCGCATAAACATTGGCGTTGGCGACTGATTCGCGTTCGGATAGACCCTCGGCGAGAAACACCGCCAGGCTGCCGATAAAGGCGTCGCCGGCGCCGGTGGTGTCGACAGCGGTCACGGTAAAAGCCGGCACGTGCACGCTGCCCTCGGGACCTGCGATCAGTGAACCGCGTGCCCCCAGCGTGATGACCACGCGACGAAAACCCTTCTCCAGCAGCGCCGTCGCACAGGCACCGGCCTGCTCCAGGGTGTGCACCGGTTGGCCGACCAACAGCTCGGCTTCGGTCTCATTCGGTATGAAATAGTCCGCCGCCGCCAGGCTGGCGAGATCTGCCGGCAGCGCCGGCGCCGGGTTGACGATACAGCGGATCTTATGATCCCGGGCGAAGCGCACCGTGTGGTAGATCGTCTGCAGCGGAATCTCGAATTGCAGAATGATGGTATCGACTGTGCCCAGCAGCGCCGCGGCCGCATCGACATCGGCCGGGTTCAGCAGGTCGTTCGCGCCCTTGACGACGATGATCCGGTTCTGGCCGCTCGGTTCGACCAGGATGGTCGCGGCGCCGCTGGATACGCCCTTGACCATCTGTACATGGGTGGTATCGATTCCAAACGATGCAAAATTCCTGATGGTCGCATCGCCAAACAGGTCATCACCGACCTTGGCCAGCATCAGGACTTCAGCCCCGCACAGCCGGGCGGCGACCGCCTGATTGGCGCCCTTGCCGCCAAACCCCAGATCGAAGCGCTGGCCGAACAGCGTCTCGCCCGGGCGTGGAAATACGCTGCTGAAGGTAGTCAGATCGATGTTGGCACTGCCAACGACGGCAATCCGGGGGATGCTCGCCATGCTGTTTTTCTCCGATCCTCAGGCGCCTATCTTAACCGTCCGCGGGTCGCAAAGTCGCCGTCGCCCGACTATCGTCAGTCCGGTACGCTAGCGGGCGGATGCCGGCGGTGTTGCTATCATCGCGCGCCTATGTCGAACCTGTCGCAACTTGCCGAGCAGATGCTGCTCGATAACAGTGCCGCCGCGTGGCTGTACGCGGCGGCGGCTTTCCTGCTGACCTTCACCGTGCTGCCGCTGGTACGCGGCTACCTGCGCGCGCGCCGGCAGCGCTACGCCGATCGCGACCTGCCGCTGGCGGTGGCGCTGTTCGCGCACCTGGCCGATCGCACCAGTCGCGTGGTGCTGTGGATTCTCGCGCTGTATGCGGCCGATCGCATCCTGACGCTGCCCCAACGGGTCGACCAGGCCCTGCATATCGCGATTGTCGTCGGCTGCTGGCTGCAGATCGGCATCTGGGCCGCGGCGGCGGCACGCTTTGCGCTGCACCGGCGCGAGACCCGAAGCGGCGATGCGCGCCTGAGCGGCACCATGGACGTGGTGCTGTTCGTGCTGGCACTGATCATCTGGATCGTGGTCGCGCTGCTGGCGATGGAGAATCTGGGTATCAACGTCGGGCCGCTGATCGCCGGCCTGGGGGTCGGCGGCATCGCGATCGCACTGGCGGTGCAGGCAATTCTCGGCGACCTGTTTGCGTCGCTGTCGATCGCGCTCGACAAGCCGTTCGTGATCGGCGATTCATTGCGCGTGGATAGCTTCGAAGGCACGGTGGAGCAGATCGGCATCAAGAGCACGCGCCTGCGCAGCGTCACCGGCGAGCAGATCGTGCTCGCCAATGCGGATCTGCTCAAGAGCCGGGTGCGCAACCTCGGGCGCGCGAGCGAGCGGCGCGCGCTGTTCACGCTGAACCTCGCCTACGACACGCCGGTCGAAAAACTCGACCAGGTGCCGAAGCTGGTCGAGCAGGCGGTCGCGAGCTATCCGGGCACGCGCTTCGTGTATTGCCGGCTGCGCGAACTGGGTGAATCGGCGCTGCTGTTCGAAGTGTGCTTCTTCGTCGAGAACGCGCCGGCGCGCGACCTGGGCGCGGCGCAGGACCAGGTGAACCGCCAGATCCTGCATTCGTTCGCCGGCATCGGCATCGAATTCGCCTATCCGACGCGCACGCTGCTGATGCGCGAGCCGCCTGGCGCCGAGGCGGATCGGGGGCGCGCTAGCTCGCGCTGAACGGGGTCGGGGGTGAGTAGGCGGCGAACTTCGGCCGCCAGCGCGCCAGCGCGCCGATCACCGGAATTCGATTGAGGCCGCGCAGCAGGCCGTGCGCATCGATCCATTCGGCGTAGCGCTGGTACACCGGATCGAGCGCCAGGTGCCGTTCCTCGGTCTTGGCGCGCAGGTAGTAGATCAGGTTCAGCAGCCCGAGCAGCAGGCAGCGCCGCAGCGTCGCCTCGACGCCGCCGGTGATCATGAACGGGGTCGAGATAAGCCACCAGGACAGGTTCTTTGCCAGATAGGCCGGATGCTTGGTGTAGCGATACGGCCCGTTGGTGATGATGCCGCGATGAGTCAGGTTCGAGAAGCGCGCGCCGAACGCGATCGTAGCCCACACATACACGGCGACCAGGAACAGGATCAGGCAGCCCCATAGATCGAACAGCCACGCCGGCTCGTGAAACCATACCCCCCACGACAGTCCGGTGTCGTAGTCGATGTATTGCTTGCTGATCAGCGACCAGAACGGCTGGTAGCACACCAGCGCAGTGACCCAGCCGAACATCGTGGGTTCGGTCGAGCGGATATGCGTGTCGGCCGCCTTCAGCGACATCAGGTAGGTCATCGACACCAGGCTGACGTCGACGAAGTACATCGAGAAATAGGCCCAGTCGTACACGCCCTGGAAGTTGTGCAGCAGAGTCAGGTCGTAGTGCAGCAGCTTGTTCAGGTTATCGCAGAAATAGGTGAACATCAGCGGCAGGAAAAAACCCTTCACCAGCCAGCCCAGCAGATGCTGGCCAATCAGCGCAAGATCGAGGCCGCGCCAGCGTCCGAGCAGCAACTGGCCCAGCTGCCACAGCCCATCCAGCGGCTGCGCCATGCGCCGATCGACAAAATAAATATACGGCGCGGCCAGCACCGCCCACGCCGGCAGCAGCAGCTTGAGTGCCGCGTAGTAGTTGCCGTAGAACTGCTCGCCCTGGTTGTACTCGGGGAACACCCAGTACAGCAGTGCGATGAAACCGAGACTGCCGGCGAGACCGACGCACTTGATGGCCACGCGCGGCAGGTTTCCGGGTCCCGGCACCTGCGCCAGCGCATGCCGCTGTACCTTCTGCCACAGCAGATCCGGCACGAATATGCCCAGCGCGGCAGCGCCCATGACGATCAGAGCCAGGTACGCAATCTGCTCGAATGGCGGCCAGAAGTTCAGCACCGCGACCGATGCGAGCATGGTCACGACACCGCTCCAGGCGACAACGGCGTGGGTGGCGGACGGCGGCAACGGCGTGCCTGGGACGGGCTTCATGGCGCCATTGTGCCATTGCCGCTCCGATGCCGGCGCTGGCGTTCTGCTAACCTAGATCGCTCACGATGGATTACCCAGTGTAGATGCGTGAGCTCACCCCACCCACTGGCGCCCAACCGACTGGTGCCCAACCGACTGGCGCCGCAACAGCCATCACTGCAAGCGCGCGGGGATAACTGGCTGCGCTGGGCCTTCGGCGTGGTGCTGTTGTGGCGGCTGCTGTTTCCGTTTTTTGATTCGCCGCTGTTGCACCTGTTTTCCGATCCCGCCCGGCACTGGTCCAACGGCGGACGCTTGTTCCTGCCGGATCTGATCGGCGCCGGTGATCCGTTTCTCTATCAGCTGTGGATCTACCTGTTGCGCGCGGCAAGCCAGGGTGACCAGCCGAGCGTGGTGCTGGGCTGCGGGCTGCTGTGCGCCGCAATGCCTTACGGCTGGTACCGCGCACTGCACGAATTGCTGCCGCGCCGAGCGGCGCTGATCGGCGGCCTGATCATCGGCATGATTCCGGCGTTCCTCGGCATCTATGCCTATTTCATGACCGAGACACTGCTGCTGACGCTGACCGGCTACGCGTTCTGGGCGACCTTTCGCGCCGCGCGCAAGCACACGGTGGCGGCATTCGCGCTGGCGAGCGGCCTGTGGACGTGCGCGCTGTTCACGCGCAGCATCGCGCTGCCGATGGCGCTGCTGTGCCTGTCGACGCTGTGGCTCACGCAGCAGCAGCGGCTCGCCAAGGCAGTCACCGCGCTGGCGATAGTCATGCTGCTGGCACTGCCGGCCGGATTGCACGCCCGCTCGACGCTGGGTTTTTTCGCGCCGCTCGGCAATTTCTACCTGTCGCAGATCTACAGCGCCAGCGGCAGGCACGACATCAGCATCAACGCCGGACCGCTCGGCGGCTGGGGTTTCGGCACGCCGAGCTTTTACAATCCGACCTTCTATCCGTTTTCCAGCTGGACTACCGCTCGGCAGGGGACGGCTTACATCACGATCGATGTCACGCGCGGGCGCGCAAGCTGGATCGCGGAGAGACAGCGCATCGAAAGCCTGCGCACCTTTCCGTGGTGGCGCCAGTACTGGGAGAATCTGATCTATCTGCTGTTCGGGCAGAGCTGGCCCGACAACGATCCGAATGCCTTGAGCGGTCTGGCGACGGTATGGACACGCTGGCTGTGGCCGCCGCTGATGCTGGTGGTCGCGTGGGGTGCAGTGCGCGGGCGGTTCAGGGCTTGGGACTGGCTGCTGCCGCTGTGCGCGCTCGGCATGCTGCTGTCGCTGGCATTGCAGCGCGACGGCATCATCGAGGGTCGCTACCGCAAACCGATCGACCCGGTGCTGGTGGCGGCCGCCATCGTGCTCTACTACCGCACGCGGCCGGGGCAGGCCGGTGCCGGAGCCGATGCGATGTCTTCCTACGACCAGAGCTTCTTCGAGTACGTCAATGCGAGCGCCGGCGCGGCGGCCAGGCGCATCGTGCCGCTGCTGCAGCAGCAGCTCGCCCCAAGCTCGGTGCTCGACGTCGGCTGCGGCCAGGGCGCGTGGCTGGCGGTGTGGCACGGCAACGGCGTGCAGGATCTGTCCGGCGTCGACGGATCGTATGTCGATCACGGCCGGCTGCTGTTTGCGCCCGAGCGCTTTTACGCACATGATTTGCGCCAGCCATTCGACCTCGGGCGCAGGTTCAGCCTGGTGCAGTGCCTGGAGGTGGCCGAGCATCTACCCGCGAGCAGCGCTGTGCCGCTGATCGACAGCCTGATCCGGCACGGCGAGGTGATCGTGTTTTCCGCCGCACCGCCCGGTCAGGGCGGCCACGAACATGTCAACGAACGCAGCTATGACTATTGGCGCGCGCTGTTCCACGATCGGGGCTACCTGGCGCTCGATTATCTGCGGCCGCACATCCTGTCCGATCCGCGGATCGACCGCTGGTATCGATACAACACGCTGCTGTACGTGAGTCGCGAGGCGATGCCGCGTCTGAGCGAAGCCCTGCAGGCGAGCCTGCTCGCGCCCGGCCCGGTGCCGGACCTCGCGCCGCTGGCCTATCGGATCAGAAAGCGGTTGCTCAGCCGGGTGCCGGTGCCGCTGATGACGGCGATCGCGCGGATGAAGGAGCGCATCACCCGGGGGAGCGCATGACGTTGTCATCGGTGTGGATGCTGCTGGCAGCATCACTGGCCGCCGCCTGCGGGCAGCTGCTGTTGAAGCTAGGCGCACAGCACCGCATCCATGCGGTGGAGTTCCTGAATGCCCCGATCGCGATCGGGCTGCTGCTGTACCTGTGCGGCACGCTGTTGTGGATTTACGTGCTGTCGAAGGAGAAACTGGTCGTGGTGTACGCGTTCACGGCCCTGACCTTCGTGCTGGTCTACCTCGGTGCCGTGCTGACGCTGGGCGAAAGCCTGACGCTCAAGGCCGGCGCCGGCGTGGTGCTGGTGCTCGCCGGTCTCTACCTGCTGGCCAGCTGATGAGCGGGCCCGACAGCGAAGTCGCCGTCATGGCTGCGCCCGAGCGCCCGGCCGTCAGCTTCATCGTCCCGTGCCACAACGAGGAGCTGGTGGTCGAAGCTGCCGCTCAGGCACTGCTCGAATTGATCGAGCAGCAGCACGACATCGGCCGCTGTGGTCCCCGAAGCATGGTGCTGCTGGTGGACGACGGCAGCAGCGACCGGACCTGGGAGCTGATCGAGCAGCTCACGCTGGCACATCCGGGCCGCATCGCCGGGTTGCTGCTATCGCGCAATGTGGGCCACCAGCACGCGCTGCTGGCCGGGTTGAGCATCGCGCCCGGCGATGTGCTGATCAGCATCGATGCCGATCTGCAGGACGATCTGGGCGTGATACCGCAGATGCTCGACTACTATCAGCAGGGCCACGACATCGTGTACGGCGTGCGGCGCGGGCGCCCGACCGACACCCGGCTGAAGCGAATGACCGCCGCCTGGTTCTACCGTCTGATGCGCCGGCTCGGCGTGGACGTGATCGACAACCACGCCGATTACCGCCTGATGAGCCGCCGCGCCGTTGAAATGCTGCGCCGGTACGACGAAGTCAACCTGTTCCTGCGCGGCATCGTGCGCCTGATCGGCTTGCGTTCGGCGCAGGTGCTCTACGATCGGCGCGAACGCGCGGCCGGCTCGAGCAAATACTCGCTGTCGCGCATGTCGGGCCTGGCCATCGACGGCATCACGTCGTTCTCGGCGGTACCGCTGCGGGTGATTTCGATGCTGGGACTGTTGACCTCGCTGTTCGCGCTGGCGGTCAGCGTCTGGGTGCTGGTGGTCGCGCTGACCAATCCCTCGGCGGTGCCGGGTTGGGCCTCGACCGTACTGCCGGTCACGTTCATTGGCGGCGTGCAGATCCTCTCGATCGGCGTTCTCGGTGAGTACATTGGCAAGATCTACATGGAGACCAAGCGCCGGCCGCGCTTCATCGTCGATCGCATCGTCGGTCTGCCCGGGGATGATTCGGAGCGCGATGCGCAGCGCCGGCAGTAAATCAGCTGTCCGGCGGCAGGCTGTCCTGCGGCAGGAAGATCCACAGCAGGATATAGATCAACAGTCCGGCGCCGAAATACAGCAGCGTCAGGCAGAAGATAATGCGCCAGGCCCAGGACGGCAGGTCGGTATTATTGCCCAGCCCGCCGCACACGCCGCCGAACACCCGATCAGTGCGCGAGCGCGCAAGCTGATGCAGAAAAGAGCGGTGCGAGCCGCTGCGCGTGCTCGGGCTCTCATCCAGCACCTGCGCCTTGGCGCGCGTGAATTCCTCGTCGCTGATCGTGCCGCGATCGCGCAAGCTCTGCAGCCGCTCGAGTTCTTCTGCCACGCCCATGGCGGCGAGATTAGCAGGCGCCACCGGGGCTGCGCACGCCCATGTCCAGGGTCCCTACCAGCTCCGCGATCGAATTCAGGCCGTGCCAGCCGAGGTATTGCGCCAGCCCGCTGTTGACCGTCTGGCACAGCAGCGGGTCGTAGAACAGCGCCGTTCCAAGGCCCACGGTGCTGGCCCCGGCCACGATGAACTCGAGCGCGTCCTGGACGCTGGCGATGCCGCCCTGGCCGATGATCGGAATGCCCTTGGGACCTGCGATTTCATAGACTTCCCGCACCTTGAGCAGCGCAATCGGCTTGATCGCCGGGCCCGACAGACCGCCCTGGCCGTTGCCGAGCAGCGGCCGCCGTGTCGCCAGATCCAGCGCCATGCCGGTCACGGTGTTGATGACCGCCAGCCCATCAGTGCCCGCCTCGATGCACAGGCGCGCGTTCTCGCGGATGTCGGCCTGATTCGGCGACAGCTTGGTGATCAGTGGTTTGCTGGTCACGCGGCGACAGGCTTCGACCACGCGAGCGGACATCTCCGGCACGTTGCCGAACTGCACGCCGCCCTGCTTGATGTTGGGGCAGGAGATGTTGATCTCGATCGCATCGATGCGCGATTGATCGAAGCGGCGCGTGACTTCCACGTACTCCTCGATGGTGGAGCCGCAGACATTCGCTATGAATCGGGTTTCGCTGAAGTCCAGCGTTGGCAGGATGCGCTCCACCACCGCATCCACACCGGGATTCTGCAAGCCGATGGCGTTGAGCATGCCTGCAGGGGTTTCATATACCCGGTGCGGGGCGTTGCCCAGGCGCGGCTGGCCGGTGGTTCCCTTGAGCACAATGGCGCCCGCGTCGCGGTTGCTGAAGCCCTCGACGCGCGTGTACTCCTCACCGAAGCCGACGCAGCCCGACAGCAGGACGATCGGCGATGCCAGCTCGAGCCCGCAAAAGCGCACCGCCAGCGATGGCGAGAGCGATGAGGGTCGTGACCGGTCCGCGACGGGTGCGTCCATGCGCGGATTATCGCCGATCTCGGCCTCGATCGCTTAGGCTAGCGCCGTGTTTCACGTGATTCTCCACCAACCCGAGATCCCGCCGAACACCGGCAACGTCATCCGGCTGTGCGCCAATACCGGCTGCACGCTGCATCTGATCGAGCCGCTCGGATTCGACCTGGACAGCCCGTCGGTACGGCGGGCGGGACTCGACTATTCGGAGCTGGCGGTCGTGCGCCGGCACCGCAGCATCGAGCAGTGCCTGCAGCAGCTGTCCGGCGTGCGTGTATTCGCAGTCGAGACCGGCGCCGGGCGTCATTACTCCGAGCCTCAGTACCGCCCGGGAGACACGTTCTTGTTTGGCGCGGAGACACGCGGGCTGCCGGCCGCACTGCTGCGCACGCAGCCGCCGGAGCGGCGCCTGTGCATTCCGATGTGCCGCGGCAATCGTAGCCTCAATCTGGGCAATGCCGTCGCCGTGGTGGTCTATGAGGCCTGGCGCCAGAACGGTTTCGCGATGGCGGGCCCCGCTGCCGGGCTGACCGCGGCTAATCGAACTCCGGCCTGATCGGCCGCATCATCAGGCCGCGTACCACATGTTCGGCCGGCAGCTTTTCATACAGCACGCCATAGATGCCTTCCGCGATCGGCATCACCACGTGTTCGCGTGCGGCGACGCGACGCAAGGCTGCGGCTGCGTGGTAGCCCTCGACCACCTGGCCGATTTCGAACAGTGCCAGCGCGACCCCGGTACCCTGGGCGAGCGCGAGACCGAAACGCCGATTGCGCGAGTGGTCGTCGGTACAAGTCAGCACCAGATCGCCGAGGCCGGCAAGGCCCATGAATGTCTCGCGCTGCGCGCCCAGCGCAACGCCCAGCCGCGTCATCTCGACCAGGCCTCGGGTGATCAGCGCAATACGGGTATTGGCACCGAATCCGAGCCCGTCCGACAGCCCGGCACCGATGGCCAGCACGTTCTTGACCGCGCCGCCGACTTCGACACCGGTGATGTCGGTCGAGGTATAGGCGCGAAAATTGGTGGACGACAGATCGTGCGCCAGCGTCTCGGCGTAGTCGGCATCCGCTGACGCAATGGTCATCGCCGTCGGCAGGCCCTCGCCGACTTCGGCGGCGAAGGTCGGGCCCGACAGCACGGCCACGGCGCGTCCGGGGCCCAGTACTTCGCGCGCCACCTCGTTCGGCAGCTTGCCGCTATCGAGCTCGAAGCCCTTGGTCGCCCAGCACAGCCGCGTTTGGCGCCGTAGCAGCGGCTTGAGCTGCGTCAGCAGCGCGCGAAAGGCGTGGCTCGGCACCGCGATCAGCACCTCGTCCACGTCATCGATCGCCGCCTCGAGCTCGCCGATCAGCTGCAGGCTCTCGGGGAAGGCGACATCCGGCAGGTAGCGACGATTGCTGCGCTCGCGCGCCATCATGGCGACATGGCTGTGATCGCGGCCCCAGAGACGCGCGGGCCGTCCGGCACGGGCGCACTGGATTGCCAGTGCGGTACCCCAGGAGCCGGCGCCGAGCACCGCGATGTCGGCGTGCACGAACGGGGTGGCCGACACGCGAGTGAACTCCTCTAGTTCCTGGTCTGGCCTGCGCCCTCGTTCTGCGAGCTGGCGTACAAGGCGTCGAAGTTGACCGGCGGCAGCAGCAGCTGCGGGAAGCCGCCCTGGCTTACCAGCTGCGACACCACCGCGCGCGCGTAGGGAAACAGCACGTTCGGGCAGATGCTGCCGATCGCACGCTTGTATTCCTCGGCCGACAGGTTCTGCATCACGAAAGCGCCCGCCTGCTTGACCTCGACCAGAAACAACGTCTGCTCCGCCTGCTTGGCCGAAACGGTGATGGTCAGTACCACTTCGCGCAGATCGCCGCTGATCGGCTGGACCGTGGTGTTCAGGTCGAGCGAGATCTGCGGATTCCATTCGCCGTTGCCGCGCGGACCCTGCGGCGACTCGAACGAGCAGTCCTTCAGGTACACGCCCTGCAGCGCCAAGGTGGTGTTGGGCGCTGCGGTATCGGTCGCGGCGGGAGCTTGTTCATTGGCCATTTGGTGAACCTTGTTGCCTGGGTGCTCAGATCAGCGCTGCCGCAGCAGCGGATCCAGCCCGCCGGCCGCATCGAGCGCATAGAGCTCGTCCCAGCCGCCGACGTGACGCTCGCCGATGAAGATCTGCGGCACAGTGTACTGGCCGCAGCGGCGGATCATATCCTCGCGCTGCCCGGGCTGGGTCTCGATATCGATTTCCTGGACCGCCACGCCTTTGCCCTTCAGCAGCTCGCGCGCCTGCTCGCAATACGGGCACCAGGATTTGGCGTACATCAGCACCGGTGCGGCGGCGGCTGTCGCGGCATCGCTCATCCGCGCGCCAGCGGCAGGTTTTCGGCGCGCCAGGCGCTCAGGCCGCCGCGCAGGTTGAACACCTTGGTGAATCCCTGCTGCGTCAACGCTCGCACCGTTGCCGCCGCGGTGCTACCGCGGTCGCAATAGACGATCAGCGGGCGCTCCTTGTATTTCTTCAGCGCGTCGCCGGCGCTGGCGATCTGCGCGGCGTCGAAGTGGCGCGCGCCGCTGATGTGGCCTTGCTGGAAGGCCTGCTGCGCACGCAGGTCGAGAACCGTGGCGCCCTGGTTCATCAGCCGGATAACGTCCTGGGGTGCCAGCGCAGCGACGCTCTGGGCGCGTAGCCGCATCTCGTAGGCCAGTACCGCGGCGGCGGCGGCGAGCGCGAACGCGGCAAGCCACGGATGGTGGTTGAAATAGTCGATCAGTCGGTCCATCGCCTCACGCACTGGTCCGGTTGAGCAAGCCTTTCATTATAACCGCTCGCGATCGGGCCGGGCCCGAAGGATGCGCGCCCAGGCGCTGCAGACGCAGCGCGACCCACGTGGAATACTCGCTTATGCGGTCAGCTTACCTCGCCCCGATTGCGATGCTGGTGGCGCTGCTATGGCTGCCGCCGGCCCCGCTCGATGCCGCCGCGCAGGGCAAGACCGAAGCCGAGCTTCGGGCCGTGCGCGAGAAAATCGAGCGCATAACGCAGCAGGTCAGCCGTGACGCGCTCGACCGCGACCGGCTGTCGGGAAATCTGCGCGCGGCCGAACTGTCGCTCGGGCGCGCTCGCCTCGAGCTCGAGCATGCCAATCGCGAGTATGCGGACCGCAGCGCCCGCCGCGGCGCGCTGGCGCAGGAGCGGCTGCAGCAGCAGCAGGTGCTGGTGAATGAGCGCGCGGCACTCGCCGGACAGCTGCGCGTGGCCTACATGATCGGGCGCCAGGAACCCCTGAAGCTGCTGCTTAATCAGCAGGACCCGCTGCATAGCGGCCGGCTGTTCGCCTATTACGGCTATATCGGCCGCGCCCGTGCCGATCAGATCGCGCACATCCAGGTGCAGGTGCAGCGTCTGGATGGCCTCGACCAGCAGCTGCAGCAGCAGCAGGCCGAGCTGGCGACGCTCAAAGCGGCACAGCAGCAGCAGACGCAGCAGCTCGAGCGCTCGCGCAATGACCGGCAACAGGTGCTGGCGACGCTGACCGCCGCGGCGCGCACGCGCGAGCAGAGTCTGGCGCGGCTGAAGAGCCAGCAGGCCGGTCTGGAAGGGCTGCTCAAAGAACTGAACCGCTCCCTTAAATCGGTCGCACCGCCCGACAATGCCACCGCGTTCGGCCGCTCACGCGGCCTGCTGCCGTGGCCGGTCGCAGGCCGGTTGACGGCGCAGTTTGGCGATACGCGCGCCAGCGGCGTGAAATGGGAAGGCGTCGTCATTGCCACCGAACGCGATGCGCCGGTCAGGGCGGTGTCGGCCGGGCGCGTGGTGTACGCGGATTGGTTACCGGGGATGGGACTGCTCGAGATCCTCGACCACGGCGAGGGGTATATGAGCCTCTATGGGCACAATGACCGGCTGCTCAAGGCTGCGGGCGAATCGGTCGGTGCCGGAGAGGCGATCGCCGCGGCCGGGGATACCGGCGGCCGGGCCGCCCCGGAGCTGTACTTCGAGATCCGCCGCGGCGGCAAACCGGTGAATCCTGCCCCCTGGTTCAAGGCCCGCAACCCCACCCCCTGAGGGCCGCTAGCCCTGCGGGCGGACCGGCATCACGATCCGAAAGCCCGTGAGCGCCCGATCTCGGTTTTGATGAGGGAAAAGCGACATCCGTCAAGGATTATGGTCGCTCGGGCGGCGATGCTGTGTTCCACAGGAATTACGAGAAAGCATGAATATACCCGTGCCCGTGCGCCCGGCCATCGCCGATGCATCGTTGGAGCCCTACGCGCAGCTGTTGCGCGCGTTGTTGCCGCGCATGAACAGCCTGAGCGTTTTCAACGCGCTCGGCGAGCTGTACTGGTCCACCGAGATGTCGGTCGAACCGGCGTTGACGGCGCTGCTTCCGCACACCATCCGCAGCGCCGAGACCGACGCCAGCAGCAACGGCGAGCAGCGCATGGCGGGCAACGAGCCGACCTATCTGTTCTGGTTGCGGCGCGATGACGCCGCCGAGCCGCCGACCCCGTTGGCGGTGGTCGCGATCAGCTTCAAGCCGGGCAATGCCGACGCCGATCTGCGCGCGTTTTCATTTGTCCAAGCGCTGGTAAAACCCGGAATCGAATGCCTGCGGCGCGAACTGATGGCACGCGACAAAATCCTGAATCTGAACAGCTCGCTGCTCGAGCAGGACAATGATCTCGACATGCTGCTGTCGATCACCGGCGGCACCGATAACAAGCCGGAGAGCGCCGGCGACTTCAAGGCCATCGTCAATCGCGCCACCGAGCATCTCAAGGTCGGCCTGTCGGCGCTGATCGTGCCCGAGAAGGGTATCGCGCTGGTGCAGGTGTCGGCCGAATCGCCGATCGACACCTCGATACTTGCCAAGGCGCATCGGCACCTGCTGTCGATGGCGCAGATGCGGCACAAAGCCACCATCGTCAATCGCATGGTGCTCACCGTCGGCACCGTCTCGAGCGCCTACCGCGTGCTGGTGTGCCCGGTGCTGCGTGCCGACGGCAACACCATGGGCGTGCTGGCGCTGTTCCGGACCGAATCGGCGCCCGAGTTCACCCCGCACTACGCCCGGCTCACCGAGCTGCTGGCCAGTCGCGTGGGTACGATCATCGGCCACAGCTACGACGCGCTGACCAGCCTGCTTACCCGTCCGGCGTTCGAGCAGCGCGTCGGCAGTGCGTTGCAGGAAGTCGGCGGCACGCAGCGCTGCTGGAGCGCGCTGTCGATCGACATCAATCGCATGCACGTCATCAACGACAACTACGGCATGCACATGGGTGATCGCGTGATCGCCCAGCTCGGCGAGCTGATCCGGACACGCCTGCCGCCGGGCGCGATCGCCGCGCGCATCTCGGGCGACCGCTTCGCGATCCTGCTGCCGGCTGCGTTGCAGGACGCCGCCAAGTTTGCCGAGGCGCTGCGCGCCGGGGCCGAGGACCTGGGCGCCGTATTCGGCGATGGCAAGATGTCGGTCTCGGTCAGTATCGGCGTGTCGGCGGTCGATCCGCGCTCGAAGGAATTCGTGCATGCCTTCGCGGCTGCCGAGACCGCCTGCAAGGCTGCCAACGACCGCGGCCGCAATCGCGTCGAGCTGTACCAGGAGGCGGACGAGAGCATCGTGCGCCGCTTCACCGATATCAATCTGATCGCCGACCTGCGCGCGGCGATCGCGGAGAACCGGCTGGAACTCAACGCCCAGCTGATCGTGCCGCTCGGCAAGCACGAAGGACCCCCGCATTTCGAGATCCTGCTGCGCATGATCGGCGAGAACGGCGAGATCGTCGGCCCGGATCATTTCATGTCGGCGGCGCATCGCTACCAGCTGATGCCGACGCTCGACCGCTGGGTGATCGAGCACTCGCTCGAGATGCTCAAGCCGCATGCCGAGCTGCTGCGTGCCAGCCAGATCGTGTTCGCGATCAATTTCTCCGGCCAGTCGCTGCAGGACGCCGATTTCACCGCGCACGTCGTGCGCATGATCGAGAGCAGCGGGCTGGATCCGCAGATGCTGTGTTTCGAGCTGACCGAGAGCGCGGCCATCGGCAACCTCAACCGTGCCGAGGAGCTGATGCGACGGCTGCGCAAACTCGGCTGCAATATTGCGCTGGATGACTTCGGCACCGGTTTGAGCTCGCTGGCGTACCTGCGTACGCTGCCGATCGGCATGCTCAAGATCGACGGCAGCTTCGTGCGCGATGTGCTCAAGGATCCGCGCGCGGAATCGATGGTGCAGGCGATCGCGCAGCTGGCGCGCTCCATGTCGCTCACGACCGTGGCCGAGTATGTCGAGACCGACGAGATTCGCACCCGCATTACCGCCCTGGGCGTGGATTACGGCCAGGGATTTGCCATCGGCAGGCCGGTACCACTGGTGGACGTCGTGGCCGAATTGCCACTGTACGCGGCCGCAGCACAACCGAGCGGTGTCTGGCCGGCCAGCGCCAGCGCCGCATGAGCGGCCGGCCACCGGCGGCTGACGGCCGTTGCTCCAATTTGGGTCCGCGGCCCTGGCCTTGTACTATCCGGATTATGTCGCCGCGCGCACGCCTGCTGCTTGCCCTGTTCGTGGGTCTCCTGGTCGGCCTATCGCTGTCGGTAGCCTCCCGGGTAGCGGCCGAACGCAGCCCCGGGTCGGCCGTTGCCGCCGCGCCTGCCGCCGCCGGGGTGGCGCTGCCGTGGAAGGATGCGCGACTGCTGGCCGAAGTGATGCAGCGGGTGCGCGACAACTATGTCGATCCGGTCGAATACCACCAGCTGATGCAGAACGCCATCCGCGGCATGGTCGAGGCGCTGGACGATCATTCGACGTTCCTGACCCCGGATGAATTCGACGACATGAAGGTCAGCACCAGCGGTACCTATGCCGGCATCGGTGTCGAGGTGGTAGCGGGCAACGGTGGCGTCAGCGTCGTGCGGCGCATGGCCGGCTCGCCTGCTGAACGTGCCGGTATCCTCAACGGCGACATCATCGTCAGGATCGACGACATCGCGGTCGACCCGGCGGACCTGGACTCGGCGATCGCGCGCATGCGCGGCCCCGAAGGCAGCGCCATCCGGCTCGCGGTGCGGCGCGATGGCTCCTCATCGCTGCTCGAGTTTCAGGTCGAGCGGGCGCACGTGCAACTGCGCAGCGTTGCCGCCGAGTTGCTGACGCCGGATATCGGCTATCTGCGCATCACCAGTTTCACCGACACCACCGCCACCGAACTCGAGCAGGCCGTCGCCACGCTCGAGCACGTGCGCGCCAGGAAGCTCGACGGGTTCATCATCGACCTGCGCAACGATCCGGGTGGCGTACTCGATGCGGCCGTGCAGGTGGCCGATGATTTTCTGGATCACGGCACCATCGTCAGCGCCCAGGGCCGCGCCGCCGACGCGCAGTTTCGCATCGAGGCCAAGCCGGGCGACATCACCAACGGCGCCCGACTGGTGGTGCTGGTCAACGGCGGCTCGGCCTCGGCGTCGGAGATACTCGCTGCCGCGCTGCACGACAACCACCGCGCCACGCTGATCGGCCGCCGCACCTATGGCAAGGGGTCGGTGCAGACCATCATGCCGCTGGCCGATGGCCAGGCACTGAAGATCACCACCTCGCGCTATTTCACGCCCGCCGGCATCTCGATCAACGGCGTCGGGATCCTCCCGGATACGGTGCTCGAGGGGCCCGAACAGCCGCCGGCCGAGATGGACACGGCCAACAACGCCACGCTGGCGCAGCGCGACCCGCAGGTGTCGATGGCACTACAGGCCCTGAGTACGCACGCCGGCCTGGTCGCAGGCCGTGTCAGCGCCGCCGCGGCGCGTTGATGGACCTCTAGGCCGGCATGACACTGCTGCACACGGCAGCCGACCTGGTGTTGCATCTCGATCGTCACCTGATCGAGCTGCTGATGCGCTACGACGTGTGGATCTACGGCATCCTGTTCGCGATCATCTTTGCCGAGACCGGCCTGGTGGTGACCCCGTTTCTGCCCGGCGACTCGCTGCTGTTCGGCGTCGGTGCCCTTGCCGCGGTCGACCGCAGCGGCAGCCTGCAGGTTGGCTGGGCATTCGTGCTGCTGGCGACTGCCGCCGTCGCCGGCAACTCGTTGAACTACGCCATTGGTCGCGCACTGGGTCAGCGCGCGTTCAGCGGACGCTATCGGTTCTTCAAGCTGGCCTATCTGCAGCGTACCGAGGGCTACTTTCGCCGCCACGGCGGCCTGACCGTGCTGCTGTCGCGATTCACGCCGGTGGTGCGCACCTTCGCCCCGTTCGTCGCCGGCATCGGGCGCATGCCATACCTGCGATTCCAGGCATTCAATATTGCCGGTGGGGTATCGTGGGTGGCGTTGTTCATTTTCGGCGGCTTTGCTTTTGGCAATCTGCCATGGGTCAGGAATAATTTCGGGGTGGTGACGCTGCTGGTGATTGGCGCGTCGCTGGTACCGTTGCTGGTGGTGGCGCTGCGCGATCGCGCCAGTCGTGCCGCCGGCGCGGGTAGTTCCTAAAAGGCTGCGCGGCACATGGCGCAACACACTCGCGGTTATGCGCATCGGGTCGATCTGCGCGCCGACATCGCCGATGTCTGGCAGTCGCTGATCGAGCCGGTACGCCTGGCGCGCTGGTACGCGCCGCAGGCGCGCGTGGATGCGCGCGAGGGCGGCAGCTTCTGGATGCGGATCGATGCGGATCTGACGCGCGAGGCGCATATCGACATCTACCAGCCGCCGCGCCGCTTGCGGCTGATCTACATGGCGTTGCCCGGCCAGCCGAGCGAGGACACGGTCATCGTCGATGATTTCCTGCTGCACAGCGAAGTCGCGACAGCGGGGAAAGGCGGCGCGCTGACGATCCTGCGGCTGCTGGGTTCGGGCATTCCGGAAGGAAAGCAATGGGACCCGCTGTACCTGAAGCTGCGCAACGGCTGGGAGCGCGGCTTGCTGCGGCTGAAGGTTTCCCTGGAGCCGGCATCGTCGAAGAAGCCGGCCGCCGCGCAAAAGCCGCCATCGGCGCCGAAGCGATAGCGGTCAGTCTGCACTGAAGGACTCACAGCGTGACGACACCCGGCGCCAGCATTGCCGAAGATCGCACCGAACTGACCTGGCGCGGCCTGGCGCTGGGGGTATTGATCACGCTGATTTTCACGGCGGCAAATGCCTATTTCGGTCTGAAGGCCGGGCTGACCTTCGCCACCTCGATTCCGGCCGCCGTGATTTCGATGGCCATCCTGCGCGGGGTGAAGGGTTCGACGGTGCAGGAGAACAACATCGTGCAGACGGTCGCGTCCGCCGCGGGCACGCTGTCAGCGATCATTTTTGTGCTGCCGGGGCTGGTCATGATCGGGTGGTGGAGCGGCTTTCCGTATGGGGTCTGCTTCGCGGTGTGTGCCCTGGGTGGCGTGCTTGGGGTGATGTACTCCATCCCCCTGCGCCGCGCGCTGGTCACCAATTCCGACCTGCCTTATCCCGAAGGCGTGGCGTGCGCCGAAGTCCTGAAAGTCGGAGCCCGAGGCGACGGCGACGATGCGGCGCGTGGCGTGGCCGCGAGCCGTGCGGGCCTGCTGGCGATCGTGGTTGGCAGCGTTGCCTCGGCCGGCTTCGCCGTGGTGGTAGCAACCCAGGTGTTCGCCAGCGATGTCGCGCAGTACTTTCGCGTCGGCAGCAGGAATGCCACGACTGGTTATGACTTCAGCTTGTCCTTTGCGCTGTTTGCGGTCGGTCACTTGGTTGGGTTGTGGGTTGGGGTGGCGATGCTGGTGGGCGCGGGGATCGCGTGGCTGGGCGCCGTTCCTTACCTGACGAGCGTTCATCCGGCGGCCGGTGCCGCAGCCGCTGTGGCGCAGGCGGTATGGAGCCATCAGGTGCGGTTCATCGGCGCCGGGACCATTGGCGCGGCTGCCATCTGGACCCTGATCAAGCTGATCAAGCCGGTGGCGAGCGGCCTGCACACGGCCATCATCGCCTCACGGGTACGCAAAGCCGGGCTGGCCGAGACCCTGCCGCGAACCGAGCGCGACATCCCCATCGGTATCGTCGCAGGCGTGACTCTGGTTTGCATGCTGCCGATCGGCTGGCTGCTGGGCAGCTTCAGTGTCGCCAGCGGCCTGGGTAGCCAGGCTCCGATCCTGGTCGCTGGCGGAATCATTTATATCGCCCTGATGAGCTTTTTCGTGGCCGCGGTCTGTGGCTACATGGCGGGTCTGATCGGCGCCTCCAATAGCCCGCTGTCCGGGGTTGGCATCCTGGTGGTGGTCGGCGCGGGGCTGCTGCTGGTGATGAGCATCAAGTCTTCGGTGTCGGCGGCCGCCGGTCCTGCGCTGGTCGCCTTTGCACTGCTGGTGACTGCGGTGGTGTTCGCCGCCGCGACGATTTCCAATGACAATCTGCAGGACCTGAAGACCGGCCAGCTGGTCGATGCGACGCCGTGGCGACAACAGGTGGCGTTGATCGTCGGGGTGGCGGCCGGTGCGACGATCATTCCACCGGTGCTCGATCTGCTCAACCACGCCTACGGCTTCGCGGGCGCTCCCGGGGTTGATGCGTCGCGCGCACTGGCGGCCCCGCAGGCAGCACTGATATCAGCCCTGGCGCAAGGCGTCATCCAGGGCAATCTCGATTGGAGCCTGATCGGCACTGGCGCGCTGGTCGGCGTGGGCCTCATCGTGCTCGATGGGATTCTCAGGCGCATCGGCCCTGCGCATCTGCCGCCACTGGCGGTTGGTCTGGGAATCTATCTGCCTACCTCCACGACGCTGATGATCGTCGTCGGCGCCGTGGTCGGTTGGGTTTTCGACCAGCGTGCGGATCGATCCGCCAATCCGGCAGGCACCAGGCAATTGGGCGTGCTGCTGGCCTCGGGAATGATCGTGGGCGAGAGTCTGGTCGGGGTCCTGCTCGCTGCGGTGGTGGTGTTTTCAGGCCGATCCGCACCACTGGCGCTGGTCGGGGAGGCCTTTGCCAGCGATGCCATCTGGGTCGGCGGTATCGTCTTTGCGGTCTCGATCATGGCCCTGTATGCCTGGCTCAATCGCTTGAGCGGCTCGATCGACAATCCGTCGGCCCTATAGGACCCCGGCCATCCAGCGGCGCATCAGCGGCATCGACAGCGCCAGCAGCCCGGCGCTGACGGCGGCAAACCAGAAGATGAACATGTACTGGCCGGGCATCGCTGCCAGGTTGGTCGGATCGAAATCACCGGCGATGCGGCCGGCCAGCAGGTTGCCCAGCGACAGGCTGACGAAAAAGATGCCGAGGCTCTGGCTCACGAAACGCGGCGGCACCAGCTTGGTGGTGACCGACAGGCCGACCGGACTCAAGCACAGCTCGCCCCAGGTGTGCAGCAGGTAGGTGACGGTCAGCCAGCCCATGCCGACCGTGTGGCCGCCCACCACCAGCCGCGCGGCGGCCGCCATGACCACGAAGCCGGCACCCATGCCGAGCAGGCCGAGGATGAATTTCAGCGGCGTCGAGGGATCCAGCCGGCGGCGCGCCAGCTGCACCCACAGGGCCGAGAACAGCGTGCCGAAGACCACGATGTAGATCGGATTGAGCGACTGGAACCAGCTCGCCGGAATTTCCCAGCCGAACAGCTGCCGGTCGGTATAGCGCTCGGCGAACAGGTTCAGCGACGAACCGGTCTGCTCATAGCCGGCCCAGAACAGCACCGAGGCGACGAACAGCACCGCGAGCGCCAGCACCCGCAGCCGCTCGATGCGCGTCAGGCCGGCTGCAAACAGCAGGTAGCCGAAATACAGCACCGCGATGCCGAGGATCGCCTGTGTCGACACCGCCTGCAGCGCCACCGGTGCGACATGCAGTGTGCCGGTCCATACCAACACCACCAGCACGCTGATCACCACCGCCGCGAGCGCAATCCAGCGCAGCGCCGCGCGCGGCGGCGGCCCGGTGAGCGCGGCATCGCCAGCACCCGACATCGGCGCCAGGCCGGCGTCGCCCAGGAGCCTGCGTCCCCACAGAAACTGCAGTACTCCGGCGGCCATGCCGACCGCGGCGGTCATGAAGCCGGCCGGCCAGCCGTAGCGCACCGCCAGCAGTCCGGCGATCAGCGGACCGAGGGTCGCCCCGACGTTGATGCCGACGTAATAAATGGTGAAGCCGGCGTCGCGGCGCGCACCGCCCTCCGGGTAGAGCTGGGCCACCATCGCACTGGCATTGGGCTTGAGCAGTCCGGTGCCGATCACGATCACCAGCAGTCCGAAGAAGAACACTTCGGTGGACGGTGCCAGGCCGAGCAGCAGATGGCCGAGCGTGATCACGATGCCGCCATACAGCACCGCGCGCTGGCTGCCGAGCACGCGATCGCCGATCCATCCTCCGGGCAGGCAGGCCAGAAAGGTGGCGCCGACGTACAGGCCGTAGATCGCGGCCGCGGTGCGGTCATCGAGCCCGAGGCCGCCATGCGCCACCTGGTCCACCAGGAACAGGATCAGCAGCGCCCGCATGCCGTAGAAGCTCAGGCGCTCCCACATTTCGGTAAAGAACAGCGTCGCCAGCCCGGCCGGGTGGCCGAAAATGGTGCGGCTGTGCGCTGGGCTCAAGCGGATTCCTGTCCTCTGGTTTCGGCGGCGGCGCTGCTGCGGCTCAGGATTGCGGCAAACAGGATGCCGCCCTCATACAGCAGGTACATCGGTACCGCCATCGCGGTCTGCGACAGCACATCGGGCGGCGTCAGGATCGCCGCGATGATGAATACGATGATCAGCACGTAGCCGCGCATCGATCGCAGCTTGGCGAGCGGCACCAGGTGGGTGAGCACCAGCAGCACCACGGCAACCGGGGTCTCGAACGCCACGCCGAATGCCACGAACAGCGTCAACGCGAACTGCAGGTAGTTCGACACGTCCGCCATCAGCATCACATTGTGCGGCGTGGTGGCAACGAAGAACCGGAACACCAGCGGAAACACCAGGAAATACGAGAACGCGACCCCGAGATAGAACAGCACGATCGCCGACAGCAGCAGCGGCACTGCGAAGCGCTTCTCGCGCCGGTAAAGGCCGGGCGCGACGAATGCCCAGAGCTGAAACAGCACGTAGGGCATCGCGATCAGCAGGCCGGTGATGAAGGCGAGCTTGAGCGGTGCGGTGAAAGTAGCGGTCACCGTGGTGGCGATCAGCTTCTGTCCGGGCGGCAGCTTGGCGACCAGCGGGGTCGTCAGGAAATCGAATATCGGGTTGGAGTAGTAAGCACAGGGCAGGAATGCAATCAGCACCGCGATGAACGCCCGCAGCAGCCGCGAGCGCAGTTCGAGCAGATGCGAGATCAGCGTGCCTTCCGGCAGCGCGTCATCCGGTTCGCTCATGCACTTCCGCCGGCGGCGGCACCGGCTGCTCGTGATGTTCAGGATGCCCGATGGCTGCGGTCGCGGCGGCTGCAGTCGCGGCGGCGGCAGGCGGCGGCGGCGATGGCGGTGCCGGACCGGGCGGCGTGTGCAGATCGGTGCTGCGCTGGAGCGCGTCGGCCTCCTGTTCCAGCTGCTCGCGGAACTGCCGCGCCATCGCCCGTGCCCGCCCGATCCAGCGGCCGATGGTGCGCGCCAGCCGCGGCAGCTTCTCCGGTCCCAGCACGACCAGCGCGATACCGAAGATCACCAGTATTTCGGAAAAGTCGATCCCGAACATTGCGCGCCGCGAACCGTGGGGTCCCGCCGTCAGACGCGCGGTGTCGTCTTGTTTTCGCTGGCTTGCTCGGCCTTGGTCGAGGCCACCTCGGGGAACTCAGCGTCCTTGGCGGGCGGGGCCTGGATCTGCTTGGCCGGCTCCTCGGTCTCGCCCTCGTTCATCGCTTTCTTGAAGCCGCGGAAAGCCGAGCCCAGGTCGGACCCCAGGGATTTGATCTTCTTGCCGCCGAAGACCAGCAGCACGATCAGCAGAATGAGCAGCAGGTGCTTGGGGGCGAACAGGTCCATGGAAAGCTCCGGTCAGGGCCTTGGGCCCGTAGGGACGGGCAATGATCAATGATAGGGCATTTGGCGCCGCACAACTAACTGGCGCTGAAGGAATTCCCGGCCTGGCGTCACGCTTTGCGGCGCGCCTTCAGGTCTCGAGCCAGAAGGTGACCGGACCGTCGTTGATCAGTGACACCTGCATATGAGCACCGAACAGTCCGCTGGCGACCTCGCCGTGTGACTCGCGTGCGAAAGTCACAACATAATCAAACAGCGCCGCGGCCGCGTCGGGTGCGGCAGCGCCACTGAAGCCGGGCCGGTTACCGCCTTTGGTGTCGGCGGCGAGGGTAAATTGCGGCACCAGCAGCAGAGCGCCGGCACGCTGGCGCAGGCTCAGGTTCATGCGTCCGGCCGCATCGGCAAACACGCGGTAATCGAGTACCCGCTGTAGCAGCCGCTCGGCGGCAACGCAATCGTCGCCGCGAACCACGCCGATCAAGGCCAGCAGCCCGGCGCCGATCTGCCCGGTAATGCGCCCGTCCACCCGTACGCTGGCCTCGGCAACCCGCTGAATCAATGCGATCATGCGGTGGTAAATCCGCGGACCAGACCGTACACTTTGCGCCCGTTTTGGACCCGTTTTGTGGCCATAACGGCCATATTATTCATCAAGTCGAAGCCGGAGTCGGTATGCCCTGGTCCCGTCGTAGCGCGCTTGCAGTCCTGTTCACCGCCGTCGTGCTCGGCTCGAGCGGGGTGACGTACGCGGCTGGCGATGCCGCTCGTGGCAAGGAGCTCTCCTACACCTGTCTGGGCTGCCACGGCATCGAAAGCTACAAGAACGTCTACCCGACCTACAGCGTGCCGGAGCTGGTCGGGCAGCACCCCGAGTACCTCGCCGCGGCACTCAAGGAATACCGCAGCGGCGAGCGCTCGCACGGCACCATGCACCAGCAGGCCGCATCGCTGTCGGATCAGGACATCGAGGACATCGCACAGTACTTCGCCGGACCCGTGCTCAAGCCCGGCACGACCACGGTCGGCACGCCGCCGCCCAAGGTGGCGCAGCTGTGCGTCGCCTGCCACGGCACCGACGGCGTCGGCATCATGGGCGATTACCCGACGCTGGCCGGACAGCATGCCGACTACCTCGCGCGGGCGCTCGTGGAATATAAGAAAGGCGATCGCAAGAACCCGGTGATGCCGAGTTTCATGACCGGCGTTACCGATGCCGAAGTGCAGGAGATCGCGGACTACTACTCGCGCCAGACGCCGGCACTGCGCACCGAGCCGCGGCGCGCGACCATCCTGTCAGCGCAATAACGGCGAGAGAAAATTGGCGGCGGCCTCGAGATAGGCGTCGCGATTTGATTTGCGCGTGAAGCCCTGGCCCTCGTCCGCGGCCGCAAGGTACTGCACCTCGACACCCTCGACGCGCAGGCGCGAGCGCAGCTGCTCCAGCCCATAGGCCGGCACGCCCGGATTGTTGAGCCCCTGCACCAGCAGCACCGGGCGGCGGATTGCCGCCCCGTTTGCAAGGAGAGCGAGCTGCGGCGGAAAGGCGACGATGCCCCCGCGCAGCCGATCGCCGTAGTCGGCCAGCGATTGCAGCGCCAGGAACGCGCCGTAACCCTCGCCCAGCAGCGCGACGCGATTACGATCCAGATCACGCTGCAGGTCGATCCATACCAGCAGTGAACCGATATCACGCGCGCTATCGTCGGCAAGTGTCCCGCGGCCGGCTTCCTCGAGCCCGCGGCCTAGCCCTGAGGAACCGCGCACGTTCGGTGCCACGACCACGACGCCGAGCTGATCGACCACCCATTGCAGAAACGGATCGAATTGCGGCCGGCACTGGCCGCCGCCGCCGCCGCACAACAACACCAGCACCGCTCGCTGGCCGGGCGCAGCCGCGGCCGGTCGATAGACCAGCGCGGAAAGTTCGCGCGCCTGCCCGTCGATGCGGTCCCAGGTCGGGTAACGCAGCAGCTGCGGTGCCACGAAGGCTTCCGGGTCCAGCTGTCCGACCTCGCTTTGCGTCCAGCGCGTCAGTGTCTGTGTGTCCGGCTCCAGCACGTAGACATCGCGTGGCGAGCGTATCGATTCGATAGTCAGCGCCAGGTGCTTGCCGTCCGGATCGAATTTCATTGCACTGATGATGCCCGCCGGCAGTGTGGCTACCCTCAGGTCGAGCTTGCGCTGCTGGTCGATCAGCACTAGCCGGCTGCCGCCGGCATCATTGGTCGCGTAGCCGACATAGCGGCCATCAACGCTGCGATCGAAACGCTCGACGTCATGGCTGGCATCGGTGCTCAGCTCGCGCCAATCGTGGCCGCCGATATCGAGGTAGGCGAGACGCTGGAACTGGGCGCCCGCGGCGGCGTTCGCGGCCGCGCCGGCTGGCAGCTGGCGGGTGAGCAGCAGGATGCCGCGGCCGTCGGTGGCGAATAGTGCATCATGCACCTGGATTGCGGCGGCCGCGGCGCCGGGTTTCGGCGGCGGCTTCCTGCTGCTGCCGGCGGCCTTAGCGGCGCCATCGGCAGCAGCGACGGCAAAGCTGACCGCGGTAATCTCCCCGCTGTCGACCTGGGCGACAAACAGCTCGCTGGCGGGCTGGCTGGCCCCTGCGCCGCTGCCGCTCAGCAGTTCGCCGCGTGGCAGCTCGCGGCCAAGCAGCAGCCGCTTGTCATCGATCGACCAGTCGTAGGCGCGCCAGTGATTGCCCGCTCCGCCCACGACCAGTCGCGGCGTCGCGCCGGCTTGCCCGGTGTCGAGCACGTAGATATCGACATCGATGCCGTTACGGCGGTTGCTGGCGAACGCGATGCGCTTGCCGTCGTGCGCCCACAGCGGCGCACCGTCGCGGTGGCTGCCGTCGGTCAGGGTGATGAGCGCATGATCGGCGAGCCGCTGCAGCATCAATTGATTGCCCTCGCCGCCGTGCAGCGGCGCAAGGTATGCAAACGCATCGCTGGCGTACGGCCGGGCGGCGCCAGCGGCGACACCGCCCGGCGCATAGGTAAGCTGCTCGCGCATGCCGAGCGGTGCCCGCAGGCGATGAATCTGTTCGGTCTCGCCAAAGCGCGTCGCAATCAGCATGCTGCCATCCAGCAGCCAGTCGACGAAGCTGGCCGAGCGCGATTCCAGGTACCGCGGCAGCGTTGCGCTGACGGCAGGGTCCGCGGCGCCAAGCCCATCGCGCGTCAAGCCGCCCGCTAGCTGCTGCGCATGCAGCGCCTGGCCGCCGATGCCGATGATCATCAGGGCGAGGGCGGTGCGCGTCAGGGGGTAGTTGAAATGCTGCATACCCTTGGTATGGTGCCTCATTGGCCACAGCAGCGGAACAACATCCAATGTCTGATCGTTTCAGCGCCTACCGAATCCATCAACGCGACGGCGGCATTCAAGCGCGTTTCGAGCAGCTGACGCTCGATGACCTGTCGCCCGGCGAGGTGGTGATCCGCGTCTCGCACTCGAGTATCAACTACAAGGACGCGCTGGCAGGCACCGGCGCCGGCCGCATCCTGCGACGCTATCCGCTGGTCGGCGGCATCGATCTTGCGGGCAGCGTCGAGCGATCCGCCGACCCGGCCTATAAGGCCGGCGATGCGGTGCTGGTGACCGGCTGCGGCATGTCGGAAACCCGCGATGGCGGCTATGCGCAGTTCGCGCGCCTGCCGGCCTCGGCGGTAGTGGCGATGCCTCGCGGGCTGGACGCGCTGTCGGCGATGGCGCTGGGCACCGCCGGGTTCGCTGCCGGCCGCGCGATCATGCGCATGGAAATCAATGGCCAGAACCCTGCAATGGGACCGGTGGTCGTCACCGGCGCGACCGGCGGTGTCGGTTCGCTGGCGATCGACATGCTCTCGGCCAAGGGCTACGAGGTAGTGGCGCTGACCGGAAAACCCGAATCGGAAAGCTATCTGCGCGCGCTCGGCGCGTCGCAGCTGCTGCTACGCGGCGAGCTGACAGCTGGCAAGCAAGCGCTGGAAACCGCGCGCTGGGGCGGTGCCATCGACAATGCCGGCGGCGATACGCTGGCATGGCTGCTGCGCACCACGCACGACGGCGGCAACGTCGCCAGCATCGGGCTCGCCTCCGGCGGCGAGCTGCATACCACGGTGATGCCGTTCATCCTGCGCGGCGTCAGTCTGCTCGGCGTGAATTCATCGGGCGCCGGGCGCGAGGTTCGCATGGCGGTGTGGGCGCGCCTGTCGAGCGATCTGAAGCCGCGGCATCTGGATAGGATCGTCACGCGCAGCATCGAACTCGGCGAGCTGCCGAGCGCATTCGATTCCTACCTCAAGGGCAGCGTCGTCGGCCGTACGATAGTGCGGATCGGGCCCGTGGCGAGCTGACGGCAAGGCGCAGGCGCTGCAGCAGCCTTCGCTTAGCGCGATGACAAGTGAGCGGCAGCAGCTGATCGAGGATGCCGGCCTGCTGGGTGTGCCGCTGAGCGATGAGCAGGCGGCACGGGCGCTGCAACTGCTCGACGAGCTGTCGATCTGGAATCGCAGCTACAGCCTGACTGCAATCACGCGGCGTGAGGCGATGATCCGCGGCCATCTGCTCGACAGCCTGAGTGCGCACGCCGATCTTGCGGGCCTGCACATCGCCGATGTCGGCACCGGAGCCGGCTTCCCCGGCCTGCCGCTGGCGCTGGCCTCCCCGCAGCGCAGCTTTACGCTGATCGATTCAGTGGCAAAAAAGATCCGCTTCGTGACCCACGCGGCGCGCAAGCTGGCACTCGCCAATGTCACGCCGCTGCAGGCGCGGGTCGAGTCGCTGACACCGCTCAACGCCTTCGACACGGTGATCGCGCGCGCCTATGCGGCGCTGCCGGATCTGCTGGCCAGCGTGCAGGGCCTGTGCGGCCCGGCGACGCGCGTGCTGGCGCTCAAGGGTCGCTACCCGGCCGATGAGCTCGCGCAGCTACCGCTGGGCTGGCAGCTGCAGCACTCGCGCGCGGTGCGCATCCCGGGCCTGGAGGTGGAACGCCATATTCTCAGGCTTGTTCCGCAGGCTTTGTGATGGCGGGTGGCCGTGCGCCCAGCAGCGACGCCGGAATATTGAAAGCGCTGGCGAGCGACACCAGCAGCGCCGCGGTGTACTGGATCGACTGGATCAGCAGCGCCGCGAGCCACACCGTCAGGTCGGGACTGGCCATCTCCTTGGGTATCGTGCGGATGCCGATGACGCAACACCACAGCGCCAGCATCAGCAGGGTTTCCTCGCGGGCGGCGCCGACCGCCGACAGGAAGCGGTGCGGCGCGCTGTGCTTGGGGGTGCGGAAGAACGGCTCGTTGCGTGTCAACAGCCCCTTCAGTACCGCCAGGCCGATGGTATGCGCCAGCGCCAGGCCGGAAATCGCGGCGGCCGCGGTCTGGCGAAAGTTCATGCCGACGCGGTGGGTATACAGGTGCACCAGCTTCACCAGCTTGAACATGAACAGCGACAGCGGCAGCACCGAAAATACCATCAGCGGCGGATCGATTTTCTGCGGCTCCAGGATCATCGCGATCGACCAGCCGATAGCGGCGATATTGAACAACAGGTTGAACCCGTCGGCGACCCAGGGCAGCCAGCCGGCGACGAAATGATAGCGTTGCCCCGAGGTCAACGCGCTGTGAGTCGGCTGCAGCAATGCGGCCGCATGGTGCCGCAGGATCTGCATCGCGCCGTAGGCCCAGCGGAAGCGCTGGCGCTTGTAGTCGATGAAGGTGTCGGGCATCACACCGCGACCGTAGCTGCGCGCGATATACACCGCCTCATAGCCGGCTTCGAACACCCGCAGCCCGAGTTCGGCATCCTCGGTGATGCACCACTCGGCCCAGCCGCCGACCGCCCACAGCACGTAACGCCGCACCAGCGTCATGGTGCCGTGCTGGATGATCGCGTTGCGCTCGTTGCGCGTGATCATGCCGATATAGAAGAAGCCGCGGTATTCGGCGTAGCACATGGCCTTGAAGGCATTGTACTGCTCGTCGCGGTAGTCCTGCGGCGCCTGCACGATCGCGATGCGCGGATTTTCGAATGCCGGCATCAGATCGTGCAGCCAGTTCGCTTCGACCTTGTAGTCGCTGTCGATCACCGCGACCACCTCCGCATCGGCGGCGGTTTTCGTCAGCGCGTAGTTGAGGGCGCCGGCCTTGAAGCCGGCAAGCGGCGCGACGTGAAAGAATCGGAACCGCTCACCGAGCCTGGCGCAATGCGCCTCGACCGGCCGCCAGCTGGCTTCGTCGCTGGTATTGTTGTCGATCACCAGCACTTCGAAGTTCGGGTAATTCAGGCGCGCCAGCGCATCCAGGGTCTCGATCAGCATGTCCGGCGGTTCGTTGTACGCCGGTACGTGCACCGATACCTTGCGGGTCGATGCCGTGCCGTAACGCGCCGGATCGAACAGGCGCATGTGGTCGCCGACCCAGTGGGCCTCGGCCCATTCGTGGGCCTCGGCGAACAGCACTGCGACCACGCCGAGCATTCCCAGTATCAGCAGCGACCCGACGAACAGCGTCGTTGGTGTCAGGTACTGCTGCGTGTAATCGTAGACGACCCAGACGGTGATGGTGGCCGCGGCGTACACCACTATCGCGAGCAGGGTGCGACCGAGGGTACGCAGCGAGCCGCTGTGCATGTAGAACACACCCAGCATCAGCAGCGCCAGCGTCACCGAGATCGCCGCCAGCATGTGCCACTCCGGAATGCGCACGATCGGCGCCACGAATTCGAACTTCGGCTGCCGGGCGACGTCGTAGATACCCCAGTAGGCGCCGACCGCGCCCTCGTCGCGCGCTTTCCACGGCTGGTCGAACGCCTCCAGCAGGTAGTAGCGCTCGCCCTCCTTTTCGGCGCGCGCCAGGAAGCGGCGCAGAAACAGCGCCTCATTCGACACCGAGGCGACGGCACCGGCGCGGATGCGCCCCTCCGATGGCCAGCCGATCTCGCCGATGATCACCGGCTTCTTCGGGTAGGCGGCCTGCACCGCCTTGAGCTCGCGAAAGGTGAAGTCGACCGCGGACTCGACGTCGACGCCCTCCCAGTACGGGAACAGGTGCACGGCGATGAAATCCACATGCCGCGCGATCTCCGGGTTCTTGAGCCAGGTAGCCCAGGTGTCGGCGTAGCCCACCGGCTGGCGAATTGCCGACCGCGTACGATCCAGGTCGGCCGACAACTCCTCGACCGTAAGTTCGCCGCGCAGCAGTACCTCGTTGCCGACCAGGACCCGCACGACGTTGCGATGCTCCTTCGCCAGCGCGATCCCGATGCGCATCTCCTCCTCGCTTTCGGCCTTGTCCTTGCTCAGCTGCACGCCGAGCGCGACGCTGATGTTGTGTTTCGCCGCCAGTTCCGGAATCCTGCCCAGGGTGCCCAGCACCGAGTAGGTGCGCACCGCGAAGGTCTTGTTGGCGAGCAGTTTCAGATCCGAGTCGATCTGCTGCACCGACGGGATGTCCTTGCTGCCAAACGGATCCTGGTCGGCGGCATAGGGCGAGAACGCGATGCCCTGGATATGCGCCGGCCACGGCGGCTCGCTCTCAGGGCGATTCAGGTACCCCCACACACCGTAAGTCATGACCGCGAACACGGCGGCCACGACAATTCCGGAGATCAACTTCATCGCCACAGTTTACCTGTAGTCCGGGGCCGCCAACGGCTAGACTAACGCCGTTATGAAGCGTGTCATTGCGGTCGCGAACCAGAAAGGAGGGGTGGGCAAGACGACGACTGCCGTGAACCTCGCCGCATCCTTTGCCGCGATGCGCCGCCGCGTGTTGTTGATCGATCTGGATCCTCAGGGCAACGCCACCACTGGCTTCGGCATCGATAAATCCGCGATTGTGTGTGGAGCCTGCGAGGTACTGCTCGGTGAGTGCAGCGCCGCCGAGGCGCTGCTGAGCGTCGGCCCGATCGGCGCCAGCGAAGCGCAGCGGCCGCTGGCAGTGTTGCCGGCCAATCAGGACCTGACCGCGGCGGAAGTACGCATGATCGGCATGCCGAGCGGTCGCGAGCAGCGGCTGCGCACCGCGCTCGAGCCGATACGCACCGACTATGAGCTGGTACTGATCGACTGCCCGCCGGCGCTCAACATGCTGACGGTCAATGCGCTGGTCGCGGCCGACAGCGTATTGATACCGATGCAATGCGAGTACTACGCGCTCGAGGGGCTGTCGTCGCTGGTCGCGACCATCGAGCAGATCCGCGCCACGGCGAATGCAACGCTCGAGATCGAAGGCATTCTGCGCACCATGTACGATTCGCGTAACAATCTTGCGGTGGAAGTCGCCGCGCAGCTGATGATGCATTTCGGCGACAAGGTGTTTCGCACTGTCGTGCCGCGCAACGTCAAACTGGCCGAGGCGCCGAGCTTCGGCAAGCCGGCGTTGGTGCACGATCCGGATTCGCGCGGCGCGCTCGCCTACCTGGCTCTGGCCGGCGAGATGCTGCGCCGTGAAGAAGGCGGCTACGCATCGTCGAGTTCCAGGAGCGCCGGCGGCCTCGGCGATGCCGCGGCTGTGACGACGATGGAACCGGCCGGCTGAGCGCGCGTTATCATCCAGCGCATGACACCGAAAAAGCCGACGCTGGGTCGCGGGCTCGCTGACCTGCTCGGACAGGCCAGGTCCTCCAGCACGTCAGCCGCGGAAGTGGCGCCGCCGCGCGCGCGCGCGGAGTCGGAACTGGCGCGACTGCCGCTCGATCTGCTGCAGCGCGGCCGCTACCAGCCGCGCATGGATATGCGGCCCGAGACCCTCGCCACGCTGGCCGATTCGATCCGGGCCCAGGGCGTGGTGCAGCCGATCGTGGTGCGCCCGATCGGCGAGCCCGACGAACGCGGCGTGCAGCGCTACGAGATCATCGCCGGGGAGCGCCGCTGGCGCGCGGCCCAGCAGGCCGGCCTCGCCGAGATCCCGGCGATCATCCGCCAGGTGCCGGATGACGCGGCGATCGCGATCGCGCTGATCGAGAACATCCAGCGCGAGAACCTCAATCCACTGGAGGAGGGGCGCGCGCTCGAACGGCTGATCTCGGAATTCGGCCTCACGCACCAGCAGGCAGCCGATGCGGTCGGGCGATCGCGTGCCGCCGTCAGCAACCTGCTGCGACTGCTGGAGTTGCCGCCCGAGGTGTGCGAGCGGCTCGAGAAACGCGAGCTGGAGATGGGCCACGCCCGCGCGCTGCTCGGCCTGCCGCACCGCAAACAACAGATCGAGGTCGCGGCGGTGGTGGTGCGCAGAGGACTGACGGTGCGTGACGCCGAGAGCCTGGTGCGCCGCATGGTCGAGCCGGCCAAGCCCGCTGCCGGAGGCGCGGCAGTAGCAATTGATCCCAAAATTCAGCGACTTGAGGATGAGCTGGGCGAGAGATTAGGCGCGCCGGTGAGCATCGAGCACGCGCGCCAAGGACATGGCCGGGTGGTGATCCGCTACCACAGCCTGGACGAGCTTGACGGCATATTGAGTCATTTCCAGCACATTTCTTGAAGGCGCAAGCCTTCGTCTCTATAATCGCGCCCGCTTGTCGCGGGTGGCTCTAACTAGTTGCCGGATAAGTAAAAGCGAACGCACCGCCCGGACACAGGATGGGTCCGGCGAGTGTTAATTTGGTGGTCCGGAAGTCACGCCGTGCCCACGAGCAGCGATACCGACATCCGGCCGCTGGCCAGCCGCATCCTGCTTGTGCAGACCGGCGCGGGCGCCGCGGTGGCGCTGGTGTGTCTGCTGGTCTGGGGTCGATATGCGTTTGTCTCGGCGCTGGCGGGCGCGGGCACCGGCCTGGTTGCTAATTTGTATATGACTTTCAAGGCGTTGCAGCCGGCGCGAACACCGCGGCGGGCGCTCGGACAGCTGTACCTGGGACAACTGGTCAAGGTCGGCCTGACGGTGGCGCTGTTCATGCTGGCAGCGCACCTGCCGCACTTGTCTTGGCCGGCGCTGCTGATCGCCTATCTGGCGACGCTGGTGGTGTTCTGGGGGGTACCGTTTGCAGCGGCGCCGCGTACGCGGATCGGCCCGCGGATTGGGAGTGGGGGCGCAGGCCCCAAGGAACCGTAGCGCCAAATGGCTGTTGAGCACGGCGAGTCGCCGACCGAGTACATCGCGCATCATCTCACCCACCTGAAAGTGGGCTCGGGGTTCTGGACCTGGCACATCGACACGCTGTTCATGTCGGCGCTGCTGGCGTTTGCGGTCAGCTTCATCCTGTGGTTTTCGGCGCGGCGCGCGAACAGCAACGCCGCTCCCACCGGCCTCGTGGCGTTCGTCGAATTCATCTACGACTGGGTGGACCGCCAGGTCGCCGACATCTATCCCGGCGACCGGCGCTTCATGACCGCGCTAGCGCTGACGCTGTTCAGCTGGGTGGTCGCGATGAACACCATGGACCTGCTGCCGGTGGATCTGCCGGGGCACTTTGCCAGCGTATTCGGCGCCAAGTTCTGGCGCGTGCTGCCGACCGCCGATCTCAACGGCACCATTGCCGAGGCCATCGTCGTGCTGGCGATGGTGCTCATCTTTTCAGTGCGCGCCAAGGGCATCGGCGGCTACCTGCACGAATGGGCCGCCGCCCCGTTCGGCATCTGGTTGCTGCCGTTCAATATCATCCTCAATCTCATCGAGCTGCTCGCCAAGCCGGTGTCGCTCGGCATGCGGTTGTACGGCAACATGTATGCTGGCGAGCTGCTGTTCATCCTGATCGCATTGCTGGGCTTCGCGGTAACCGGATTGACGTTTTGGAGCGGTGTCGCGTTCCTGGCGCAGATCGTATTCGGCGCGGGATGGGCGATCTTTCACATCTTGATTGTGCTGCTGCAAGCCTACATCTTCATGGTGCTGCCGATCGTTTATATCTCGATGGCGGAAGAGCACCACTAGCGCGCTTCAATTGAATTTGACCAGGAGACCTATAAGACTATGGACGCAATCGCTCTCATTCAGTCCCACACGGCGGTGGGTGTCGGACTCATGATCGGGTTGGGCGCTGCCGGCGCCTGTATCGGCATTGGCATCATGGGCTCGAAATTCCTCGAGTCCGCGGCACGCCAGCCGGAGCTGACGCCAATGCTACAAACCAAGATGTTCCTGCTGGTCGGTCTGATCGACGCGGCATTTCTGATCGGCGTCGGTCTGGCGCTGTACTTTGCCACCGCCAATCCGCTGCTTCCCAAGGGTGGTTGAAGCAGGCCGGCGGTACGGCCGCCGTCGCGGCCGGCACGTTGGGGAGACAGGTACGCATGGATATTAACGCTACGTTCATCGGGCAGATCGTTGTGTTCCTGATCATGCTTTGGTTCATAGCCAAGGTGGTGGTGCCGATGATCGCGAAACCGATCAATGAGCGCTACGCGAAGATCGCCGATGGCCTGGCAGCGGCCGATGCCGGGCAGAAGCAATTGCAGGAAGCGGGTGCGAGCGCAGAGCAGCTCATGCGCGAGGCGCGCGAGCGCGCGCGGCAGGTCGAGGAACAGGCGCATCGCCGCTCCATTGAGACCCTGGAGGCTGCCAAGCAGGCCGCCCAGAGCGAGGGTGCGCGGTTGCTCGCGGCTGCGCAGGTTGAAGTCGGTAATGAGAGCATACGAGCCAGCGAGCAGTTGCGGCGTGAATTCGGCACGCTGGTGGTGCAGGCGGCATCACAGCTGGTCGAGCACGAGGTCAATCCGGCGACGCATGCAAAATTGCTCGAGCGTCTGACCGACGACATCGCCCGTGGCTGATCGGCGCCGGCGCGCATAACCTCCATGACAGAGCTTGCCACCACCGCCCGTCCGTATGCCCGCGCCGCGTTCGCAACTGCCGGCGCCGCCTCGCAGCTGGCTGAATGGAGCGCCTTCCTGAGCCGCGCCGCCGCCGTGGTGCGCGATCCACAGGCGCTGCCGCTGATCGGCAATCCGCGCGTGTCCGTGTCCGAGCTGGTCGATTTCCTGCTGCAGATCGCCACCGACGGCAAGCCCAGCGCCGAACAGGCAGCGCAGCAGCGCAATTTCCTGCAGCTGCTGGCCGACAATCGGCGCCTCAAGCTGCTGCCAGAGATCGCCGCGCAATTCGAGCTGCTGCGCTCCGAGGCCGAGCACATCGCCGACGTCGATGTCATTTCGGCGCGCGAGCTCACCGACGAGCAGGCGAAGAGACTGCAGGCAGTGCTCGAGCGTCGACTGGGCCTCGCCGTGCGTCTGCATCCGCAGGTGGACAAGTCGCTGGTCGGCGGCGCGATCGTGCGCTTCGGGGATTTCGTGGTCGACGGCTCGCTGCGCGGCCGGATCGAGCGCCTGGGCGCGGCGATGAGCGCCGCCTGACACATTTTTTCCAAGGATCCTTCCCATGTCCATCAAACCATCCGAAATCAGCGACCTGATCAAGCAGCGCATCGAGCGCTTCCAGTCGGCCGCTGAAGCCCGCAACATCGGCATCGTGGTGTCGGTTACCGACGGCATCTGCCGCATCCACGGGCTGGCGGACGTGCGCTACGGCGAGATGATCGAGTTCCCGGGTTCTCTGTTCGGCCTGGCGCTCAACCTCGAGCAGGACAGCGTCGGCGCGGTGGTGCTCGGTGACTACAAGACGATCAAGGAAGGCGACACGGTCAAGACCACCGGCCGCATCCTTGAGGTCCCCGTGGGAGCGGAGCTGCTCGGCCGCGTGGTCGACGGCCTGGGCGTCCCGATCGATGGCAAAGGGCCGCTCAACGCCAAGGCGACCTCGCCGCTCGAGCGTGTGGCGCCGGGCGTGATCTACCGCAAGTCGGTCAGCCAGCCGGTGCAGACCGGCTACAAGGCGATCGATGCGATGGTGCCGATCGGCCGCGGCCAGCGCGAGCTGATCATCGGCGATCGCCAGACCGGCAAGACCGCGCTCGCCATCGATACCATCATCAATCAGAAGGCCTCCGGCATTAAGTGCATCTACGTGGCGATCGGGCAGAAGCAGTCCTCGATCGCAAACGTGGTACGCAAGCTCGAGGAGCACGGCGCGATGGCGCACACGATCGTCGTGGCCGCATCCGCCTCGACTCCGCCATCGCTGCAGTACCTCTCGGCCTATGCCGGGGTGACCATGGGCGAGTACTTCATGGACCAGGGCGAGGATGCGCTGATCATCTACGACGATCTGTCCAAGCAGGCGGTCGCCTACCGGCAGATCTCGCTACTGCTGCGCCGGCCGCCGGGGCGGGAAGCCTTCCCCGGCGATGTGTTCTATTTGCATTCGCGGCTGCTGGAGCGCTCGGCGCGCGTCAATGAGGAGTATGTCGAGCAGGCCAGCAAAGGCCGAGTCAAGGGCCGCACCGGTTCACTGACCGGCCTGCCGATCATCGAGACCCAGGCCGGCGATGTCACCGCATTCGTTCCGACCAACGTGATTTCGATCACCGACGGTCAGATCTTCCTGGAATCCGATCTGTTCAACGCCGGTATACGGCCGGCGATGAATGCCGGCATTTCGGTGTCGCGCGTCGGCGGCGCCGCGCAGACCGATATCATCAAGCGGCTCGGCGGCGGCATCCGCCTGGCGCTGGCGCAGTACCGCGAGCTGGCGGCGTTCTCGCAGTTCGCATCCGACCTGGACGATGCCACCCGGCGTCAGCTCGAGCGCGGCCAGCGCGTGACCGAGGTAATGAAGCAGCGCCAGTACGCCCCGATGTCGGTGGCCGAGATGGCACTGTCGATCTACTCGGTGAACAACGGCTACATGGACAAGGTGGAGCGCAAGAAGGTGGTGGAATTCGAGACCGCGCTGCAGAACTTCGCGCGCTCGAGCCAGCGTACGGCGCTCGATGCCATCAACGCCGAGCCGACCCTCAAGAAGCACGAAGCCGCGTTGAAGAAGATCTGCGACGATTTCGCGGCCAGCGGCGCCTATTGACGGTGTAAGCGATGCCCGGCACCAAGGAAATCCGCAGCAAGATCGCCAGCGTCAAGAGCACGCAGAAGATCACCAAGGCGATGGAGATGGTCGCGGCCAGCAAGATGCGGCGCGCGCAGGAGCGCATGCGCATGGCGCGGCCGTATGCGGCCAAGGCGCGCGAGGTCATCAGCCATCTGAATGAGGCCAATCCCGATTTTCGCCATCCGTTCCTGCTGCAGCGCGAAACCAAATCAATCGGCATCGTGGTGGTGTCCACCGATCGCGGGCTGTGCGGCGCGCTCAACGCCAACGTGTTCAAGGCCACGATGCAGCTCATACGCGAGTGGCAGGGCAAGGGCGCGAGCGTGAGCACGAGCGTGATCGGCGGCAAGGCGCTGGCCTTCTTCCGCCGCCTCGACCTGCCGCTGCTGGCGAGCGTGACGGCACTGGGGGATCGTCCGCACATCAGGGATCTGATCGGCACGGTCAAGGTGATGCTCGATGCCTATCGCGAAGGCCGCCTCGACCGGATTTTCCTGGTGCACGCGCAATTCCTCAACACCATGTCGCAGCGGCCCCAGGTGCTGCAGCTGCTGCCGATCCCCGCGATAGCGGAAGGGGACACCGGCTTGCAGGAACACTGGGACTACATCTATGAGCCGTCCGCCATCGACATCCTGGATGGATTGCTGATGCGCTATATCGAATCTCAGGTCTATCAGGGCGCGGTCGAGAATGTCGCCTCCGAGATGGCGGCACGCATGGTGGCCATGAAAAGCGCGGCCGACAACGCCGGCAAGCTCATCGGCGACCTGCAGCTGGTCTACAACAAGGCGCGCCAGGCGGCGATCACGAAGGAGCTGGCGGAAATCGTCGGCGGCGCGGCGGCAGTTTAATTGCAAAGCAAGCTCGAACGGCGCACCGGTGGTGCGCATTGGGGATGGTGAACATGGCTACGGGCAAGATCACGCAGGTCATCGGTGCGGTCGTCGACGTCGAGTTTCCGCGCGAGGCTATCCCGAAGATCTATGAGGCGCTGAAGCTGGTCGATACGGAGCTGACGCTCGAAGTGCAGCAGCAGCTCGGCGATGGCGTGGTGCGAACGATTGCCATGGGCCCGTCCGAAGGACTCAAGCGCGGCCTGGCGGTCGAGGCGAGCGGCGCCTCGATCCTGGTGCCGGTAGGCGAAGGCACGCTCGGCCGCATCATGGATGTGCTCGGCGCGCCACAGGACAACCGTGGCCCGGTAGAGTGCAAGGAGCGCTGGCCGATCCATCGCCCGGCGCCGAGCTACGAGGAGCAGGCCGGCGGCCAGGACCTGCTCGCGACCGGTATCAAGGTCATCGACCTGCTGGTGCCATTTGCGAAGGGCGGTAAAGTCGGCCTGTTCGGCGGCGCCGGCGTCGGCAAGACCGTCAACATGCTCGAGCTCATCAACAACATTGCCAAGCAGTATTCCGGCCTGTCGGTGTTTGCCGGCGTCGGCGAGCGCACCCGCGAGGGCAACGATTTCTATCACGAGATGATCGAGTCAGGGGTCATCGACAAGGACAACCTCGGGAACTCCAAGGTCGCCATGGTCTACGGCCAGATGAATGAGCCGCCGGGCAATCGTCTGCGCGTCGCGCTGACCGGCCTGACGATGGCCGAATACTTCCGCGATGAGAAGCAGGCCAGCGGCCGCGGCCGCGACATCCTGTTCTTCATCGACAATATCTATCGCTACACGCTCGCCGGCAACGAGGTCTCGGCGCTGCTGGGACGCATGCCGTCGGCGGTGGGTTACCAGCCGACGCTGGCCGAAGAGATGGGCGTGCTGCAGGAGCGCATCACGTCCACCAAGACCGGCTCGATCACCTCGATCCAGGCGGTGTACGTGCCCGCCGACGACCTGACCGATCCATCGCCCGCGACTACCTTCGCTCACCTGGACGCGACCGTCGTGCTGGATCGGCAGATCGCAGCCCTTGGCATCTACCCGGCGGTGAATCCGCTCGACTCCACCAGCCGCCAGCTCGATCCGCTGGTGGTCGGTGACGAGCACTACGACACGGCGCGCGCGGTGCAGGCGGTATTGCAGCGTTACAAGGAACTGCAGGACATCATCGCCATCCTGGGAATGGACGAGCTGTCCGAAGAGGATCGGCTGTCGGTGTACCGTGCGCGCAAGGTGCAGCGCTTCCTGTCGCAGCCGTTCAATGTCGCCAAGGTGTTCACCGGTCAGGACGGCAAGATCGTCTCGCTCAAGGAGACCATCCGCGGCTTCAGGGGCATCATCGAGGGCGAGTTCGATTCGTTGCCGGAGCAGGCCTTCTACATGGTCGGCACCATCGATGAGGCGGTCGAGAAGGGCAAGACGCTGCAGTAATGAATACCATCCACGTCGACATTGTCAGCGCCGAAGGGGAGATCTTCGCGGGAGAGGCACGCATGGTGTTTCTGCCGGCTTCCGAGGGTGAGATTGGCGTCACGCCGCGGCACGCACCGCTGCTGACGTTGCTCAAGCCCGGCGAGGTGCGGGTGCAGCTGCCCGAGGGCGAGGAGCAGTTCTTCTACGTCGGCGGCGGCGCGCTCGAGATCCAGCCGAACAAAGTCACGGTGTTGGCCGACACCGCGGCACGCGCCAAGGATCTGGACGAGGCCGCGGCGATAGCCGCGCGGCAGCGGGCCGAGCAGGCGCTCGCCGGGCACCTGGACAAGATCACCCAGGCCGAAGCGCTGGCAGAACTCGCCCGTGCGATTGCCCAGATCAAACTGATCGAAAAGTGGCGCAAGGTCAAAGGCTGAAGGCCAGCACGCTAGTGCAGGGCTGCGCTGCCGCATACCAGAATCGTCGCGGAGCTAAAATATGAGCGGTCCGTCACAATCCCGCCGGTTGGTGGCGCTGTCCCACGGGTCATGATGCGCATGCGCGCGCGCCGCCGGGTGGCCTAGGCCGCGTCCGCCGCGGTCAAACTGCTACAATTTCGCGATGCCGCGCAAGCAAACCAAGGCCGCGCCACCGGTCGCAGCTACCACCGCAGCGACTAACGCACCGCTATCGATCGTGATACTGGCTGCCGGCCAGGGCAAGCGGATGCAGTCCGACATTCCGAAGGTGCTGCAGCCGCTGGCCGGGATGCCGATGCTTGCGCATCTACTGGGCCTGGCGGCAAGGCTGACGCCGGCCTCCATCCATGTGGTCTATGGACACGGCGGCGAGCGGGTACGGGAACTGTTCGACGACGGCCGGCTGCGCTGGTCGCTGCAGAGCAAGCAGCTCGGTACCGGCGATGCCCTGCGGCAGGCGATGCCGGAGATTCCCGACGCGCACCAGGTGCTGGTGCTGTACGGCGACGTGCCGCTGCTGCTCGCCGATACGCTGCGCGGACTGATCGCGCATTCGAGCGTGCGCAGCGTCGCGCTGCTGACTGCCCGGCTGGTCGACGCCAGCGGCTATGGCCGCGTGGTGCGCGATGCCCGCGGGCGGCTGCAGCGCATCGTCGAGGAATGCGATGCCAATGCGAGACAGCGACTGATCCACGAGGTCAGCACCGGCGTGATGGTCGCGAGTGCGCGCTTGCTCAAGGCCTGGCTCGCTCGCCTGAAGCCGCGCAATGCCCAGCACGAGTATTACCTCACCGACATCGTCGGCATGGCGGTGCAGCAGAAGCTGCGCATCGCGACCGTCGAAGCCACCGACGCGGCGGAAGTGCAGGGCGTGAATGACAGGCTGCAGCTCGCGCTGGCCGAAGCGGAGTATCGCCGCCGGCGTGCCCGGCAGCTGATGGCGAACGGCGTGACGCTGATCGATCCGGCGCGCATCGATCTGCGCGGTCCGATTACGGTTGGGCGCGACGTGCTGCTTGATGTCAACGTGGTGCTGGAGGGCCCGGTCGTGCTCGCCGACGGTGTTCGCATCGGCCCGAATTGCGTGCTCAGGAACGTCGCGGTCGGTGCGCGCACGGTACTGTTTGCGAATTGCGTGCTGCAGGATGCGCAGATCGGCAGCGACTGCCAGATCGGGCCGTTCACGCGCATGCGCCCGTCAGTGCGCATCGCTGATGGTGTTCACCTGGGCAACTTCGTCGAGATCAAGAACAGCGACATCGGCGCCGGCAGCAAGGTGAATCACCTGAGCTACGTCGGCGATTCCCAGGTCGGCAGCGCGGTCAACGTAGGCGCCGGCTCTATCACCTGCAACTACGACGGTGCGAACAAGTGGCGCACCGAGATCGGCGACGGCGCGTTCATCGGCTCGGGCGCGATGCTGGTGGCGCCGGTGAAGATCGGCAATGGTGCAACCATCGGCGCCGGCTCGACGATCACGGAGAATGCGCCGGCCGATAAGCTGACACTGGCCAGATCCCGCCAGGTTACCCTCGAGCAATGGCAGCGGCCACGCAAGCACCCGCCAAAGTCCTGATCGGGAATACGAGGAAGCACTCCAAGTCATGTGCGGCATAGTCGGCGGTGTCACGGATCGGAATATCGTTCCGATACTGATCGAGGGGCTGCAGCGCCTCGAGTACCGCGGCTATGACTCGGCCGGCATCGCGGTGCTCGACAATGCGGGTCATCTGCAACGCCTGCGTACCGTAGGCAAGGTGCGCGCGCTCGAACAGGCGCTGGCACAGATGCCGATCGTCGGCCGCGTCGGCATCGCGCACACGCGCTGGGCCACCCACGGCGTGCCCAGCGAGCGCAACGCCCATCCGCACGTGTCGCGCGATGGACTGGCGATCGTGCATAACGGAATCATCGAGAACTACGAGGAACTGCGCGAGAACCTCAAGCTTGCCGGCTACCAGTTCAGCTCCGAGACCGACACCGAGGTGGTCGCGCATCGCGTTCATTTTAATCTTGCGAAGCTTGGCGACCTGTTCAAGGCGGTACGCGCCACCGTGGCGGAGCTCGAGGGCGCCTATGCGCTGGCGATCGTCAGCGAGGGCAATCCGGATCGCATCATCGCCGCACGCATGGGCTGCCCGGTCGTGCTGGGTCTCGGAGTGGAGGAGAACTTCGTTGCCTCCGACGCCGCGGCGCTGTTGCCCGTGACCCGTCGATTCATGTTCCTGGACGAAGGTGATGTAGCGGAACTGCAGCGCGGCGGCGTTCACGTGATCGATCGTGAAGGCAACACGGCCGATCGGCCGATCATGGAGAGCCAACTCACGGCCGATGCCGCCGAGAAAGGCCCCTACCGGCACTTCATGCTAAAGGAGATTCATGAACAGCCGCGTGCGGTCGGCAATACGCTGCAGGAGCGAATCGCGAACGGCCGGCTGCTCGAAGCCGCCTTTGGACCGGCGGCGACCGCGGTGTTCGAGCGCGTCGAATCGGTGCATATCGTCGCCTGCGGCACCAGCTATCACGCCGGAGTGGTGGCGAGTTACCTGATCGAGCAGATTTGCCGCATGCCATGCCGGGTGGAAATCGCGAGCGAGTACCGCTACCGCAATCCGGTGGTGCCGAAGAATTCGCTGTTCGTCTCCATCTCGCAGTCGGGCGAGACCGCCGACACGCTGGCGGCGCTGCGCATGGCGGCCCGCAACGGCTATCTGTCGACGCTGTCGATCTGCAACTCCCCCGAGAGTTCGCTGGTGCGCGAATCCGAGCTGGTGATGCTGACGCGCGCCGGACCTGAGATCGGGGTCGCATCGACCAAGGCGTTCACGACGCAGCTCACGGCGCTGTCGATGCTGACCATCGCTCTGGCGCGCCATAAAGGCTCGGATCCCGAGCGCGAGCGTACGCTGATCCAGCGCCTGATCGAATTGCCGTCGCTGCTCGAAAAGACGCTGGAACTCGATCCGGTGATCCACCGGCTGGCGCTGCGCTTTGCCGATCGTCACCACGCGCTGTTTCTCGGCCGCGGCACGATGCACGCGATCGCGATGGAGGGCGCTCTCAAGCTTAAGGAAATCTCCTATATCCACGCCGAGGCCTACGCCGCCGGCGAACTGAAGCACGGGCCGCTGGCGCTGGTCGATTCCGACATGCCGGTGGTGGCGGTG
>JABCZO010000033.1 GCA_013289615.1 Gammaproteobacteria bacterium
TAGCGCCCAGGCGTCTTTACTTCCCCGAGCACCGAGACCCGTTGACTGAGCGATTGCGTGACGGTGAGCGTCACGTGGGGATCGACAAAGTAGCCGCCGTCCTTGAACGCCTTTTCGACCCGTCTCGCGGCACTTTCAGCCGACAGGCCGCCTACCTGAACGCCGCCGGCCAGGGGGATGCGTATGGTGCCGTCGTCCGCAACGCCGAGCACGGTATCCATATCCGGCTGCCCGAACACGTGCAGCGTGACCGAATCCCCCGGACCCAGTGGTGTCAGGGGGCTGGTGCCGGTACCCGGGACCGCAAGCGCGGGCGCAGGAATAGGGGCGGGGCCGGCGGCGGCGGCCCAGGCGATGCTGCCCGGCGTCGAGCACAGCAGCAGAACGGCGATTAGTCTGAGACTTGGTCTTGAAAACACGTTTGCCCTCGTCCGTGGTCGGGCGTCTAGAGCCTGCAAAAAGGGTATCTTACTTCAGCTGCTTGGTGGCAGCAGATTTGGGCTTGCTTGAGTGTGGATTCAGTCACGCTAAGTGTGCCGCTGCGGACTGGTCGGGGCCGGCCGTGGCCGCGCCCGGAGTGCTTCCGCCCCGCGCGAAACGGCAAATAGCACGTTCGGAAGTACTTACGCCACGAGCGTCCGCCTCAACAGGACCGGGTGCGTCGACGGCCGCCCCTGCAAGTCCGGTCAAACGGCGGCGTTCAGGGCCCGCCGCGTTCCATCCCGAGCTTTTCCCCGGCCGTGGTAGCAGGCGCTACGCAAACCCACCGGCATCGTCAAGCGACCAGTGCACAGGTGACGCGATAGAACGGCGTTTTGATGGCACCGTTTGGAGGCAAATTTGGCTCGAGGCTCCTCGCCCTGGCGATCCGGTACGTGCTGCGATGCGGTTCGCTGTGACTGCAGTGGACGGCTGGCCGGTGAACGCGAGCAGCAACGATGCGCACCAGAGAGCGAGAGAAATTCGGCATAAACACGCCCCCGCGCTTCGGTCGCACACGTTGCCGTTTTACTCATCGTGACTGCGGCGGCAGTGCAGCTGTGGGGCCGCGATGGCAGGCGGGCGCCGGATGTGGACTGATCGCTACTCTCGGCATCGAAATGCCCATAGACTACGGCTCCCTGGAGATATCGCATTGTTACCGGCCGCACTCGTGCAGGCGTGTGGCTGAGGGCTGCGCCCGCAGCAGCCTCTCAACTTCTATGTACAGGTGCACGTCGGCATGAAGGTACTGATCACTGGAACAGAGGGCTATATAGGGTCGCGATTGGCGCCGATACTGATGGCGCGCGGGCACGAGATCGTGGGCCTGGACGCGGGTTTCTACCGCGATGGCTGGCTATACAGCGACCCGCGACAGCTCGGACTGGTACCGCGCACCATCATCAAGGATCTTCGTCGCGTCGAGCAGAGCGATTTTGAGGGCTTCGATGCGGTGGTGCACCTGGCGGAGCTGTCGAATGATCCGCTGGGGGAGAACCGGCCAGAGATTACCTATCAGATCAACCATCAGGGTTCGCTGGAGCTGGCTCGCAAGGCGAAAGCCGCCGGCGTACGTCGCTTCGTCTACGCCTCATCGTGCAGTGTCTACGGCGTCGGCACCGGCGACTTTCTCAACGAGAAAAGTCCGGTCAATCCGCAGACCGCCTATGCCAAGTGCAAGGTCATGGTCGAGCGTGACGTCACGCCGCTGGCGGATGCAGATTTTTGCGTCACTTTCCTGCGCAACGCCACCGCTTACGGTGCCTCGCCGCGCATGCGTTTCGATATCGTGCTCAACGATCTGTGCGCGCTCGCCTGGACCACTAAGCGCATCGCCATGACCAGCGACGGCAGTCCGTGGCGGCCGATCGTTCACATCGAGGACATCGCTGCCGCTATCCGCTGCGTCCTCGACGCCCCGGCTGACGCAGTCAATGGCGAAATATTCAACGTCGGCCAGGACTCGGAGAACTATCGGGTACGCGAGATAGCGCAGATCGTCGCCGATGTCTTTCCGGGCTGTGAGCTGAGCACCGGCAAGGCCGGCGCCGACAACCGCAGCTACCGGGTATCGTTCGACAAGATCTCGACTCGGTTGCCGGGATTCAGCTGCAGCTGGACCGCGCGTCTGGGTGCGGAAGAGCTGCGGGCTCGCTTCGAGCAGATCGAATTCAACAAGGAAACCTATGAGTATCGGGCCTTCACCCGCTTGAAGCAGATCCGCTACCTGACTCGAACCGGGCAGATCGACGGGGACTTTTTCTGGCGGTGATATGCGCTTCGAGCCTCTGGCGATCGATGGAGCCGCGCTGGTACGAATCGACCCGAATCGCGATGCGCGCGGCTTTTTCGCACGCGCATTCTGTGTCGAGGAATTCGCCGCCGCCGGGCTGCCGACGCAGCTGGTCCAGGCCAGCGTGTCGTATAACGAGCGCGCCGGTACGGTGCGCGGAATGCACTTCCAGTGGCCGCCGTCGCACGAGGGTAAGCTGGTGCGCTGCATCCGCGGCAGCCTGTATGATGTGCTGCTTGATCTTCGGCCGCGATCGCCGGCCTATCTGCGGCACCTTGCCGTGACGCTGGATGAAGACAATCATGATGCGGTATTCATTCCGGTCGGAGTTGCCCACGGCTTTCAGACGCTGCGGCCGCGCACCGAAATCTGGTATCAGATGACTGACAGCTATGTGCCAGAGCTTGCCGCGGGGGTGCGCTGGAACGATCCGGCCTTTGCGATTCGCTGGCCGATGCCGGAAAGCGTGATGTCGGAGCGCGATGCCCGCTACCCGGATTTCGACCGTGAGCAATTCGAACGGGAGCTCGAGCGGCGCACTGCGGCCGAACCGGCATGAGGGGCACCTCCGTGTCCGCCGGCGCCGCACTACAGGCATTCGCAGCCGAGCTGTATCCGATCTGCCGCAGCATTACCGGTGCCGGCGTACGCAAGACCCTGCGTCTGATCAACCGCCGCATCGAGTTGGACTGGCACGAGGTGCCCAGCGGTAGCAAAGTATTCGACTGGGAAGTGCCGCTCGAATGGAACATCGAGGACGCCTGGGTCGGCGATGCAGATGGCCGCCGGGTGGTGGATTTCAATGCCCATAACCTTCATATCCTCAACTACTCCGAGCCGGTGCGTACCGTGTTGCCGCTCGAGGAACTCAGGCCGCGATTGCATAGCATGCCGGCGCATGAGGACTGGATTCCGTATCGGACCAGCTATTACCGCCGTCAGTGGGGCTTTTGCATGCGCCACCGTGAGCTGGCGAGCCTGCCGCCCGGAAACTATGAAGTCGTTGTCGACAGTTCGTTGGCGCCGGGTTCACTCACCTATGCCGAGTGCGTGTTGCCAGGCCGCACCAAGGAGGAGGTGCTGTTTTTCACCCACATCTGCCACCCGTCGCTCGCCAATGACAACACCAGCGGCATGGCGATCGCCACGGAGTTGGCCGCGTGGATTGCCGGCGCGCCGCGCCGCTATAGTTATCGGGTGGTGTTTGCGCCCGGGACCATTGGCTCGCTGTGCTGGCTGCAGCGCAACCAGCAGCGCCTCGGCAGGGTGCGCCACGGTCTGGTGCTCGGCCTGCTGGCCGATCCGGCACCCTTCACCTATAAGCGCAGCCGACGCGGTGACTGCGAAATCGATCGCCTGGTCGAATATGTCACGCACGGCATCGATCCTCGCGCACGCGTCATCGACTTCGAACCTTATGGGTACGACGAGCGCCAGCTGTGTTCCCCGGGATTTAACCTGCCGGTGGGACGACTGACCCGCTCGGTGAACGATGGCTATCCGCAGTACCATAGCTCGGCCGACAATCTGGCCCTGATGTCGGCAGGCCAACTCGAGCAGAGCCTTGAGGCGTGCAAACGCGTGGTCGAAGTGCTCGAAAGCAATCGCCGCTATATCAACCTGTCGCCCAAGGGCGAGCCGCGCCTGGGCAAGCGCGGGCTCTATGGAGCCATGGGCGGACGCAGCCCCGCCGAGCGCGAGCGCGCCATGCTGTGGGTATTGAACCAGTCCGACGGCAGTGCATCGTTACTCGATATCGCGCGGCGCTCCGGCATAGACTTCGCGGCGGTCAAACTGGTCGCCGATGAGCTGGAACAAGCAGCGCTGCTGGGCTCTGCCGATGCGACCAGGCGGACGCCGGCGGCAGCGACTCGTGTGGCGGGTGCGGTCCCGCCGTCGAAGTCGAAGAAGGCGGCGCCATCTCGGTCCGGGCGCCGCAAGCGGCAGGGAATTCGGAGCACGGGGAGACGAAAGTGAAAGTGGTGCTGTTTTGCGGTGGTCTCGGCACACGCTTGCGTGAGCATTCCGACACGATTCCCAAGCCGCTGGTGAACATCGGCAGTCGGCCGGTGCTATGGCACCTGATGCGCTATTACGCGCATTACGGCCACACCGACTTTGTGCTCGCCCTGGGCTATCGCGGTGATATGGTGCGCGAGTACTTTCTCAACTATTCCGAGGCCATGTCGAACGATTTCACGTTGAGTGAAGGCGGCCGGAAGATCGAGCTGCACAACCACGATGTGGAAAAATGGCGCATCACCTTCGTGGATACCGGGCTGCACAGCAATATCGGCCAACGCCTGCTTCGAGTACGCAAGTTCCTCGAAGGCGAGCCGGTTTTTCTGGCCAATTATGCCGACGGATTGTCGGATCTGCCGCTTGATCGGCACATCGAGGAATTTTCCAGGCAGGATGCCGTTGCCAGTTTTATCGCTGTTCGAAGCGCCCAGAGTTTCCATGCGGTGCACGCCGACCCGGCGGGCCTGGTGACGCACATGGGCGGCATGCCGGAGCAGCCGCTTTGGATCAATGGCGGCTACTTTGTGCTGCGCTCGGCAATGTTCGACTACATGCGGGAAGGCGATGAGCTGGTCGAGCAGCCGTTCACGCGTCTGATCGCCGAACGCAAGTTGATGACCTACCGCTGGGAGGGCTTCTGGCAGTGCATGGACACCTTCAAGGACAAGATCACCCTGGATCGAATGGACGCTCGCGGTACCTGTCCATGGATGGTCTGGCAAAAATAGCTGACGCGACATGCGAGCACTCGGGCTGACAAAACTCGTTGATCGAAGGCGCTTGCGGATCCTGTGCATTGGCGCACATTGCGACGACATCGACATCGGTTGCGGCGGAACGATGCTCAGCGTGTTGCAGCGTAATCCCGGTGCGCAGGTCGTCTGGGTTGTGATGGGCTCGTCTCCGGCGCGCGCGCGCGAACTCAGAGCCAGCGCCCGGCGGTTCTTGCGCCGGGCCGGAACGACCGAGGTAATGGTGCACCAATTCCGTGACGGCTTTTTCCCGGCGCAGTACGCCGCGATCAAGCAGGTATTCGAATCGCTGAAGCAGCTGCCCGATCCCGACCTCATCTTCAGCCATCATCGCGCCGATCTGCATCAGGACCATCGTGTGGTCGCCGAGCTGACCTGGAATACATTCCGCGACCATCTGATTCTTGAGTATGAGATTCCGAAGTACGAGGGCGGACTGACGACGCCGTCGGCCTATGTATCGCTGACGCGCGCGCAGGTGGAACGAAAGATCTCGATCCTGTGGGCCAGCTATGCGACGCAGCGCGCCAAACGCTGGTTTACCGAGGATACGTTTCGCGCATTGATGCGGCTGCGCGGGATCGAGTCTGGCGGGGAATCGGGTTGGGCCGAAGGCTTTCACGTCAGCAAGTTCCTGCTCGAGTAATTGCATCCGCAAACCCGATGCCGGGTCGGAATTTCCTGCGAGCAAACCATGACTGAGCGCATCGATTGCGCCGTAATCGGCGCCGGAGTCGTCGGTCTCGCCATCGCCCGGGCGCTGGCGCTCGCCGGCCGCGAGGTCATCGTGCTCGAATCCGAGAGCGCAGTCGGTACCGGAATCAGCAGCCGAAATTCCGAGGTTATTCACGCCGGCATCTACTATCCGACCGGATCGATGAAGGCGCGCTTGTGCGTGAGCGGGCGAGAGCTGTTATATCAGTTCTGCGCCCTGCACGCCGTCGAGCAGCGGCGAGTCGGTAAGCTGATCGTGGCGACCTCGGTGGAGCAAATGGCGACGCTGGCAAAATACGAGGCTCAGGCCCGTGCCAACGGCGTGATCGATCTGCGCCGACTCACTGTCGGCGAGGCCGCTCAGCTGGAGCCGGAGGTGCGTTGTGCCGCCGCTTTGCTGTCGCCCTCCACCGGTATTGTCGATTCCCACGGGCTGATGCTGGCTTACCAGGCGGATCTGGAGTCCCACGGTGGTGTGCTCGCGCTCAATAGCCCGGTCACGGGCGGCAGCCTGCACCAGCGCGGGATTGCGTTGGCGATCGGCGGTGCGGTGCCCATGGCAGTGAGGGCCGCCACCGTCGTCAACTGCGCCGGGCTCAACGCACAAAGTGTTTCAGGCAGTATCAGCGGGGTGCCGGCGGCGGCGATTCCAAGGCGCTTTCTCGCCAAGGGCTATTACTTTTCCCTGGCCGGCCGCTCGCCGTTCCATCACCTGGTGTATCCGGTGGCCAATTCAGCCGGGCTCGGCACGCATGTGACGCTCGATTTGAGCGGCGGCGCACGTTTTGGTCCGGACGTGCAATGGATCGAGCATATCGATTACGCTTTCGACGAGGCGCGCAGGGCGGATTTCGCCGCGGCGATCAGACGCTACTATCCGCAATTGGACGAGTCGCGGCTGCAGCCAGCCTATACCGGCATCAGGCCCAAAATCAGTGCGGCTGGCGAGCCTGCGGCCGATTTCTGCATCCGCGGTCCAGCCGAGCACGGCGATTGCCCATACGTCGCCCTGTATGGAATCGAGTCACCGGGTTTGACCGCGTCGCTGGCAATAGCCGAGCATGTTGCGGCACTGCTGCGACAGACGATCCGTGCTTCCTGAAAGATCAGGATGGTTGTGACTTTGCCAGGCGGTTCGCGAAGCGGCGAATCGCCTCGTAGCGAAACAGCGCCTTCACGGCCCGAAACTCGGGTGCATGGCGCAGGTACTGACGCAGCACGCCGAGGTTGAGCGCCCGGCGCCGCCACAGCTCGCCGAGGATTTGCATGGCTGAGGTGCGGTTTCCGGCCCTCAGGAAGCCCGCAAACACGGCTACCAGGTAACTGTCGAGAAATTGCTGGTGCTCTGGCCGGTACAGATACTCGCGGTGCTTGTTGATGACTTGCAGGTCGATGGCGGCGCCGCCCTGGCCGCCGACGCTTCGACTCAGGCTGGTGCCGGTTTCGTCGACGTCCATCAGGTGTTGCGCAACGGCCGCGCCAACGTAGCCGCGCTCTGCCAGCGCGATGAACAAATCGCGATCCTCGGACACGCGCAGCTGCTCGTCGAAGCCACCGAGGGACTGCAGCACCGTGCGGCGAATGGTGAACGCTGAGTTGGTGGCGATGCGCAGTACCAGGTTCAGGAACGATGAGCCGCTGATCGTCGACGGAACGCCATTCCAGTCGTCCTCGCGCAGCGCGATATATCGGCCGGCGGAGTCGATTTCATGAACCACGCGGCCGCCCCACAGGAAATCCAGATTTGGACTGGTAGTCAGGCGGTCGTATAACGCCGCGAGCGCCTCGGGGCGCAGCTCATCATCGTCATCCAGGAACGCGATCCATTGGCCGCTGGCGACGGCGATGCCTCGATTGCGCGCGGCGCTGACGCCGAGGCTGTGCTCGTTTCTGATTACCTGGCATCGCGGGCCACGCACCGTCTCCAGGTACTCGGGCGTCGAATCCTTGGAGCCATCGTCCACCACGATGATCTCGTATTCACGGAAAGTCTGTGCAGCTATGCTGCGCAGCGCCCGGCCGACGATCGTGGCGCGGTTGTGGGTCGGGACGATCACGCTGAACACCGGCGCGCCGCGCTCGCCGACCGGTGCGATAGGCGAGCGCGCCGCTTCGGCTGGCCAGGCGGCCTGGTGCAGGCTGGCCAGGGCATGCAGGCGCTGCTCGCGCAGCTGCATGGCCGGTGTCGGCAGCAGGTTGAAAGTGTCGAAGACGGTTCGTAGCCTATGCGACCAATCATGCCGCAACGCTGCATGGATGACATTGTTACGGCGTATGCTCGCCAGGTGCCCAGGATTGGCGTCCAGCTCGGCCAGAATCTGCATGATGTCCGGTGAATCGAACGCCACGTGAATGACCGAGTCGGTCCAACCAAACTGCTGCGCGAAGGCATCCAGGTGTGGTGGTTCGCCGATCATCACCGCGCCGGCGGCGGCGCCCTCGTAGAAGCGCCCCGACATCTCATCGCGGCCGCGAGTGTATCCGGGCTCATTGATGCGAGCACGGTTGGCGAAGAAATAGCGAGTGTGCTGGAGCATGTTGGCCAGCTGCAGCCGATGCTCGCCGGTGTCCTGGACGCGAAAGGTGCGCTGCTTTTGATCAATGCCGCTCGCGGCGACGGTGTCGTAGCAGTAAAAAATCTTTCGCTCGCGCGCCGCGCGCAGCAGTGCCCGGTGAGTGACCTGCGACCGCCGGCCGATGTTGTAGACATCGATTACGCGCGCCGGGAATTGCGGTGCCGGGGAGAAGCGCAGTACGTCTACCGCCAGCGGCAGATAGCTGCAGGGTCGGCCGGTGATGCGGGCCACCTCCTCGACGCAATGATAGACGCCGAGGAATATATGATCGAAATCGGCTAACTGCTCGAGCAGGTAGCGTGGCAGCAGATGCAGCCACACCTCACTTACAAAGCAGGCGGCATAGCGGCAACGCTTGCGCCAATTGGGGATGGTGGCGAGCGCGTAGAGCTCATGCGTATGATTGAAGATCGGGAAGAACAGCTCGTAGTTGCGCTCGAGTGGCACAATCGAGGGCCGTGGGGACATGGCCCGGGCCAGCGTGCGCGAGCCGGTCGCAAATCGCGTCAGCTTGTAGGCGCGCCGTGACAGCTCCAGCGAAGACACATCGCCGGCCTCGACCAGATCGGCATCCGTCACTTCACCGATGACGTCTTCGAACTCGTAGTCCATGCAGTAGCCGACCTGATCGGCTAGCCGGCGCATCGACAGCAGCAGCACGTCGCCGCCGCCCGGTATCAACCTTGCGCTACTCTGCACCGGATTCGACGCCACACCCATCAACAGCAGCCCGCTGGTTGCGCGCGTACGCCGCGCGCAAACCCTGATTCGTGCTGCAGTGCCGATCGCACCGACAAATTCATCGCCTTTCGAATTTTCATAAACGATGCTAGCACGGCTGTACCTACCGCTCGTACCGGTGCGCCGCGCTCGCGGGTGGCCGCTACAGGATTTTCGGTTCCGGGATCGGCACGATGAATCGGCCGCCCCAATCGCGCACGAAGCTCATCTGGGTGCTGATCTCGTCCTTTAGATTCCACGGCAGGATAAATACGTAGTCCGGCCGGATGTCGCGGATCCTGTCGGGCGAGAGTATCGGTATGTGCGTACCCGGCGTGTACCTGCCCTGCTTGTGCGGGTTGCGGTCGACAGTGAAGTCGAGCAAGTCGGTGCGAATGCCGCAATAGTTCAGCAATGTATTGCCCTTTCCGGGCGCTCCATAGCCGACGATCCTCTTGCCCTGTTCTTTCAGGCCGATCAGTAGCGACAGGATCTTGCGCTTGGTGCGTATCACCTGCTCGGCGAAGTTTTGATAAGTCTGCAAGCGATTGAAGCCCAACGCGAGTTCGCGTTCCCGCAGCTGCGTCGCCCGTTCGGATACCGGCTTCAGATTATCGCCGCTATGGCGGGCGTAGATGCGGATTGATCCGCCGTGAGTGGGCAGCTCGTCAACATCAAACAGCGTCAGGCCATGCGCCGCAAACACTTGTTCAACCGTGAAGAACGAGAAGTAACTGAAGTGCTCATGATAGATCGTGTCGAACTGGTTCTGCTCCATCAGTCGCTGCAAGTGCGGAAATTCCATGGTAATGACGCCGCCGGGTTTGAGCAGACGTTTCATGCCGGCGACAAAGTCATTCAGGTCCGGCACGTGCGCCAGGACGTTGTTGCCGAGTAACAGATCCGCCTGGCCATACTTGCCGACAATCTTGTCGGCCATGATGCGGCCGTGGAAGCAGGCCTCGGTGCGAATGCCTTTGTCCTGCGCCACCTTGGCGATGTTGGCCGCCGGCTCGATGCCGAGTACCGGCACGCCGGCGGCGACGAAATGCTGCAGCAGGTAACCGTCGTTGCTCGCGATCTCCATGACCAGGCTATCGGGGCCAATGCCGAAGCGCTCACGCATGAGTACGCTGTATTGGCGCGCGTGTTCCACCCAGCTGTCGGCGTAGGAGGAAAAGTAGGCGTAGTCGCTGAAAATGTCGGCCGGCGCCACGTATTCTTCCAGCTGCACCAGGAAGCAGCGCTCGCATACCCAGGCGCGCAGCGGATAAAAGGGCTCCATATGATTGAGCTGCTGCGGCTCGATGTGGGTCTGGCACAACGGTGACATGCCCAGATCGACGAATGTCGTGCGCAGCGTCTGGCCGCAAAAGCGGCATCCGGGTCCCGAAGCTCGGGCAGTATCAGAATCGGCAGTTACCACGCTTATGTTCGCGCTCATACCACTGTGATCACTTATGCGGCGGCCCCGGGGTACCAACAGGCTCTGCTCGACGGCGCGCGGGACTGTGCATGCTCGTCGTTGCACCGGGGCCAGTGCACGCCGACCTCGTTACTGATCATAAGCTGTCAGCGGTCCGGCTTCCGTGCATCGCTCACATAACCTCGGCGCGCCGACGCGAGCCGTCGGGCGGGGAAATGCACCGATGCTGCATTGCAGTATTGGGATGCCCGTACCGCTAAGGACCGCTCGCGCCGCCGGCGCCGGATCAGTAGGCCTGATCATCGCGGAATATTTTTATCACTGTCAGTACCAGGATCTTCAAATCCAGGGCAGGGGTCCAGCGTCGCAGGTAATCGAGATCGTGTCTGATCCTCGCCTCCATCTCTTCCAGCTTGGCGGTCTCGCCGCGTGCGCCGTTGATCTGGGCCAGGCCGGTGATGCCCGGCCGCACCTTGTGGCGGACCATGTAGCCCTTGATGAGCTTGCGGTACTCCTCGTTATGGGCCACGGCGTGCGGCCGCGGTCCCACCAGGCTCATGCGTCCCTGCAGCACGTTGATGAATTGGGGCAATTCGTCGAGCGAATAGCGCCGCAGGAAGCGCCCGATCGGGGTGATGCGACTGTCGGTGCGTGAGGCCTGGCGCACCTCCGTGCCGTCCTCCGACACGGTCATGGTGCGGTATTTGTAGACGATGATCTCGCGCCCGTCGAGGCCGTAGCGACGCTGCCGGAACACGAATGGGCCAGGTGAGGAAAACTTCACCAGCAGCGCAATCAGTATCAGCAGCGGCAGCGCGCACACCAGGAAAGTGACCGACAGGCCGATGTCGATCAGGCGCTTGGTCAGGCCGCGGTAGCCATAGAACGGCGTCTCGCACATGGCGACGACAGGGATACCGTTGAGTTCGCTCGATCGGGCCTGGATCAGGTCGAACACGAAAACGTCGGGCACGTAGTAAATCGACGCGGTGGTGTCGCGCAGGTCATCGAGCAGATCCAGCACCCGCTGGATGTGGCGAATCGGCAGCGCGATGAATATCACGTCGATATTGCGCTCCTTGGCAAACGCACCCAGTTCGGACAGGCGCCCGACCAGGCGCGTGTCGGCTTCCATGTTGAGCCGGTCGGGGCCACGGTCGTCAAAGAATCCCTCGACCTGGAGCGGCAGCGAGGGGTTGGTCTCAAGGCTGCGCGCCAGGGCCAGGCTGCTGACGTTATAGCCGGCGAATATCACCTTGCGGTTGCCGACCGCGCTTGATACCACCCGCCGCATGATCAATCCGCCAATCAGGGTGCTCACGACCAGTAGCGCCGGCGTCACGATCTCCCACACCTGATAGGCGCGGCGCGGGTAGAGGGGGAGCGCATTGGTGAAGTGGCCAATGACCAGCAGCACCGCCACCAGCACCACCCACCGCCCCACGACGCTGGACGAGGTGGCCACCGGGCGCCAGGACAGCTGCGCGCCCAGGTCACGCGGCGGCCGGGTCAGCACCAGGAACTGCAGCGTGATGATCACTGCCAGCGTCGAGGGCGCGTGCTCGAATGAGATGTGCCAGTACAGTGCCACCAGATACAGCGATGCCAGGGCCACCAGCGGCGGCGTCATGGTTTGCACCACCACCATCACGGCGATCAATATGCTGCGTTTGATCAGTACCGGTTCAGTCATCGCATCACCCAGCCGCGCCGGCCAGCTCGAGGCGCCCGGCGCCGCGCCCGACCCGCGGTGACGGGGCGGCAACCCGCAAGGGGCAGAGATGGCATGCAGATCAAGTGGTGCCTGTGTCGTGGGGGCATGTGTCACATGCTGATGGCATTCGCAAGCCGGCGTCGCAGACGCTGCTGGCGGGAACGAGGCGCAATTGTTTGAAAAGTTCTCAAGAATCAGTAAGTTATATTCTAACGAGCACTACTGCCGAAGGTCGCACTGGCGGCCTAGATTATCGCGGTCCGCGGCCGCCCGCCTGCGGCGATGAGTACGCGGTCAGCCGAATTTTCGAAACGCGGGCTTTACCGGCCGGCTTTGCAGCAATGCGCCCACGCCCTCTCCCAGCGCCCGTTTGTAGACCCGCAATGCCTGTTCGATCACATCGAGGGTCCGGTCGATATCGGCATCGGTGTGTGAATAGCTGACAACGAAGCCTGGCGCCAACACACCGCCGCGAAGTAACTCCTGCAGGAACAGTGTTCGCAACGGCTGACTTGGCTGCCGCTCCGCATCCCTGGTGAAATACAGCAGGTTGCAATCCCGGCTCACCACCCCGACATGCTCGCTCAGGCCCAGAGCCTGGGTGCGCTGTTCGAGGCCGGTGCGCAGGCGCTTGCCCTGGGCGTAGAGTCGCTCTACCACCGGCTCCTGCTGATAGACATTCATCGTCGCGATTCCGGCGGCGAGCGCGTGGCTCTCTGCGCCGTGCGTGGTGGAGAGAAGAAACACGCGCTCACGCGTATGCCGGCTTCCGCCGAGTTCCATGAGCTCGCGTCGGCCGGCCAGCGCTGAAAGCGAGAAGCCATTGGCCAACGCCTTGCCGAATGCCGCCAGGTCGGGCGTCACACCGTAGACGCGCTGCGCGCCGCCCAGATGCCAGCGAAAACCGGTAATCATCTCGTCAAGGACAAACACCGTGCCGTGCTCGCGACACAGCGCCTGAACCCCCGCCAGGTAATTCTCGGTGGGCTCTTCGGTGCGTGCTGCCTCCATGATGACGCAGGCGATCTCCCCCGGATAGCGCGCGAACAGCTCACGCAGGCTTGCAAGATTGTTGTAGCGGAATTTGACCGTCTGGGAGCGCACCCATTGCGGGATGCCCCCGGGCATGTCGGTCGATCCAATGAACCAATCGCTGGTCGAGAAGAATGGATGATCGCCGCAGATCGCAATTCGATCGCGGCCGGTGTAGGCGCGCGACAGCCGGACCGCGCCATCGAGTGCACTCGACCCATCCTTGCAGAATTTGACCATGTCCGCCCACTGCACGATCGACAGGAATTTCTCGGCGCACTCCACTTCGATCCTCGCCGGTCGCGTGAAGTTGGTTCCCGACGGCAAGGTGCGCTGTACTGCGGCGACTACCGGCGCGAACGCGTGGCCAAGAGTGACCGCACGCAGGCCCATGCCGTACTCGATGAGCTCCTTGCCATCCACGTCCCACACGTGGCAGCCATGGCCGCGCTCGATGATGCCGGGCATATGGTCGGGAAACTGGTCCGGGCCCTTGGCATAGGTGTGGCCGCCGCCGGGAATCAGGGTCTGGGCTCGCTCGCTCAGCTTGCGGCTCTCGTCAAATCGCTGTATGGGCTCGTTCATACTACCGTCGCACTCGCATGATGGTTGGTTGGGGATTGAAGGCCTCGACACCAGTCGTCAGCTCTCAAACTCTAAACCGTGGTTGGGCATGATGGCACACTGTTCTCACCGGCATTCACGGAACTGCGGCGCGGCGGGGCAACGCCGCGCGCCGGTGCCGCGTCGGGCAGTATCACGCAGCGCGGACCTTGGCGCTTATACCAGTGACCAAAACTGTTGCCCACGTCGCTGGCCCGCTCGATTCATATCAGGTCCGGGGGTCGCATCGATTTGTTTTTTGAGCTTACCGGCAGCGGGACGTCGAAATTGCGACCTGTCTCACGACTTTCAAAGTTGACAATGGCGGCGAGGCTGACGTAGCGAGCCGGATTGGCCGGCCATCTCACGGCCGCAGCCGGCCAACGCCCGGAGCCGCCCCCGCACCGGCAGCCACACCCGGTATCGGGGTGCCAGCCGGGCGCCTAAGGGGACCGGCGGGCGGCCACTGCCTTATTATAGAATCGCGGGTTTCCGATTCCAGTATGCCGGCCGGCAGGTAAGGAGATCGATGTTACCGCCCGCGAAGTCCGCCCGATCACCGCCGCGCATGAGCGTGCCGCTGCTGGATCTGAAGAAGCAGTATCAGCCGCTGGCCGCTGAGATTATCCCTATTCTGCAAGGCATCTGTGCCAGCCAGCAGTTTATTCTTGGCCCCCACGTGCTCGAGTTCGAGCAGGCCGCTGCAAGCTACGGCAACTGCGCGCATGCTGTCGGCGTCTCTTCCGGCACCGATGCATTGCTGCTGGCGCTGATGGCGCTGGGGCTGGGCGCCGGAGACGAGGTGATCACCACGCCCTTTACGTTCTTTGCCACTGCCGGCACCATCGCGCGTGCCGGCGCACGACCGGTGTTCTGCGATATCGATGCGGGCAGTTTCAACATCGATCCGGTGGCGGTGCGCGAATTCCTGCAGCAGTGCTGCGAGCGTCGCGCGGGGCAACTGATCAACCGCCGCAGCGGCGCGCGGGTGCGGGCGCTGATGCCGGTGCACCTGTACGGGCAGTGCGCGGACATGGCGGGGCTGCTGGCGCTGGCGCGCGAGTTCGATCTGAAGGTGATCGAGGATGCGGCGCAGGCGATCGGCGCTGACTTCGACGACGGCCGGCGGGCGGGCAGCATGGGCGATATCGGCTGCCTGTCGTTCTTTCCGACCAAGAACCTGGGTGCCTTCGGCGATGCCGGTATGTGTACCACACAGGACGCGGAACTGGCCGAGCGCATGCGTGTACTGCGGGTTCATGGCGGCAAACCCAAGTACTTTCACCACCTGATCGGCGGCAACTTCCGCCTCGATGAGATTCAGGCCGCGGTGCTGGCCGTCAAACTGCGGCTGCTGGACGGCTGGACAGCAGCGCGCCAACGCAATGCCGCCTGGTATGCGGCAGCATTCGAGCGTGCCGGATTGAACGGGCGGATCCGGCCGCCGGCGGCGTCTGCCGGCTACCGGCATACCTGGAATCAGTACGTGATCCGCGCCCCGCAGCGCGATGCACTGAAGGCATTCCTGGGCGAGCAGGGTGTCGGCTCGGAAATCTACTATCCGGTGCCGCTGCACCGTCAGCAGTGCTTCGCCTATCTGGGTTATGGCGCTGACGAGTTTCCGGTCGCGGACGCCGCGGCGCGCGAGGTGCTGGCGCTGCCGATCTTCCCGGAGCTTGCGCACGAGCAGATACTGTACGTGGTCGATCGGATTGCGGCGTTCTACGGCTGATGCCGCCAGGCGTGCGCGCCGATCGCCGCGGCCGGCTACCTTGCCTTGAAGTCGTCCGGCACCAGCTGGTGCCTGCCCAGGAGCTTGTAGAAATCGGTCCGGTTGCGCTTGGCCAGGCGTGCCGCCTGACTGACATTGCCGCTGGTAATCTGCAGGATCTGCGACAGGTAGCTGCGGGTGAATTCCTCGCGCGCCTCATCGAACGAGGGCAGCTTGCTGCCGTGCGTGCCGCCCAACGACTGCTGTACCAGTTCCACCGGAATGATCGGGGTCTGCGACAGCGCGACATTCTGCCGCACGACGTTCTGCAGCTGGCGCACGTTGCCCGGCCAGTCGCTGGTCGCGAGCAGCTCCACGGCTTCGGGAGCGTAGATCTTGTGGCTGCCGCTCTCGCGCGTGATCCCGGCCAGGAAATGCGCGACCAGCACGGCGATGTCCTCGCGGCGCCGATTGAGCGAGGGCATTTCGATATGCACGATGTTCAGGCGATAGTACAGATCCTCGCGGAACTGTCCGCCGGCAATCAGGCGCTGCAGGTCACTGTGGGTGGAGGAGATCAGCCGCACATTGGTCGCTATCGCTTGGTTGCTGCCCATCGGCCGGATCTGGTTTTCCTGCAGCAAGCGCAATAGCTGTACCTGCAGGCGCATCGGCATTTCACCGATTTCTCCCAGCAGCAGCGTACTGCCCTCGGCGGTCTGGAACAGGCCCCGGTGCTCGCTGGTGGCGCCGGGGAAGGCACCCTTGACGTGACCGAATAGCTCGCTTTCGAGCGTGACCTCATCCATCGCGCTGCAATCGATCGACACGAACGGACGATTGCGGCGCGGACTCGCCTTGTGGATTGCGCGCGCCAGCAGCTCCTTGCCGGTGCCGCTCTCGCCGGTAATGAGCACCCGCGCATCGGTGCCCGCGACCATATGCGCCTGTGCCAGTTTTTCCTCCATCAGCGGGCTGCGGGTAATAAAATCGGCGCGCCAGTCCTGATCGGTGTCTACGAAGCCGGAAATCTTGAGTGCCTTCTGTACCTGATCGAGCAGCTCCTGCTTCTCGACCGGCTTGGTCAGGAAGCCGAAGGCTCCCATCTGCGTGGCCTGCACCGCATCGGGGATGGTGCCGTGCGCCGTCAGCAGGATGACCTTGAGACCGGGCCATCGACTCTGCAGCTCCTTGAGCAGGCCGATACCGTCGAGCTCGTCCATACGCAGGTCGGAGATCACCAGATCCGGACGGAAGCGCAGCGCGGCGGCCAGCGCCAGCACGCCGTTCTCCACCGGCTCGACTTCGTATTGCTCGGCGCGCAGGCGAATCGTCAGCAAGCGCAGCAACCCCGGATCGTCGTCGACCACCAGGATGCGGGCCTTGCGTTTGGTAGGTTGATTCACTGTGGGCGTCCCCCCGGCGGATTTTTACGATCGGTCAGATTGCGCTCGATGTTGGCCACGGCGTCGAGCTTGGCCTGGGCATCCTCGAGCTGTTTGCGCAGTTTTGCGTTTTCATCCAGTTCGGTCTGCAGGCGGCGCTGGGCGGCCGCCATCGCGCGCTCGTGATCGCCACGCTGGGCGTCGGCCTGCATGCGATCGTTGTCGGCTTTCAGGCCGAGCTCGCGATCGAGCTGGGTCAGTTGCACCAGCGCGACCGCGCGCTCGATCGGCACCAGCGTCTCCGGCTGCGCCACCAGCTGGCGCAGCAGCAGCTGGGCTTTGGGCGCGTCGCGGCCCGGATGCCCCGGCGTAGACAGCAGCAGAGCATAGCGCAGTTGCGCGCCGCCTTGCGGCGAGCGCTCGTAGCCGGCACGCGCCGCGGCCAGCAACTCGGCCTGCTCGGCGGCCGGGGCCTGCGACAGGCGCTGCATGGTCTGAAAGGTATTTCCCATCAATAGGGCGGCGGCGGCATCGCGGTCCTCGGCGACGTTGTCATTGCGCTGCGGCGGCGGCGGCGGGCGCGTTGCCAGCCCGGTGCAACCGCACAGCGCCAGCGCGAGCAGCAACATGCGCAGGCTACGCTGCATCGGCCTGCTTCTTCTGCGCTTCCAGCGGCGTTACACGCAGCGGCATGCGGATGCGAAAATGCGCCCCCGGAACCTCGCCGTCGACAATCTCCACGGTGCCCTGGTGCACATTGACGAACTCGTTGACCACCGACAGCCCGATGCCGGTTCCGCGAACATGGCCGCCCGGAGCGCGACCGGTATAGAACGCGTCGAAGATCCGGGCCCGGTCTTCATGCGGAATTCCGGGACCGCTGTCGCCCACCTCGAGCACCAGCTGCTCGCCGCTGGCGGCGGCGCGCAGGTAGATGACGCCGCCGCGCGGGGAATATTTGATCGCGTTCGACAACAGGTTCTCCAGAATCAGGCGGATCTTGCCCCGGTCGGCCAGCAGCGTCACATCCTCGACGCGCACATCCAGCCGCACCCGCTGAGACACCAGCGTGAGCTGTTGGTTCTCGAGTACCTGCTTGACCACCGGCCGCAGACGAAACTCGCTCACGTCGAGGCCGGTACTGTTGCTCTGCCAGGCGCTGAAGCTCAGCAGGTTCTCGATCAGCCGCTGCAGCTTGATGCCATTGTCGCGCAGGATCGCCGTGACTTCGCGCTGGCCGGACTCGAGCTCGCCGACTGCCCCATCCATCAGCAGCTCGGTACCCTCGCGGATATTGGCGAGCGGTGTCTTGAGTTCGTGCGACAGGTGGCGCAGGAAGCGATTGCGCTCCTGTGCCAGCTCCAGCAGCCGGTTGCGCAGCCATTCGAGCTGATGCCCGAGCCGCTCAAGGTCCACCGGGCCATTGATCACGATGCTATTGGCGAAATTGCCGCGGCCAAGCTCGCCGATGGCGCGGTCGATCTGCCGCAACGGCCGGCTCAGGCGCAGGGCAAACAGCAGCACCACGATCACGATCAGCGGCAGCAGCAGCGTCGACTCGAGAAACAGTTCGCGCTGCGCCTGGTCGGTGCGGTCGCGCAGGTCGGCCGACTCGACATCGATCTGCTGATTGGTCAGCGTAGCGACGCCGTTGGCCTGATCACCCAGCAGCACGAACGACTGCGCCAGCTCGGCTGCCTGGCCGCCGGCCGCCGGGGCCTGCAGCACCAGGGACTCGATCCGTTTCTGCGTGTCGATCAAGCGTTGCAGTTGCCCGGGTGCATCGGTGGCGCGCAGCCGCTGGCGCAGCGTGCCCATGATGGCGGCCAGCCTGGAGTCGTGTTCGCGAAACGAGGCCCGGACCGTGGGCTCACCCAGTACCTGGTAGAGGCGCGCGGCGCGCTCGAGCAGCGCGATCTGCGCATACATATCCTGCGTCAGGCGCGTGCTCTGCACGCTGTCGACCACCAGCTGCTGGCTGGTGTCCGACAGGCGGCGCATCTGCACCGCGGCATGCAGGATCGCGAGCAGCAGCGGGCCGGCCAGAAAGCCCAGACCCAGCAGCAGGAAGCCATTCAGAGACTTGGGAAGCAGCCAGCCCATCAAATCATTCTATGCCTCCGGGGGGTGCGATGTTGTGAGGCCAGTCGCGACTGCTGTCACGCAACGCCCCGGCGCGAGCCGCTACCAGGGCTCGCGCTGCAGCTTGCGTTCCCAGCGCAGTGCGCTGTCGACGATCGTGTCCAGATTGTCGAGCTGCGGGGTCCATCCCAGTTGCGAGCGGATCCGCTCGGCCCGAGCGATCAGCGTCGGCGGATCGCCCGCGCGCCGCGGCTCCTCCCGGACCACCAGGGTGCTGCCGGCGATGCGCTGCACGCTCTCGAGCACCTCACGCACGCTGTAGCCGTGGCTATAGCCGCAGTTGAACACCGCTGCGGCGCCGCCACGACGCAGGTAGTCGAGCGCATCGACATGCGCGCGTGCCACGTCCTCGACGTGAACGTAGTCGCGCACGCCGGTGCCGTCGGGCGTGTCGTAGTCGGTGCCGAAGATCGCGACGTGCGGGCGCTTGCCGACGATGGCTTCGCAGGCGACCTTGATCAGCAGCGTGGCGGCGCGTGTCGACTGTCCGATGCGGCCCTGCAGATCGGATCCGGCAACGTTGAAGTAGCGCAGGCTGACGTAGCGAAAATCGCTGCTGGCAGCCTGGTCGCGCAGCATCCACTCCGACACCAGCTTCGAGCTGCCATAGGGATTGACCGGTGCCAGCGCCAGCTCCTCATCGCAGATACCGCCGGCGGGATTGCCGTAGACTGCCGCGCTCGAGGAGAACACCAGCTGGCGTACGCCAGCGCGCATGCAGCTGTCGAGCAGATTACGCGTCGCGCAGGTGTTGTTACCGTAGTATTTCAGTGGGTCGTGTACCGATTCCGGTACGATCGTGCTGGCGGCGAAGTGCATGACGGTGTCGATCCCGTGCTCGCGGAACACGCCGGTAAGCAGTTCACGGTCGCCGACGTCGCCGACGATCAGCGGTGCCGAAAGTACCGCCTGGCGAAAGCCGGTGTGGAGGTTATCGATCGCGAGCACCTGCTCGCCGCGGGACTGCAGCTGCAACAGCACATGGCTGCCGATGTAGCCGGCGGCGCCGGTAATTAGGATCGCTTTGTGGGACACAGCATCGGCACCGGCATCGGGCGGATCGGGGAATGCACAGATGATAGCGGCAATCAGCGGCCGGTGTAGTCGGATATGAACGCAAAAAAGCGCGCCCGCGGCGCGGCGGGTGAGCGCGGCATAGCCGGTCAGCAGCGCGCCGCGCATGTCTCGACCGCTCTGCCGGGCGCGAGCGGCGCCGCCGCGGCCGGCGGCGCGGCGCCGGCCAACGTGAGTACGCCGTTTGCATCGCTGACGCCGGACGCGGTACTGGACGCCACCGAGGCGCTCGGGCTGGCACCCGACGGGCGCCTGTTCGCGCTCAACAGCTACGAAAACCGCGTCTATCGCGTGGGACGGGTGGACGCCGAGCCGGTGGTGCTGAAGTTCTATCGTGCCGGGCGCTGGTCGGATCAGCAGATACTCGAGGAGCATGCGTTCGCGGCGGAACTGGCGGCACAGGAGATTCCGGTGGCCGCGCCGCTGGTGCTGGCCGGCACCACCCTGCACCGGCACCGCGATTTTCGACTGGCCGCATTTCCGCTGTGCGCCGGCACTGCGCCGGAACTCGATCAGCCGGGCGCGCGCGAGCTGCTTGGCCGTACGCTGGCGCGTATACATGCGGTCGGCGCGCGGCGACCGTTCCAGTACCGGCCTAGCCTGGAGGGCGCACTGCTCGGCGCGCGCGCACGCGCCAGCATGCTGCGCTCAGCGCTGATGCCCGAGCACATGCGCCACCAATACGCGACGGTAAGCGCCACGCTGGTGAGCGGCATAGAGGCCGCATTCGCACAGCATGGCGCCCCGACGCACATCCGCCTGCACGGCGACTGCCATCTCGGCAACATCCTGTGGCAGCCGCGCGGCCCGTTGCTGGTCGATCTTGATGACTGCATCAACGGGCCGCGCATACAGGACCTGTGGATGTTTCTCTCCGGCAATCCCGACGAGCAGCAGGGCCAGTGGGCCGAGATCGCCGAAGGCTATAAACAATTCGGGTCGATTGAGTTTCGCGAGCTGCGCCTGGTGGAGCCACTGCGCGCGGTGCGCATGCTCAACCACGCCGCCTGGGTCGCCGAGCGCTGGACCGATCCGGCCTTTCCGCGCGCGTTCCCATGGGCGGCCGAAGCGCGTTTCTGGGAAGGCTACGTCGGCGATCTGATGCAGCAGTCGCAGGCGCTCGAGGAGCCTCCGCTATTGGCCGGGAACCTGTGATAATGTCGCCGGCGTTGCGGGAGAACAGCGGTGAAGATAGCGCAAATGGTCTGGAGTTCCCGTGCTCTTGCCACCATAGCGATCGCGACGTTATTTGCCGCATGCGGACAGTCGGCGAACCGGTCGGGCGCCGCGGGCCAGTCGCAGCAACAGAACCGCGACGTGAAGTCGGGGCACAAGGCCGCCGATACGATCGACCCTGACATGGTGATGGCAGTCAGTTCGGCTCGTTCCAGCACGCCGATCGGGATGAAATTCGTGCTCTCGGCGCGCCCGGTGGTGGGTACCCCGCTGACGGTGACGGTGGCGCTGATTCCTGCCCCGGACGCCGGCATCAGCCATATCCATGCCTCGTTCCAGCCCGGTGAGGGTCTGCAGTTGCAGTCCGATCGCAGCCTCGACATCAACGACCCGAATGCCGGCTCGGTGATCGAGCAGCAGCTTTCCGTGGTACCGCAGCAATCGGGCGTACTGAGCCTCAACGCCACGGTGGTGGTGGACATGGAGGGCGGCTCGCTGGCACGCAGCTACGCGATCCCCCTGATCGTGCGCTGATCGTGCGCGACGACACCTCAGTGTCGTACTCGCCCTAGCAGAAATCGCTACTGCTTCACACGGGCGGCCGGAGCCGCTTCGTATGATGCCTTTTCGTCCTGCCGCAATACAGGTTATGTCACACGACTCCGTGGCGCTCGAGGCTATCGATACCCCGCAGCCGGTGGTGCCGCGTGAACACGTGTCGCCGATCCCGGAGCTGCATCCGCGCCTGTGCGAACAGCTGGCACAGGCGCGCCTGGCGGCCGCCGGATCGCTGGAGCTGGCACAGCTTCTACCGCTGATCAGCAGCTACTACGAACTGCTCGACGACGAGCGTCGCGGTATCGTGCGTTCGATGCAGTTGATCGCCGATGAGGCGCGCTCGTTCGGCGACGGTCTGGCAGGCGCCGATGCCGGCCACCTGCAGGCGATCCTCGATCACATCAAGGACGTCGTCATCACGGTCGCCGTCGACGGCTCGATCAAGATCTTCAATCCGACCGGCGAGCGCGTGTTCGGCTATTCGCGCTCGGAGGTCATCGGGCAACCGATTGCGCGGCTGCTGCCGGAACTGCCGGTACACGGCTCGGTCGAGACCGGACTGGAATCGCTCGCCGCCCGGGTCGAGGCGGACCGCGGCGACCTGCGGCCGCGCGAGTTCCATGCCCGGCACAAGGATGGCCACCGGTTCCCGGCCGAGCTGATCGCAAGCCGGGTGCGCATCGAGCAGCGCGACGTCTACGTGATCTGCCTGCGCGATACCAGCGATCGCGCGCGTGCCGAACAGGCGCTGCGCGACAGCGAGGCGCGATACCGCACGCTGGTCGAGAGTGCACCTGAAATGATCGTGTTGCTGGATCGCAGCTCCGGGCACTACATCGACGCCAACGAAAATGCGTTGCGCTTCTTCGGTGTCAGCCGCGAGCGGCTGCCGGAACTCAAGCCGCTGGACCTTTCGGCACCGCTGCAGGCGCACGGTGTGGATGCGGCGCAGCTGTTCGCCAGCCGCTGCGCCCGCGCGGTCGCCGGCGAACCGCAGGTGTTCGAATGGCTGCATCGCGACGCGCGCGGCGAGGAGGCCGAAACCGAAATGCGGCTCATGGCGCTTCCCGGTGCCAGCGGCCTGCTGCGCGCGAGCATCACCGACATCAGGGCGCGTCGGCGCGCCGAAAAGATCACCGCCGGCGAGCGCAACGTATTCGAGCGCATTGCCGCCGACGCCGCCCTGTCCGAGGTGCTCGATTCCATCGTCGCGCTGATCGAATCGATCAATGGCAGTTTCACCGCCGCCGTCAGCCGGCTCGGGCCGGACGGCCAGAGTTTCGTCGAGGTCGTGTGCAAGCGCATGCCGGCGCCCTGGCGCGCGGTCGAGGAGCGCCTGCCGGTCGATATCCGCAATGGCTCGAGCGCCGCGGCGGTATATCTGGGGCGGCCGGTGCTGGTGGGCGACATCGAACGCGATCCATTCTGGCAGCGCCGGCGCGAGCTGGCGCTCGAGGCCGGTTTTCACGCCGCATGGGCGGTGCCGATCAAGTCTGCGAGCGGCCGCGTGCTCGGAGCCGTGACCGTGTATCGGCCCCTGACCGGCATGCCGCAACCCGCCGACCTCGACCTCATGGTGCACGCCGCGCGGCTCGCCGGCATCGCCATCGAACGCCGTCGCGGCGAGGAGGCGCTGCGAGCGAGCGAAACCAAGTTCCGCCGGCTGTACGAGCGGGTGCTCGAGGGCGTCTACCAGTGCGCGCCCGACGGCCGCCTGCTCGAAGTCAATCCGGCGTTCGTCAAGATGCTCGGCTACGGCAAGGCCGAGGAAATCTACGCGCTGGCCGGGATCGCGATTCTGTACCGGAATCCGGCTGAACGTGCCGAGTTCGAGCTCGCCCTGGAACGTCACGGCGAGATACACAACGCCGAGTTCGTCCTGCTTTGCCGCGACGGCTCGCAAGTGGTGGTGCTCGAGAGCGCGCGCATCGTGCGCGACGAGGAGCAGCGCGTCATCGCCTACGAGGGCACGATTGCGAATATCACCGCGCGCAAGCGCGCCGAGCAGGCCATGTTCGCCGAGAAGGAGCGCGCGCAGGTGACGCTGCAGTCGATCGGCGAAGCGGTGATCACCACCGATCGCGAGGGCCGCATCGACTACATGAATCCGGTGGCCGAGCAGCTGTCCGGCTGGCGCGGCGAGGAGGCGCGGGGCGAGAAGCTCGGTACGGTACTGCGGCTGCTCGACCAGCTGACGCATCGCGAGCTGGAGAACCCGCTGGTGCGTTGCCTGCGCGAAGGCCAGCTGGTGCATTTTGCCGAGCACAGCGTGCTGCAGAACCGGCTCGGCAAGGAGATCGAGATCGAGGACTCGGCGGCGCCGATACGCGATCGCAGTGGCGAAATCGTTGGTGCCGTGGTGGTATTCCGTGACGTCACCAAGGAGCGCCGGCTCAAGCGCGCGCTGGCGTACCAGGCCAGCCACGACGCACTCACCGGACTGATCAACCGGCGCGAGTTCGACAACCGTCTGGCGCACGCACTGCAGAACGCGCAGGACGGGCAAGGTCCGCACGCGCTGTTGTACGTGGACCTGGACCAGTTCAAGGTCGTCAACGACACCTGCGGTCATTCGGCCGGCGACCGGCTGCTGCGCGACGTCACCGGACTGCTGCAGGCGCACGTGCGTACTGCGGATACCATCGCGCGCCTCGGCGGCGATGAATTCGGCATCCTGGTGCAGCACTGCACCGCCGAACAGGCGGGGCGCATGGCCGAGAACATCCGCCAGGCGATCCTCGACTACCGCTTCTCCTGGGAGCAGACCACCAGCAGCATAGGTGCCAGCATCGGCGTGGTCGAAATCACCCGCGACACCGAGAGCGTCGCCAATCTGCTCAGTGCCGCCGATATCGCCTGCTACGCCGCCAAGGACTCCGGCCGTAACCGCGTCCACCTCTATAATTCGAGCGAGGTTTCCGGTCGGCACCGCGAGATGTACTGGGTCAGCCGCGTCACGCGCGCGGTCGACGAGGGACGGCTGGAACTGCATTACCAGCCGATCGTCGCCACCGGCTGCGAGGCGCCGCCGATGCCGGCGGCCTGCGAGCTGCTGGTGCGACTGCGGGAAGACGACGGCCGGCTGGTGATGCCGGAGGAGTTCATTCCGGCCGCCGAGCGCTACAACCTGGTGTCCTCGATCGACCGCTGGGTGGTGCGGCGCGCGGTGCAGGCGCTGCAACAGCACGCCAGTGGAGATGAGCCGCCGTTTTTATTTGCACTCAACCTCTCGGGCACGTCGCTCAGCGATCGCAGCTTCCTCGACTTTGTGCTTTCGCTGGTCGAGGAGCCGCGCATCGGGCGCGGCCTGTGCTTCGAGATCACCGAAACCGCGGTCATCACCAGCATGGCGCAGGCGGTATCGTTCATGCATGAGCTGCGCAAGCGTGGCTGCCGATTCGCGCTCGATGACTTTGGCAGCGGGCTGTCCTCGTTTCACTACCTGAAGACGCTGCCGGTCGACTTTCTGAAGATCGACGGCCAGTTCATCGGCAGCGTCACCACCGATGTGGTGGATCGCAGCATGGTCGAGGCCATCAGCCGGGTCGGGCGCGCCTTGGGCATCGCCACCATCGCCGAAAAAGTAGAGTCAGCCGAGGTGTTCGCGGAGCTGAAGCGTCTGGGCGTGCAGTTTGCGCAGGGCTACTTTGTCGCCAAGCCCGCCCCGATCGATACTCTCACGGCGGCCAGCGCCCGGGGTTTCGGCGGCGTCGCTGCACTTTAGGACGCCGCAGCGCCAAATTGCACCGGGGGCCAGCGTAGCTTGCTCCACAGACCGTAACGCGTTACGCTGTCACGCGTTACATTTGGAGGATCCTATGGCGTTAGCCGCTGAGCGAATGAAGGCCATGCGTGAGCGGCGCCGTGCGCGCGGCTTACGCGAGTTGCGCTTGATCGTACCCGATGCACGCTCGAAGGCGGTCCGCAGACGCGTCGCGAAGCAGGTGGCAAGCCTGGACCGAGCGCGCGAGGTAGAGGTACTAGGGTGGATTGAGGCGGTTTCGGAATTTGATGCCCGATGAGGCGCGGCGATGTGGTGACGGTTGCAGCAACCGGCGACTATGGCAAGCCGCGACCCGCGGTTATCGTGCAGACGGATGCTCTTCCCGCCGAGCACGCGTCGGTGGTGGTCTGCCAGATGACCTCTGAATGCAGTGACGCACCGGATTTTCGGGTGACGATTGATCCGACCGAGAGCAATGGCTTACGAGTGAGGTCGCAGGTGATGGCCGATAAACCTGTGACGATTCGGCGCGAACGAATCGGACGGCAGGTTGGACATCTCGACGACAACGACATCGGCCGACTCAACATCGCCTTGGCGTTCGTCATGGGTCTCGCGGACTAATAGCAGCGCGCCTCGCTTCAGGCCTGGCTGACAGAAGAAGCCCTTTCTGGTGAATGCTGCCGGCGGCGCCGAGCTGATCGACGTGCGGTGTAAATGGGCCGAGACGCGGCAGTATGGGCGGCTCTGTGATCGCCGGCGGCCGAGCTCACACGGGCCGGCGGGATTTCGCGCATATTCTCCGGGCCGAGATTCGCGTAGCGCTTGAGCTCGTTCCACGTGAATCTGCTTGCCTGCGAACTCGGATCTAGGCCACGGCAACATCAGAGGCGACACGGCATTCTTGTCGCCTATATGGCGCCCCTGCAACTGATAAACTCCCCGCAATACGGACAAATAGCCCCAAAATGCCGCGCGTGGAAACCACTACAAAAATAGACATTTCCGTCGAGAAATCAGCCGTAACGCGCGATCGCAGGGTGTCAGTCGCTCCCATGATGGAGTGGACCGACCGTCACTGCCGTTATTTTCTGCGCGGCTTCTCGCCCCGGGTGCTGCTGTACACCGAGATGATCACGGCGGCCGCGATTGCGCACGGCAACCGCGAGCGCCTGCTGCAATACTCTGTGGCGGAGCAGCCGCTGGCACTGCAGCTCGGCGGCAGCGACCCGGCGCTGCTCGCGGCCGCCGCGCGCGCCGGCGCCGACAGCGGCTACCGCGAGATTAATCTCAATTGCGGTTGTCCCAGCGACCGGGTGCACGCCGGCGCCTTCGGCGCCTGCCTGATGCTCGAGCCGCAACGGGTGGCCGACGGCGTGGCCGCCATGCGCGCCGCCGTGGCGATTCCGGTCAGCGTCAAGATGCGCGTCGGCGTGATCGCCGGTCCGGGGGCGCGCCTGCAGCTCGGGCGCTACGACGAGGACGACTATGAGCGCCTATGCGGCTTCACCGCGCTGGTGGCGCAGGCGGGTTGCCGGCGCTTCATCGTGCACGCGCGCAAGGCCGTGCTCGGCGCGCTGTCGCCGCGCGAGAACCGCGAAGTGCCGCCGTTGCGCTTCGATGTCGTGCAGCGTCTAAAGCATGATTTCCCGCAACTGGCGATCGAAGTCAACGGCGGCCTGCGCACTGCAGCGGCGTGCAGCGCGGCCCTCGACTGGTCGGATGGCGTGATGCTCGGCCGCGAGGCCTATCACCGGCCCTATCTGCTGGCCGAGCTGCAGCAGTTGCTGTTCGACGACGGTTGGCGCTGTCCGCCGATCGGGGAACTGCTCGAACGCATGGCTGCGTACGCGGAGCGTGAAGTCGCCGCCGGCGAGCGCCTGTCGGCGATCACCCGGCACATGCTCGGCCTGTGCTCGGGCCGGCCCGGCGCACGCCGCTATCGCCAGTGGCTGTCGGAGGGTGCGCGCGAACACCAGGACCAGGACCGGGTTTCGGGTCCGAAGAGCGCCGCCGGGCTGCTGCGTGCCGCCGCCGTGGTGTGTGCGGTCTAACGCCTAGCCGCTGTGCGCCGCAGCTCTTTCCAGTAACATTCGCCAGGCATGGGCAAAGACATCGAGCTTGCGATCCTGTTCGCCGACGTGGTGGGTTCCACCCGCCTGTTCGAGATCATGGGCGACCAGCGCGCCCGCGACATGGTCGCCACCTGCCTGGAGGTGATGCGCGAAGCCACCGAGCAGCACAGCGGCAGCGTGATCAAGACCATCGGTGATGAGGTGATGTCCACGTTCCCGACCGCGGACGATGCGCTGAACGCAGCCGGTGAGATGCAGAAACAGATCGCCGCCCATACCGAGTTGCGCGTGGACGGTCAGCCGGTGGCGATCCGCATCGGCTGTCATTTCGGCCCGGTGGTGCTGGAGGCCCGCGACGTGTTCGGCTCCAGCGTGCACACCGCCAACCGCATGACCAGTCAGGCCAAGGCGGGGCAGATCATCACCACTGCGGCGACCGTCGAACGCTTATCGCCCGAGTGGCGCGCCTCGGTAAGGCAGATCGATGTCGCCACGATCCGCGGCCAGGGCGGAGAGATCGCGCTGTACGAGGTTTTGTGGCAGACCGAGGACGTCACCAGCATGCTGCCGGCGATCGCGATGACCGGGCGCGAGAATCGCAAGCCGCAGCGTCTGCGCCTGACGGTGCTGGAGCGCGAAGTGGTCCTTGATGACCAGCGACCGCTAGTCAACATCGGCCGCGCCGATGACAACGACATCGTGATCCGCGGCAATCTGATCTCTCGCGTGCATGCGAGCATCGAGCTGAGCCGCAACCGCTTCACGCTCACCGATCAGAGCACCAACGGCACGTTCGTGCAGATCAGCGGTGAGGAGGAGGCGTTCGTGCGCCGCGACAGCCTGGCGATCAAGGGCGAGGGCATGATCGGCCTGGGACGGATCCCGGATCGCGACTCGCCGCTGACGATTTATTTCGTCTGCGAGGAGTGCTAGGCGGCCGCAAGCCGGCGTGCGACCTCGTCGATTTCCGCCAGCATCGCGTCCGGCAGGTGCGAGCCGAATTCCAGCAGGTACTGGCGAAAACTCGCGATCTCCTTGCGCCACGCGGCATTGGGTACTGCGGTCAGTTCGGTGAGCGCCTCGGGGCTGATATCGAGGCCGGCGGTGTTGAGCTCGCCGGTAAGCGGCATATTGCCGATCGGGGTCTCGACGGCGCCCGCGCTGCCGGCACAGCGATCGAGGATCCAGGCCAGCACGCGCAGATTCTCGCCAAAGCCCGGCCACAGGAACTTACCGGCTGCGTTCTGCCGGAACCAGTTGACATGGAAGATGCGCGGCGGATTCTTCAGCGCCGCGCCAACGGCAAGCCAGTGCGCCCAATAGTCGCCAAAGTTGTAGCCGGCGAACGGCTTCATCGCCATCGGATCGCGCCGCACGACGCCGACCTGGCCGGCGGCGGCGGCGGTGGTTTCCGAGGCCACCGAGGCGCCGACCAGTACGCCGTGTTGCCAGCTGCGCGCCTCGTAGACCAGGGGGGCGAGTTCGCGCCGGCGGCCGCCGAAGATCAGCGCCGAGATCGGCACGCCGCGCGGGTCTTCCGCCTCACGGCCGTACGCCGGGTTTTGCGATGCGGCGACGGTAAAGCGCGAATTGGGGTGCGCGGCCGGCCCGTTGTCCGGATTGTAGGGGCGGCCGAGCCAGTCGGTGAGCGGGCGCCCCTCGGTGCGGCCTTCCCACCACGGCTCGTTGTCGGCGGTCAGCCCCACATTGGTGAACAGCGTGTCGCGGCGAATCATCTGGTCGGCGTTGCGGTTGGTGCTGGCGTTGGTGCCGGGCACGACACCGAAATAGCCCGACTCGGGATTGATGGCCCACAGCCGTCCGTCCGGACCGGGCTGCAGCCAGGCGATGTCATCGCCGATCGTGAATACTTTCCAGCCCGGCAGCGAGGCTGGAGGGATCAGCATCGCCAGGTTGGTCTTGCCGCAGGCCGACGGAAACGCCGCGGCCACGTAGTGGGTCTCGCCGCGCGGATTCTGCAGACCGACGATCAGCATGTGCTCGGCAAGCCAGCCCTCATCGCGTGCCTGCCAGCTGGCGATGCGCAGCGCGTGGCATTTCTTGCCCAGCAGCGCATTGCCGCCGTAGCCGGAGCCGAAGCTCTCGATCGACAGCTCCTCGGGGTAGTGCATGATGAAGCGGCGCGCCGGATCCAGATCGCCGATCGAGTGCAGGCCGCGCACAAAGCCGCCTTCGGTCGCGATGCGCTCCAGCGCCGCCCGTCCCATGCGCGTCATGATCGCCATGTTGAGCACGACATAGGCGCTGTCGGTGATCTCGACTCCGCAGCGCGCGTAGGGCGAGTCGAGCGGCCCCATGCAATAGGGCAGCACGTACATGGTGCGGCCGCGCATGCTGCCGCGGAACAGCTCACGCATCTTGGCGCGGGCGGCGGCCGGATCCATCCAGTTGTTGTTCGGACCGGCGGCGTCCTTGGAACGCGAGCAGATATAGGTCAGGTGCTCGACGCGCGCGACATCGCTGGGATTGGAGCGATACAGGCAGCAGCCCGGAAAGCTCTTCTGGTTGAGCTCGCGCAGCTCGCCGCGCGCCAGCAGTTCGCCGCGCAGGCGCTGCTCCTCCGCCGCCGATCCGTCGCACCAGTAGACCCGGTCCGGCTGCGTCAGCTGCTGCACACCCGCGACCCAGTCGGCGACGTTATTGGACACTTCCGAAAGGCCAGCGAAGGTGTGGAGAGCGGTCGCCATGTCGTATCCTCAACGCTTGGGTGAAGCCGAGCCAGGAAAAAAACGGAGCGCGTTACGAACTTTCTCGATTATACCGGTGGGCCCTCAGATTTACGGATTTTTGCAGCTTTCAAATTATCCGGCTGGGTATTACGTTGAACCTCGAGGCAATCCTGGGCGCGGCCGGTCCGCTGACGCGCGCCCTGGAAGGCTTTACACCTCGTCCGGCCCAGCAGCAAATGGCAGCGCGCATCGACGCGGCGCTGCGCGCACGCGAGGTGCTGCTGGTCGAGGCTGGTACCGGTACCGGAAAGACTTATGCGTATCTGGTGCCTGCGTTGCTATCGGGTCTGCGGGTATTGATATCGACCGGCACACGAACCCTCCAGGACCAGCTGTTCCATCGCGACCTGCCGCTGCTTGCCGGGGCGCTGGGACGCCCGGCACGCGTTGCGCTGCTCAAAGGCAGATCGAATTATCTGTGCCGCGCGCGGCTGGCGGACATAGGGCGGCAGGACGAGCTGTTGCCGGTATCCGCCGACGTGCTGCTCGGCCGGATCCGCGACTGGTCGCAGGCGACACGCAGCGGTGACCTGGCAGAGCTGCCTGAACTGTCCGATACCGATCCGGTGCGGCTCCGGATCACCTCGACCCGCGAGAACTGCAGCGGCACGCGCTGCAGCGAGATCGGGCGCTGCCATGTGTTCGAGGCGCGGCGCGACGCGATGGACGCCGATATCGTCGTGGTCAACCACCATCTGCTGCTGGCCGACATGGCACTCAAAGAAGAGGGCTTCGGCGACCTGCTGCCGAGCGTCGATGCGGTGGTGCTCGACGAGGCACACCAGCTGCCCGATCTGGCGAGCGAGTTCTTCGGCGTCAGCGTCAGCAGTCGACAGCTCGAGCTGCTGCTCACCGACCTCAAGCGCGAGCCCGGCAGCGCCGAGCTGGCCTCGGCGCCGGCGTCGAACCTGGAGCGATCGCTGGCTGCGGTGCACGCGCTGCTTGGGCGTGCCGACCGGCACCTGGGCTTCAGCGAGCTGCGCGCGGAGGTTCACGCGGCGCTGCGCACGCTGCAGCGCGCCTGCCGCGAACTGGGAGCGACGCTCGAGGCGAGTTGCCCGCCGCCTGGCCTGCAGACCATCGCCACGCGGGCACGCACGCTGGCCGCGGCGCTGCGACAGGTCATCAGCCCGCCAGAGGACGTGCATGCTGACAGTGACAGTGACGGCGAGGGTGTCGGCGAGGCAGGGGGCGAGAAAGCCGCGGCGGCGAGCGTCGCCGGCGCGCGCACGCTGTCCACGCACGCCCGTGGCTTTGTGCTGCGCCTGCTGCCGTACGAGATCGCCAGCCGCTTCCAGGCGCAGCTCGTGCAAGGCCGCAACGCGTGGATCTTTACTTCGGCGACACTGGCGGTCGGCGATGACTTCAGTCACTTCGCCAGCCGGCTGGGCCTGACGGGCGCGGCGGCGCTGCGCCTCGACAGTCCGTTCGATTATTCGCGCCAGGCGTTGCTGTATCTGCCGCAGGGACTGCCGCCGCCTTCCGATCCGGGTTTCAGCGACGCGGTGATCCAGGTCGCGCTGCCGTTGCTCGAGAGCGCCGGCGGCGGCGCGTTCGTGCTGTTCACCAGCCACCGCGCGCTGCGCCATGCCGCGCAGCGGCTCACCGAGGCGCTGCCGGCCGAGCTGCCGCTGCTGGTTCAGGGCAGCGCGCCGCGCGAGCTGCTGTTGCGTCGTTTTCGCGCCAGCGGGCGCGCGGTGCTGCTCGGCACCGCGAGCTTCTGGGAAGGAGTGGATGTGCAGGGACCGGCGCTGCGTCTGGTGATCATCGACAAGCTGCCGTTCGCATCGCCCGAGGACCCGGTGGTGCGCGCGCGCATCGAATACCTGAAGACCAGGGGTGGCAACGCCTTCAGGGACTACCAGCTGCCTGAGGCGGTGCTGGCGCTGAAGCAGGGTGTCGGGCGGCTGATCCGCAGCGAACAGGATCGCGGCGTGGTGGTGATCTGCGATCCGCGCATGAGCGAGCGCGCCTACGGCCGCATCTTTCGCGCCAGCCTGCCGCCGATGCCCACCACGCAGGCCAGCGCCGTGGTGCTGCAGCGACTGCGTGAGCTCAGCTGTGAAACTGCTGGCACTTGATACCTCTACCGAGCTGTGCTCGGCCGCCGTGTGGCTCGATGGCGCAATGATCGCGCGCGAGGCGAGCCGGCAGCGCGGCCATAGCGAGCTGATCCTGCCGATGATCGAGGACCTGCTGCGCGAAGCCGGTGTTGGACTCGCGCAGCTGGATGCGATCGCGTTCGGACGCGGCCCCGGGGCGTTCACCGGCGTGCGTCTGGCCGCCGGCGTCGCGCAGGGACTGGCGTTCGCGCTCGACCTGCCGCTGATGCCGATCTCGGATCTGCGGGCGCTCGCGGCCCAGGCACTGCTGCAGGCGGGCGCACCGCGGCGCGCTTTGATCTGCCAGGATGCGCGTATGGACGAGGTCTATTGGGGGTGCTTCGAGCGCCCATGCGATGCGGTGTGCGCGCTGGGACCCGAAGCGGTCGCAGCCCCCGGAAAGGTCGCGTTGCCGTCGGCCTGGGACGGGGCAGCGGTGTCAGGCGCGGGCTCAGGCTTCGCAGCCTATGGTCCGCTGCTGGCCGCGGTCGCGCGCCAACTGACGTCGGTATTGCCCGAACTTCGGCCGCGGGCGAGGGAAATCGCACTGCTGGCGGCCGCTGACGGCCTGGCGAGCGCCATTCCGGCCGAGCAGGCGCAGCCGGTGTATCTGCGTGATGATGTCGCGCGGCCGGCTTCATCGAACTGACAAATTCCTGCGCCGCGTCATACGACTGCAACATATGGTCTCTAAGGTTCGCCTGCAGGCTTCCAAGCATATGACTTCAAAGCAGATTTTAGTTGTCGAGGACGAGCGGCCAATCCGCGAGATGATCGCGTTCGGCCTGAGGCGCGCCGGCTTCGAAGTGCGCGAGGCGGAGGACTGCCGGACGGCCAGGGCAGCCCTCGCCGATCGCCGGCCCGACCTGATCCTGATCGACTGGATGCTGCCCGACAACAGTGGGCTGGAGCTGACCCGTTCGCTCAAACGCGAGCGCGATACCCGGGACCTGCCGGTCATCATGCTGACCGCACGTGCCGAGGAGGTCGATAAGGTCACCGGGCTGGATGGCGGTGCCGACGACTATATGACCAAGCCGTTCTCACCGCGTGAGCTGATTGCACGGGTGAACGCGGTGCTGCGGCGCAGCGGCGGCCAGGATGAAGCCGAGCTGGTGCGGGTGGACGAGCTGACGCTCGATCGTGCCGGCCATCGCGTCGTCGCCGGCGATCGTACCGTCACCCTCGGACCCACCGAGTACCGGCTGCTGGAGTTCTTCATGACGCATCCGGAACGCGTCTACAGTCGCGAGCAGCTGCTCGATCGCGTCTGGGGTGGCAATGTGTACGTCGAAGAGCGCACCATCGATGTCCATATCCGGCGTCTGCGCAAGGCACTCGAGGACTTCGGCTACGATCGGCTGGTACAGACTGTGCGCGGCGCGGGTTATCGTTTTTCGGCGCGGGCGGATGCCTGACCGCGTCGTGTAGCAAGGCGGACCCTGGCGACGCATGAATTTCGGCGGTTGGCTGTCTCTGACCGTGCGATTGACGGTCGCGCTGGCGATCGGACTGGTGCTCGGTCTGATTTTCGGTGTCCCGTGGGCGGCGCTCGCGCTGGTGCTCGCGATCGGCTTGGCGATGCAGTGGCTGCACCTGCTGCGCCTGCTGCGCTGGCTGCAGGCCGACCAGACCGAGCTGGCGCCGGAGTTGCCCGGCCCGTGGGGCCATCTGGTCGCGATGATCGTGCGGCTCTACCGGCGCAAGCAGTTCCACAAGCAGCGCCTGCTGCGCCTGCTGCGCGAGTTGCGGCGCTCGACCGCGGCGATGCCCGACGGCGTCGTGGTGCTCAATCCGCAGGCGGAGATCCTCTGGTTCAACCGCACCGCGGCGCGCCTGCTGGGTTTTCGCGGCAAGACCGACTTCGGGCTGCGGATCGAGAATCTGGTGCGCCAGCCCGAATTCGTGCGCTATCTGCGCGGCGGCCAATTCGCCACGCCGGTGATCGTGCGCTCCTCGGCGGGCGCCGAGCAGTACCTGTCGCTGCAGATCGTGCCCTATGGGGCAGGACAATTGCTGACGCTGGTGCGCGACGTGACGCGCGAGGCCAGGCTCGAGGCGATGCGCAAGGATTTCGTCGCCAACGCCTCGCACGAACTGCGCTCGCCACTGACGGTGATCGCCGGCTACCTGGAGACGCTGACGACGGATGGGGATATCGATCCTGCTCTGGCCGGCCCGCTGCAGGAGATGCAGCGCCAGGCGCAGCGCATGACCAGCATCGTGCAGGACCTGATCGAACTGTCGCGGCTCGAGTCCTCGGACGCCGAAGCCGCGCACCAGCCGATCGACGTGGTCGCGTTGATGGCGCAGCTGCGCCAGGACGTGCTCGCCCGTCCGCAGCATCCGGCACAGGTGCAGATACGGGCCGACTCGAACGCGATGCTGCTGGGCGAGGAACTTCAGATCCACTCGGCATTCGCCAACCTGGTCGAGAATGCCGCCAAGTACACGCCCGCCGACGGTTCGGTGCAGATCCGCTGGTGGGTGGACGAGGACGGCGGGCATTTTTCCGTGACCGACACCGGTATCGGCATCGCCTCGGAACACATCCCGCGGCTGACGGAACGCTTCTACCGTGTCGACGCCGGCCGCAGCCGGGCCACCGGGGGTTCCGGCCTGGGGCTGGCAATCGTCAAGCATGTGCTGCAGCGACACGGCGCGCAGCTGTCGATCGACAGCCAGGAAGGGCGCGGCAGCACCTTTACCTGCCACTTTCCGAGCGAGCGCCTGCGAGCCGCGATGAACGTCGCCAGCGCCGTTGCGGCCTCTGTCCAGTAGCGCACATTCGCCGTGGGGCTGACCGTAGGGGCAACAAACTATAGTTCAAACTTGCGAACCGCATCGCGTGCGAATGGCGCCGATTGCGTTATATTCACGCCAACGTGCGCAGCGCGATCGAATCATTGAGGCCCGGGCATGCAAGCCGCTGACATTTCCCACCACACCTCGCGACGCTTCAACGAGGATCTCGAGCGGGTGCGCAGCAAGGTGCTGGCAATGGGGGGCTTCGTCGAGGACCAGCTCAGCCGCAGCCTGATGTCGCTGGTGGATGCCGACAGCTCGCTCGGCCGTGCGGTCGCCCGGGACGACTACAAGGTCAACGGTATGGAGGTCTCGATCGACGAGGACTGCAGCCGCATCCTCGCCACCAGATCGCCCGCGGCCGGCGACCTGCGCATGATCGTCGCGACCATCAAGACCATTACCGACCTCGAGCGCATCGGCGATGAATGCGAGAAGATCGGCCTGATCGCCGCGCGCCTGGCCACCATCGAGCGGCCGGCCGATCGCTACCGCGAAGTCAAGCACCTCGGGCGCACGGTGCAGATGCTGGTGCACGACACGCTCGATGCGTTTGCCCGGCTCGATGCGGATGCAGCGCTCAAGACCTGTCGGCAGGACCGGGTGGTTGACGAGGAGTACGAGGCGATTCAGCGCCAGTGCATCACCTTCATGATGGAGGATCCGCGCACCATCCGGCGCGCGCTCGACGTCATGTGGGTAGTCAGGTCGCTGGAGCGCATCGGCGATCACGCCAAGAACATCTGTGAGTACGTGATCTACATGGTGCACGGCAAGGATGTGCGCCATACCTCGCTCGATCATATCGAGCGCGAGCTTGCCGAGCGGGCGGTACGCCAGCCCTGATGCGTCGCGGCCTGAATTTCCTCGGCTTCGCGCTATGCGCGGCGCTGCTGGGCTACGCCTGGTACGCGCAGGCGGTGCTGCAGCTGGAGCCCTGCCCGCTGTGCATCTTCCAGCGCGTCGGCGTTGCCGCTGCCGCAGTACTGTTCCTGCTGGCCGCGCTGCATCACCCGAGGCGCTGGGGCGCGCGGCTCTATGGGACGCTGCTGCTGGCCGCGGCGCTCGCAACCATGGCGGTCGCGGCCCGGCATCTGTGGATCCAGCATCTGCCGGAAGGCTCGGTGCCGGCCTGCGGCGCGACGCTGTCGTACATGCTTGAAATCTTCCCGCTCGCGGACGTGATCCGCAAGGTTTTAAGTGGTTCGGGCGAGTGCGCCCGGATCACCTGGTCGTTCCTCGGTGTGTCGATGCCGGGCTGGGTATTGCTGGCCGCTGCCGGCCTCGGAGCGCTCGGCGCCTATGCCAATTTCCTCGCACCGGCGCGCCGCGCCGAGCTGGGGCGCTAGCCGAGCAGATTGCGCAGCGTCTGCAGGTACATCGCGTGCAGCGTGTCGACATCCTCGATACGCACGCATTCGTTCACCTTGTGGATACTGGCGTTGACGACGCCAAGCTCTACCACCTGCGCACCCATCGGCGCGATGAAGCGCCCGTCTGAGGTGCCGCCGCCGGTGGATAGGGCGGCCTCGCGCCCCGTGACCGTGCGCACGGCGGCGCACACCGCGCTCGAGAGCGCACCGGGCGGGGTATAGAACGGCTCGCCGGACAGGTACCACTCGAGCGTGTACTTCACCCGGTGGCGCGCGAGCACCCGTTCGACGCTGCGCTTGAGCTCATCGAGCGTCTGCACCGGCGAATAGCGCAGGTTGAAGCGCGCCTTGAGCTCGCCGGGAATCACATTCGGAGCGCCGGTACCGGCGTTGAGGTTCGACACCTGGAAGGTCGTGGGCTGGAAATACTCATTGCCCTGGTCCCAGACACGGCTCGACAGTTCGGCCAGCGCCGGGGCGAAGCGGTGGATTGGATTATCGGCAAACTGCGGGTAGGCGATGTGGCCCTGCACGCCGTGCACCGTGAGGCGGCCGGAGAGTGAGCCGCGCCGGCCGATCTTGATGGTATCGCCGATCAGGGTTTCGCTCGAGGGCTCGCCGACGATGCACCAGTCGATGCGCTCGCCGCGTGCGCGCAGCGCCTCGACCACCCGCCGGGTGCCGTCCACCGACGGGCCTTCCTCGTCGCTGGTGATCAGGAACGCGACCGCACCGCGATGATCCGGGCGCTCGGCGACGAAGCTTTCGGCCGCGGTCAGCATGGCCGCCAGCCCGCTCTTCATGTCGGCCGCACCGCGGCCGTACAGCACACCGTCGCGGATCTCGGGCTTGAACGGATCGGAGCGCCATTCATCGAGCGGGCCGGTTGGCACGACGTCGGTGTGTCCGGCAAAGCACAGCAGCGGTGCGCCATTGCCGCGCCGCGCCCATAGGTTGTCGACGCTGCCGTAGCGCAGCCGCTCGACCTGAAACCCTATACCGCTCAGTCGGCTGGCCATGATCTCCTGGCAGCCCTCGTCGGCCGGTGTCACCGAGGCGCGGGACATCAGCTCATGGGTCAGGGCGAGCGTGGCGGACATTGGGCTCCTCCCCAAAGATCACGGGCGCCTTATACGGGTCATAAGCGCCGCCGGCAAGTGCTGACACAAATGTGTCATGAGGATCCGTATACCATGGTTGGATGAGCACCGAAGGACTCAGTCACCACATCTCCAGTCGCTACAACGCCGACCTCGAGCGGCTGCGCAGCAGCGTGCTCGAGATGGGCGGGCTGGTGGAGCGGCAGCTGACGCAGGCCATCGGAGGCATCACCGAACCCGACGCCCGCGTGATGGTGCGCGTGGCCCAGGAGGAGCTGCGGGTCAACCAGCTCGAGCGCTCGATCGACGAGGACTGCAGCCGAATCCTGGCGACCCGCGGGCCGACCGCCTCGGATTTGCGCCTGATCATCACGATCCTGAAAACGATCACCGACCTGGAGCGCATCGGCGATGAGGGTGAGAAGGTGGCCGCGATCGCCGCGCGGCTGGCGCTGCGCGAGCGGCCGCATAACCGCTACCGGGAACTGCGCAATCTCGGCGAGCTGGTGACCGGGATGGTGCACGACACGCTCGACGCGTTCGCGCGCTTCGATACCAAGCTGGCGCTGGAAGTGCTGCGCCGCGACCGCACGGTCGACGAGGAATACGAGTCGATCCACCGCCAGAACATTACCTTCATGATGGAGGACCCGCGCTCGATTCGGCGGGCGCTCGACGTCATGTGGGTGGTACGATCGCTCGAGCGCATCGGGGATCACGCCAAGAATATCTGCGAGTATCTGATTTACCTGGTGCTCGGTAAGGACGTACGCCATACCAAGATCGACGAGATCGAAAAGGAGCTGCTGGCGCCCCGGGGCTGAAGGCGCTTGCGACCTTTGCCGACCGTAGCTGTATGAATTTATGGAACAATTGGTGAGAAACAAGCCGCCCGAATCCGATCCCGCCGGCTTTATGCCGGTGTCCGATATCGACACCGGGGTGATTCCGATCCGCACCAGCGGACGCGGCATGTTGCAGGTGGCGGTGGATGAGACGCGGCGCACGGCGGCGCTGAAGGCCCCGGTGAAGGCGCGGGCCGAGGCGCTGGATTTTTTCTACGGCGACCTGAAGGCGCTCAAGAACCTCAACATGGACATCCGCGAGAAGCAGGTCACGGCGCTGATCGGGCCCTCCGGTTGCGGCAAGACCACGTTCCTGCGCTGCTTCAATCGCATGCATGACCTGACGCCCGGCACCCGCTACGAGGGCCGCATCATGCTGCTACCGGAGGAAATCAACCTGGTCGCCCGCAACATCGATCCGATCGAAGTGCGCATGCGCATCGGCATGGTGTTCCAGAAGCCCAATCCGTTTCCGAAGTCGATCTTCGAGAACGTCGCTTACGGCCTGCGCATCCGCGGCGTTCGATCGCAGATACGCATCCAGGAAGAGGTCGAGAAGGCGCTGCGCGGGGCGGCGCTTTGGGATGAGGTGAAGGACCGCCTCCCCAACTCGGCGCTGTCGCTGTCCGGCGGCCAGCAGCAGCGGCTGTGCATCGCGCGCGCGCTCGCCACCAGCCCGGAGATGCTGCTGTTCGACGAGCCGACCTCGGCGCTCGACCCGATCGCTACCGCGCGCATCGAGGAGCTGATCGCCGCGCTGCGCGAGCAGGTCACGGTGCTGATCGTCACGCACAACATGCAGCAGGCGGCGCGGGTGTCCGACTACACCGCGTTCATGTATCTGGGCGAACTGATCGAGTTCGACGAGACCTCGCGGATCTTTACCAACCCGGGGCAGAAGGCCACGGAAGACTACATCACCGGGCGCTACGGCTGATCGGGGCGCGCCCGAGAGAAGATCCGCCGAGAGGCGTGCGAATTGCAGATGGATATACGTATCAGGGAGAATTTTTTGTAATTAAAAAATTCTCCCTAATACGTATATCCCTCTGTATTTTCCAAACCTATCGAAGATCTACACCGTGCGAGCCGAGGTCAGGCGCAGCGCCAGGGGTTGGTGTCCGCGGTGGTCAATCTGCCCGCAGTAGATCGTTCAGGGCCGTCTTGGCGCGCGTCTGCGCGTCCACGCGCTTAACGATCACCGCGCAGTAGAGACTGTGGCTGCCGTCCGTCGACGGCATACTGCCGGACACCACTACCGAGCCCGGCGGCACCTCGCCCTGCAGTACCGCGCCGGTGGTGCGGTCGTAGATGCGGGTGCTGGCGCCGATGAATACGCCCATCGAGATCACCGCCCCGGTACCGACCACGACGCCCTCGACGATCTCGGAGCGCGCGCCGATGAAACAGTCATCCTCGATGACGGTGGGCGTGGCCTGCAGCGGTTCGAGCACGCCGCCGATACCGACGCCGCCGGACAGGTGTACGTTGCACCCGATCTGTGCACAGGAGCCGACCGTGGCCCAGGTGTCGACCATGGTGCCTGCACCCACGTGGGCGCCGATGTTGACGTAGGAGGGCATCAGGATCGCGTTGGGCGCGACATAAGCGCCGTATCGCACCAGCGCGTGCGGTACCACACGCACGCCGCCAGCGGCGAACTGTGCGGCATCGGTGGCGGCGAATTTCAGCGGCACCCGATCGTAGAAGCGCGCGTAGCCGGCATCGACTACCACATTGTCATGGATGCGAAAATACAGCAGCACTGCCTTCTTGAGCCAGGTGTGAACCTGCCAGCGACCGTCGATCTTCTGCGCGACGCGGCACTCGCCGCGATCGAGCGTACCGACGGCACACTCGATGGCGTCGCGCGTTTCCGGGTCCACGCTCGAGCTGGACAGATCCTGGCGGCGCTCGTACGCGGCCTCGATCCGGGCCTTCAGTTGCTGTGTGTTCATGTGCCGCCGATCGATTGCAAAGGCGCGCATGCTTACCCGAGCCGGGCCGTTCCGTCCAGTCAGCCGTGTCGGAAGCTTGCACCGGACCGCCTCCTGCTGGACTACGGCGGTGCCAGCGTGCTCCTATAGCCCCCGCCAGACGCAGTTGGCTACGGTCAGCCGATGCCAACCCGTAATGCGATGAATCAGACGGTAACGCCGATCAAAACCAGCCCTGACAGCGCCCTTGAGCCCAGGCCCGCGCTCCGCAGTTCGCTCGCGGGTCACGCGCTGTACCTGGACATCGACGGCACCATCCTCGATCTTGCACCCAGTCCGGAAGCCGTGGAGGTGCCGGTGTGGATGGTGCCGCTGCTGCAGCGCCTGTCGCGCAAGCTCGACGGCGCGGTCGCGTTCGTCAGCGGCCGTCCGATCGCGGCGATCGACCTGCTGTTCCGCCCGTTGAGCTTTCCGGCGGTGGGCGTGCACGGCGGCGAGGTGCGCACGCCGAACGGGGAGATCCTGGTCGACGAACAGCTCACTGCCGAGCTGCAGGCAGCCGAGCCGCTGCTGCGGGAGGCGATCGGCCGGATCCGCGGCGTGCAACTGGAGAACAAGCGCAGTGTCATCGCGCTGCACTATCGCAACGTGCCGGAGCGCGGCCGCGAGGTGCTGAAGGTCGCGGAGCTGATTGTCGGCAGCCTGGGCAGCCAGTTCAGCGTGCTGATGGGCAAGTGCGTGGTCGAGATCCGCCCGCGCCACCTGACCAAGGGTTCGGCGATGCGCCGGCTGATGGAACGGGCGCCGTTTCGCGACCGCATTCCGATTTTTGCCGGCGATGACACGACCGACGAGGATGCCTTCGAGGTCGTCAACGGCCTCGGCGGCATCAGCCTGCGGATCGGCGAGGAGGCGCCGACCGCGGCAAAATTCCGGCTGGCAAGTCCCGACCAGCTGCGCGGCTGGCTGCTGGAAGTGGCGGACGCCTGAGCACAGCACCGATCCGACGTGTGAGAATCGAGCGCCTATGAGCATCGCAACTCTGGACCTGGCCATGACCGGAAATTGCCAGGTCGCCTCCCTGATCGACGGCAACGGCACGCATGTATGGACCTGTATGCCCCGATTCGACGGCGATCCGGTGTTCAGCGACCTGATGGCGGGCTCGGAGGAGCCCGGCCGGCACGGCCGCTGGGCCATCGAACTGCTCGAACAGGCCTCGAGCAGCCAGATGTACGAACGCAATACCGCCATCGTCGAGACCACATTGACCGATAGCCATGGTGCGGTGCTGGTGATCAGCGATTTCTGTCCGCGCTTCCGCCAGTACGATCGCAATTTCCGTCCGGCGATGCTGGTGCGCATCGTGCGCCGCCTGAGCGGCCGGCCGCGCCTGCGCATGATCCTTGCGCCGGCCGAGAACTACGGCGAGCGCCTGCGCCCCAGCACCGCCGGTTCGCATCACATCCGCTACGCCGGCCGCGACCACGATCTGCGCCTGACCACCAACGCCAGCATCGCGATGATCCGCGAACAGCGCGTGTTCGTGCTCGAGGACACGCTGGCCTTCATCTTCGGGCCGGATGAGACCGTGCATGAGTCGGTGACGTTGCTGTCGCAGCGGCTGCTCGATGCGACGCGCGACTACTGGAACGACTGGGTACGCAGCCTTGCGGTGCCATTTGAATGGCAGGAGGCGGTGATTCGGGCCGCGATCACCCTCAAGCTGTGCAGTTATGAGGATACCGGGGCGATCATCGCCGCGATCACCACCTCGATCCCCGAGAGCGCCAACAGCGGCCGCAACTGGGACTATCGCTATTGCTGGATCCGAGACACCTATTTCACCGTCCAGGCACTCAACCGGCTCGGCGCGACCCGCACGATGGAGGGTTACCTGCGCTTCATCCAGAACCTCACCGCCACGCCGCCAGTGCGCCTGCAGCCCTGCTATGGCATCGACGGCGATCTGCGACTCGACGAGACCATCGTGCCGCACCTGCCCGGTTATCGCGGCATGGGGCCGGTGCGCGTCGGCAATGCCGCCTACGCGCAGGTGCAGCACGATGTCTACGGCGCTGCGATCCTCGCGGTGACGCAGAGTTTCTTCGATCAGCGCCTGGTTCGTCGCGGCACCGAGGCGCTGTTTACGACACTCGAGCCGCTGGGCGAGCAGTCGCTGGCCGAGTTCGGGCAGCCGGACGCGGGCATCTGGGAATACCGCGGCCGTAGCGCGGTGCATACCTTCTCCTCGGCGGTATGCTGGGCGGCGGCCGACCGCCTGGCGCGCATCGCCGGGCGGTTGGGACTGTCGGCACGGGAAAAATACTGGCGCGAGCGCGAGCGCGATATGGGTAAGCGCATACGCGCCGCGGCCTGGTCCAAGTCGATGAGCAGTTTCACCACCACCTTCGATGGCGACAGTGTCGATGCGAGCCTGCTGCTGCTGGCGGAGCTCGGTGTAGTCGACTGGTCCGATCCGATGTACATCGCCACCGTGGAGCGCGTCGGCAACACCTTGCGCCGTGGTGCGTTCCTCGCGCGTTACGCCGAACCCGACGATTTCGGTATGCCCGAGGTCGCCTTCAGCGTCTGCACTTTCTGGTACATCAACGCGCTCTGGAGTATCGGCCGCAAGGCTGAGGCGCGCGAGCTGTTCTGCGAGATGCTCCAACGCCGCAACGGCGTCGGCCTGATGTCGGAGGATCTGGCACCGGGCAGCGGCGAGATGTGGGGCAACTATCCGCAGACCTACAGCATGGTCGGCATCGTCAATTGCGCGATGCGGCTGTCGCGCTCCTGGGAAGACGCGCTCTGATGGCGCGCGTCGGCCAGCAGTGCCAGCAGGCGCTTGCACGGATACGCCTGCAGCCGCGCCAGAGCCTGCTTTATGCCAGGCGCCGGTCGAGCGCCTCGGACAGATGCACCCGCAGGCGTTCCGCGGCGGCCTCATCCAGCGGCCGCTGTTCCCGATCCGTCAGGTAGAACACATCCTCGGCGCGCTCACCGAGCGTGCTGATCTTGGCCGCGTGCAGATCGACACGCTCCTCCCACAGTACCTTGCCGACATCGCACAGCAGGCCAGGCCGGTCAGCGGCGGTGAGTTCGAGCACCGAACGGCGATTGCGTTCGTCCACCGTGATGGCGATCTGGGTCGGCGTCTTGAATACACGCATCTGTCGCGTGGCGCGTCGCGACACCGCCAGCCGTGCCTCCTCCGGGCGTTGCAGCGAGCCCCACAATGCCTGCTCGATCTCCATCAGCCGCTCGCGGTCGGTGATCGCCGAGCCGTCATCTTCCAGCACGTGGTAGGAGTCGAGTGAAAAGCCGTTACCCACCGGGGTGATACGGGCATCGAGGATGTTGAGGCCGAGTTGGTCGAGCACCGCGGTGGCGCGGGCGAAGCCGTGGCGGCGGTGCGGCGCGTAGATCATGACCCCGGTGGTGCCACGTTCGGTCTGCGACTCGACCGACACCAGCGCCTCATCGGCGTTGGCATCGCCGGTCGCCAGCGCGCGCGTATGCCGGGCGATCGCCTCGGCGCCGTGGCGCATGAAATACGCGGTCGGCAGGCGCGACCAGGTACGATCGATCATCTCCGGCGACACGCCGGCGCCGCGCAGCAGCGCACGTGCCGAGGCCTGGATCTCGCGCACCAGCTCGTCCTGATCGACCGGCGTCTCCAGGCCGCGCCGCAGTGCGCGCTTCACCACCTCGTAGAATTCGTGGAACAGCGACGCCTTCCAGGAATTCCACAGCTTCGGATTGGTGCCGCGCACGTCGGCGCAGGTGAGCACGAACAGGTAGTCCAGGTGCACCTCATCGCCGACGGTGCGCGCAAACGCGGTGATCACCTGCGGATCGCCGATGTCCTGCTTCTGTGCGGTCATCGACAGCAGCAGGTGGTTCTTGACCAGCCAGGCCACCAGCCGTGCGTCGTAGCGCGACATGCCCTGTTCGAGGCAGAAAGCCTCGGCGTCGACCGAGCCAAGATCCGAGTGGTCGCCGCCGCGGCCCTTGGCGATATCGTGAAACAACGCGCCCAGGTAGGCGATCTCGTGCTTGGGCAACTGCTGCATGATGGCCGACACGCGCGGCAGCTCGTGGTCGAATTCGCTAATGGCGAAGCGGCGCAGGTTGCTCACCACGAACAGCGAATGCGCATCGACCGTGTAGGTATGGAACAGATCGTACTGCATGCGGCCGATAACGCGCCCGAACGCCGGAATATAGCGGCCGAGCACGCCGTAATCGTTCATGCGCCGCAGCTCGTGCGTCACCCCGCGCGGCGCGCGCAGGATCTCGAGGAACAGGCGGTGATTGCGCGGATTCTGGCGGAACTCCTCGTCGATCAGCCACAGATTGCGTACCACCGCGCGGATGGTACCGGCGCGCACGCCGCGGATCTGCGGGTTCTGCTGCAGCAGCACGAACAGTTCCAGCAGCGCCGACGGGTGGCGGCCGAAAACGTCCTCGTTGACCGCCTCCAGGTAGTCGTTGTGCACCTGGAAGCGCGGATTGAGCGGCTGCGGCGGCTGATCGTCGGAGAGGATCGCCTCGCGGAACAGCTGCAGCAGCAGCTCATTGAGCAGCGTGACGTCGATGATGGTGCGGTAGTAGCGCTGCATCAGCTGTTCGACCGCGAGCGTATAGGAGGCATCCTCGTAGCCGAAGCTGCGCGCCAGCTTGATCTGGTAGTCGAACAGCAGCCGGTCCTCGTGACGGCCGGTCAGCACGTGCAGGCCGAAGCGCACCTTCCACAGGAACGCCTGCGCCGCCGTCAGCCGCCGCAGTTCCGACGGCGTCAGGAATCCGTAGCCGACCAGCTCGTCGAGCGACTCGGCGCCGAACTGGCGCTTCGCCACCCAGGCGATGGTCTGCAGATCGCGCAGGCCGCCGGGGCCGGTCTTGACATTCGGTTCCAGGTTGTAGGCGGTGTCGTTGGCCTTCAGGCGCCGGTCGTGCTGCTCGCGCACCTTGGCCTCGAAGAATTCGCGCACCGGCCAGACGCGATCGGGCGCCAGCGCAACGCGCATTTCGGCCACCAGTTCGCCAGAGCCTGCCAGGCGCCGCGATTCCATCAGCGTCGTCATCACGCCGACGTCGGCGGCGCTCTCCTCGGCGCACTCGGACACGGTGCGTACGCTGTGGCCGACCTCCAGGCCGATATCCCACAGGAAGGAGACCAGGCGCTCGACCGTGGCGCGTTCAACCTCGGCCAGCGGTGCCGGCACCAGCACCAGGAAATCCACGTCCGAGTACGGATGCAGCTCGCCGCGCCCATAGCCGCCCACTGCGACCAGCGCCAGGCGGCCGGCCAGATCCGGATCGAGGCGCTGCCTCCACAGCGCGCACAGCAGCAGGTCGGTAAAGCGGGCGCGGGCACGCACCAGACCCTCGACCGGCTCTTCTTCGAAGAACCGCGTGCGCAGCTCTTCCTGAGCCAGCGCCAGCAGGCTGCGGCAGCTGTCGGCATCGCCACTGGAATCGGCCAGCAGCCCCGGCAGCCGATTGAGCAGCGGCCAGTCCAGCGGCGCGGGGCTGCGCAGCGGAGCGTCGTCGAGCACCGTTGAATCGGGAACCGCCAAGTGAGCCCTCAGTGCCCCGCGCGTGGGCTCAGCGTCAGCACTTCATGCCCGCTTGGGGTGACCAGCACCATGTGTTCCCATTGCGCCGACAGCGAATGATCCTTGGTGACCACGGTCCAGCCGTCGGGCAGCACGCGCACGTGGCGCTTGCCGGCATTGATCATCGGCTCGATGGTAAATACCATGCCAGGGCGTATTTCGAGCCCGGTGCCGGGCTCGCCGTAATGCAGGATCTGCGGGTCTTCATGATACACGCGGCCGATACCATGGCCGCAGTATTCGCGCACCACCGAGAAGCCCTCCGCTTCTGCGAGCGTCTGGATCGCATGTCCGATATCGCCCAGATGCGCGCCGGGGCGCACCAGATCGATGGCGCTCCACATCGCGTCCTTGCACACCTGGGCCAGGCGCAGGGCGAAAGCCGGCGGCTTGCCAACGAAGTACATGCGGCTGGTGTCGCCGTGGTAGCCGTCCTTGATGATCGCGATATCAATATTCAGGATATCGCCCGCCTTGAGCTTGCGATCGTTCGGAATGCCGTGACACACCACGTGATTTACCGAGGTACAGACGGTCTTAGGGAAGCCGCGGTAGCCGACATTGGCCGGGATGGTCTTCTGCACGTTGACGATGTAGTCATGGCAGATGCGATCGAGTTCCTCGGTGCTGATGCCCGGCATGACATGCTCGCCGATCATGTCGAGCACGTCGGCCGCCAGCGCCCCGGCGACCCGCAGTTTGTGCTGCTCGTCGGGCGTTTTCAGCGAAATCTGGGAGCTGCGCAACATGTCCATTGGTTCCGCTTAAAGCATTGTTCAGGCTGGTACTTCATGGTATAAAGCGCGGCCTTTTTTGGCAACGCAATCCACACGCGCATCGTGAACCTGTGACCGGGTGTCCGCCAAGTGGCGTTGGGGCTTGAGGCCTGGCCTCCCCAGCCGCTTCAAGGATCGTCATCCAGGGATGCGCGGAGGCCACAACCCGACATAGGAGCTTTGAGTATGCCCGGCGTGTCGAT
>JABCZO010000034.1 GCA_013289615.1 Gammaproteobacteria bacterium
GGACGAGGGTTATATCGCCGACTTTGGCCTGTCCCAGGACGACGGCAAGCCGGTCCTGACGATCGACCTGAAGTACTACGACGGCCGTCCGGTCATCGACCGGATCGAGCGCGTGAGCCGGCCGGGGCTGCGCATCTATCGCGGCAAGGACGAGATTCCGCGCGTGCTCGGCGGCATGGGCACGGTGATCGTGTCCACGCCCAAGGGCGTGATGACCGACAAGGCGGCGCACGCGATCGGCCAGGGCGGGGAAGTCCTGTGCATCGTCGCCTGATGCGCACGCGCACTGATCAAGGTGAGCTGAAATGTCCAGAGTAGCCAATCGAATCATCGATCTGCCGAGCGGCGTGACGGTCAGCGTCGCCGCCGGCGCGGTAACCGTCAAAGGGGCCAAGGGGACGCTGACGATGCCGATCGGCACCGGCGTTTCGATCGAGCAGCAGGATAAGAAGCTGTCGGTGAAATACCAGGGAAATGAGCAGGCGCGCATGACCGCGGGTTCCACCCGTGCGCACCTGGCGAACATGGTCCAGGGTGTCACTAAGGGCTACGAGAGCAGGCTCGAGCTGGTCGGCGTCGGCTTTCGTGCCCAGGTGTCCGGCAAGACGCTGAACCTGACGCTCGGATTTTCGCATCCGGTGGCCTATCCGATTCCCGACGGCATCACCATCGAGGCGCCCAGCCTGACCGAGGTGCTGATCAAAGGCACCGACCGCCAGCGCGTCGGCCAGATCGCGGCCGAGATCCGCGACATCCGGCCGCCCGAGCCGTACAAGGGCAAGGGCGTGCGCTACAAGGATGAACAGATCTCCCTGAAGGAAGGCAAGAAGAAGTAGCGCCGCGAGATACACATGAACATCAGCAAGAAAGAGCGGCGTCAGCGCCGCGCCGTAAAAGCCCGCTCGCAGATCCGTGCCCTCAAGGTCGCGCGCCTGACCGTGCATCGCACGCCGCGCCACATCTATGCGCAGGTGTTCGACGGCAAGGGCGAGCGCGTGCTGGCCAGCGCCTCGACGCTGCAGAAGGACGTCGCGGCGGGGCTCAAGGGCACCGGCAACATCGAGGCCGCCAAGAGCGTCGGCCGCAGCATCGCCGAGCGTGCCAAGGCCGCCGGCATCACGCGCGTCGCTTTCGACCGCGCCGGTTTTCAATATCACGGCCGCGTCAAGGCGCTGGCCGAGGCGGCGCGCGAGGCCGGACTCGAGTTCTAAAGGCGGATCAATATGGCAAGAATGGAAAAATCGCAGAGCGCCGACGAGCTGGTGGAAAAACTCGTGGCCGTGAACCGCACCGCCAAGGTGGTCAAGGGCGGCCGCCAGTTCGGCTTTACCGCGCTGACCGTGGTCGGTGACGGCGCCGGTCGCGTCGGCTTCGGATTCGGCAAGGCGCGCGAAGTCCCGGTGGCGATCTCCAAGGCCATGGCGCAGGCGCGCAAGAACATGGTCAACGTCAGCCTGCGCAACGACACGCTGCACTACGCGATCCGCGGCGCGCACGGCGCGACGCGAGTGTTCATGCTGCCGGCCTCCGAGGGTACCGGCGTCATCGCCGGCGGCGGCATGCGCGCAGTGCTCGAGTGCGCCGGGGTGCGCAACGTGCTCGCCAAGAGCTACGGTTCGCGCAATCCGATCAACGTGGTGCGCGCCACCGTCAACGCACTCGCCAAGGTGCGCTCGCCGGAAGACATCGCCGCCAAGCGCGGCAAGAGCGTGGAAGACATCCTCGGGAGCGCCTGATGAGCGCCGCCAGAAAAAAGAAGAGCAGCGATCACACCCGCACCACCAAGCTGGTGACGGTCACGCTGATTCGCAGCGTGCACGGGCAACTGCAGAACATCGCCGCCTCGGTGCGCGGTCTGGGGCTGCGCCGGCCGCACCAGAGCGTCAGCGTGGCCGATACGCCGGAGAACCGCGGCATGATCCACGTCGCCGGGCACCTGCTGAAAGTGGAGCAGCACTGACATGCGTCTGAACAACATCAAGCCGGGTGCGGGCTCGCGCCGAGCTCGCCGGCGCGTCGGTCGCGGCGCATCAAGCGGGCAGGGCAAGACCTGCGGCCGCGGCGTCAAGGGCCAGCGGGCGCGCAAGGGCGGCTATCACAAGGTCGGTTTCGAAGGCGGCCAGATGCCGCTGCAGCGCCGGCTGCCGAAGGTCGGCTTCCGCTCGGCGATGAAGGCAACGCGCGCCGAAGTGCGACTGCACGAGCTGGCCGGCATCGACGCCGCCGTGATCGATCTGGCCGCGCTGAAAAAGGCCGGTATCGTGAACGCGTTCGCCGATCAGGCCAAGGTCGTGCTGTCGGGCGAGCTCAACAAGCCGGTGACCCTCAAGGGCATCGCGGCCACCAAGGGCGCGCGCGCGGCGATCACCGCTGCCGGCGGCAAGTTCGAGGATTAATGGCCAACTCCGCCCTAACCAACCCGGCCGCTGCGCTCGCCGAAGCCGGACGGCAAGGTGAGATCCGCAGTCGCCTGCTGTTCCTGGTCGGCGCGCTGGTGGTCTACCGCGTCGGCACGTTCATACCGGTGCCGGGTATCAATCCGGACGCGGTGGCGCGCTATTTCAATGACCAGTCGAACACCATTCTCGGCATCGTCAACAGCTTCTCGGGCGGCGCGCTGCAGCGCCTGTCGATCTTCGCGATGGGCGTGATGCCGTATATCTCGGCCTCGATCATCATCCAGATGCTGTCGATGGTGGTGCCGTCGCTGATGGAAGCGCGCAAGGAGGGCGAGTCGGGCCGGCGTCGCATCACCCAGCTCACCCGCTATGGCACGGTCGGGCTGGCGCTGTTCCAGTCGTTCGGCGCCGCGGTAGCGCTGCAGAATGGCGGCATGACGCTCGCCAAGGGGCCGCTGGAATGGCTGATCCCGGCCACCATCACGATGACCACCGGCACCATGTTCCTGATGTGGCTCGGCGAGCAGATCACCGAACGCGGCATCGGCAACGGTATCTCGATGATCATCCTGTCGGGCATCGTCGCCGGCATGCCAGGGGCCATCGGCCGCACTTTCGAGTCGGTCAGCACCGGCGAGATGAACCCGCTGTTCGCGATCCTGCTGATCGGCATCGTCGTCGGCGTGACGGCGTTCTGCGTGTTCGTCGAGCGCGCCCAGCGCCGCATCACGGTCAACTACGCCAAGCGCCAGGTCGGCCGGAAAATGTATGCCGGTCAGAGCAGCCACCTGCCGTTCAAGCTCAACATGTCGGGCGTGATCCCGCCGATCTTCGCCTCCAGCCTGCTGCTGTTTCCGGCGACCATGGCCAGTTTCTTCGGCTCCAATCCCGATTCCAAGCTGAGCGAAGTGCTGCAGAACATCTCCACCTCGCTCGGCTATGGCCAGCCGCTGCACCTGGTGCTGTACGCGGCGCTGATCGTGTTCTTCTGTTTCTTCTATACCGCGCTGGTGTTCAATTCGCGCGAAACCGCGGATAATCTGAAGAAATCCGGTGCATTCATTCCCGGCATCCGCCCCGGCCAACAGACCGGCGAGTACATCGACAAGGTGCTGACTCGGCTGACGCTCTGGGGCGCGATCTACATCATGGCCGTCTGCCTGGTACCCGAAATCCTCGTGTCCTCGCAGGGCGTGCCGTTCCAGTTCGGCGGCACTTCGCTGCTGATCGTCGTGGTGGTGGTGATGGACTTCATGGCGCAGCTGCAGGCGCACCTGATGTCGCACCACTATCCGGGTCTCATGAAGAAGGCGAATCTGCTGGGCGGGGGCCGTAGCGGCTCCGCGCCGGGATAGGCGGGTAAGGGCTCAAGCGCAGGTAGGCGATGAAAGTACGTCCATCAGTGAAGAAAATCTGCAAGAACTGCAAGATCGTGCGGCGGCGCGGCGTGGTCTACGTGATCTGCAGCACCGATGCGCGCCACAAGCAGCGCCAGGGTTGAACTCACCGACATGAACCTAAGGTTGAGGTAGCGCAAAGTCATGGCACGCATAGCCGGCATCAATATTCCGATGAACAAGCACGTGAGAATCGGGCTCACGCACATCTATGGCATCGGCCCTAACCGAGCGATCGCCATCTGCGAGGGCGCCGGCATCGCGCCGAGCACCAAGGTCAAGGACCTGACCGAGGCCGAGGTCGCCGCCATACGCTCGTACATCGCCAAGTGGCCGGTCGAGGGTGACCTGCGCCGCGAAGTGTCGATGAATATCAAGCGGCTCATGGACTTAGGCACCTGGCGGGGGCTGCGTCATCGCAAGGGCCTGCCGGTGCGCGGGCAGCGCACCCGCACCAACGCCCGCACCCGCAAGGGTCCGCGCAAACAGGCGGTCAAGCTGAATGCGCCGCCGGGCAAGACCTAGAGGGGCGCGGGCGCCTCGCGCGGAAGTTTTTGACCTTGAGAATCGACACAGGCAACCACATCTATGGCTGATCAGAAACCACAGCAGCAGAGCACGGCCGGCGGCGGGGCCAAGAAGCCCAAGAAGGCGCGCAAGAACGTGCTCGACGCGATCGCTCACGTGCATGCATCGTTCAACAACACGATCATCACGATCACCGATCGGCAGGGCAATACGCTGTCCTGGGCGACCTCGGGCGGCTGTGGGTTTCGCGGTTCGCGCAAGAGCACGCCATTCGCAGCCCAGGTCGCCGCCGAGAAGGCCGGTACCGCCGCTCAGGAGCACGGCGTGAAGAACGTCGAGGTGCGGGTCGCCGGCCCCGGTCCGGGGCGCGAGTCGGCGGTACGCGCGCTCAACGCCTGTGGCCTGAAGATCACGAGCATTGCGGACGTCACGCCGATCCCGCACAACGGCTGCCGTCCCCCCAAGAAGCGTCGCGTCTAACGGCGGCGAAGGAAGCAACGAACCATGGCGCGTTATCTCGGTCCAACCTGCAAGCTCGCGCGGCGCGAGGGCACGGATCTGTTCCTCAAGAGCGGCTCCAAGCCGCTCGAGAGCAAGTGCAAGCTGCAGGTGCCTCCCGGCGGCATCAAGGGTGAGCGGCGGCAGCGGCTGTCCGACTACGGCCTGCAGCTGCGCGAGAAGCAGAAGCTGCGCCGCATGTATGGGGTGCTCGAGCGCCAGTTCCGCAACTACTACCAGGCGGCGGCGCGCCGTACCGGCGCCACCGGCGAGACGCTGCTGAAGCTGCTGGAATGCCGGCTGGACAATGTCGTGTACCGGATGGGGTTCGCCTCCACGCGCGCCGAGGCGCGCCAGTTGGTGGCCCACAAGTCCATCAACGTCAACGGCAAGCAGGTCACGATCCCGTCGTACCAGGTCAAGGCCGGCGAGGTGATCGAGATCCGCGAGAAGGCGCGCAAGCAGCTGCGCATTCAGAGCGCGCTGACGGTCGCGACCCAGGTCGGCTTCCCCGAGTGGGTCGAGGTCAGCGACAAGGAATTTCGCGGCGTGTTCAAGGCGGTGCCGGGGCGCGATGAGGTGCTGCCGGACATCAACGAGAACCTGGTGGTGGAGTTGTATTCGAAGTAATCGGCTGCCTTGGCCCCTCGGCATGGCAGCGGATCGATGAGTTCATTTTCAGTTTGGGGTGTAGCCGTATGCAAGCATCAGTTTCGGAATTTTTGAAGCCTCGCGTGGTCAAGGTCCAGCCGGTCGCACCACGCCAGGCGCGCGTGGTGATCGAGCCGTTCGAGCGCGGATTCGGCCACACCCTGGGCAACGCACTGCGGCGCGTGCTGCTGTCCTCGATGCCCGGGGCTGCCATCACGGAAGTGGAGATCGACGGCGTGCTGCACGAGTACACCAGCATCGAGGGTGTGCAGGAAGACGTGGTCGACATCCTGCTGAACCTGAAGTCGGTTGCGCTGCGCATGCACGCGCGCAACAGCGCCGAGCTGCGGCTGCACAAGAAGGGCCCGGGTCCGGTGACCGCCGGGGACATCCAGACCGACCACGACGTCGAGGTGGTCAATCCAGAGTTCGTGATCGCCAACCTGACCAAGGCCGGCGAGCTCAACATGCAGCTCAAGATCGAGCGCGGCCGCGGCTATCGCCCGGCCGTGCAGCGCGTCGCGTTCGAGGAGCAGAGCCGACCGATCGGCCGCCTGCTGCTGGATGCCTCCTTCAGTCCGGTGCGCCGCGTGACCTATTCGGTCGAAGCCGCGCGCGTCGAACAGCGTACCGACCTGGACAAGCTGATCATTGATATCGAGACCAACGGCACCATCGAGCCGGAAGAGGCGATCCGTCGCGCCGGCGGCATCCTCAAGGACCAGCTGTCGGTGTTCGTGGATCTGCAGGGCGAGGACGAGGCGGTTGCCAAGACCACCGAGATGCAGTTCGATCCGATCCTGCTGCGGCCGGTCGATGAGCTCGAACTCACCGTGCGCAGCGCCAACTGCCTCAAGGCCGAGAACATTCACTACATCGGCGACCTGGTGCAGCGGACCGAAGTCGAGCTGCTGCGCACGCCGAACCTCGGCAAGAAGTCGCTCACCGAGATCAAGGAAGTGCTGCAAAGCCACGGCCTGATGCTCGGCATGCGGCTGGAAGGCTGGCCGCCGGCCGGCCTGCGGCACGATGAGGAGAGCAGCAGCGGGCTGATCTGAAGCCCGGCCTGTGGATTGATCCATCGATTCGATCAGAGAGAAGACATGCGTCATAAGCTTTCCGGCCGGCAACTGTCCCGCAACAGCCCGCACCGTCACGCGATGCTGCGCAATATGGCGGCCTCGCTGCTGCGACACGAGACTATTCGCACCACGCTGCCGAAGGCCAAGGAGTTGCGGCGCGTGGTCGAGCCGCTGATCACGCTGGCGAAGACCGATACCGAATCGCGGCGGCGCCTGGCGTTCGCGCGGCTGCGCGATGTGGTGGTCGTGACCAAGCTGTTCGACGATCTGGGGATCCGGTTCAAGGCCCGTGCCGGCGGCTACACCCGCATCCTGCACCTGATGCGTCGGCGCGGCGATGCGGCGCCGATGGCGCTGATGCAGCTGGTGGACGGGCCGGCCGGCATGGCGGCCAGCGCCGGCGGCGAGCAGAAGGCGGCCAAGCCCGGTACCCCGCGCAAGAAAAAGGCCAGCAAGAAGGCGGCCGAGCCGGTCGCGGCGGCCGCCCCCACTGAGGCTCCGAAGAAGAAGCGCACGCGCAAGAAGAAGGCGGCCTGAAGCCTGAGGGGTGCCGCCGACACACCGGGAGGACAGCAAATGAGTCTCGCATCAGAATTCAAAGAATTTGCGATGAAGGGCAACGTGGTCGATCTGGCGGTCGGCGTGATCGTCGGCGCCGCATTCGGCAAGATCGTCTCCTCGCTGGTCGGCAGCGTGTTCATGCCGGTGCTCGGCAAGCTGATCGGCGGCTTCAACTTCGCCGATCTGGCGATCAGCCTGGGCACCGACCCGGCCGGTAAACCGGTCGCCGTCACCTACGGCGTATTCCTGCAGAGCATCCTGGATTTCGTCATCATCGCGCTGGTTTTGTTCGTCGCGATCCGTGCCATCAATCGGCTGAAGAAACCCCCAGCGCCGGCCCCCGCGCCGCCGCCGCCGCCGTCGCGCGAAGAGCAGCTGCTCACCGAGATCCGCGACCTGCTCGCCAGGCGCTGACCATCGCGCCGGCCCAGGCTCGCCGCCGGCGCCGCCGGCGACTTCGATCGTAAGCCGCTGGCGCCAACATGAACGGCATCTGAACGGCCACCGTCACAGCGCGGCAGTTTAAAATATGTCAAAGAAACTATAGAATTCGCGATCCGGGGTACACAGGGCCCCGCAAATCAGTTTGCCCTCACACGATCGGTTCGGGTTTTTCAAACAAATTTGGGGACTCATCGATGAATACAAAGCTTGCTCTCAGCGCTCTTGCCGCAGCGGCGCTCCTGCTCACCGCCTGCTCGGACAATGCGGCTCCGCCTGCTCCTGCTGCCGCCCCCGCTGCCCCGGCAATGGCGCCGGCTGACAGCAGCAGTGGCGCGATGGCCGCTCCGTCTGGGGCCAGCAGCGGTGGCGCTATGGCCCCTGCGAGCCCGCCCAAGTAAGTCGGACGTCGATCTAGGCCGACGAGCTACGAGCTCGCGGGAAAGCCCGAGCAGACCGGTCGCCTCCGGTCGGCCGGGCTTTCCTGTTTCTTGGCTCGGGTGCACGATGTCACGGCACTTCGGCGCGTCCGGCCAGTCTGATGCAACAGCAAGCCAGGTCCTCCAGGGTAGGGCGATGAATCAGGTCAGCGTCAGGGACAGTCGTAATACACGCGAGGATCGCCGCTGGATCGAGAGCGTTTACCGCGATTATCTGAACGATCTGGCGCCCGCGGCGACCGGCATCTTCCCGGCACTGGGCGAGATCGGCCATCGCGTACCCGACCAGCTGATGCGCTGGTATGCGGATCCGAACGCCCAGGTCATGACCATACTGTACGGCGACCAGCGCGCCGGGTTTGCGATGGTCAATCAGCGGCTGCGCCAGTCGCTCGGCGTCGGCATGGCTGCGGCGGTCGGCGCGGATGCACCGCCGCAGCCCACGCCCGAGTATTCGATGGCGGAGTTCTTCATCGCGCGGCCGTGGCGCCGGCGCGGCATCGGCGCCCAGGCAGTACGGCTGCTGCTCGATCGCTTCACCGGCCAGTGGCTGATCACCGAGCACCTGCTCAATGTGGCGGCAGTGAAGTTCTGGCGCCGCGTGGTCGCGGCCTACACCGGCAGCAAATACCAGGAGCGCATCGTCAACGGCGAGGTCCACCAGCGCTTCGAGTCCGGATCGCGGCGGACGCGTTGAGGGCTTGAGCGCTCGGATCGCGCAGCAGCGCTTTCAGGTACTGCCCGGTGACCGATTCGGGCACCGCGCAGATCTGCTCCGGCGTGCCGGCGGCCACTACCCGCCCGCCGCGATCGCCGCCTTCGGGTCCCAGGTCGATCACGTAGTCGGCCGTCTTGATGACCTCGAGGTTGTGCTCGATCACCACCAGCGTGTTGCCGGCGTCGCGTAACTGGTGCAGCACCTGCAGCAGCTGGGCAATGTCGTGGAAGTGCAGGCCGGTCGTGGGCTCATCGAGAATGTAGAGGCTGCGCCCGGTGCCGCGCTTGGCCAGTTCGCGCGCCAGTTTGACCCGCTGCGCTTCCCCGCCCGATAGCGTGGTCGCGTTCTGCCCCAGGCGCACGTAGGAGAGGCCAACTTCCATCAGGGTGCGCAGCTTCAGCGCCGCCGCCGGCAGGTTCCCGAACAGCTTGAGCGCATCCTCCACCGTGGTGTCGAGCACCTGGTGGATGTTGCGGCCGCGGTACTGGATCTCGAGCGTCTCGCGGTTGTAGCGCCGTCCGCGGCAGACATCGCACGGCACATAGACGTCCGGCAGGAAATGCATCTCTACCCGAATGAGGCCGTCGCCCTGGCAGGCCTCGCAGCGTCCGCCCTTGACGTTGAAACTGAAGCGGCCGGCGTCGTAGCCGCGGGCGCGGGCTTCCGGCACCGCGGCGAACAACTCGCGGATGATGGTGAACAGGCCGGTATAGGTGGCCGGATTGGAGCGCGGCGTGCGGCCGATCGGATTCTGGTCGATCTCAATCACGCGCTCGAAGCGCTTGAGGCCGTCGATCTCATCGCAGGCACCGGCGCCGTCGGCGCTGGCATCGTTCAGCTGTGCGGCGGCGTGGCGGAACAGGGTGTCGTCCACCAGAGTTGATTTGCCGGAACCCGAAACGCCGGTAACGCAGGTCAGCAGCCCCACCGGCAGCGCGACCGTGACGTTGCGCAGGTTGTTGCCGCGTGCGCCGCGGATCGTGATCCACTGATCACGCTGCGGGCTCTTACGGCGCTGCGGCAACGGGATGACCTCGCGGCCTGACAGATAGGCGCCGGTCAGCGAGGCCGCATCGGCTTCGATCTGTGCCGGCGTGCCCTGGGCGACCACCAGCCCGCCATGCGCGCCGGCGCCGGGACCCAGGTCCACCACGTGATCGGCGGCACGGATCGCGTCGGCATCATGTTCAACCACGATCACCGTGTTACCAAGGTCGCGCAGCCGCTTCAGCGTGCGCAGCAGCCGCTCGTTATCGCGCTGGTGCAGGCCGATCGAAGGCTCATCGAGGATATACATCACGCCGGTGAGTCCTGAGCCCACCTGGCTGGCGAGGCGTATGCGCTGTGCCTCGCCGCCGGAGAGCGTACTGGCGGCGCGATCCAGGCTCAGGTAGTCCAGGCCCACATCGACCAGGAAGCGCAGCCGCTCGCCGACCTCGCGCACGATCCGCGCGGCGACCTCGGCGCGCCAGCCCGGCAGTGTCAGGGCTGCAAAGTACAGGCGCGCCTGGCCGACCGTCAGGCGCGTAATCTCGGCCAGGTTGCGGCCCTCGATCAGCACCGAGCGCGCGGCCTCGTTCAGGCGCGCGCCGCCGCAGGCGATGCAGGGTCGGGTACCGAGGTATTTTTTCAGCTCATCGCGTACCGCCTGCGAATCGGTCTCACGGAAGCGGCGCTCAAGATTGGGCACGATGCCCTCGAAAGCGTGGCGCTTGCGCGCGGTGCCGGCGCCTTCCTTGTAGCGAAACTCGATCAGATCCTCGCCGCTGCCAAACAGCAGCACCCGCTGCACGCGTTGATCGAGTTCGCTCCACGCGGTCTCGACGTCGAACTGGTAATGGCGCGCCAGCGATTGCAGCATCTGAAAGTAATGCGCATTGCGCCGGTCCCAACCGCGCACCGCGCCGCCGGCGAGCGACAGATGCGGGTGCACCACCACGCGCTCGGGGTCGAAGAATTCCTGGAAGCCCAGGCCGTCGCAGGTCGGACAGGCGCCGGCCGGGTTGTTGAACGAGAACATACGCGGCTCGAGCGGCGGCACCGAGAAGCCACACTCGGGACAGGCGTGTCGGCTGGAGAACAGCATCGGCTCGAGCGCGGGGTTTTCCGGGAACACCACGCGCACCAGCCCCTGGCTGAGCCGGATCGCGGTCTCGAACGACTCGGCCAGCCGCTGGCCAGCCTCGGGCCGTACGCGAAAGCGATCCACCACCGCCTCGACGGTGTGCTTTCGCTTTGGATCGAGGGGCGGCGCCGCGTCGATTTCGTGTACCACATCGTCGATACGCACGCGCACGAAGCCCTGGCCGGCGAGCTCGCTGAGCAGCTGGGCGTGCTCGCCGCGGCGATCGTCGATCAACGGCGCCAGCAGCAGCGCCAGTTCCCCGGCCGGCGCGGCCAGCACCTGATCGACCATCTGGCTGACGGTCTGCGCCGCCAGATCTATGCCGTGGTGCGGGCAACGCGGAATTCCGGCGCGCGCGTACAGCAGCCGCAGATAGTCGTAGATCTCGGTCACGGTGCCGACGGTCGAGCGCGGATTGTGCGAGCCGGTCTTCTGCTCAATGGCGATCGCCGGCGACAGGCCTTCGATGCTGTCGACGTCCGGCTTGTCCATGATCGACAGGAACTGGCGCGCGTACGCCGACAGCGACTCGACGTAGCGGCGCTGGCCCTCCGCGTACAGCGTGTCGAATGCCAGCGACGACTTGCCCGAGCCCGACAGTCCGGTGATCACGATCAGCCGCTCGCGCGGCAGATCGAGATCGATGTTGCGCAGGTTGTGGGTACGGGCACCGCGGACGCGGATAGTTTGCAACGAGGCTCCTGAAATGCCGAGCGGTCAAATGACCAAACAACCACTATAAACGCAGCGGCGGCCTGCGCTCAAAAACACTACAATGCGCACTCACTTCAAGGCCCGGCCGGACCTTTCAGGTCCGGACCGCTCCCAAGGCCAGCAAATCAGGGGCAGCACATGGCGCGCGGCATCAACAAAGTCATCCTTATCGGTCACCTGGGCGCCGATCCCGAGACGCGGGCGATGCCCTCGGGCATGACGGTGGCCAACATGCGGCTGGCGACCACCGAGAGCTGGAAGGACAAGCAGTCCGGTGAGCAGCAGGAACGCACCGAGTGGCACAACGTGGCGCTGTTCGGGCGCCTGGGCGAGATTGCCGCCGAATACCTGCGCAAGGGCTCTCAGGTCTATATTGAGGGCAGACTGCGCACTCGCAAGTGGCAGGACAAGGAAGGCCGGGACCGTTACACGACCGAGATCGTCGCCAACGAGATGCAGATGCTCGGTGGTCGTGGCGGCGCGGGCGGCGCATCGGCAGCGGGCAGCACCAGTGAGCCGGCGCCACGTACCGAGCACGCCGAGGCGGCGGCAGGCGGGGCCGGTGCGTCACGCGACGACTTCGATGACGACATCCCGTTCTAGGGCGGCGTCAACCAGCCCAGCGACCGGGGAATTCACCACTGAGAGGATTCAACTACTTAGCAGAATTTTCGTTATGAAAATTCTGCTAAGTAGTTGAATCCTCTCAGTGGGCAATCGCCTGTTCCCGCAGGGTCGATCACGCCCCCAGAGGGCGATTTAGTTACGATGTAATCGATTGATTTCTAATGGTTTCTAGCTTATCGAGCGTCCGCGTGACGGCGCGCGTTCCCTGAGCGGGCTAAAACCGTTACCCTTAAGCTGTCCAATCCCGCCAAGCAATGACCGGCCTCTTCTACATCAAGACCTTTGGTTGCCAGATGAATGAGTACGATTCCGCGCGCATGGCGGACGTGCTGCGCGCCAGTGTGGGTCTGGCGGCGACCGAGGATCCGGCGCAGGCCGACGTGCTGTTGATGAACACCTGCTCGGTGCGCGAGAAGGCGCAGCAGAAGGTGTACTCGCTGCTCGGCGAGTGGCGCGCTCTCAAGCTGCTGCGACCGGAGCTGATCATCGGCGTCGGCGGCTGCGTCGCCAGCCAGGAAGGCGAGGCGATCAGCGCGCGGGCGCCGTTCGTCGATCTGGTGTTCGGGCCGCAGACCATTCACCGCTTGCCGCAGATGATCGCTGAGCTCAAGGCGCGCGGCCGCACCGTAGTGGACGTGAGCTTTCCGGAAATCGAGAAATTCGATCGCCTGCCCGAGCCGCGTGCGCTGGGCGCGCGGGCGTCGGTGTCGGTGATGGAGGGCTGCAGCAAGTACTGCAGCTTCTGCGTCGTGCCTTATACGCGCGGCGATGAGGTCAGCCGCGCGTTCGAGTCGGTGCTCGCGGAGGTGCGCGCGCTCGCGCGCCAGGGTGTCGGGGAAATCCTGCTGCTGGGCCAGAACGTGAATGCGTATGCCGGCGCCATGGCGGACGGCGCGCTGGTGGACCTGGCGACGCTGATTCATCACGTCGCGGCACTTCCCGGTGTGCAGCGCATCCGATTCACCACCTCGCATCCGCTCGAGTTCAGCGACAGCCTGGTGGAGGCTTATGCGAGCGTGCCGCAGCTTGCCAATCACCTGCACCTGCCGGTGCAGAGCGGCTCGGATCGCATCCTGGCACTGATGAAGCGCGGCTATACCGGCCTCGAGTACAAGCAGCGCATCCGCCAGCTGCGCGCGGTGCGCCCGGACATCGCGATCTCCACCGACATCATCGTCGGCTTTCCTGGTGAGAGCGAACGCGACTTCGAGGCGACGCTCAAGTTGGTGGCCGACGTGCAGTTCGACCAGTCATTCTGTTTCCTCTACAGCCGGCGCCCCGGAACGCCGGCCGCCTCGCTGCCCGATGAGGTGCCGCCGCAGCTCAAACGGCAACGCCTGGCGCGGCTGCAGGCGCAGCTCGACGCGCAGGCGCTGGCGATCAGCCGCCGCATGGTTGGCAGCGTACAACGGGTGCTGGTGGAGCGCGCGGCGAAGAAGGGCCAGGGCGAGCTTGCCGGCCGCACCGAGAACAACCGCTGGGTGAATTTCCCCGGGCCGCCATCGCTGCTGCAGCGTTTCGTCGACGTCACCGTCACCGAGGCGCGCCCGCACTCGCTGCGCGGCCGTCTGCTGCGGGAGCTCGAGGCCGCGTGAGTTCCGCCAGCGCTGCATCGCGCGAATTTGCCCTCGAGCCGGCCGACAACGCGCGCCTGGCGAGCCTGTGTGGGCCACTCGATGGCAATCTGCGGCTGGTGGAGTCGCGCCTCGGGGTGCAGATTCGCCGGCGCGGCCATGAATTCCGCATCAAGGGTGCGCGCGCCGCCGCTACCGAGACCGTGCTGCGCGAGCTGTTCGCGCACACCAGGCATCGGCAGCTAACGCCCGAGCAGGTGCACCTGTGCCTGGTGGAGCATGCCAACGATCGCAACGGCAAGGCCAATGGCAAGGGTAATGGCGAGGGCAATGCCAGCACTGAGGGTAATGGCGATGCCGTGGTCGCGCCCGCAGGCGGCGGCCACGACGCTCAGCAGGAGGCCGAGGGCGGCGGCGCTGCCGGGCGGCGCAGCATGGTGCGCGCCCGCGGCGCGCATCAGCGCGAATACCTGGCGAACATCCAGCAGCACGATCTGAGTTTTGGCATCGGTCCTGCCGGCACGGGCAAGACCTATCTGGCGGTGGCCTGCGCGGTCGAGGCGCTGCTGTCCGAGCGCGTGCGCCGCATCGTGCTGGTGCGGCCGGCGGTCGAGGCCGGCGAGCGGCTCGGATTCCTGCCGGGCGACATGGCGCAGAAGGTCGATCCGTACCTGCGACCCATGTACGACGCGCTGTACGAGCTGATGGGATTTGAGCGCGTGGCGCGCTTCATCGAGCGCAATGCGATCGAGGTGGCGCCGCTGGCGTTCATGCGCGGCCGCTCGCTGAACGAATCATTCATCATCCTCGATGAAGCGCAGAACACCACCATCGAACAGATGAAGATGTTCCTGACGCGCATCGGTTTCGGCGCCCGAGCGGTGGTGACCGGCGATCTGACGCAGACCGATCTGCCGAGCGGCCGCATGTCCGGACTGCAGCACGCGCAGATGATCCTGCGCGGCGTGCACGGGGTCGCCTTCACCCTGTTCGATGCCGGGGACGTGGTGCGCCATCCGCTGGTGCAGCGGATCGTGCAGGCCTACGAGTCGCATGAGACGGCCCGTGAGCCATGAGCCGGCTGCCGGCGGTCAGCGTCGTACGCCGGGTGCGGGGCGGCTGGCTGCCAGCGGCGCGCGAGCTGCAGCGCTGGGCAGGCGCGGCGCTGGGCGCGCGCGCGGCCGGGCGCGAGATCTCGGTGCTGCTGGTGGGCCCGGCAGCGAGCCGCACCCTCAATGCTCGGTACCGCGGACGCGACCGCCCCACCAACGTGTTGTCGTTTCCGGCGCCGCCGCGCACTGCGCACAGCTCGGGTCTGCTGGGCGACCTGGTGATCTGTCCGGCGGTGCTGCGGGCGGAGGCACGCGCCCAGCACAAGAGCGCACGCGCGCACTGGACGCATCTGGTGGTGCACGGCGTGCTGCACCTTACCGGCTACGAGCATGAGCGCGAGGACCAGGCGCTGCGCATGGAGCGGCGGGAAATCCGCGTGCTGCGCAGCCTGGGCGTCGCCAATCCGTACCACACTGTCCGGCCGCGGCCGCGCCGCACGGCCTAGCGCCATGGCCGGCAGCGCGCGCAGCCATGGCTAAGGACAATCCGGACAGCGCGGGCCGCAGCGGCGTCAGCGGACGCTGGCGGGCGCGCATCACGCGAACGCTGGCCGCGGGTCTCAAGGACCGATCGCAACTGGTGGAGATGCTGGCCGAGTCGCAGCAGCGCGGCGTACTCGATGCCGACGCTTTTGCCATGCTCGAGGGGGTGCTCGCGGTCGCCGACCTGCAGGTGCGCGACATCATGATTCCCCGGGTGCAGATGGTGTGCCTGTACCGCGATGATCCGATCGCGCGCCTGCTGCCGGCGGTGGTCGAGTCCGGCCACTCGCGTTTCCCGGTGCTCGATGGCGATCGCGACGATGTGGTCGGGATCCTGCTGGCCAAGGACCTGCTGCGCCTGTTTTCCGGTGCCACCCCGGCGAAATTCGACATGCGCGAATACATGCGGCCGGTGGTATTCGTGCCGGAATCCAAGCGTCTCAACGTGCTGCTGAAGGAATTCCGCGGCAATCGCAATCACATGGCGATCGTGGTCGATGAGTACAGCGGTGTGGCCGGCCTGGTCACCATAGAGGACGTCATCGAACAGATCGTCGGCGACATCGACGATGAATTCGATGTCGAGGACGATCAGAACATTCGACGCGAAGCCGATCGCCAATTCAGCGTGCGCGGCAGCACCCGAATCGACGAATTCAATCAGTTTTTCAAAGTCGCGCTGCCGGAAGGGGAGTTCGACACCGTGGCCGGCCTGGTCATTAAGCAATTCGGGCGCATGCCGCGCCGCGGTGAGAGCGTGACGCTCGGCGAATTCGAGTTTCGCGTGCTGCGCACCGACCGGCGCCGCATCGACAGCCTGCGCGTGACCGTTCCGTCGAAATTCGAGCCCGCGGCGCAGGCCGAGTGAGCGTGCCGCGCGCACCGGCGGTGGCCGGCGGCGCCGGCGCGGCCGCCGTGGGCGATGGACTCAGCCGTGCGGCGCTGCGCCGGGCGCTGCCGCAGTACGCCGGCGCGTTCGCCGCCGGCGCGCTACTGACCTGCGCTTTCGCGCCGCTCAATCTCTGGCCACTCGCGATCGCCTGCCCGGCGCTGCTGATGTGGCTGTGGGAAGGGGCGGCACCGCGCCGCGCGGCCTGGTGCGGATTCTGCTTTGGTGCCGGTACCTTTGCATTCGGCACTCCATGGCTGTACATCAGCATTCACGATGTCGCCCAGGCGCCGATTCTGCTGGCGCTGGCTCTGGTGCTGGCATTGGTCCTGATCATGGCGGCTTATCACTGGCTGCTCGGATTTCTGTCGGCCTGGGCGTTGCCAGCGAGCGGGCCGTGGCGCTGGCTGGTGGGCCTGCCCGCGATCTGGCTGCTGATCGAATGGTGGCGCGGCTGGTTCGTGTCGGGGTTCCCATGGCTGTCGCTCGGCTACTCGCAGACCGATACCTGGCTGGCCGGCTTCGCGCCGCTCATCGGCGTCTACGGGCTGTCGGCACTGCTGCTGGTGGGCAGCGGCGCACTGGTGGCCCTGGTGCGCGGCAGCCGCGCGGTGCGCATCGTGGCGGCCGCGCTGCTGTTGCTGCCTTGGCCGCTGGGCGCGGCGCTCCGGAGCATCGACTGGACCCAGGCTTCCGGCCCACCCGTCAGCGTCGCGATCCTGCAGGGGGCGGTGCCACAGGATCTCAAATGGCAGGCGGACAATGTCGAGCCGACCCGCGAGCTGTATACGCAGCTCAACCAGCAGGCGCTCGGTGCGCGCCTGATCATCTGGCCCGAGGCCGCGCTGCCGCAGCTGGCGAACGAGGTTGCACGCTATCTCGGGCAGCAGTATTCGGACGCCCGGCGGCACGGTTCAGACCTGGTGATGGGGATCCTGCGCGTCGACGAAAATGACAAATATTACAATTCGATCCTGACGCTGGCGGACCAGGTCAGCTTCTACGACAAGCACCACCTGGTGCCGTTCGCCGAATATTTCCCGGTGCCCGGCTTCATCCGTTCCTGGCTGGAGTTCATGAACCTGCCGTACTCGGACTTCACCGCCGGCGCGGCGAGGCAGCCAACAGTGGCGGCAGGCGGCACGCGGCTGGCGCTGGGTATCTGCTACGAGGATGCCTACGGCAGCGTCAACCTGCAGGCACTGGCCAGCGCCGGATTGCTGGTCAACGTGACCAATGATGCCTGGTTCGGGCACTCGTGGGCGCGCCACCAGCATTTCCAGATCGCCCGCATGCGGGCGATCGAGGCGCAGCGGCCGCTGTTGCGGGCCGCAAATGATGGCATCTCGGCAATCGTAGGCGCGCGCGGGCAGATACTGGCGCAAGCCGTACAATTCAAGCCCACGGTGCTGCGCGGAACCGTCCAGCCGCGCGTCGGTCTACCTCCCTATGCGATGGTGGGAAACTGGCTTATCGTGGTGTCAGGCCTGCTGGGCGCGGCGGCAGCCGCAGGCGTGAAACGCCGAAAGTCATCAAGGAACCCGGACCGCGCGTCCCGGTCTATCATTCACCAGTTATAGCCATCGTTCGGAGTAGATCCTTTATGTCGAATCAGGTTGTGGGGCCGCGTCTTCTGGGCGCCGTCGCACTCGTCACCCTGTTTGCGGCGTGTTCGCCGCAGTCCTCTACCGCCGCGGCCAGCGCCGATCCGGCCAAGGTCGTGCTCACCGCTGCGGTGACCCCCAGTCCGGCGGCAACGGCTGCCGCCCAGCGCGGCCTGCCCGACTTCGCCGATCTGGTGGCGCAGGTCGGCTCCGCCGTGGTCAACGTGCAGGTGGTGCAGAAGGCGCCGGGTGCGCAGGGTCCGGACGAGAGCGAGGAAGACTCGGACGATCCGTTCAACGACTTTTTCCGCCGCTTCGGCCTGCCGCGTCCCAATATGCCGCAACCCAGGAATAACGTGCCGGTACACGGCATCGGCTCGGGCTTCATCATCAGTCCCGACGGCTACATCCTGACCAACACCCACGTGGTCAGCAACTCCTCCAAGATCACCGTGAAGCTGACCGACCGGCGCGAATTCGATGCCAAGATCGTCGGCCAGGATGAGCGTACCGACGTGGCGGTGATCAAGATCGTCGCCAAGGGCGACCTGCCGGTCGTGCGTCTGGGCGACTCCAACAAACTGCGGCCCGGCCAGTGGGTGCTCGCGATCGGCTCACCGTTCGGCTTCGAGAACTCGGTCACTGCAGGCGTGGTCAGTGCCACGGCGCGCGGCAACGTCGGCGGCGAAGGCGGCAACAACGGCTACGTGCCCTTCATACAGACCGACGTCGCCGTGAACCCGGGCAATTCCGGCGGTCCGCTGTTCAATCTCAACGGTGAGGTGGTCGGCATCAATTCGCAGATCTACAGCCGCAGTGGTGGCTATGAAGGCATTTCATTTGCGATCCCGATTGACGTCGCCAGCAACGTCGCCGATCAGCTGATCAAGAGCGGGCATGTGAGCCGCGGGCGCATCGGCGTGACCATCCAGGAGGTGACGGCTGCCACGGCCGAGAACCTCGGGCTGGATCGGCCGCGCGGCGCGGCGGTGGCCTCGGTGGAGTCCGGCGGCCCGGCCGATAAGGCCGGCATCGAACCGCTCGACATCATCATCAGCGTGAACGGCAAGCCGGTCGAGACGTCGGAGCAGTTGCCGTCGATGATCGCCGAGATCAAGCCCGGCCAGCCGGCGCAGCTCGAGGTGTGGCGCGACAAGGCGGTCAAGCACATCAACGTCACGGTCGAGGAGCTCAAAGACAAGGCCACCGAGGCGAGCCTGCGCCGCGGCGGCGGCGGCAGTGGCGAGCAAGGCGAGGCCGCGACGGTGAATCGCATCGGCCTGTCGGTGCGCGCGCTGTCGGCGGCCGAGAAAACCCAGCTCAAGGCACGCGGCAATATCGTGGTGGTCAACGCCAAGGGACCGGCCGCCGAGGCGGGACTGCGCGGCGGCGATGTGATCCTGAGCATCAATCGCATTAAGGTCGACACGATTGCCGGCTTCGAGGCGGCGGTAAAGAACGCCAGCCACGATGCGACGCTACTGATCCAGCGCGAAGGCCAGCAGTCGATCGTCACCATTACGCTGCAATGAGCTGACGTACCCGCAGCCGGTGCTACGGCAGCGGGTGTGCCGTCGTGTATTCTTGCCCGATGCAGGAGCGATACGACCCGGCTGCCGTTGAACAGGCAGCGCAGCAATATTGGGATAAGCACGACTCATACCTGGCGCGCGAGGACGCGAGCCGGCAGAAATATTATTGCCTGTCCATGTTCCCGTACCCTTCCGGACGGCTGCACATGGGGCACGTGCGCAACTACACCATCGGTGACGTGCTGGCGCGGTTCATGCGCATGCGCGGCTGCAATGTGCTGCAGCCGATGGGTTGGGATGCCTTCGGCCTGCCGGCCGAAAACGCGGCAATCGCCAACGGCGTGCCGCCGGCTGCCTGGACCCGCGACAACATCGGCTACATGCGCCGGCAGCTGCGCTCGCTCGGCTTTGCGATTGACTGGAAGCGTGAGCTCGCCACCTGCGACCCGAGCTACTACCGCTGGAACCAGTGGCTGTTCCTGCGCATGCTCGAGCGCGGTATTGCCTACAAGAGAACCGGCCTGGTCAACTGGGATCCGGTCGACAAGACCGTGCTGGCGAACGAGCAGGTGATCGATGGCCGCGGCTGGCGCACCGGTGCACTGGTCGAGAAGCGCGAGATCCCGATGTATTACCTGCGCATCACGGCCTACGCCGAGGAGCTGCTGGCCGCGCTCGATGAGCTGCCGGGCTGGCCCGAGCGTGTGCGTGTGATGCAGGCGCATTGGATCGGACGCAGTGAGGGCGTCGAGCTGGCCTTCCCCTACGACCTCGATACCCGCGATCAGCTCGGCGCCGACGGGGCGCTGAAAGTGTTTACCACGCGCGCTGACACGCTGTTCGGCGTCACCTTTATCGCGATCTCAGCCGAACATCCGCTGGCCAGTGCCGCGGCCACGCGCACTGCCGCGCTCGCGGCATTCGTCGATGAATGCCGGCGCGGCAGTACCATGGAAGCGGACGTCGCCACGGCGCCCAAGCGCGGCATGCCCACCGGCCTGCATGTGCGTCACCCGTTCAGCGGTGAGGCGATCGAGATCTGGGTCGCGAACTACGTGCTCATGGCCTATGGCGAGGGCGCGGTCATGGGCGTGCCGGCTCACGATGAGCGCGACTTCGAATTCGCCCAGCGCCATGGCATCGCGATCCGCACCGTGGTGAAGTCCGCGACCGGCGCCTACGAGCTGGTGGGCAAGCAGTGGCAGAGCGCGTACGCCGAGCAGGGCGTGCTGGTCGATTCGGATAGGTTCTCCGGGCTGGTTTCGCGGGCCGCGATCGAAGCCATCGCCGCGGCGCTCGAGCAGCAGGGCCTGGGTCGCAAGCGCGTCCAGTGGCGATTGCGCGATTGGGGCATCTCGCGCCAGCGTTACTGGGGCTGTCCGATTCCGTTGATCCATTGCGATCACTGCGGCGATGTGCCGGTGCCCGACCAACAGCTGCCCGTGGTGCTGCCCGAGAACCTGGTGCCCGATGGCAGCGGCAATCCGCTGCTGCGCGATGCCGCGTTCGTGAATTGCCCATGCCCGACGTGTGGCCGCCCGGCACGGCGCGAAACCGACACCATGGATACCTTCGTCGATTCCTCGTGGTACTTCCTGCGCTTCGCATGCGCCGACCAGGCCCGCGCGCCGGTCGACGAGCGGGTGAAGTACTGGCTGCCGGTCGATCAATATATCGGCGGCATCGAGCACGCAATCCTGCATCTGCTGTATTCGCGCTTCTGGACCCGCGTCATGCGCGATATGGGACTGGTCGGGCTGTCCGAACCGTTCGCAAGGCTGCTGACGCAGGGCATGGTGCTGAACCATATCTATTATCGCGCGCCGGCCAATGGCCGCAGGCAGTTCCTGAATCCCGCCGAGGTGGAAGCCCGGTTCGGCGCCGACGGGGTGCGCATCGGCGGCGTGCTGCTGGCGGATCAGCAGCCGGTCGAGTATGGCGGTCTCGGTACCATGTCGAAGTCCAAGAACAACGGCGTGGATCCGCAGTCGCTGGTCGAGAAATACGGCGCCGATACCGCACGCCTGTTCACGATGTTCGCCGCCCCGCCCGTGCAGTCACTGGAATGGTCGGATGACGGCGTGCAGGGACAGTTCCGTTTTCTGCGGCGACTGTGGAAGGCGGTCTACGATCACGTCGCTGCCGGCGGCGCGGTACCGGCGCTGCAGCTCTCCGAGCTATCGACCGAGGCGCGCGAGCTGCGGCGCTCGGCGCATCAGACGCTGGCCAAGGTGACCAGCGATATCGCCCGTCGCCAGACCTTCAATACCGCCATTGCCGCGGTCATGGAACTGCTCAACGCCGTGGGCCACTACACCCAGAGCGGCGACAGTGCGCGCGCGGTGCGGCAGGAGGCGCTGCAGATCGCTGTGCTGGCGCTATCACCGATCGTGCCACACATCTGTCATGCTCTGTGGCACGAACTTGGACACACCACGGCCGTTATCGATGAGCCATGGCCAGAACCCGACCGCGATGCGCTGACGCAGGCCCTGGTCGAGCTGATCGTGCAGGTCAACGGCAAGCTGCGTGGCCGCGTGCGGTTGCCCGCAGGCGCGCAGCGCCAGATCGCCGTGGACGCGGCACTCGCGGACCCCGGCGTGCGGCGCTTCATTGGCGGCAAGGAAGTGCGCAGGGCGGTGCATGTGCCGGACAAACTCGTGAACCTGGTGATATGAGCCGGGGCGGCGACAGTGCGAGCCTGACGGTGGCGAGCCTGACGGTGGCAAGCCTAGCGGTGGCGAGCCTGACGGTGGCAAGCCTGATAGGTGGTTGCGGCTTCCGGCTGGTGGGCAGCGTGCCGCTTCCGCCCTCGCTCGCGGTGGTCCAGATCGACGCTTCGGATACCCAGTCGGATTTCTACTTCGGGCTGCGCAAGTCGCTGCTGGCCTCTGGTACGCGCATTGATGAGGACAACAAGGATGACTCGGCCGCTGTCATCCATATCACCACCGACAATGCGGCCGAGCGCATCCTCACGGTGTCGACCCTGAACGTGCCAACGGAATACGAACTGACGTATATGCTGAAGTTCTCGGTGAGCTCCGAGGGCCATGAACTCATTGCGCCCGAGGAGCACCGGTTGGTGCGCGATTACAGCTATAGCGAAAGTGCGCTGCTGGCGAAGGAGCGCGAGAAGTCGATTCTCAGCGAGGCGCTCGCAAACGACCTGGTGAGCGTTGTAATGCGGCGACTGTCGAGCTTGTCCGGCAGGTCGAGCGCGGCGCACTGATCCGAAGGACTGGCGGCCATGATGCTGCTCTGCACAGTTGAGCGTCCTGCGCTGATACGGTTGCTCGCCGGCTTTGGACTGGCTCTGCGGCTGGTGGCCCCGGCCGAGCCGATCCCGGGCTCCTACTGGGGCGAGAGCGAGGCCGGCCTGCAGGGCAATGTGCTGTTCGTGCGCCTCGACACGCCGCTGCACTCGATGCTGCATGAGGCCGCGCACTACGTCTGTATGACGCCGGAACGCCGCGCCGGCCTCGACCGCGACGCCGGCGGCGATGACGCTGAGGAAGGCGCGGTGTGCTACCTGCAGATACTGATGACGGACGCGCTCGACGGGATCGCCCGGCCGCAGATGTATGAGGATATGGATCGCTGGGGCTACAGTTTTCGTCTCGGTTGCACCCGCGCCTGGTTCGAGCAGGATGCGGCGGACGCTCGCCGCTGGTTGATCGAGCGCGGACTCATCGATGACCGGCAGCATCCGACCGGCGCGCTGCGGGGCTGACGGTCATGCAGCGCTGCCGGTCATACGCCGATGCGGTCGATTTCCTCGTAGGCGCGTTTGATCCAGACCCACAGCCGTTGTTGCTCGAGCAGCCCGAGCGTGGCATCGGCACCCGCGCCATTGTGCATCGCCGCCCAGAAGCTGCGGCTGTTGGCGTCGATCTTGTGCATGGTCGCATCCGCCAGGCGCTGTAGCGGCATGCTGCTGGCGCCCATCTGTTCCGCGCGCGCACGCTGGCCGGAGGACTCGAGCAACTCGAAGCGCTCGCCGCGCAACTGGTTGAGGACCAGCACCAGTTTGATCTTGTGGCCGAACTGATCGAGACATTGTCGCAGCAATTCGACCGAATCAAAGCCGTTGTCCATCACATGCCAATAGACCAGCGACAGCTTCAGGTCCGGCGCAAGCTCCAGTAACCGCGAATCGGTCATCCAGCGCGACAGCGGCTGCTGCGCCTGCGCGGCCAGGTCGACCAGGATCGTGCGCGCCGGGTCGGCGGCGGCCAGATCGACCAGCCGATCGAGGCTCTGATAGTCGTCGATGACGGCCGGCGCGGAATAGGTGGCATAGAAGCGCAACAGCGCACCGTGCGTTCGGTCGCAATCGAATCCTAGAAACGGCTGCCCGTGATCGATGAAGTATTGCGCGAGAATGCGGGCCATGAGGGATTTGCCGACGCCGCCCTTCTCGCCACCGATGAAATGGATCGTGCTCATGCGCGAAGTTTAGCGGATAGTCGGCGAGCGCGGCGCGCCGCGGCGGTTGCCGCGTTGCTATTTCAGTCGTGCCCGTTGCGGCTACAGTTTTTTCGCTTTGGTGCAGTCGGAGTCGAGCCCGATGGAAGTAATTGGAACTAATCGAAATTCAAATTGGTTTTCAAGACTGCTGCGGTTGTTGACATTACGCCGGGTTGAGGATCTGGCCGGGATGGCCAGCGATGCGTCGGTCGCCGGCTGCGCCGCCGTGGCCCTGGCGCTGTGGGTCATCGTTGACCGGCTGCAGTGGGGAGCCGGCGTGGAATTCGACACCTTCGGCATCTCGATGCTGGCATTGATCGCGCTGCTGGTGCTCGCGCTGGCCTATGTGAGCGCGCGCCTGTCCACGCCGCCGCTGCCAATGCGTTGCACCTTGCTGATCGCCGTGGCGTTGCTGCCGCTGTTCATTATCATGAGCGCGCTTATAGACAGCTACATCGCCGAGCGCTGGCGCACGCTCGCGTCGCTGCTGCTCGATGCCGGCCTGTTGCTGTATGCAGCGCATTCGCTGCGCGCCGTATCGGGCAAGCTGCAGCTTCGGGCGCTGCTCGCTGCTACGGCGCTGCTGAGCGCATATCTCTGGCTCGGACAGCTGATAGACCTGCGCCCGACGCTGTGGGCTCCTCCTGACAACGTCGATGAACCTGATTCGTCAATGTCGCCGCAGGTTGCCGAATCACTGCTGTTCGAGCAGCGCGATCGCCTCGATGAGGCGCTGGAGGCGGTGGCAGACAGCAGCGCGGAGGGCGGCGGCGGTCAGGGCGGCGCAGATGCTGGCCCGCCGGCAGTGTTCTTTGTCGGCTTTGCGGGCGTTGCCTCGCAAAAGGTATTCGCCGAGGAGATCAAGCTGGCGGCGCACGTCGTCGGGCAGCGTTTCGACAGCGCCTCGCGCCAGCTGCTGCTGATCAATGATCATCGCGACCTCGATCGCTATCCGTTGGCGACCGTGTCGGGACTGCGCTATGCGCTGGGCGAAGTCGCAAAAAAAATGAATCCGGATCGTGACATCCTGTTCCTGTCGCTGTCGTCGCACGGATCCGATGAGCCGCTGCTATCGGTTTCCAACGGCATACTGCCGCTGCAACAGCTGAGCGGGGAGAATTTGGCCTCGGCGCTGCGCGACTCCGGAATAAAATGGCGCGTGATCGTGATCTCCGCCTGCCATGCCGGCGCATTCATTGCGCCGCTGAAGAATTCCAACACCATACTGATCACCGCGGCCGCCGCCAACAAGACCTCGTTCGGATGTTCGGACGATCGTGACCTGACCTACTTCGGCGAGGCGTTCTATCGTGATGCGCTGCCGCGGGCAAAGGATCTGCAGCAGGCCTTTACACTTACCCGATCGGCGATCGCCGCGCGGGAACTCGCCGAGCATGTGGCGGCCTCGAACCCGCAGGCCTATTTTGGCGCGCAGGTCGAGCAGCTGCTGGCGCGGCGGCCATTGCGTTCGCCGGCTCCGTAACCACGAGCGCGCTCAACGGCTGCTTCGCGAGCGCCGCAGCAGCCGATCGGTGGCGGCGACCAGTTCCTGGGTGATGGCCGGTTCGAAGGCCGAGTGACCGGCGGCGGGCACGATGCGCAGCTCGGCTTCGGGCCAGGCGCGGTGCAGATCCCAGGCGCTGCGCATCGGGCAGACGATGTCGTAGCGGCCCTGGACGATGACCGCCGGGATATGGCGGATGTGTTCGATGTCGCGCAGCAACTGGTCGTCGCTCTCCATGAAGCCGCGGTTAATGAAATAATGGGCTTCGATTCGGGCGAAGGCGGCGGCGTAGTCGGGATTTTCAAATTTGGCGACGTAGGCCGGATTGGCGCGAAGGAAACTGGTCGCTCCTTCCCATGTAGTCCAGGCGCGCGCGGCGGTGGCGCGCGCGGCGCTGTCATCGCCCGTCAGGCGGCGGTAATAGGCCTGCATCATGTCGCCGCGCTCGTCGGGCGGAATCGGTGCGAGATATTTTTCCCACAGGTCGGGAAAGATGGAGCCGGCGCCCAGTGGGTCCTGATAGAACCATTCGAGTTCCGAGCGGCGCAGCAGAAAAATGCCGCGCAACACCAGCTCGGTGACGCGCGCGGGATGGCGCTGCGCATACGCGAGCGCCAGGGTTGAGCCCCAGGAGCCTCCAAATACCATCCAGCGCTCGAGCCCCAGATGGGTGCGCAACGTCTCAAGATCGCCAACCAGGTCCCAGGTGCTGTTCTCGCGCAGCTCGGCATGCGGGCGACTGGCGCCGCAGCCACGCTGGTCGAGCAGCACGATGCGATAGCCCTTGGGATCGAAGAAGCGCCGCATCGTCGGGTCGGTAGCGCCGCCGGGGCCGCCGTGCAGGAACACGACCGGTTTGCCTTTCGGGTTGCCGCTTTCCTCGTAATACAGTTCGTGCAGCCCTGAGACCCGCAGGTACGCCTTGTGGAACGGGCGGATCGGCGGATACAGCACGCCGGCGGCCGCTAGCCTGGGCTTGGGCGCGCTTTTGACGCTGTCCCTGGCGGCGCCGCTGCGACTGGCGGCGACGCTGCGGCGGGCGGTGGCAGGGCGCTTCGCAGTTGCTCGGGTAAGCGCCGGCCGCCTGGGCCCACCGCCCCGGGCCACGTGCCGGGTGGAGCGGGTGCGATGCTTCAAGTCGAGACCATCGCGCCCAGCGGCCGGCCGCCGAGCAGGTGGATGTGCAGATGGGAGACTTCCATGCCGCTGTCGCGGTTGCAGTTGACGATCAGGCGATAGCCGCTCTCGGCGATGCCCTCGGTGCGCGCGATCTGCGCCGCGACCACCACCATGTGGCCGATCAGGGCCTCATCCGCAACGCTGACCTCGTTGGCGGTAGGGATGGGCTTGTTGGGGACGATTAATATGTGAGTGGGCGCGCGCGGGTGGATGTCGCGAAAGGCGGTGACGCGCTCGTCGCGGTATACGATGCTCGCCGGCAGCTCGCCGCTGACGATTCGCTCGAAGAGTGTCGGCATGATGGCACTGCTTGTTCGGTGTGGAGTGCCGGCCAGCTTAAGATATCGTCGTGACGGAGCACAACTGCGCTGGATGATGACCCGGCGCTGGAGCATGACACTGACATGGGGCAGCACTGCACGATGGATCGCGACCGGTGAAGCTCACGCTCGAGAGCTTGAGTGCGCGGCTGGCCGAACGACTGCTGCCGGTCTACCTGGTGTCGGGTGACGAACCGCTGCTGGTGGGCGAGGCGGCCGACATCATCCGGGCGCGGGCCCGCCAGCTTGGCTTCGCCGAGCGCGAGGTATTCTTCATCGAGCGCAGCACTGCGGTCTGGGACGACGTACGGCAGGCGGCGCAGTCCCTATCGCTGTTCGCCTCGCGACGCATCGTGGAGATCCGCATGCCCAGCGGCAAGCCCGGCGTAGCAGGGGCGGCGGGGCTGTTGAAGCTGTTGCAAGCTGCGGGCGATGAGCTGCTGGTGCTGATCATCACCGACCGACTCGAGCGCGACACGCAGGCTTGCGAATGGGTGCAGGCGGCGCAGCAGCGCGGCGCGTGGCTGCCGATCTGGCCGGTCGATCGCGCACACCTGCCGCAATGGCTGCGATCGCGATTCGCGGCGGCGGGGCTGTCGGCGGCCGACGATGCGCTGGCACTGCTGGCCGAGCGCAGCGAAGGCAATCTGCTGGCAGCGCGCCAGGAGATCGACAAACTGGCGATGCTATTGCCGCGTGGCACGAAAGTGACGCTGGCCGAGGTTGCGGCCGGCAGCGCCGACAGCGCCAGGTTCGACGTATTTCAGCTGGCCGAGGCGGTGCGCAACGCCGACCCCGCGCGCGCGCTGCGCATCCTCGGCGGCCTGCAGGCGGAAGGCACAGAAGCGCTGCTGGTGCTGTGGTCGCTGGCGAAGGAGCTGCGGGCGCAACAGAGCGGCGCGGCATCGGCTGCGCGCGCGCGGCCACGGCAGCTGCCGTTCGCGCGGCTCGCGATGCGCGCCGGGCGCGTGGACCGCATGGCCAAGGGCTTGAGCGCAGGGGATCCATGGGACGAACTGGCGCTGCTGGCGGTGGAGCTCACCGGCTTGCGCAGCCTGCCGCTGGTGCGACTGGCAGGGCGTTGACCGGCGCGGCTTGCGCAACGCAGCGTCGGCCACCAGACTTGGTGCCGACATGGCAGAACCTATCGGCCTCTTCGGAGGCACCTTCGACCCGATTCACTACGGGCATCTGCGCACCGCGTTCGAGCTACTGCAGGCGCTCAAGCTCGCCCAGGTGCGCTTCCTGCCCACCGGGGATCCGCCGCACCGGGTAGACCCATTGGCGCCGAGCGAGGTGCGACTGCAGATGGTGCGTGCGGCGGTGGCCGGGCAGGCGGGCTTTAGCGTCGATGACCGCGAGATCCTGCGCAGCGGGGTGTCATATTCAATTGATACGCTGACCGAACTGCGGCGTGAATACCCGCAGCGCTCGCTGTGCCTGCTGCTGGGCATGGACGCTTTTCTGGGGGTACCGACCTGGCACCGATGGAGCGAGATATTCGAACTGTGCCACGTGGTGGTCGCGCACCGGCCCGGCTGGAAGGCGCCAATCACCGGACCGCTGGGCGAGGTTATGGTCGACCGCGGCACCGGCAGCGTGCGCGATCTGCATAGTACGGTCGCCGGACGTATCTACGTGCGAGCGGTAACGCAGCTCGAGATCGCGTCCACCGATCTTCGGGCCTTGATTATGTCCGGCCAGGACCTGCGCTACCTGGTGCCGGACGCAGTGCGCGACCTCATTGCGCGCACCGGGTGCTATGCTGGCCGTAATCGATAGGGAGGCTGAACCAACGCGCATGACCACACTCGCTCGCCCGCGCCGCGCACCGCGACGCAAGTCAGTGCTCGAAAAACTCGTGCTCGCGGCGCTGGATGAGATGAAGGCAGTCAACGTCAAATTGCTGGATGTGCGCGAGCTGACCGATATCGCCGATGCCATGATCGTGGCATCAGGCACCTCCGACCGCCACGTGCGCGCCATCGCGCAGCGGGTGCTGGAAAAAGCCCGCGAAGCGGGGTTGCGGGCGCTGGGAGTCGAAGGCCAGCGCGAGGCTGAATGGGTGCTGGTCGATCTGCAGGATGTGCTGCTACACGTGATGCTGCCGCGGGTACGGGAGTTCTATTCCATCGAACAGCTGTGGGAGGCGCCGTCGCGCACGCCGCGCCGCGCCAGCAGCACGCCGCGCCGCGCCAGCAGCACGCCGCCGCGCCGCCGCGCATCGGCGCGCGCCGCGGTACAGTGAGGCGCCGGGCATGATGCCGTTGCCGCGGCACAGAAGCTGAACCGGCGCGGGCGGTAGCACAGGTCCATGCGACTGCGTCTGATTGCCATCGGCACCCGCATGCCGGATTGGGTGGACACGGCATTCAGCGACTATTGGCGCCGCATGCGCGGCATGTGGAAGCTGGAACTGATCGAACTGCCGACCGCCAGCCGCAGGACCAGTGGCGCCGCCGCGCTGGCGGCGATGTCGGCCGAGGCGCAACGCATCCTGACGCTGCTGGCGCCGCGCGATTTCGTGGTGGCGCTGGATGAGCACGGTACCGAGCGCACTACGCTGGAATTATCCTATTGGCTCGAGCAACGGCGCGCGTCGGGTCAGGATCTGGCGTTTATCATTGGCGGTCCGGACGGCCTATCCGAGGAGGTACTGGCGCGTGGGCATTTTCGCTGGGCGCTGTCACGACTGACGCTGCCGCATGGGCTGGCGCGGGTGGTGCTGGCAGAGCAGATCTATCGGGCCGCGACGCTGCTGGCGGGACACCCTTATCATCGCGAGTAAGGCATCGGGCAGCGGTGCGCACGAGAGTGACGGTGATCGTGCGTGACAAGGTGAGCGTGCCGGTCGTGATCCTGGCATCGGCATCGCCGCGGCGCACCGAATTGCTGCTGCAGATCGGCGTGTCGCATCGCGTGGTGCCGGCCCAGATCGATGAGCGGCGCGCCGCCGGCGAGCCGATCGAGGACTGCGTGCGCCGCCTGGCCAAGAACAAGGCGCTGGAGGTGCAGGTCGCGCTGGCAGCGGTGGCGGGCGCCACCGCGTCGGTGCAGTTCGCGGTGCTGGGCGCGGATACGGCAGTCGTCATCGATGATGATCTGCTTGGCAAGCCGCGCGATCGTGCCGATGCGCTGGCGATGCTGGCGCGGCTGTCGGGGCGCTGGCACCTGGTGCTGTCGGCAGTGGCGCTGGCAAGCGCGAACGGCATGCAATGCACCGTGTCGCGCAGCGAGGTGCGATTGCGGGCGCTGAGCGAGCGCGAATGCGCGCTCTATTGGGACAGCGGCGAGCCGTGCGACAAGGCAGGCGCCTATGCGATCCAGGGCCTGGGCGCGGCCTTTGTCCAGGAACTGCGCGGCAGCTACTCGGGCGTGGTGGGATTGCCGCTGTTCGAGACGGCGCGCCTGCTGGCCGAGGCCGGCGTGCCGCTATGGGGCTCGGCGGCCGGCGTGCGCGCCTGAGAGGTATCGATCGATGGCATCGACAGCATCCACTGAGCCGGTGAAGGTTGCCGCGCTGCAGATGAACTCGGCCGCCGATGTGGCGCTGAATCTCGAGGTGGCCGCGCGTCTGCTGGCACAGGCGCGAGCGGCCGGGGCGCACGTAGCAGTGCTGCCGGAGAATTTTTCGTTCATGGGGCTGCGCGATGCGGACAAGCGCACGATCGCCGAGCCCGACGGCGACGGCCCGGTGCAGCGCTTTCTGTCACAACAGGCGCGCGAGCTGGGGCTGTGGATCGTCGCCGGCACGACACCGATCGTGCAGGAGGCCGCCGGCAGGGTAGCGGCCGCCTGTCTGGTATATGGCGACGACGGTCGCCGCGCGGCGCGCTACGACAAGATGCACCTGTTCGACGTCGATATTCCGGGAAGAACCGAGAGCTACCGCGAGTCGAGGAATACCGCTCCCGGCTCGCGTGCAGTGCTGGTACCGACGCCGGCGGGGCTGCTGGGATTGTCGGTGTGTTATGACGTGCGCTTCCCCGAGCTGTATCGGCAGTTGTCGGCCGCGGGCGCGCAGTGGTTCACGATACCCTCCGCCTTTACCGTGCCAACCGGCCGGGCGCACTGGGAGGCGCTGCTGCGCGCCAGGGCGATCGAGAACCTCAGCTACGTGGTAGCGCCGGCGCAGTGGGGCTGCCATGCCAGCGGCCGCGAGACCTATGGCGACAGCATGATCGTGGACTACTGGGGCACGGTGCTGACGCGCCTCAGCAGTGGCGTCGGCGTGGTGATTGCCGAGCTCGATCTGGCGGCGCAGGCGCAAGCCCGGCGAAATTTTCCCGCCTTGACGCATCGGCTAATGTGAGCGTCAATAGGTCTGCCATGTCAGCTTCCACCACCGCCGTGACGTTTGACGCGCTGCGTTATGTGCGCGAGGGCATCCTTGCGCCCGCCGGCCTCGATGTCGGCCGGGTCGAGCAGGCGCTCGGCCTGGTGCTGGGCTCGGCCGTGGATTGCGCTGACCTGTATTTCCAGCTGTCGCGCGAAGAGAGCTGGGCGCTCGAGGACGGCATCGTCAAGGAAGGCAATTCCAGCATTGAGCAGGGCGTGGGCGTGCGCGCGATGGCGGGCGAGAAAACCGGGTTTGCCTATTCGGACGAGATCATGGCCCCGGCACTGGAAGAGGCGGCGCGGGCCGCTCGCGCCATCGCGGTGGCTGGCGGTGACGGCGCCGTACAGGCGTGGCGGCCGGCGGCGGGACATCAGCTCTACCTGCCGACCGATCCGCTCATCAGTCTGAAAGACGAAGAGAAGATCGCCTGGCTGGAGCGTGTGGATCGCGAGACGCGCCGCATGGATCCGCGCGTCGTGCAGGTGATGGCCAGCGTGTCCGCGGTGCACGAGCTGATCCTGGTGGCCAACAGCCAGGGTGTACTGGCCGGCGATGTGCGGCCGCTGGTGCGAATGAACGTGACGGTGCTGGTGGAACAGAACGGCCGGCGTGAACAGGGCTATGCCGGCTGCGGCGGTCGTTACACCCTCGATGAACTGGTGGCCCGGGATCGGCCGCTGGCGCTGGCGCGCGAGGCGGTGCGCCAGGCGCTGGTCAATCTCGATGCGGTACCGGCGCCGGCCGGAACCATGACCGTGGTACTGGGGCCGGGCTGGCCGGGCGTCTTGCTGCACGAGGCGATCGGTCACGGCCTGGAGGGCGATTTCAATCGCAAAGGCACCTCGGCGTTCAGCAACCGCATCGGCGAGCGCGTCGCAGCCCCGGGTTGCACCGTGGTCGACGATGGCACACTGGCAGCGCGTCGCGGCTCGCTGAACATCGACGACGAGGGTACGCCGACGCAGTGCACGACCCTGATCGAGGACGGCATATTGCGCGGTTACATGCAGGATTCGCTCAACGCCCGGCTCATGGGCGGCCGGTCGACCGGCAATGGCCGGCGCGAATCCTTCGCCCACGTCACCATGCCGCGCATGACCAACACCTACATGCGGCCCGGCCCGTACGATCCTGGTGAGATCCTGGCCTCGGTGAAGCGCGGCATCTATGCGGTGAACTTCGGCGGCGGCCAGGTCGATATCACGTCGGGTAAATTCGTGTTCTCGGCCAGTGAGGCCTATCTGATCGAAAACGGCCGCGTCGGTTCGGCCATCAAGGGCGCCACGCTGGTCGGCAATGGCCCGGACGTACTCACGCGCGTGGGCATGGTCGGCAACGACCTGAAACTCGATGACGGCATCGGCGTCTGCGGCAAGGAAGGCCAGAGCGTGCCGGTCGGCGTCGGTCAGCCGACGTTGCGCATCGATGCACTCACGGTAGGCGGGACGGCCTGACAGCGCCGGCGTCTTTCGGAGAGTGCGTTTGCAATTTTCCAAACCGGTCTACGAAAGCCTGCCCTGGGCTTATGCACTGGCCGGCGTACTGCTGATCGCGATCAGCTACCAGCTGCATTCGGGCGTCCTGTCGGTACTGCTGCTGTTGGCGGGCGTATTGGGACTGGTTGGCGGGGCAGCCATTTGGCTGCGCCGACGCGACTTTCGGGCTACCCACGCCGAGTATTGGTCGCAGGACCGCCACGCTGGCGACGATGTCGATGATGAGTCCTCGCTGTGAAGGGCGGCCACGGCGCCGGTCGCTGCGCTTTAAGGCCCTGGGGGGAAGGAGCCGGAGTAGCGCTGAGGAGCGCTCAGGAGCCCTGACGAGCCCTGGCGAGCCCTGGCGAGCCCTGAGCGGTCTTCAGTTGCCGCCGCCGACCGGATGGTCACCCGATGCCGGGGACGCGCTATGGGCCTCCCCCTGCGCGCGGTGCTGGGCCCGCTCATCGATGTAGAGCAGTTCGTGCTGCCCGATCATCACGACATCACCATCATTCAGGTTGTGGAAGCGCACGCGCTTGGAGCGCATAAAGATGCCGTTGGTGCTGTTGAGGTCCTCAATCACGCAGTTGTGGGCAGTGGTGACGATCTGGCAGTGATGGCGGCTCACGAAGCGGCTCTCGATCTGCAGATCGTTGGCGGACGTACGGCCGATGATCAGGCGGCCCGGATAGAGCGCGCGCTCGCCGACAGTGCGGCCGCCGGCTGCGAGCAGGATGCGCGCCAGTGGCGCGTCGGCCCCATTGTCGGGTCGTGCGCGCGACTCGCCGCTGTGGCCGGGAGCCGCATCGCCGCGCAGGCGCAGCAGGCGCGTGCCGGTACGCGAGGAGTATTCCTGCCACTGCAGTTCGTCGATCGCGGCCGTGACATCGTCGCGCGTGACGGTATCGTGGTTCTTGTTGGCCGCGGCGAGCATCGCGGTATCGCACAGCGTGTTGGTAAGGCGCGGCACGCCGCCGGTGTAGCGAAAAATCAGCTCAAAGGTGTCGCCGGCAAAGATTTCACGGCCCTGGGAACCGGCGACCTCGAGCCGATGCAGGATGTAGGCGCGCATTTCGATGCTGGTGAGTGCCGGTAGATGAAAGCGCAGCCGCACGCGTTGTGCGAGCTGCTCGAGTTCAGGGGCATCGAGCTTGTCGTTGAGCTCGGGTTGCCCGGCGAGAATGATGCGCAGCACCTTTTCCTTCGGCGTCTCGATACCCGACAGCAGCCGCACCTCTTCCAGCACGGTCTGGGTCAGGTTCTGCGCCTCGTCGATTATCAATACCAGCTTGCGGCCGGCGTTGTACTGCTCTACCAGATAGTCATTGAGGGTTGCGAGCAGCTCAGCCTTCTTCATCTTGAATGGCTTGTAGCCAAACTGCACCAGCACCGACTGCAGAAACTCGAGCGAGGACACCTGGGTCTGGTTGATCTGCGCGACGACTACGTCGTTCTGCAGTTCCTGCAGAAAAGTCTCGATCAGCGTGGTCTTGCCGCAGCCGATTTCGCCGGTGATCACGACGAAGCCGTCGGCGAACCACACGGTCGACTCCATGTACGCCTTGGCGCGTGCATGTGCCTTGCTCAAATAGAGGAACTGCGGGTCCGGACTGAGCCGGAACGGAAGTTCCCTGAGTTTGAACAGCTCGAGATTCATTGCTGCGAAATGATACTACGGCCTGAGCGCCAGTTGCGGATACAGCCGTGGCAGCAGCTGTTTGGCGCGCGCCGTGCGTCGCGAAGCAGTCGATTCATTGATAGTGCAATGGCCGAGTTTTCGACCGTGACGTGGTTCCTTGCGATAGTCGTGCCAATGCAGGCCAGGCTCGGCGAGAAAGCTGTGCGCTGCAGGCATGGTGCCGATCAGATTGATCATCGCCGAATGCCCGCGCGGCGCGGTGGCGCCGAGCGGCAACCCGGCGATTGCGCGTACGTGATTCTCGAACTGGCTGGTGACGGCGCCTTCGATGGTCCAGTGTCCCGAGTTGTGGACTCTGGGGGCTATTTCATTCGCCAGCAGGCGTCCACGGTGCACGAAGAATTCGATGGTCAGCACACCGACGTAGTTGAAGTGCTCGAGGAGCTTGTGCAAGGCTCGCTGCGCAGCCCGCGCCAGCGCCGGGGCGATCCACGGGGCGAGCGTCAGGCGCAGGATGCCGTCCACATGGTAATTGCGGTTCAGCGGATAGACGCCGATTTCACCCGCGCGCGTTCGTACCCCAATGATCGACACCTCGTACTCAAACGGCACGAACTCCTCGTACAGCAGCGGCGCGCTGCCGAGCGCGTCCCAAGCCGGTTCAATGTCGGCGCGGCTGCGCAGCACGTACTGACCCTTGCCGTCGTAGCCGAAGCGCCGGGTCTTGAGGACGCCCGGCAGGCCGACACGATCCACAGCGCGCGACAGCGACGCGCGGCTGTCGACCGAGGCAAAGCGCGTGGTGGGGATCGACAGGCGCTCAAAGCATCGCTTCTCGGCGAGCCGGTCCTGTGCAACCGCCAGCGCGCTGAGCGGCGGCGCGATGCGGGTACCGTGCGCGGCGCGGCGCAGCGCCCCGACGCTGATATTTTCCCAATCGAAACTGATGACGTCACTGCGCCGCGCGAGCTCGGCAAGCAGCGTCTCGTCATGGAATTCGCCGGCCAGCAGCGGTGCGATACGCCCCGCCGGCGTATCGGCGCTGCGGTCGAAAAACAGGAAGTCGAGGCCGAGCGGGTAGCCTGCGAGCGCGAGCATCTGGCCGAGTTGGCCGGCGCCCACGATACCTATTGTCATGGACCTGGGGTCCTTGGGTTATGGAGTGCGCGGGTCGGGTTTGGACAGTACCGCTGCGGTCTGCGTCTCGCGCTGATTCTGCAATGCCCGGGCGATCTGCGGGTAGCGCGGCGCAAGTATCGCGGCGGCGAACAGCGCGGCGTTCGTGGCGCCGGCACTACCGATGGCGAAGGTCGCGACCGGCACGCCGGCGGGCATCTGCACCATCGACAGCAGCGAATCGAGGCCGTTGAGGGCGCGCGATTGAACCGGAACGCCCAATACCGGCAGCGTGGTCTTGGCGGCTGCCATGCCGGGCAGGTGCGCCGCGCCGCCTGCTCCTGCGATCAGCACCTCCAGGCCGCGCGCGGCCGCGCCGGCTGCGTATTCGAACAGCAGATCAGGCGTGCGGTGCGCCGAGACTACGCGCGTCTCATGCGAGATCGCGAGATGGGTGAGCATTTCGGCCGCAGCGCTCATCGTCTCCCAGTCGGAGGACGATCCCATGATGATGCCGACGAGGGCTTTCATCGAGGCATTTTAGCATCACCGCTGCGGCAGAACTCCGCCAGTGCACGCTCGATCGGTTCCGCCTCGACCTCACGCATCAGGCGGCCGATGTATTGGCGCTGGCGGGCGAGGGCCGGACCAGTGCGCAGGCGGTGGACCTCGAGGATCGCTTCGAACAGCGGTTCGGGCAAGTGCAGATGCTGCCGCAGCTCGCGCAACTTCGCGGGACGCATCCTGGTCAGCCCGACGCCAAGCTTCTGCAGCGCTTCGGCCCGGCGCTTGCGCGCCGAGCGGCTGGGGCGTTCACAGGCCTCGTCGCCTGCGTCAGCGCCCGCGGCCGAGTCAGCCCCGCCGCCGCTGTCGCGGCTGGCGGCGGTCGATTTTCGCTTGCTCAGAATGGCTCCTTAAGGCCGCTGGTGGGCCGCGGGGCGCTGTTACAATCGGAACTGAAATCATGGCACAGGGCGGGGCCTGGCAATAAGGAACATAGGGATGGCGCAGCAGGTGGTCGCCGTAAGGCCGGTCGATGCCTCGAGGATCGGTGAACTCAAGCAAGTGGTCGCGAGCGCACTGGCCGAGGCCGAGAGCACCGGCGCGAGTCAGGCCGAGGCCGACGTGAGCCTGCAGCGTGGCTTGACGGTGACCGTGCGACTGGGCGAGGTCGATACCATCGAATACCACCGCGATCGCGGCCTGTCGGTCACGGTCTACTTCGGTAAGGCGAAGGGCTCGGCGAGCACCGCCGATCTGCGGCCTTCGGCGGTGCACGAAACGGTGGTCAAGGCCTCGGCGATTGCGCAGCACACCGCTGCGGATCCGTGCGCCGGACTGGCCGACGCAGAAGCGCTGGCGCGCGAGATTCCCGATCTGGATCTTTATCACCACTGGGACATCCAGCCCGAGCAGGCGGTACAGCTGGCGCGCGAATGTGAGGCTGCCGGCCTGGCCTGTGATGCGAGACTGAAGAATTCCGAGGGCGCGACCGTAACGACGCACAGTGGCGTGCGTGTGCACGGCAACAGTCTTGGCTTTCTGGCAGGCTTTCCGAGCACCAGCCATTCGCTCAGCTGCGCGCTGGTGGCGCAGGAGCGCCAGGACATGCAGCGCGATTATTGGTACAGCGTCGCCCGCAATCCGGGCGCGCTCGAATCGGCCAGTTCGATCGGCAAGCGGGCGGCGCAGCGCGCACTGCGGCGCCTGGGGGCGTGCCAGCTGTCGACGCGGCGCGCGCCGGTGCTGTACGCACCGGAGCTGGCACGCGGCATGTTCGCTCATTTCGTCGGCGCCATCAGCGGCACCAGTCAGTATCGGCGCTCCTCGTTCCTGCTCAATGCCGCCGGGCAGGCTGTGTTTCCGTCCTTCCTTAATATCGTCGAGCGTCCGCACCTGCTGCAGGGACTGGCGAGCAGCCCGTTCGATGCCGAGGGCGTAGCGACGCACGAACGCCAGCTGGTGAGTGACGGCGTGTTGCAGGGCTACGTGCTGGGCAGCTACTCGGCGCGCAAACTCGGGCTGAAGACCACCGGTAACGCCGGCGGCATCCACAACCTGCTGGTGAGCTCGGGCGAGACCGGCAGCTTCGATGAGCTGCTGCGCCGCATGGGTAGCGGCCTGTACGTCACCGAGCTGATGGGCCAAGGTGTCAATGCGGTCACCGGCGATTACTCGCGCGGCGCCAGCGGCTTCTGGGTCGAGAACGGCGTGCTCGCGTATCCGGTGCACGAGGTGACGATTGCCGGCAACCTGCGCGTGATGCTGCGCAGTATCGTCGCCGTCGGCAGCGATGTCGACGTGCAAGGCGCCATCCGCACCGGATCGCTGCTGATCGAGGCAATGACAATCGCCGGCGAGTGATCCCGGCAACATTTGCTAACCCCAAGCGCGCTCCGCGACCGATAGGCAAGCAATCGGCTCAGGCCATCAGCTCTCGCGCCGCTGTTCGGCCAGCGGCTGCCGATCGAGCAACTCGCTGAGCATCATGCCCGCGCAGCGCTGTTGCCATGCGCGCTCGAGCTCGGCGCAGAACCGCACTATCACCGGCGGTGTTGCCGTGGCAGTGCGGATCAGGCCGCTGCTTTGCGCGCGCGCCACCATCATTATGGCGACCACGGGGATGTGCGCGATATCGCGCCCGGGCAGCAGCGAATCATCGGCCGCGACGGCGAGAAAGCCCGACGCTTCAAGCGTCGCGCACATGCGGGCGACGGCGATGCCGGAAAAACCCAGCCGCGTCGCCACGACCGGGATCGTCAGGCGTTCGCCGCCGGCGCGATAGCGTTCCGCGACCAGGTACATGATGCCGAGCGCGAGCCGCTCGGTGTCGGCGCAGGACAGGCGCGGCTCATGCAGCCCGACACGCAGGTAGTTTGGATTCTGCGCATAGAATGAGATCTGGGCGCCGATCAGCAGGATGATCCAGTTGAAATAGGTCCACACCAGCGTGGCGATGATGATCGCGAAACCGGCGTAGACGACCGTCAGGCGCGACGAATACAGCACGAATAACGTGAAGAAACGCCCGATCGCGGCCCACAGGATACCGCCGGAGATGCCGCCGGCGAGCGCCGGTCCGAACCGCACGTTGGTGTTCGGCACCACCATGTAGATCAGCGTGAGCAGTCCCGAGGCGATCAGATAGGGGGCGAGAGTCAAAGTCATTGCAACCACGCGCACCATCATCGGCAGCTCGGACAGCGCTCGTACCGGCTCGCTCTCGGCCGCGAGACGCGATAGCCCCACCACCGTGGCCAGCAGTATCGGACCGATAATCAGCAAGGCGACGTACTCGGCCACGCGGCGTCCAAAATTGCGCGGCACGTCCACGTGCCAGACGAAGTTGAACGCGTCCTCGACCTTCTTCATGGTGCTGAGCAGCGTCCAGATCAGCAGCGCAAGACCCACCGAACCGACCAGGCCGCCGCGGACCTTATTGGCAAATTCCATGACGCGGGCCGTGAGCTCGTCGGCGGCGCTGCCCATCGGGGAGAAGAAATCATGCACCAGCGGCTCGAGTACGCCCTGGGCATGGAAGCCCGCGAGGATGCCGAAGCTGAAGGCGAGCAGCGGCACGATGGCAAGTACGCTCGCGTACACCAGGCCGATGGCGTGCAGATTGAGCCTGCCGCCTGCAAGGTCGCGCAGCAGCGCGTACGGATAGCGCGCCATGCGGCGCAGCAGCGCGCCGCTACCCGGCTGTTCGGCCTCGGGACCAAACAGCAGCCGGTCCGGCAGGCCATGTATCCGGGTCCACAGATTCCCGGGAGCGGGGCGTGTATCCGGCGTGGCGCTCATGCGGCTACGGACCGGTGAGCCGGCGCAGTGCTTCGCGATATTTCCCGGCGGTGCGCTCGATGATCTGGCGCGGCAGATGCGGGCCCGGTGCCCGCTTGTTCCAGTCGAGGGTTTCCAGGTAGTCGCGCACGAATTGCTTGTCGAAAGACGGCGGGCTGCTACCAAGCGTCCAGGTGTCGGCCGGCCAGAACCGTGAGGAATCGGGTGTCAGGACCTCGTCGATCAGCGTCAGCCGGCCGAGCCGGTCGACCCCGAATTCGAATTTGGTATCGGCGATGATGATGCCGCGCACGCGCGCGTGTTCGGCCGCAAATTTGTAAAGCGCGAGCGCGGTGTCGCGCACCGCAGCCGCGAGCTCAGCACCGAGCAGCTGTTCGGTGGCGTCGAACGAGATATTCTCATCGTGCTCGCCACGGGCCGCCTTGGTCGCCGGCGTAAAGATCGGTGTCGGCAACGCCTGCGCCTGCTGCAGTCCCGGCGGCAGCGCGATGCCGCAGATGGCGCCGCGGGCGCGATAGTCATTCCAGCCGGAGCCGATCAGGTAGCCGCGCACCACCGCTTCGATCGGCAGCGCACGCAGGCGCCTGACGATCACCGCGCGACCGTCGAGCAGCGCAAGCTCAGCGGGGTCGGTGACCGCGAAGCTCAGCGGCAGGCCGGACAGGTGATTGGGTACGATGTGAGCGGTGCGTGCGAACCAGAACAGCGAGATTTCGTTCAGCACGCGGCCTTTTCCCGGGATCGGATCGGGCAGCACGACATCGAAGGCCGACAGGCGATCGGTCGCGACGATCAGCATTCGATCGTCGTCGAGCGCGTACAGGTCGCGGACTTTGCCGCGATGTAGCCGCATCAGTCCCGCTAGCTCGGTCTCATAGACCGCGGTTTCGGCAACCGTGCCGGGGGTCGTGGCCAAGGCTTGTTACCATACGGGCGCGTCAAGAGGGCGCGCATCTTGCCGCCCACGCGGCGGCGGGGTCAAGCATACGCCGCCGCTGGCGGCAGCATTCGGGGAACCAATGAGCACACTGGGCGGGCGGCGCAATTCATGAACTGGGCAGGCAAGATCATCGGCGGCACGCTCGGGATGCTGGCGCTCGGCCCGGTCGGCGCCGCGCTCGGGGCGTTCATAGGCCACCAGTTCGATACCGGACAGATCAGCCCGGCGATGTTCACCGGCGGCCCGGACCCGAGGCTGGTCAACGAGCTGTTCTTTCCGACCGCGTTTCGGGTCATGGGCCATATCGCCAAGGCCGATGGCCGCGTCACCGAGCAGGAGATCGCCTCGGCGCGCGCCGTCATGTACGCGATGCACCTGCAGCCGGAGCAGATCCAGGCCGCGATCGCCTACTTCACCGAGGGCAAGCAGCCGGGCTTCGACCTCGATGCGGCGCTGGCCCGGCTGCGTTCATCGATCGTGCGCCATCCGGATCTGGCGCAGTTTTTCGTGGAGATCCAGCTGCAGGCATCGCTCGCCGGCAATGGCCTTTCGGAAGTGCCGCGTTCGCGGCTGCAGCGCGTGGCGCTGCTGCTGGGCCTGTCGGCTACCGACTTCGCGCGGCTCGAGAGCCTGCTGCGTTTTCGCCAGGGCGCATCGATGGGGGGAGCCGGCGCTGGTGACGCGGGCGGCACCGGCGGGGCGGGCATGGGTGCCGCGAGCGCCAGCAATGAGCGCATCGCGCAGGCCTATAGCCTGCTCGAGGCCTCGGCGCAGATGTCGGATGAGGATGTCGTGAGGGCGTACCGGCGACAGATGAGCCGCCATCATCCGGACAAGCTCAAGGCCAATGGCCTGCCGCCATCGATGCTCGAGCGCGCCAAGGAGCGCACGCAGCAGATCCAGGCGGCCTACGAGCTGATCCGCGAGCGCCGGGGAATGCGCTAGCCCCTGCCGGCGGGCTGTTAAACTAGCCGCATGTCCAATACCCACTGGATCGCGCCTTCCATTCTGTCAGCCGATTTTGCGCGCCTGGGCGCGGAGGTCGACGCGGTGATCGAAGCCGGCGCCGATCTGATCCACTTCGATGTGATGGACAATCACTACGTGCCGAATCTGACGGTCGGGCCGGTGGTGTGCGAGGCGCTGCATCGCCGGGGCCTTAGCGTTCCGATCGACGTGCATCTGATGGTGCGGCCGGTGGATCGGATCGTGCCGGATTTCGCAGCCGCCGGGGCGAGCTATATCAGTTTTCATCCCGAGGCCACCGAGCACGTGGATCGGACCATTCACCTGATCCGAGAGCATGGTTGCAAGCCCGGACTGGTATTCAATCCGGCCACGCCGCTCGACTGGCTCGACTACACGCTCGATAAGCTGGACCTGGTGCTGCTGATGTCGGTGAACCCGGGCTTTGGCGGGCAGCAGTTCATCGCCGGCGCGCTGCCGAAGATCGCCGCGGTGCGGCGGCGGGTCGCGGCCAGCGGGCGGCCGGTGCGCATTGAAGTGGACGGTGGCATCAAGGTGGATAACATCGCCGCCGCCGCACAGGCCGGCGCCGACATCTTTGTCGCCGGATCGGCCATATTCGGCAGCAGCAACTACGCGGCGACCATCGCGGCGATGCGCACGGCACTCGGCTAGGCGGGCAGCGCGCGCGCGTCAGGCCTCGTCATCGTCCTCGTCATCGTCGGCATCGAACGTCGGCTTGGCGGGGGCGACCGGTCGGTCCTTGGACGGCTTGGCGGGCACGATCACAGGCCGGGTCTTCATCTTCGGGCGGGCGTTGAACACCACGATGGTCTTGCCAGTGGCGCGCAACAGGCCCTGGTCCTCGAGCACTTTCAGCACCCGACCGGCCATCTCGCGTGAGCAGCCGACCAGGCGCGACAGTTCCTGGCGCGACACTTTGATCTGCATGCCCTCCGGGTGTGTCATCGCATCCGGCTCATCGCACAGGCTGGTGATCGCATGGGCGACACGGCCGGTGACATCGACGAATGCCAGATCGCCGAGTTTGCGATTGGTGCGATCCAGGCGGGTCGCGAGCTGCGTGGCAAGCTCGAAGATCAGGCCCGGGCTCTCGGTCGCGACCTGGCGAAAGCGCGGGTAGGTCATTTCGGCGAGCTCGCAGGCATTGCGTGTGCGTACCCAGGCGCTGCGGGTCGGCTGTTCATAGAACAGTCCCATTTCCCCGAAGAACTGGCCCTTGTTGAGGTACGCCAGCACCATCTCATTGCCTTCCTCGTCCTCGATCATCACTTCGACCGAGCCGCTGATGATGTAGTAGAGAACATCAGGCAGGTCCCCGGCATGGATCAGCACGGTCTTGGACGGCACCGTGCGGATGCGGCAATAGCTCAGGAATCGATTGATAGCGGGAATGTCGCTCAGCGGTCTGACATTCTCTTCCATATTTTTATGGCCTTGGTTCAATGATAATTCGATGGCTGCAGCCGGCTTTTTATTACCAATCTGTGCCGGCCGCAAGAGACGCTGCCGCTGCCCTGTGACGGGCGCCCTCAAAACCAGTAAGCACTGCCGGTCATGACGCGCGCGGTAAGTCGCATCAGCGCCGGGATCGGACCGGGCAGCTCGCTCGCCCCGAGGCTGCGTGCAGCCTGCGCGTGCGCGGCCTCATCGGATCGCATCAGCTCGACGATCGCCCGGCTGCGTTGATCGTCGGCGGGCAGGCGATCCAGGTGGCTCGCCAGGTGCCCCTCGACCTGGCGTTCAGTTTCGGTCACGAAGCCCAGACTCAGCCGATCGCCAAACAGCGCTGCGGCCGCGCCGATGACAAAGGACCCCAGGTACCAGATTGGGTTCAGGCGGCTCGGCCGCGAGTCGAGCTCCAGCAGACGGCTCTCGCACCAGGCCAGATGGTCGGTTTCCTCGCTGGCAGCGCGCCGCAGGAATTCGCGGGTGCTGCCGGGCCGGGCCATGGCGGCCTGGCCGCGATACAGGCCCTGGGCGGCAATCTCGCCGGCGTGGTTGACGCGCATCAGGGCTGCCGCGTGGCGCTTTTCGGCCTCAGTAAGCGGGGAGTCGGCCGGTAGAGAAGGGCTGCGGGCGGACTGTGCCGGCGCAAACAGGGTGCGCAACGCCTCGTCCGCCGTTTTTAGCACCGAATCGAGCACATCGCTGGCCAGCATCGGCGCATTATATGTCAGATGGGTGGCGAAGCCCCCGTTCGGGCCCCGGTGGGGATACCGCAGCGGCGCCGCAGCCCCAGGATATGGCAGTTTTGCAAAGCTTGGGGTCCTTGAGTAGACTTCCGCGCCTTTTCAAATTCCATTCCCGGGACGGCCCGCACCGCGGGTACGCAAGTGACATGATGAAGACTGAATTCGCCAAGCCGGCGAGTGTACGCGGCGATTGGTATGTGATTGATGCCAGTGGGAAAACGCTCGGCCGCCTGGCCTCGCGCATCGCGCTGCGGCTCAAGGGTAAGCACAAGGCTGACTACAGCCCGCACGTGAACATGGGCGATCACATTGTGGTGCTGCATGCCGAGAAGATCGCGGTGACCGGCAACAAGCTGGACGACAAGCTGTATCACCACCACACCGGCTACCTGGGCAATCTCAAGACCATCGCCCTCGGCAAGCTGCTGAAGGAGCACCCGGAGCGCGCACTCGAATTCGCGATCAAGGGCATGCTGCCGAAGACCACGCTCGGCCGCAGCATGTTCCGCAAGCTGCACGTATTTGCCGGCGACAAGCATCCGCATACGGCACAGCAGCCGAAACCGCTGGAAATCTGACAGGAATACACGACATGGCAGCGACCCCGAATTATGGTACCGGCCGGCGCAAGAGCGCCGCGGCGCGCGTTTATATGCAGCCCGGTACCGGCCGCATCACGATCAATGAGCGCCCGATCGACGAGTTCTTCGGCCGCGAGACCGGCCGCATGATCGTGCGCCAGCCGCTCGAGGTGGTGCAGCTCACGTCCAAGTTCGACATCAAGGTGCACGTCACCGGCGGCGGCATCACCGGCCAGGCGGGGGCAATCCGGCACGGGATTGCCCGCGCGTTGATTCGTTACGATGAGGCGCTGCGCAAGCCACTGCGTCAGGCCGGCTTCGTTACGCGCGATGCGCGGGAAGTGGAACGCAAGAAGGTCGGTCGCCGCAAAGCTCGTCGCGGCACGCAGTACTCGAAGCGTTGATCCTGCTGGGGGATCGTCTAGTGGTAGGACCGCGGACTCTGACTCCGCTAACCTAGGTTCGAATCCTAGTCCCCCAGCCACCACTCGCTGCCGCTTTGTATAACTTGCAATGGCGCCGGCGAGTCCGGCGCTTCAGATAAATTCCACTCCGCCGGAGGCGCCGATCACCAACAGATCGGCCGGGCGCGCGGCAAACAGTCCGACCGTCACGACCCCGGTGATCTGATTGATGGCCGCCTCGAGCGCCATCGGATCGGCGATCGCCAGATCATGTAGGTCAAGAATGTGATTGCCGTTGTCGGTGGTGGTGCCTTCACGCCACACCGGCCGGCCGCCCAAGCTGGCCAGGCGCCGGGCGACGTAGCAGCGTGCCATCGGGATCACCTCTACCGGTAATGGAAAGCGCCCGAGGGTCTCGACCAGCTTGCTGTCGTCGACGATGCAGACGAAACGATCGGCCGCGGCGGCGATGATCTTCTCGCGCGTCAATGCGGCGCCGCCGCCCTTGATCAGCACACGAGCGCGGGTGGCTTCGTCCGCACCATCGATATAAAGCGGCAGATCGGGCACCTCGTTGAGATCCAGGATCGGCGTGCCGAGGGCGCGCAAGCGCGCGCTGGAGCCTTCGGAACTCGATACCGCGCCGCGCAGCCGCGATGCCCAGCCGTCCGTTCCAAGCAGATCGATGAAGGCGTTGACGGTGGAACCGGTGCCGATGCCGAGGATCATGTCGTCGCGCAACATCGCGAGCGAGGCGCGCGCAGCGTGAAGTTTCTTGATCTGCCCCGCGTCGGCGACTGCTGCGGCTGGCTTTGTCATAGGCTTATCCGACGATCTTGGGCCGGATGCGACAGTGCCCGCTTACGCGGGCACTGTTTGAAGCTTGAGGTACGGCGAGCCAGGAACAATTCCGAGCCCGCCGTATATGAAGGCCTTACTTCTTTTTCGAAGCTTTCTTTTTGGCCTTCTTCTTTGCTTTCGCCATGACTATATCTCCATGTCAGGTTAGTCCGGGGCCCGAGTATATACACGCGTTGCAA